>NZ_OBEG01000004.1:635182-813728 GCF_900215415.1 Nocardia amikacinitolerans | reverse complement strand
AGACCGCCTGCACGTCCCAGTCCTTGAACACACCGGTGCCCTTGACGTTGCCGGTGCCGTCGAGCTGGGTGCGCTCGGTGCGCAGACCGACGACCTTGCCGTTCTCGTCGCCGAGCACCTCGGCCGGGGACTCGAAGAAGTGCAGGAACAGCTTGTGCGGGCGGTTGCCCTGGTCGCGGATGGCCCACTGCTCGAGGGTGTTGGCGACCATGTCGACCTGCTTGGAGTGGCGGCGCGCGGCCTCCGAACCCTCGTCGTAGTCGATGTCCTCCGGATCGACGATGACCTCGATGGTCGGCGAATGATCCAGCTCGCGCAGCTCCAGCGGGGTGAACTTCGCCTGCGCGGGACCGCGACGCCCGAACACGTGCACCTCGACGGCCTTGTTCTGCTTGAGACCCTCATAGACGTTCGGCGGGATCTCGGTCGGCAGCAGCTCGTCACCGGTCTTGGCCAGCACGCGCGCCACGTCCAGCGCCACGTTGCCGACACCGAGCACCGCGACCTTCTCCGCGTCCAACGGCCACGAACGCGACACGTCCGGGTGCCCGTCGTACCAGGACACGAAGTCCGCCGCGCCGTAGGAACCGTCCAGGTCGATGCCAGGGATCGGCAGCGCGCGGTCGGCGTTGGCGCCGGTGGAGAAGATCACCGCGTCGTAGAAGCGACGCAGGTCGTCGAGGGTGATGTCGGTGCCGTAGTCGATGTTGCCGAGCAGGCGCACCTGCTCCTTGTCGAGCACCTTGTGCAGGGCGGTGATGATGCCCTTGATCCGCGGATGGTCCGGCGCGACGCCGTAGCGGATCAACCCGAACGGCGCGGGCATGCGCTCGTACAGGTCGATGCTCACCTCGGCATCGGACTTCATCAACGCGTCGGCGGCGTAGATCCCGGCCGGTCCTGCGCCCACGATCGCGATGCGGAGCGGGCGAGTCGCTGCACTCTGTTCGGTCATCTCTTACGCGCACCCTTATGGTCGAAACGTTCAATGGCGTCCGTCTTAGCTTAGGCTAAGTTGACGGACCGCTTGTTTGCACCCGGCGCCACGAACTCTGGTGATGCTGGCTCGTGGCTCTCACGGCCCCCAGATCGCTACGACGGTGAGCTGCCATATGGCTATGGCAGCAGGTCTCAATCTCGCGATTCTATCGGTGCTGCCGGTTGTCGCCCGCGCCGGTGCGGTGAACTGGGTGGATGCCCGCCGCCGCGGGCTCGGTGCCGGACGGGCCCGCTTCCCACGATAGCCGCGCGAAACGGGCAGGCGCTTCGCGTGCGGGGGCCGGGCGTCGGATACCCCCGCCGACCAGGGATGATCGATGCATGACCGAGCAGAAGTCCCCCGACGAAGGCGAACCGATCGAGGTCGATCAGACCGACAAGCGCTCCCTCGCGCCGTTCCTTGCCGCGGCCGCGCTGGCCGTCGTCGTGCTGGTGGCCATTGGGCTCGGCGGCGTGCTGTCGCCCGCTGAGAAAAATGTCACAGAGGCCGAGAAGATCGCCGGCGCCGTCGGCAACTTCGTCGAGGGCGCCAACAACACCGACATGGTGCCGCCACCGGGCACCGGCTGCCCCGATTTCGACCCCGCCAAGTCGCCGTTGGCCGGGCAGGAAGGCACCGGTAAGGCAATCGAACTCATAGCCGTCACCGATCAGACCCTCAACGGCGACCGGGCCAAGGCCACGGTGACCACCAAGGTCGACGGCAAGGAGTACACCGCGACCTGGAACCTCACCCGGACGGACGACAAATGGCTCGTCTGCAATGTTTGACACGGTGACCTCGGTGCAGGCAATCTCAGTCCCTAGGTCATGAGAACCAGCGCCAAGCCCCGGCTCAGCTGGTCGGCAACCCTCCTCCGCGGTGGGGTGCTCCGGGTGACGACCTGGCCGCGCACCGAACCAGGTGCGGCAAGTGCGGATTCACAGGAGGTTCGAGATGACTTACGCCGGTGACATCACCCCGCAGCAGGCGTGGGAGGTGTTGCGCGACAATCCCGCCGCCGTCTTGGTGGACGTGCGCACCGAGGCGGAATGGCGCTTCGTCGGAGTGCCCGACACCAGTTCGATCGAGCGACCCACCGTGCTGATCGAGTGGGTCGACGGCAACGGCGCGCCCAACCCGCAGTTCACCGAGCAGCTGAGCAAGGCGCTGGAGGGTCGCGACCCCGAGGCGCCCGTCGTCTTCCTGTGTCGCTCCGGCCAGCGTTCCGCGCACGCGGCGACCGTCGCCACCCGGCTCGGCATCGAGCCCTCCTACAACGTGATCGAGGGCTTCGAGGGCTCGCTCGACGCGTCCGGCCATCGCGGCGCCACCGGCTGGCGTGCCACCGGCCTGCCGTGGAGGCAGTCGTGATCACCGGCGGCGCGTTCGACAAGCCGCTGCCCGAGGGCGTCGGCCCTGCCACCCTCGGGGTGCGCGGCGGCCTGCGTCGCTCCGGTTTCGAGGAGACCGCCGAGGCCCTGTATCTCACCTCCGGCTTCGTCTACGAGAGCGCGGAGGCGGCCGAGGCGGCGTTCACCGGCGAGGTGGAGCACTTCGTCTACTCCCGCTACGGCAACCCGACGGTCGCCATGTTCGAGGAGCGGATCCGGCTGCTCGACGGCGCCGAGGCGGCGTTCGCGACCGCCAGTGGCATGTCGGCGGTGTTCACGGCGCTCGGCGCGCTGCTCGGCGCGGGCGATCGGTTGGTCGCCGCGCGCAGCCTGTTCGGCTCCTGCTTCGTGGTGTGCAACGAGATCCTGCCGCGCTGGGGCGTGGAGACGGTGTTCGTCGACGGTGAAGACCTCGACCAGTGGGAGCAGGCGCTCTCGGTGCCGACCACGGCGGTGTTCTTCGAGACCCCGGCCAACCCGATGCAGACGCTCGTCGACGTGCGCCGGGTGACCGAGCTCGCGCATGCCGCGGGCGCGAAAGTCGTGCTGGACAACGTCTTCGCGACGCCGCTGTTGCAGAAGGGCTTCGAGCTCGGCGCCGACGTCATCGTCTACTCGGGCACCAAGCACATCGACGGCCAGGGCCGCGTCCTCGGCGGCGCGATCCTCGGTTCCCAGGAGTACATCGACGGTCCGGTGAAGACGCTCATGCGCCACACCGGTCCCGCGCTGAGCCCGTTCAACGCGTGGACCCTGCTCAAGGGTCTGGAGACGATGCCGCTGCGGGTGCGCCACAGCACCGAATCGGCGCTGCGGATCGCGCGTTTCCTGGAGACCAACAAGTCGGTCAGCTGGGTGAAATACCCGTTCCTGGAATCGCATCCGCAGTACGACCTGGCCCGCAGCCAGATGTCCGGCGGCGGCACGGTGGTCACCTTCGAGTTGAACGCCCCGGCCGACGAAGCCAAGAAGCGAGCCTTCGAGGTGCTGAACAGGCTGCGGATCGTCGACATCTCCAACAACCTCGGCGACTCCAAAACCCTGATCACCCACCCGGCCACGACGACCCACCGCGCCATGGGCCCGGAGGGTCGCGCCACCATCGGCCTGTCCGACGGGGTCGTGCGCATCTCCGTCGGCCTCGAGGACGTGGAAGATCTGCTCGCCGATCTTGATCACGCCTTGAGCTAGACCCGGCCTCGCTAGTCCGCACAGCGACGACAACGCTGTGCGGAGTGGCGAAAAGGACTACGGCACGAACACTTCCGCATTAGCCGGGATGGAGGGGCCGTCGGTGCGGACGGTGAGCTGAACCCGTCCGGGACCGGTGTCCGCGACGATGGTGGTAGGGCCGAGACGCTGCCACCCCGGGACGAACCGGCTGACGCTGCCCCGCTGTCCGGTGTCCACGTTGTGCCAGTCGACCACCGCGGTGGCGTCGCAAGCGAGCAACTGCGGACCCCATGTCCCGATCGGCGAGAATCCCGGGATTACGCGCACGACGACCGCGTGTGCCGCACCTGGAGCCTCGGAGTATTGGTAGAGCGGGCCATCGAAGGCGGTGCCGCCGACGGAGAACATACCGACGCACGCACCGTTGCCGAGCGCGAAGACCGGGGCGAGATTGAAACTGTTCTGCGCGCACGAGCGAGGCTCGACATTCGACCACCCGAGCTGACAGGGACCGGGGTCGGCTTGGGCGGGCGCTGCGGCGACGGCCAAACCCGCGCCGAAGAGGGCGGTGGCCGCCAGATAGCTGATCGTGCGCTTCATGCGCGTACTCCGTTCATTCGATGGACGGTGGTCTACGAGCTGTGTTGCGATACCGGCGCTTTCGATCATGCCGGGGTTCGTCGGCGACCGACTGGAGCCGCCACTGCATCAGTCGGTCGAGCGACCAATTCCGTTACCTGCCACCTCGCCTTCGAGCCGACACACACCTTGCCGACACACACCTTCGGCCCACCCGCACTGATCCCGCCGTCCCTGTCCCCGCCTAAGGAAACCGTTCGATCATGGCCCCTTGGCACACCCGCCCGGCCCTGATCCACTAGCCCCTGTGGACAAGTCCCCGCCTGGGGAAAACCTTGCTGCCACACACTTTTTATACGCCTCACACAGGCGGTGGCTATGTGAGACGTGCACAGGCTATGTGGCGGCATCAGATTCGCTCCGCCGGTGTCCAGGTGCCGAGGCGGTGGGCGGGGGTAATTGTTGCGGCGCGCGTGAGGCGGGCCAGCCATGGCGCGGGGTTGTCGAGGTCGTTCCAGGTCCAGCGGACGACGATCCAGCCGAGGGCGCGCAACTCGTCCTCGCGGGCCTTTTCGGCGATGACTACTTCCTCAGGCGTGCGCGAGCCACGCAGGGCCGCAGCGTATTTCACGAGGCCGTCGAATTCGCCGATGACGCCGAGTTCGGGAAAGAGGAAGTCGACGCGGCCGATGAATCGCCCGGTCGGGGATTCGAGGACGGCTTGCGGTTCCGGGCTCGGCAGGCGCGCGACATGCATGGCGACGCGGCTCCGCGACTCGCCCGCGCTTTCGGAGCGCCCGTCCAAGAAGTCGACGACCCGACGCGCGGCGGGTGCTCCCGGACGGCCGGTTGCTCGCGCGAGTTGGTCGGACAAGTCGGCGCGCGTGGTCTTTTCGAGTCGTAATGCGCTGTCGCCGATGACTACCGCTTGCTCGAAAGGGACAGTGCGAGCCAGGTCGATGACGGTCCTGGCCACGCTGGTCACGCGGAGTTCGCCGATCCGCACCACTTCGTCCGGCTCGGTGCGGGTCGCATGCACCGTGACCCGACGGCTGACGCGACCACCGGTCGAACGATCACGCGTCAGATGGACCTGGGCCATCGGGACGTTCCAGTGCGTCAACCCGTGCGCGACCGAAGCCGACACGTGGCTCACCACCGCCTCGTGACTCGCACCGGCCGCGACGGCCCGGGTCAGCACCAGGTGGCGCTCTTCCAGGCGCATTCCCTCGGTCTGCTCCGCCCGGATGTACGCGCCGCGGTGCACCCGCCGCCACATCGGTCCGTGCAACTCCCGATCGGTGAAACCCTCGGTCACGGCACGACATCGGGATATGGGAAGGGGCGCGTTCATGGTTCGATCATGAACCCTTGGCACACCTGCCCGGCCCTGATCCTGTACCCCCTGTGGACAAGTCCCCGCCTGGGGAAAACCTTGCTGCCACACACTTTTCATACGCCTCACACAGGCGGTGGCTATGTGAGGCGTGTACGGGGTGTGTGGGAGTTAGGTGAGGAAGGCGCCGGAGAGCCAGGTGGCGGTGGCGAGGAGGGCGCCGAGGAGTTCGATGAGCATGGAGAGGCCTACGCCCTTGAGGGCGTGTTTGGTTGCCTGCCAGGCGGGTTGGTTGTGGCGGAGGCGTTGGAGTTCGGAGAGGTAGACGCCGAGGACGAAACCGACGAACAGGCCGACGACCGGGATGACGAAGAAGCCGACGATGCCGAGTACCGCGCCGAGGAACAGGGCGCGGTTGGAGACGCCCGCGTCCTTCATCTTGCGGCCGGGCCAGGTGTACTTGATGACTCCGGAGAGCACCAGGAAGACCGTGCTTATCGCGAAAATGGTCCACGCCGTCGCGCCGCCGGTCATGATCGCCCAGGCCAGGATGGCGCCGAAGATCAGGATCACGCCGGGCAGGATCGGGATGATGATGCCGAGCAGGCCGACCAGGATCAGCAGGCCGATGAGGACCTCGCCCCCGGCGCTCACGCCCGTGCCTCACTGACGGTCAGCCCCAGCGGCCCTCGGGCACGCCGACACACGATTCGCTCACTCATACCCACACCCCGCTGACATTCAGCCTCAGCGGCCCTCAGGCGCGCCGACACACGATTCGCTCTCATGCGCCCGCACCCGCCGACGCTCGGCCTCAGTGGTCCCGCGGCGCGCCGACACACGATTCGCTCCCTCATACCCACACCCCGCTGACATTCAGCCCCAGCGGCCCTCGGGCGCGCCGACACACGATCCGCTCCCTCATACCCACACCCCGCTGACATTCAGCCCCAGCGGCTTCGAGGCGCGCCGACACACCATTCGCTCACTCATACCCACACCCCGCTGACGCTCGGCCCCACCGGCCCCGAGGCGCACCGACACACGATTCGCTCACTCATGCCCGCACCCCGCTGACATTCAGCTCCAGCGGCCCTCGGGCGCGCCGACGCACGATTCGCTCTCATACGCCACACCCGCCGACGCTCGGCCTCAGCGGCCCCGCGGCGCGCCGACACACGATTCGCTCCCTCATACCCACACCCCGCTGACGCTCGGCCCCACCGGCCCCGGGGCGCGCCGACACACGATTCGCTCGCTCATGCCCGCACCCCGCTGACGTTCAACTCCAGCATGCCCTCGGCGCGCCCGTACACGGTTCTCGCTCACTGATGCTTCCTCCCGTTTCCGCGCATCGGCGCGCTGCTGGGATTCTCACCTACGCCGCGGTCCGGTGCACGACGGAGGGTTCCGATAGAAGGTGGCGGCGTTATTGTCATACTGTCAATACATCCGCGGGCGCTGCCCGGGGGACCGCACCGCCCGGCGGTGCGCAGGGATCAACGACGAACCGAGGTAGGGCGTGACCACACCATCCACCGCCACCAAGCAGGGCCCGCTCGCGGGCATCAAAGTTGTCGAGCTGGCCGGTATCGGCCCCGGTCCGCATGCCGCGCTGTTGCTGGCCGATCTCGGCGCCGACGTGGTGCGGGTGCAGCGGCCGAACATGCTGCCCGGGTTCATGGAGCGTCCGCAGTGGCGCGGGCGGACCATCGTCGAGGCGAACCTGAAGGATCCGGCCGACATCGAGAAGGTGCTCGGGCTGATCGAGAAGGCCGACGTGCTGATCGAAGGCTTCCGTCCGGGCGTCACCGAGCGCATGGGCCTCGGCCCCGACGAGGCGCTGGCGCGCAATCCGCGGCTGGTCTACGGCCGGATGACCGGCTGGGGCCAGGACGGCCCGCTGGCCGACCGCGCGGGTCACGACATCAACTACATCTCGCTGACCGGCGTGCTGAACGCGATCGGCCGCAAGGGCGAGCGTCCGGTGCCGCCGCTGAACATGGTCGGCGACTTCGGCGGCGGCTCGATGTTCCTCGTGTTCGGCATCCTCGCCGCGCTGGTGGAACGGCAGAACTCGGGCAAGGGTCAGGTGATCGACGCCGCGATGATCGATGGCGCGCTTGCCCTTTCGCACATGATCTGGGGCATGCGCGGTGTCGGCCTGTGGTCCGACGAGCGCGGCACCAACCTCCTCGACACCGGCATGGCCTTCTACGACACCTACGAGACCTCCGACGGCAAGTACATGGCGGTTGGCGCGATCGAGCCGCAGTTCTACGCCGAGCTGTTGAAGGGCCTCGAGATCGATTCCGAAGGCCTGCCGATGCAGATCGACCCGAACGGCCAGGACCAGCTGAAGAAGCTGTTCGCCGAGAAGTTCAAGACCAAGACACGCGACGAGTGGGCGGCGATCTTCGAGGGCACCGACGCGTGCACCACCCCGGTGCTCACGCTGACCGAGGCCACCGAGAACGCCCACATCGCGGCGCGCAACGGACTCGTCGACATCGATGGCGTGGTGCAGCACGCGCCGGCCCCGCGGTTCTCGCGCACCCCGGCGGCCATCCCGACCCCGCCGCCGACCGAGGCGACGCCGATCGAATCCGTTTGGGCGGACTGATAGTTCGCTGATGGACGCCCCGCGGTCGACCGGCCGTGGGGCGTTCGCTTCGCTCGCGGCTGGTCGCCCGAGCCCGCGATCACGCCACCGTCCGAGCTGCGGGAGATCGAGCTGGCGCCGAACAGTTTTCAGCGGCGCGACGAGGGTTGGCTCGGCTTCGCTAGGCGACGCGCGCGGAGGCGACGAGGTAGCCCTTGGGATAACGCCAGGTGCGGCGTGGTGGCCGAACTAGTCTTCGACGTCGGCGCTGAGATCGGCGAAGATCGCGTCGCGATCGGGGCCCTTCGCCCGCAGGCGCCGCCGCCGAACAAGCGGGACCGGCCGATCGATGGCGGCGGGAACGAGCGCGAAATCAGTAGCAGGTAAGGGGATTCAGCGGATCGGCCGCGCGTGGGGTCAGCCCTTCATAGGCGGAGGCAACGGCTTTCACCGCCAACCGAAGGTCCGCCTCCTGGTGGGTGAACGGCAACCGCAGGAACCGCTCGAAAGCGCCCTGGACACCGAAACGCGGTCCGGCGGCGAGCAATACGCCGTGGTTGGGTGCGGTGGCGGCGAGCGCGGTGGAGACCGGAGCTGGCAGCTGCGCCCAGACCGACATTCCGCCGACGCCCGCGCTGACCCGCCAGTCCGGCAGTTCCTCGGCCAGCGCGGCGAGCAAAGCCGCACGCTGGCAACGCAATTGGTCGCGGCGGCGATCGAGGATCGTGTCGGCGTTCTCGAGCAGGTGCACCGTGGCGAGCTGGTCCATCACCGGGGTGCCGAGGTCGACGGTGGAGCGGATGCCGAGCAGCTTGGTGATCAGCGTCTGGTTGGTGCGGATCCAGCCGACGCGCAGACCACCCCAGAACGACTTGGATGCCGAGCCGATGGTGACGATCTCGGAATTCTTGGCGAACGCGGCGACCGGCGGCGGCAGAGTATCCACATCCAAACCCAGATCGACCATCGACTCGTCGACGACGACCGTCATCCGGGTCTCGCGGGCGATGGCGGCCAATTCCGCGCGCCCGTCGGCGTCGAGCAGCATGCCGGTCGGGTTGTTGAAGTCCGGCACGAGGTAGGCCAGGGTGGCGGCGGTTTGCCTTGCGGCGCTGCGGATTCCGTCCAGATCCCAGCCCGAATGCGGGCTCTGCGGCAGCAGCGGAACCGGGACGGGACGCGCGCCGACATCGCGGATGGCCTCGATGGCGTTCGGGTAGGTCGGGTGGTCGATCAGCACCCGCGCGGCCGGTGCGGTGAGCACGTTGAGCAGCAGGCGCAGGCCGTGCTGGGCGCCGAGGGTGATGAGGATCTGATCGGGCTCGGTGGGTAGTCCGCGCTCGGTGTAGCGGCGGGCCACCGCCTCGCGCAGCGCGAGCACGCCGACCGGATCCATACCGTGGGTACCGAGATAGGCCGGAAGCCCTTGCAGCGCGGTGGAATACGCGTCCTCCATCTCGCGTGGCGCGGCCATCGCGGCGTAGGTCATGTCGATGGTGGTCAGCTCGGGCTGCGCCATCAGCGCCAGGATGCTGCGCGCCGGTTTGGTGCCGTCGTGCGGCACGGCCGGAGGCAGGGCCACGGTGCTGCGCGAGCCCTGACGGCTGATCAGGTAACCGTGTTCGCGCAGCAGCGCGTAGGTGGATGTGATGGTGGTCCGGCTGACGCCGAGGGTGGCGGCGAGGTCGCGTTCGCTGGGCAGGGCGACGCCGAGCGGCGCGCGCCCGTCGTGGATGAGCAGCCGGATCCCTTCGGCCAGCGCCAGGTAGGCCGGACGCGCCGCGCGCCGGGCCGGATCGTCGTCACCGGCGCTGCGCCAGTTGCCCAAGTCGCGGGCCAGGCTGGCCGCGCCGATCACTCGTGTCGCCATACAGTCCAGTATTGACGGATTGGATATTTATTGGCAAGGCCAGTTGGCGGAAGGTGTCCAATATGACCGCCCTGCTCACCTTCCTCGTCGTCACCGCGTTCTGCTACGCGATCTACCACTACGCGCCGAAAAGGACCAAGGACCTGTTCGAGCTCGAGCGGTTCCGTCCGCTCGGTTCGCTCACCGACGCCGGCTCCTCCCGCTACGAAGAGCTGCGGCAATACTCGGATCTGGTGGCCGTTCACGGCCGTGCCGACGAGCAAGGACCGAAGGTTTCGCCGTCTTCGGCCGACGCCGACGACCGTGCAGGAAAGCCGAAGCCCGAGGTTTCTCCACCGACGACTGCGCAGGTTTCTGTGCTGCGACGAAACCCCGGCGCCTGCCGAAGCGGCATGCAGGCCAGTTCTCGAAAACTGGCCTGATCGATGGCTGGCGCCGGATGTGTCGGTGCCGAGGTGCACACTGGCGGTATGAGTGAGTCCGCTCGCCAGGCCGCCGCGGCGCTGTTCGACACCGCGATCGGCGTCTGCGCGATCGCGTGGCGCGACGACGCCGTGTTCCGCTTCCAACTGCCCGAGGCGGACCAGGCCGCGACCCGTGCCCGCATCACCCGGTGGCGTGCGGGCAGCGAGGTGCCGGAGGGCGAACCGACCGCCGTCATCGCCGAGGCCATCGCAGGGATCCGCGCGCACCTCGCGGGTGAGCTGGACGATCTGCGCTGGATTCCGTTGGACACCAGCACGATTCCGGAATTCCACCGCGCGGTCTACACGGTGACCCGCGCCATCGACCCCGGACACACCCTCAGCTACGGCCAGGTCGCGAACCGCGTCGGCGCGCCCGGCGGCGCTCAGGCCGTGGGACAAGCGTTGGGGCGCAACCCGATTCCCCTCATCATCCCCTGCCACCGGGTGCTCGCCGCGGACAACGCGCTGCACGGGTTCTCCGCGCCGGGCGGGATTTCCACCAAGGAGCGCCTGCTGGAGATCGAACGCACGCCTGGGTTCGGGGAACCGACGTTGTTCTGAGGCAAGGCGGAGGCCAACGGCGCCCGCGCCCTACTCGCGCCATTTGCGGTGCCGTGCCCGTCCGCGCACGAGCCGGTGCCGAGAGGCGCCGACCAGCGCCGCACGCACAGTCGGCCGAGCCCGCGAGCTCCCGGGGGCGTTACGAGGCGTGGGATGCCGGGCCTGCACGTGGATCCGTAGATGACGTCGAACCTGCGGAATTACGCGCCCATCTGATCGGCGACCCGGGCAATCGGAACCGCGACCGCCCGATCATCAGCAGCGCAAACTTTCCGAACCACGCAGCCGCCCGATGATCAGCGGCGACTGGCTTAGCCTTTCGATCGTCGGCTGCGGCCGCATCCCGAATCGGGGAACTGTGTTGTGCACGGGTTCCGGCGCTGATGCGTCGACCCGCGGCGGATAGGTTGCGGATTCGGTAGCGCAGGCACGCTCCGCGCGAGCCGGTGCCGCAGCGCCGACCAGCGCCGTCGATGCGCTGACCAGCACGGGTAGGCGCCAGTCTGCGGGGTTCGCGGACTGTTCGGTGGCGCGACGAGTTATCCCGCGTGGGCGCAGGAAGGTTCCGGCGGCGTCGTTCCCACCCGCGGCGGATAGCGTTGCGGATTCGGCGGGTGCACGCCGGTCCACGGCTGAGCGAAAGGGAGCGCATACATGGAGACGGTCACTTCGGCGGACGGGACGACGATCGCGTTCGATCGCATCGGCGACGGCACGGCCGGGACGGTGATCCTGATCGGCGGCGCGTTCGGGTATCGGACGTTCCCGAAGATGGTGCAGCTCTCGGAGGCATTGGCCGAGAAGTACGGCTTGACCGTCATCAACTACGACCGCCGTGGTCGCGGCGACAGCGGCGACTCGCCCGGCGTCTACGACGTGACCAACGAGATCGAGGACATCGCGGCGCTGGTGCAGGCGGCGGGCGGGTCGGCGGCGCTTTTCGGCTGGTCTTCGGGTGCGGTGCTCGCGCTGCTCGCCGCCGGGTCGGGGCGGGTGCCCGGTGTGACGAAGGTCGTGGCGTTCGAGCCGCCCTTCGTTGTCGATCGATCCGGGCACGTTCCGCCCGCTGACCTGGACGTCCGGCTGCACGAACTGATCGCGGCCGACAAACGCGACAAGACGGTGCGATTCTACATGTCCAAGGCCATGGGGGTGCCGTGGACGATGGTGACGGCCATGCGCGTCACACCGTTCTGGAAGAACCTGAGGGCGACGGCGAACTCGACCGCGCACGACTGGGCGGTGATGCGCCCGTACATGCGCGGCGAGAAGCTGCGCGCGGCGGACTGGTCGGGGGTCACGGTGCCGACGTTGGTCATCGCGGGCGCCGACAGTGCCGCGCTGCTGAAGAACGGCGCCAAGGCCATCGCGGCGGTGTTGCCCGATGCCGAGCACCGCGAGCTGGCCAAACTCAGCCACGATCCGAAGATCGACATCCTCGCTCCGGCTGCGGGTGAATTCCTCACCAGGGCGCGGCGCTGAACAGGGCGCAGCGATCGACACCGCGCAGCCATGAATTCGGCGCGGCGATGAATTCGCGGGCGGCGCTCCGTTTGCACGCGTGACAGCCCGACGCGGCCGAGGCGGACTTCATCACTCGGCCCGACCCGAAATCCGGCACATCTCTGAGCCGGAATGCGACGGACCTGCGCATCTCGGACTTCCGCTCGGCCTAACCGTGCCCGTAACCCGAAGTCCGTCGCGTCCCTGCCGAGCCCGGGAGGCGAGGGACTCCGCGTCTCAGGGTTACCGTACGGGCGGATGCTGCCGGTAGAACTCGCACGCCTCGCCGGCGAGATACCCGTCCATGCAGGCGAAGTACGTCTGGATGCAGCTGTTGGTCGTGCACCCGAGTTCGAGCAGGCGCTCGTGGATGCGCCGATTGCGCTCCTGGTCCGGATTCAGCGCGGGCGCGGTACTCACCACCGCACTCGTCGGCACGGCCTTCCCCGTCTCGCCGCACCCGGACAGCGCCGCGAGCGCGACCGCCGCCCCCACCGCCAATATCCACCGCGCCCTCATCGACAACCCTCCTCGCTCGAGTGCTGACCGTACCCCCTCACCTCACACCACTCGATCCGACAGCGGGCCGACCCCAACCACCATTTCTCTATCGACCGTAGTCAAATGGAAAAATGGTGGCTCTGGGTGGGGTTGGAGCCACCATTTCTCTCCCGTCGATTCGAGCGCCACGGATATGCCACCGGAGATTGCGGCGACCGGGCCGGTCAGGGGCAAGCGCACACTGCCCGAGCAGGCGGCAATAGGTACCCCCGGTGCTCGGAACCACGGCACAGCGGCCGACAGCCGGACCACATGCCACGACGCCGGTGCCGGTGCCACAAGCAAACCGAAGCATCCGAATGTGGCGGTCCCGCCGAGACGATCGACGCAGCCGCGGCTCGGCCACCGCATCGCAATGCACGCCGAGCGGCGGCCGCCGTGATCACCGCCGGGCTTGCCGCCGTGGCACGATCAGCCCGGCCATCGCCGCAGCGCCCCCAGCACAACGCGGCGCGGAAACCTTTGGCCGACAACTCACCCGCATCAACGCCCCAGCAGCATTGTGCTGGCCGCTTCAACACCGCCTCGATGCAACCACGCCGCCTCGATGCAACGCAGCCAGCGCGACCGACGCCTCGCCGCAAACCGAAGCACCCGAATGTGGCGGACACGCCGGGACGATCGACGCAGCCCGGCCGCCGCCATCGCCATGCACGCCATCGGCCGCCGTGATCACCGCCGGGCTTACCACCGTCGCTCGATCAGCCCGCTGTCACCGCTGCGCCCCAACTCGGCCAGCACAACGCCGCCCGAAACCCTCAGGCCGACGACTCCCCCCGCATCAACGCCCCCAGCGACTCGCGGTCGGTGACGTCCATCTTGATGCAGGCGCGGTAGAGGTGGCCCTCGACGGTGCGGACCGACACGGTGAGGCGGTCGGCGATCTGGCGGTTGGACAGGCCCGCGGCGACGAGGTTCGCGATTTCGCGTTCGCGGGCGGTGAGGGGTAGGGGTTGGGCTGCCTTGCGCAGGGCGGGGGTGGCGGCGCCGCCGCAGGCCGCGGCGAGGCGGTTGGCAGCGGCCGCGGATTCGAGGAGGCGGCGGCGGTCGCCCGCGCGCTCGTGCGCGGACGCGGCTTGGGCGGCGGCGTCGGCGGCCGAGAGCACCGCGCCGATGGCCTCGAATTCGCTTGCGGCGGCGTCGAGTCCGGGTCCGTCGTGGGCGGCGAGCGCCACCGCGTGTTTGGCTTGGATCTGCACGAGGCGGCCGTCCACCCGAGCCGCGAGGTCCGCGAGCCGACCGGCCACGGAATGGTCGCCGAAGCGGGCCGCGGTGTGCAGCGCCATCGCCTCGATCGCGTGCTGGTGCGAGCGGGCGGCCGAATCGGCGGCGCCGATCGCCAAACGGACGGCCGGGGTGACGGTGCCCTCGGCGCCCGCGACGCAAGCCTTGGCGATCTCCAGCTGCGGCTCGTAGACCGCGCTGTGCCGACCGCCGCGCCGCGCCGCTTCGGCCACCGACTCGGCGGCATCCTGCGCGCGACCCAATGCCGAATACGCTTCCGCCAGACGGATTCTCGCGGGGAACAACCACGCCGCCGCGCCTTCGGTGGTCAACGCGGCGAGTGCCTGCTCCAAGTGCTCGATGCCGTCGATGAAACGCCCCTGCGCCACGTCGACGGTGCCTTGCAGGATCTTCGACAAGCCCCACGCCAGATACTGTCCCGGCGCGGTGTACCCGAAATACGGTGTGGCACAGCGCCTCGCGGCCTCGAACTCACCGCTGTAGATGAGCGCGAGCACCTCGCCGTGGGTGGATATGAACCGGTTGAGCCCGTCGATCTCGCGCTCCACCTCGTGCCCGCGCGCGGCGTACTGCCTGGCCGCCTCGGCCTTGCCCATCAGCGCCAGTGCCAGCCCGCCACCGAAGGAAGCCCACCAGACCGCCCACGGCGGAGCGCCTTTCGTGGTCATCACCGCTTCCGCCTCGGCGAACGCGTCCTCGATGCGGTTCTCGTTCACCGCGCACGCCGAGGCGAGTCCGCCAAGCGTGGCGATGATCTTCGGATGACGCACCCTGGCCCGGATATCGGCGAGCACCTCGTCGGCGCGATCGGCATCGCCCATGGCCCACAACAGGTTCGACACCCGGGTGCTGCCCCAGCGGGCCAGTTGCACCTCGTTGAGCTGATCGGCGTCGAAGCTGGCCAGCGTGCGCTCGGCTTCGATCCGGTGCCCCTGCCACAGCAGCGCCCTTGCCAGCAGATCGGCCGACTCGACGCCGCCGCGCCGCTCCACCGCTGCCCTGGCGAACCGCTCGCCGAGCGGCAGGTTGGCCAAGTTGATGGCATCGGCGGCGGCCGCCTCGAAGAGTTCCAGATCGGCGGATTTGTCGCTGTCCAAGGCCAATTCGGCCAATCGGATGCGGTCGGCGGCGGAGTTGATGCGCCGCTCCTTGAGCGAGGAGTACAGCTTGCCGCGCAGCCGCCTGGCCGACGCGATACCCAACCTGCGCCGGATGACCTCACCGAACAGCGGATGGTTGTAGCGCACGATGAGCTGGTGCGAGTTCTCCACAACTCGGATCACACCGCGGCTTTCAGCGGCCTCCACCGCGTCCTCACCGGCCAGTTCCGCGAGCACGTCGAGATCGATCGGCTCGCAGAAGGTGAGCAGTTCCAGCACGCGCAGCACCTGCTCCGGCAGCTGCTCGACCCGATCCTCCAGCAGCGCAGCCAATTCCGAGGTCACGGCGGCGCGCCCACGCAGCTGCCAGACGCCGTTCACCTGGCGCAGGGTGCCCGCCTCCAGCGCTCCCTCCACCAAATGCCGCAGAAACAGGGCGTTTCCGCCGGAGGACTCCCACATCAGATTGGCGGTGAAACCCTCGAGCTGACCGCCGAGCATCGACTCGACGAGAGCCACGCTCTGCGGCTGGGTGAACGGGTTGAGGTCGACGCGAAGCAGGTGCCCGTCCTTCCACAGCGAGGTCACCGCGTCGGGTACCTGGACCCCGCTGCGCACGGTGGCGACGATGTGGGCGGCCTTGTCGATGGCCAACTGCAACAGCAAGGTTGCGGACAGTTGGTCCAGAAGATGAGCGTCGTCGACACCGATGATCGTGTGCCCGTCGGCGAGCAGCGCCTCGCGCGCGGCGGACATGAACGTCACCGGATCGTGTGCCGTGTAGACACCGACCATGTGCGCGAACACGCCCAGCGGGATACTGCGGGCCGACTCCGTGCCCGCTACCCACCGAATATTTCCGCCGACCGCCGCGGTCGCCTGTCTCGCCAGCGTCGTCTTACCCACTCCGGCATCGCCGGTCAGGACAGCACCCACGTACGTCGAACCGGTGAGTGCGGACCGGATCGCTTCGAACTCGGTCTCGCGCTCGATCATCGGCCAGTTCCGAGCCATGCCTCAACTGTAGTTCTTCACAGTTCATGATCGAAGATGAAACTGCGAATGGCGGACGTGCTCAGCGCGTCGCGAAACGGAAAACGCTGTGGTTCAGCCGAGGACGTCGTGCCGAACGATCGTCTGGTCACGTCCGGGACCGACGCCGATGCAGGAGATTCGCGCGCCGGAGAGCTCCTCGAGCCGCCGCACGTACGCCTGCGCGTTGGCGGGCAGATCCTCGAAGGTTCGCGCCCCCGAGATGTCCTCCCACCAACCGGGCATTTCCTCGTAAATCGGCTTGGCGTGATGGAACTCGGTCTGGGTGGTCGGCATCTGGTCGACGCGCTTACCATCGATTTCGTACGCGACGCAGATCGGTACCCGGTCCAAGCTGGACAGTACATCCAGCTTGGTGAGGAAGTAGTCGGTGATGCCGTTGACGCGGGTCGCGTACCGGGCGATCACTGCGTCGAACCAGCCGCAGCGCCGCGCGCGGCCGGTCGTGACGCCGACCTCACCACCCTGCTTGGCGAGGAATTCGCCGTACTGGTCGAACAGTTCGGTCGGGAAGGGGCCCGAACCGACGCGGGTCGTGTAGCACTTGAGGATGCCGAGCACCGTGTTGATTTTGTTCGGTCCGATGCCGGAACCGACGGCCGCGCCGCCCGAAGTCGGGTTGGACGACGTGACATACGGGTAGGTGCCGTGATCGACGTCGAGCAGGGTGCCCTGAGATCCCTCGAGTAGCACGGTTTCTCCGCGCTCGAGGGCCTCGTTCAGCTGCAACCGGGTATCGGCGATGCGGTGCTTGAAACTCTCCGCCATGGAAAGCACTTCGTTCACCACCTGCTGCGGATCGAGCGCGCGGCGGTTGTAGATCTTCACCAGCACCTGGTTCTTGAACTCCAGGGCGGCCTCGACCTTCTGGGTGAGGATCTTCTCGTCGAGCACGTCCGCGACGCGCACGCCGACGCGCGCCACCTTGTCCTGGTAGCAGGGGCCGATGCCGCGGCCGGTGGTGCCGATCTTCTTGTTGCCGAGGAAGCGTTCGGTGACCTTATCGATGGCCACGTGGTACGGCATGATCAGGTGCGCGTCGGCCGAGAGCAGCAGGCCGGAGGTGTCGACGCCGCGGTCCTCCAGTCCGGCCAGTTCGGCGAGCAGCACACCGGGATCCACCACGACACCGTTGCCGATGACGTTGCGCACACCGGGAGTCAGGATGCCGGAGGGGATGAGATGCAGCGCGAACTTGTCGCCGTTGGGCAGCACCACGGTATGGCCCGCGTTGTTGCCGCCTTGGTATCGGACCACCCATTGCAGTCTGCCGCCGAGCAGGTCGGTCGCTTTGCCCTTACCCTCGTCGCCCCACTGGGCGCCGATGAGGACGATTGCCGGCATGGTGGTGTCTCCTACGGTTCGACGCGCAACACACCCGTGTTGCAGCTACCTGCCGTACTGAGGCGGTGGCCGGAAGCACAGTTTACCGAATGGCCTAGGGCACCCCGGCGGGAAGGCACCCCGCGCCGGTCACAATGCCGACTCGGCCCGGGCGCGGCGGGTTGAACACGGCTATGGTTGCTGCGGGCGGACCGGGGCAGCGTGCCCGCCCGAAAGGTGCGAGGGAGCCGGTGGGGTGTGCCGGCAGGATTCGAGGAGGGTGTACGGCCGTTTGAGTACCCATGTTCTCCGCTGCGATGGCGCGCCGGTCCCGATCGCCCTCGCCGCACTACCCACTACTCAGACTGCCGCAATCCCGGACACCGCGGTGATCGATGAACTGCTTCCCGTGCTCGCCGCCGACAGCCTGCCGCGTCTGATCGTGCTCGGCGAGGACGCCGCGCTGGCCGCGGTGCTGACCCATCTGATGCGGACCGAGCGGCTGCACGTCGAGATCGGTTACGTGCCGATCGACAAGACCTACGGCTCGCGCGCCTACCAGACCGGCACCGGCAACGCCGCGGCCAAGCGCGCGATCGAGGGCAAGGCGCGCGAGACTCCGCTGATCCGCGACGACACCGGAAAAGTGCTGGTCGGACGGGCAACCATCACAGGTCCCGAAGGCGGCAAGCTGGAGGGCGAGGCCTACGTGGACGACACCCAGCTGTTCTCCGGCAAGGTCACCGCGATGCACATCTCCCCCACCCTGCACATGCCCGGCGTCCGGGCGACCGTGCGGAAGGGTCTGCGTAAGCGCCGGTGGGTCGAGGGCAGGGCCGCGCAACTGGGGACTCCTGGCGCGGTGGTGACCCGCGACGGCATTCTCACCGAGCGCACTGTGCCGCGCTCGACCTTCTACCGGCACAACGAAACCTGGCTACTGGTGCGATGAATTACTCCTTCCCGCAGCGCCGAACGGGTCTCGGCGCGGTTCGGCCGAGTCCGGTCTTCCTGCTCGTCGTCGCGATCACCGTCGCGGGCGGCGTGCTGGCCTGGGCCTCCGACTACGGTTCGACGCGGGCCAAGGTCGGCGTCTTCGTGCTCGTTGTCGCGGGTTGGATCGTGACGCTGTGTCTGCACGAGTTCGCGCACGCGTACATGGCTTGGCGCGCAGGCGATCACGAAGTGGAGCTGCGCGGGTATCTCACGCTGAATCCGCTGAAGTACTCGCATCCGCTGCTGTCGATCGTGTTGCCGGTGGTGTTCATCGCGCTCGGCGGTTTCGGTCTGCCAGGCGGCGCGGTGTACGTGCACACGCACAGCGTCAGCCCGCGGATGCAGCGGCTGATCAGCGGCGCGGGTCCGGCGGTCAACGCGGCGTTCGCGGTGCTGCTGCTCGTCGTCGTGGAGGTGTTCGGCAGCCAGACCTCGCATCCCGCGTTCTGGTACGGGCTGGCGTTCCTCGCCTTCCTCCAGGTCACCGCGGCGGTGTTGAACCTGTTGCCGATTCCGGGGCTCGACGGGTACGGAATTCTCGAACCGTCGCTGAGTTACCAGACCCGGCGTTCACTGGACCAGCTCAAGCCGCTGGGCATGCTGCTGCTCTTCGCGCTGATCCTGACGCCCGCGGTCAACGGACCGTTCTTCGACGCCATCTACACCATCTGCGAGGTGTTCGGCGTCGAGTCGTCCTGGATCGCGAGAGGCGCTGGGCTGGTGCGTTTCTGGCTCTGAGAACGATGGTCGCCCGGCCTTCGCCGAGACCGGGCGACCTGCTCCGCCCGACGCCGATATCGTCCCTACCCGCCCCGGCCACCACACCATATCGGCCGGTGAGACGCGTCGTCGTGCGAAGTGTCCGACCGTGACACCCCTCGTCGTCGCGGTCATGAAAGAAGGTTATGGAGCGGGGTGCGCGATGACGCGAGTAGTGCGCTACCCGAAGATCATCGCGTCGGCGTCGCGATGGCGTCGGAAGGGTTCGCGGACCGCGTCGGTGACCGAAATCCGCTGAGTAGCCGGGTCAATCCTCCGGGCGCACATAGGGATTCGGCACCGTCGGCGGCAAAAGCGCGATCGCCGAGATGCGCTTCATGCCGCAGACCTGCATCAGATCGACCACGATCGAACGCACCTGCGCGAACACCACGTGCGCCGAGAGTCCCGCGCCCGCAACGAGTTCCGGACGCGCGCCCTTGGCGACGGTACGCAGCACCCTGGCCGCCTCCGCCTGATCGGGCTGCTCACCCGGATCGGCGAGCATCATCTTGCGCACCACCTCGACGGCCTGGGCGAGCCGCTCCACCTCGTCGACGAGCCGCGGGTCCAGGATCTCGTCGTCGCGCACCAAAGTGAGCGAACGGCGCAGCAGCACTCTGGTATTGCGGACCGCGTTGTCGAGCGGGTCGGCGGTGGCGCGGATGCGCTCGAGGCGGGCGCGCGAGTTCCAGTACAGCGGGGAAATGCGGCTGATCTCCCGTCCGCCCTCCAAAGTGGAGCGCAGCGAGTCGATCTGCGACTGCGTCGCGCGGGCGGCGGACAGCGCCTCGCGGATCTTCTCCTGATCCTGTTCGATCAGGCCGTCGGCGCACGCGGACAGCGATTTGCTCATCACCGCAAGGATTTCCCCCGCGTGCTCGCGGGCGCGGCGCACCGGATGCAGCGGGATCGCGGCCACGATCACCACGCCGACCAAGCCGCCGACCAGCGCGTCGATCATGCGGTCGAAGCTGCCGCCCGCCGAAGGGGGCATCAGGGTGGCGACCAGCACGGCCGAGCCTGCCGCCTGCATCGTGATGATGGAACCGCCGTCGAGGAACACCGCAAGCGCCATGGCGACGCCGACCACGAGCGCGATCTGCCAGACGCCGGTGCCCGCGTTGGAGATGAACAGGTCGCCGATGCCGATGCCGACCGCGACGCCGACGACCAGCTCGATGGCGCGCTTGAGCCGTGCGCCGAACGAGATGCCGATCGAGACGACCGCGGCCGTCGGCGCGAAGAACGGCTGCGGATGGCCGATGACGTTGTGTGCGACGAACCAGGCCAGCGCCGCACCCAGCGCGCACTGCACGATCGGCAGCGCCGAGAGCCGCAGGCGCGCCCACGCGCCGCGAAGTCGCTCCGCGCCGCCTGCCTTGGCGACGCGGATGCGCGCTTGAGGATCGATCAATGACGACTCAGTCGAGGCCGAGCTCGGCCGCCGCGCGCGGGTCGCAGTCCTCCAGCAGGTCCAGGCAGCGTGCGTATTCCTCGGTCTCGCCGATCGCCTTGGCGGCCCTGGCCAGCGCGCCGACGCTGCGCAGGAAGCCGCGGTTGGGCTCGTGGCTCCACGGCACCGGGCCGAAGCCCTTCCAGCCGTTGCGGCGCAGCAGGTCGAGACCGCGGTGGTAGCCGGTGCGGGCGAAGGCGTAGGCGGCGACGATGTCGTGGTTCACCACTTCGTCGGCCGTCGCCGCGCCGCCCCGTTCCAGCGCGGCCTCGGCGAGATGCGCCCAGGCGATCGACGCCGCCGGGTGCGCGGCCGCGACCTGCACCGGATCGGCGTTGTCGAGCAGCGCGTCCTCCGCCTCAGTGTTTTCGGGTAGCAGTACCGGTTGCGGGCCGAGCAGATCACCGAACGAGGTCATGCGGTCAATTGTGCACTCCGGCGGGGGCGGGGCGCCCGCGGGCCGGTCGCCGCGGCTGGGACGCTTCCGCGAGCGCTGCGGGCGATCGGCAGCCCAGTGCGCCAGCCGATGTAGTTCGGCATTCGGTACGGCCGTGGACGCCGGTTCGATGCGTGCCGCTCGACTGCGCCGATTCGCAGTGCGCGATCGCCCCGGCCGGCTGCGGGTTGTGCTGGCAGTAGCCCGTGCGGCCATTTGGCGTAGCTCCGGATTCACTCCGCCGTGCGCGGGGTCTCGCCCGCATTCGCCTGTTGAGTGGACCTCCGCATTCACTCCAGCCATGCGCGGGCGATCGGCAGCTTGGCGCGTCGAACCTCGACAGTCGGTGCGGCCACCACGTGTTCGATGTCTACCGCCCGGCCGCGCCGATTCGCGGTCATCCGCGTTCGCTCCGACCCGTGCACGGGATTGCGCTGGCAGGCGGCCCGTGCGCCCCTCGGGCGTAGCTCCGGATTCACTCGAGCCGTGCGCGGGTTGTCGACGACCTTCGTCCGGCTGCGTCTATCAGGCGTACCTCCGCATTCGCTCCGGCCGTGCGCGGGGCTTTTGACGGCCTTCGTCCGGCTGCGCCTATTAGGCTTGCGTCGACTTCACAGATCCGCAGGAGCGAGGGGTAGTAGGTGTCCGACCCGAACGACGAGAAGAACCCGGCACGCGACGCCGGTTCCGCCGATCAGGCGGGAGCGCGGGACCCGCGCGACCAGCGTCCCGTCGTGCCGGAACACCCCCGGGGCACCGTTCCTACCCAGCCCGTGCCCGCCGCCTCGCGGGACACGGAATCGACCTCGGCCACCCCCGATTCGGCGGGCGACGCTCGGGACACAGCGGATGCGGGTCAGTCGCGGATCATCACCGGTGGAGGTTTCGGCGCGGCCTGGGATCAGGACGAGACTCCCGCCCCCCAAGCGAGCGGAACGACCTCCGGGACAGCGAACGCCGGCCGCCCCGGACCAGCGGACGCCGCGACGACCGAGATTCCGCAGAGCGCGAACGCCCTCAGCGGAGGAGCACAGGACGCGGCGGCTGCGTCACAAGGCGTGGCCCACGGTCGTCCTGGCACCGGCGGCGAACGGTCTGGCTTGCTCGACGCGGCGACCACCGAGATTCCGCGCCGCGACTCGGCCTCGTCCGAGCCGGGACGATCGACCGGCTCGGGAGCGGCAACAGCTGCCGCGGGAGCTGGAGCTTCCGCCGGAGAGCAGGGTGTGCCCGCTTCCGCACCCGGCGCAACCAGCACCGCTTCGGCAAGCACGCCCGCGGAAGCCAACGCGCAGCGCGGCGCTGCCACTGACGCGACCGAGGCCGCTACCGCGCGATCGAACGCTCCCACCGCAGGCGGACCCGCTCAGCCCGGCGCAACAGGTGCTGCCGGGCGCGGCGCAGTCGGCGGAGCCGTGACAGCACAGTCGGGGCCAGCTGGCACGGGCACTCCTTCCAGTCGGCCGAATGCCGCCGCGCAGCAAGGTGAGTCCGGCGGCCGACCGAGCGCGGCCCAGGGCCAGCGCGATACCGCCGCTGCTCAGCAGGCCGCCCCGGCTCAGGCCGGCGGCAATCAGAGTTCGGGCGCGGTGGGCTCCGGCCAAGTTGCGGGCAGCGGTGCCTCGCCCGCCCAGCATGGCGGGCTCGCCGGACAGCAGGGCCATAGCGCGATCCGTCCGGACGACGCGGCCGCCGGAGGCGGTCAGCCCGGGCAGGGCTCGCGACCGCACGGTACTGCCGCCGCCAATCAGCAAGGCGGCTTCGGCGGCCGGAGTGACGCAGTCGATCAGCGGGGCGCGCCCGTCACCCAGCGCGGAGTTACCTCGGCGCAGCAGGCGGCCGCCAGCCAGCAGGGCGCACCTTCGTCGCAGGAAGGCGCGACTGCCGCGCAGCAGGGCGCACCCGCCGGACAGCAAGGTCCGGGCGCAGGCGGCCTGGGTGAAGCGGCGGCTGCTGCCGCTGGTTCGGGCGCGGCTGGGTCCGGCGCGAGTTCGGAACCGCAGGGTGGCGCGCAGCAGGGCGCGGCAGGTCGAGGCGCGACCTCCGCGCAAGGCGGTGATGCTCAGCGAGAGACGATCGCTGGTCAAGGCGGGGTTTCCGCGCAAGGTGGGGCTCGGCAGGGAACCGCTGCCGGACAAGGCGCGTCTGCGCAGGGCGCTTCCATTCAGCAGTCGGCGGCGGCCGGACAGGGAGCGTCGGCGCAAAGCGCGGCCACTCAGCAGCCGACGGCGACCGGACCGACGCAAGGCGCGGCCACTCAGGGGACAGCGGCTGCCAGGCAAGGTGCGTCCGCGCAAGGCGCTTCCACTCAGCAGACGGCAGCCGGACAGGGCGCGTCGGCGCAAGGCGTTTCTCCCCAGCAGACGGCGACAACCCGACCCGGAGCGCCAGCGCAAAGTGCTAGCACGCAGCAGGCGGCCGCCGGACAGGCCGCGTGGGGACAAGGCACGTCCGTCGGGGAGACGGCGGCAGCTGGACAAGGCGAGTCCGCGCGGAGCGCTTCCGCTCAACAGGCGGCGGCCGGACAGAGCGCGTCGACGCAAGGCGTTTCTCCCCAGCAGACACCGGTAGCCGGACAGGGCACGCGCGCACAAGGCGCTGCGCCTCAGCAGACGGCCGCGGCCGGACAAGGCGCGCCCGCGCGGAGCGCTTCCACCCAGCGGACGGCGGCCGGACAAGGCGCATCCGCGCAAGGCACCCCCACCCAGCAGACGGCGGCCGGGCAGGGTGCTGAAGCGCAGGGTGCTCCCGCGCAAGCCGGTGCGGCCGATGCCAAGACCACGGAGATTCCGCGGGATCGGGGGGCGGCGCAGGCCGCGGCGAATCAGCGGCAGGAGGTCGCGGGTGGGCAACCGTCGAGTGCCGACTACGAGACCATGGTCATGCGGCGGGTCGATCTCGTCGGGCAGGACGACGAGGATGAGCCGGAGTCGGGTGGGGCCGACGCCCAGACCGTGGTGATGCGGCGGGAGCCGCAGGTCGAGCAGGACGATATCGCCGGGGCGGATGCCGCGACCATGGCGATGCCGATCGTTCCGCACGCGGGCGACGACGACGCGAAGACGATGGCGCTGCCGATTCAGCGGCCCGCGGGCACCGATCGGGTGCAGGGGCAGCGGCCGCCGCTGTCCAAGCCGCCGACCACTCCGCGTCCAGCGCCTGGACCGAAACAGGCTGGTCAGCAGGGTCCTTCGGGTCCGCTGGCGAGCGGGCCCGCAGCGGGCGACGATGTCGAGGACACTCGGCCGTCGCCGCAACGACCGACGGCTCAGCCGCGTCAGGCCGCGTCCGCGCCGTCGCCCGCCGATATCAACGCGACCAGGCCCGCGCAGTCGCTGGCGGACGGCCCGGGTCAGCGCGCGCCGCAGCAGGGTGAGCCGCAGCCGCAAGGAAGCGCCTACCCGCAGGCGCAACCCCCATCGCAGGCGCCGAAGGCACCGGGACAGCCGCAGCCTTCTTCCCACCCGCAGGCGCAGGGTAAGGCCCCGACCCCTCCGCAGGCCCCGGGTCAGCCACAAGCCCAGCCGCAGGGCACAGGCCAACCGCAGGGTCCGGGTCAGCCACAGGCCTCGGGCCACCCGCAGGCCCAGCCCATGGCCAAGGGCTCCGCACAACCACAGGCGCAGGGCAAGGCCCCGGCCCAGCCACAAGCACAACCGCAGGGCACAGGGCAGCAACAGGCTCCTGGCCACCCGCAGGCGGCCACCGGCCAGCCCTACGCACAACCGCAGGCTCAAGGCCTCACCAAGGGCCCCGCCCAGCCACAAGCACCGGGCAGCCCCACGCATGCCCCGCTCAACAAGGGCCAGGCCCAACCACAGGCCAACGCCCCGGCCCAACCGCGCCCGATGGCCCAACCCCAGCGCGTCTCCCCGACCCCCACGCCGTCCACCGACGAAACCCCCACCCCCCGCTCCAAGCGCTTGCTACTCGCGGCGGGCGCGGCAGTCGCCGTGCTGGTACTCGCGGTGGTCGGTCTGTTCGCGCTCACGGGCAGCGAAACCGAGGAGGACAAGGTCCGCAACGCCATCGGCGACTACACGAGCGCGCTGCGCGACGGCGATCTCGCGTCGCTGCGCGGCAGCACCTGCGGACCGCTGCACGACTTCTACAAGAACATCCCCGACGACCAGTTCGCCGGTGTGCATCAACTGTCCAAGGAGCGCAAGAACATCCCGGTGGTGGACAGCATCGACGCGATCAGGATCACCGACGACACCGCCATCGCTCAGGCCACGGTCTACACCGAGGCCGATCCGAGCAAGCGTTCCGCGCGTACCTTCGATTTGGAGCGAACCGACACGGGTTGGAAGGTCTGTGATCCGCCCGCGGGTACTCCGTAGGCGTCAAACCGGGTAAGCGGTGCCAGTGATCACACTTACCTGGTCAACGGACCGATACGGCCAGTAGCATGGCCCGGATCATGGGCAGGGAGCAGACGATGGTGGAGCCGCGAGCCGTGGACACGGTGGCGCTGGCGGGACGACGATTCCAGGTTCGCGACCACTACGAGGTCGGCCGGGAAAAGGTGCGTGAGTTCGCGCGCGCGGTGCAGAACTACCACGACGCGCACCACGCGGAACCGTACGCGCGCAAGATCGGCTACGACAGCATCGTCGCCCCGCCCACCTTCGCCTCCGTTGTCGGCACCGCGGGCACCAGGGCCCTGCTCGACGAGGTGCTCACCGACTACGAGCTGACCCAGATCCTGCAGACCGACCAGACTTTCGAGATCCACCGGCCGATCCTGGCCGGTGACACCATTCGCACCCAGATCCTGATCGAGTCGGTGCGGCAGTTCGGCGACAACGACTTCGTCACCGCGAGGTTCGAACTGGTGAACCAGGACGACGAGATCACCCAGATCGGCTCGACCACGATCGTGGCCCGCCGCGGCGCCGAGGTGGACCCGAACCTGGTCGAGGCGGTCGACAAGATCTTCATGCACTCGCGTCCCGAGCACCGGACGGGCGAGCCCTCCGACAACAGCGCGCTCATCCCGATCGAGTCCGAGGCGAACGAGCACCCACCGGTGGCCCCGCCGCGGCCCGTGCACACCGTTCAGGACTTCGATCGGCTGTCCGTCGGCGACCAGCTGCCCGCCGGGACCGCCACGCTGACCCGCGGCGACCTGGCCAACTACGCGGGCGTCGCGGGCGATCCCAACCCGATCCACTTCAGCGAGCGAGCCGCGGAGCTGGTCGGTCTGCCGACCGTCGTCGCGCACGGCATGCTGACCATGGGCTTGGCCGCCGAGTACCTGACCTCCTGGCTCGGCGATCCTACGGCCTTCGAGAAGTTCAGCGTCCGCTTCTCCGGTTTCGTTCCGGTGCGCCCCGACGCGGCGAGCACGATCGAGTTCACCGGCAAGATCAAGTCGCTCGATCCGGAGCGGCGCGCGGGCACCATCGTGCTCGGCGGCACCTCGGACGGCCGCAAGCTGTTCGGCCGCGCCGTCGCCGAGGTCCGCTTTTCCTGAGCTACTCCTCGATGGCGGCGTGCATCAGGTAGACGTTGTAGTCGCTCCAGGTCGTGATGTTGACGTACAGGTCGGAGCCGGTCGACCACGGGTGGAGGAAACCGCCGTACAGCTCGGGATAGTCGAGCACGGTGACCGTCGGCGCCGCAGCGGACCACATGCCCTGCGGTGAATCCGCTTCGCGCACAACGATGGCGGCGCGCGAGGTGTCGAGGTAACTCATCTGCCAGACGTCACGGGACGCGTCGTAGCGGACGGAGAGTTCGCCTGCGGGCGCGTCGACGATCGGTGTCGCACCGCCCGATCCGCCGACCGGCGTCCACTGCCCGTCCCGCCAGTACTGGTAGGCGGTGGTGTTGAGGATCTGGTCCTTCGCGACCCTGGCCAGGCCGACGGCGCCGAGCCGGGTGTTGGGCGTGCCGAACACGTACACGTGGTCGCCGTGCGGAACCATCGCGCTCACTTGGAAATTCGCCAGCCCGAAGATGTTGTCCCAGCGTGCGTGCGGGTCTTTGGTCCAGGTCTGGCCGTGATCGTCGGAGTAGGCGATGCCGCCGTAGTTGGTGTAGAAGGTGCCGGGCAGGCTGTGCCAGGTGCGAATCGACATGTAGCTCAGGTACTGCCGGTCGCCGAGCGCGAAGCCGGAGGTCGGGATGGTGGTGATCTCGACGTTGTCGAGCTTGCGGCTGGACAGCACCTCGGCGGCGTGGCAGCGGTCGTCGGTGACCATCCGGTCGTAGACCATGCCGTCGGAGAGTTCGCGATCGGTGCTGAAGGCGAGCACGTTGCTGCGCCAGTCGCCGCCCATGCCGCCGGGCGGATGGAAGCCTCGACCGACCGTGTCGCCGAACGCGACCGCGATCTCGCCCGGCGCGCTCTCCCACATGATGCCGAGATCGGTGCCGTCCACCTGCCAACGCTTGTCGGTGCGGTTCACCGAGTTGGCGCCGGTCTGCTTGGCGACCTCGCGCACGGCGGTGATGCGCGGCGCCGGACGCGCCGGCGACTGCGCCGCGGGTTCGACAGGCGGATCGACCCGCGGCGGTGGCGGCGGGACCGGACCTGGATCGGGTCCCGGACCCGGCACTCCGAAATGGAAAGGCTGGGGATTCAACAGGATTTCCGGAATGCCGAGCTGCGTGGCGAGGCCGGGCGGAGGCGGCGGGCCGTCGGTGAGATCGGGGCACGGGTTGACGCAGGGGTCTTCGGGCAGCGCCATGTCGGTGCGCACCGGCGCGGGATCGGGCTGGCGCGGCGGCAGCACGGTGATCACCGGATACGGGATCGGCACCTCGAGCGTCTTGGGGATCAGCGGCTCGTGCACGGGCCGTGGATCACTCGCGCACGGCCCACTGCCCGGCACACCCGCCGCGACCCCTGGCTCGGGCGCCGCCAGAGCGAGCGACCGATCGCCGTACATCAACGCGCCGGCGCCGAACACCACGGCACCCACCGCGGCCACCAGCCGCCTGGCCATACACAACCCCTCGACGTCTCTGCAAGATCGGATCGACCCTACCGGCCGACCCCCACAGACCAGGCGGTATTTTCCGAAACCCCCTGCATGGACAGGAGTGTCGGACGAGGGTTGACGGACTCCGTCCGGCGGCGCAGCTTGAATACGTGAGGAATTCCGTGATACGCCGATGCGCCGCCGCGACCTTCGGCGCCATGTCCATGCTGGCGATGGCCGCACCCGCCATCGCCGAATCGCCGCCGTTCTCGGTGGTCTCCGGTCCGAGGGACGCCGATCCAGGGCCGACGTATCGCCCGGGTCCCAAGGGCAACAACGTCCCGCCCCCGAAGGACGACGACGAGCGCCCGCGCCGGTACTACGCCAATTGCGATCAGGTGCGCGCCGAGGGCGCTTGGCCGCTGTACCGCGGCGAACCCGGCTACGCGTCGTACCTCGACTTCGACGGCGACGGCATCGCCTGCAACTGAGGTCTCCGCTCCGGACGTGCGTGGGGACGAACCCGGGTCCGGCCGCACCGCGATTCGGGGGCCGTCGAACGTCAGTCGATGCCCCTACTGCAACGCCTGGAACGTCAGAATGGTGGCGCCGATGCGGATGACGTCGCCGTCGGCGAGCAACGCGCCGCTCTCGATCGCCTCCTCGTTGATGTACACGCCGTTGGCCGAATGCAGGTCCTTGATCAAGAGTCCGGCCCGGCTCGGCATGATGTGCGCGTGGTAGCGGCTGGCCTTGGGGTCGTCGAGCACCAGATCGTTGTCGGTCATCCGGCCGATCCGCATGCCGCCCAACGCGATCGGCTGCACCCGCCCGTCCGGCATGCGCAATTGACCGCTGCGCACCGAGCGCGGGAGTTCGGTGACGGTCTCGGTCATCGCGGCGGCCAAGCGTTCGGTGCGCTTGAACTCCATGGTGTTCAACGGTTCCTGGCGCAGCACCCGCTGCTCCAGCTCGACCAGCGCGGGCCCGGGATCGATGCCGAGTTCGTCGGCCAGCACCGTGCGCACCCTGCGGCACGCGTCGAGCGCGTCGGCCTGACGTCCGGAGAGGTAGAGCGCGGTGATCAACTGACCCCACAGCGGTTCCCGCAACGGATGCTCGTTGGTGATCGAGACCAGCTCGCTGATCACCGAAGACGCTCGCCCGCAGGCGATCTCGGCGTCGATACGGGCCGAGACGGCGAGCAGCCGCTCCTCGTCCATCGCGGTGGCGAAGCCGTCGGCGAATTGGAGACCGGCCAGGTCGGACAGCGCCCGGCCGCTCCACTCGCGCAGCGCGTTACCGAACAACTGCGATGCGGCCGAATGATCGCCGACGCCCGCGGCTTTAGCCGCGGCGTCCCTCGTCGCCTCGAAACGGCCGATGTCGCAAGCCTCTTCGGGGATCTCCAGGCGGTAGCCCGAGGACTCGGTGCGCAACACCTGCGCCGGGTCGACACCCGAATTCCGCAGCGCCTTGCGGATATTCGAGACGAACACCTGCAGACTCGCCGCGTAGGAATCCGGCGGATCCTCGTTCCACACCATGTCGGCCAGTGCGGCCGAGGCGACCGCGCGCCGCCGATTGACGGTCAACGCGGCAAGCAACGCTCGCGGCTTGGGCCCGCCGACCGCCACCGGCTCACCACCGACGAGCAGCCGGACGGGCCCGAGCACACGCACATCAAGACTCATGAGCTCGGGCCCCCGAAGAGAAAAGGGGTCAGGCGCTGATCGACCGCCCCGCAGACTTCAGATCATTGCACGCCTCGAGCACGCGCGCCGCCATCGAGGTCTCGGCCTTCTTCAGGTAGCTGCGCGGATCGTAGGTCTTCTTGTTGCCGACCTCGCCGTCGATCTTCAGCACACCGTCGTAGTTGGTGAACATGTGCGCGGCGACCGGACGGGTGAACGCGTACTGGGTGTCGGTGTCGACGTTCATCTTCACCACGCCGTAGCGCAGCGAGTCCTCGATCTCCGACTTCAGCGAACCCGAGCCGCCGTGGAAGACGAAGTCGAACGGCTGCGCGTCCGAGCCGAGGCCCAGCTTGGCGGCCGCGACGCGCTGGCCCTCGGCGAGCACCTCGGGCTTGAGCACCACGTTGCCCGGCTTGTACACGCCGTGCACGTTGCCGAAGGTGGCCGCGAGCAGGTACTTGCCGTTCTCACCCGAACCGAGGGCGTCGATGGTCTTCTCGAAGTCCTCCGGCGAGGTGTAGAGCTTCTCGTTGATCTCGGCCTCGACGCCGTCCTCTTCACCGCCGACGACGCCGATCTCGACCTCGAGGATGATGTTGGCCGCCGCGGTCGCCTTGAGCAGCTCCTTGGCGATCTCCAGGTTCTCGTCGATCGGGATCGCGGAGCCGTCCCACATGTGCGACTGGAACAGCGGGAGGCCGCCCGCGTTGACCCGCTCCTGGGAGATGGCGATCAGCGGACGGACGAAGCTGTCCAGCTTGTCCTTGGGGCAGTGGTCGGTGTGCAGCGCGATCGTCACGTCGTACTTCGCGGCGACCACGTGCGCGAACTCGGCCAGCGCGACGGCGCCGGTCACCATGTCCTTGACGCCGAGGCCAGAGCCGAACTCCGAACCGCCGGTGGAGAACTGGATGATGCCATCGCTGCCCGCGTCGGCGAAGCCCTTGATGGCCGCGTTGATGGTCTCCGACGACGTGCAGTTGATGGCCGGGAAGGCAAAGGAGTGCGCTTTGGCCCGACCGAGCATCTCGGCGTAGACCTCCGGAGTCGCGATGGGCACTGTGAAGACCTCCGTGTTCGTGCGGCAAAGGACAATTGTGTCAGGCCACACCATAAGGCAGGGGAGTTTCTACGCCTTCCGCTGGTCGGCGGGCACTGCGCGCAGCACCGATCAGCGGGCCCCGGCCGCAGCACCGATCAGCTGGCACTGGCCGCAGCAGCGACGTCCGCGCACCACGGGCCCGCACGGAGCGAGTCTTACGAGCGACCGTTCGTGGCCAGCGCGCCAACAAACAGAGTTAATCGGGGGTAATTTCTCGCTGGACGGTGGTTTCTCAGCCCGACCCGGTACTGTGGGCCGGGTAATTGCGCTGGCAGCTTCCGACGCGGTGGCAAGCAATCCATGGCCAGCCGCACCCCGGGACAGGAGGCCGCGTGATTCTGCAGGCAGCGACCGAATCGGTGTCGACCAACCTCGCACTGACCCAGTTGCTGGATCCGGTGTACCTGCTCACGGAGTCGTGGCTGAAGAACGCGGTGCTGCCCGCGATCCTCGCGATCGTCTTCATCGAGACCGGTCTGCTGTTCCCGCTTCTTCCCGGCGACTCACTGCTGTTCACCGGCGGCCTGCTGGCCGCGCAGGACAACCCGCCGGTTTCCATCTGGGTGCTGGTGCCCGCCGTCACGCTCGTCGCCTTCGCGGGCGATCAGTGCGGTTATTGGATCGGCCGCGCCATCGGACCGGCGATCTTCCGTAAGGAAGACACCCGATTCTTCAAGAAGTCCTACGTGACGGAGACGCACGAGTTCTTCGAGAAACACGGTCCGAAGACCATCATCCTGGCCAGGTTCGTGCCGATCGTGCGTACCTTCATGCCGGTGCTGGCGGGCGTGTCCAAGATGGATTACCGCAAGTACGTCGCGTTCGACATCGTCGGCGCCATCCTGTGGGGCGGCGGCGTGACGATCCTCGGCTACTTCCTCGGTGGCGTCGGCTTCATCCGCGACCACGTCGAGGCGATCTTCCTGCTCATCGTGTTCGTCTCGATCCTGCCCGGAATCATGGCGGTGGCGAAGAAGGTGCTCAACCGCGGCGCCGAGCAGCCCGAGGTCGTCGAGCCCGAGCTGACCGCTTCGACGAACGAGACCACCCGCTGAGGCCGGTGTCCAGCGCGTCGTCGCCCCTCGCGGTGGGCAGTTTCGATCCGCTGATCTCGGCGGGCCCCGCGCTCGTCTGGACGGTGGTGCTTACTTTCGTCTTCCTGGAATGCGCCCTGATCGTCGGGCTGTTCCTGCCCGGTGACTCGATGCTGATCACGGCGGGCATCGTGATGGCCTCGCACGCCACCGGCGAAGCGCAGGTGTGGGCGCTCTCGGTGGGCGCCATGATCGCCGCGATCACCGGCAATCAGGTCGGGTACGTCATCGGGCAACGCACCGGCCACCGCTTGGTGGCGCGCAAGGACGGCCGATACATCAACACCCGAAACTTGCAGCGGGTGTCCGAGTTGCTCCAGCGGCACGGGTTCCTCGCGGTGTTGGTGGCCCGCTGGATCCCGTGGGTGCGGACGCTGTGCCCGATGGTCGCGGGCGCCGCGCAGATGGATCACCGCAAGTACACGATCGCCAGCACCATCGGGGCCATCATCTGGGCGCCGGTGCTGCTGCTCATCGGCTTCTACGCGGGCAACTTCCTGGAGCGCGTGCCGTGGCTGATGCCCGCCGTGATCTGCACGCTGGTGCTCGGTCTCGTCATCGGCACCATCCTCGGCATCCGGCACTACCGCATGGAGATGGCGAAGCCCGCGGAGGAGTTCGACGTGGATGTGGACGCGCCGACCGTGGTGCTGCCGAGGGTCGAGTACTGAGGCGGATGCCGGATCGCGGGTCCGATGCTTCGGCGCGGACGTTGGGGCTCGCGGCCGAGGTTCAGAGTCCAGCCGCGGTGACCTGGTAGGCCGCCTCCATCAACATCCATCCGGACAGCTGCACCGACAGGTCGCGTTCGGGAACCTTCGACGAGGTCACCGAGCCGCCCGAGGTGAAGTAACCCGCCCCGGTCGTGCCGCCGGGCAGCTGAGCGGGTCTGCTCCAATCGGCCCCGAACAGCGGCTCGCCCTCGACCTCCAGGCGATTCGCCCAGGCCGCCGTTGCCGACGCCCGGACGATCGCGGCCGCCGCCCGCCGATCCGCGACCTGCTGGCGATCGTCGCCGGGCAGCATGACCGCGACGTACGCGAGGTAGCGGGCGAGGATGCCGTTGAACAGTCCGCCGTCGCCACCACCGCCGCCCCTGATGACGCCGCCCGCGGTCATGTGTTCCTCCACCGCGACCAGCAGCCGGTGCACCCGGTCCAGGTGACGTTCCTCGCCGGTGTGCATCGCCAGCTCGGCCTCGACACCGAGCACGACGCCCTGGCAGTAGGTGAACGTCGGGCGTTCGATCACCCCGGACGGCAGGTGGATGCCGTCGAGAATCAGGCCGGTACCCGGATCACGCAGGGTCGCGTCCAGCCAGTCCGCCATCTCCTGCGCGCGGGTGTGCCTGCCGAGGCGGCTGAGCGCGATCGCCGCGGGACCGTTGGCGGGCGCGTTGTAGTAGTCCGAACGGACGCGCCACGGGATGCCGCCGCCCACCTCCGGATTCCACGCCTCGTACAGCTTCTTCTCCAGCGCGACCAGCGCGCCGCGCGCCTCGGTGATGCCCTGTGTTCGCTCCGCCCGCTCCAACGCGATGGCGAGCCAGGCCATGTCGTCGTAGTAGTTGTTGGTCCACCCGGTGATGTTGCGGATGCGATGGGAGCGCACGAGTTCGCCGATTCGCCTGCGCCGCACCGGCATCGGCGACCGGTTCGCCGCGTCCACCGCGCAGTCGATCAAATGCGCCTGCCACCAGTAGTGCCAGGACACGAAAGCACGCTCACGCTTGGTGGCGGGCCAGCCGACGACGCCGAGTTCCGTTCCGGGACAAGCCCATAACGCTCGCAGATGCCGAGAGACGATCGCGGACTCCGCCATATCCGCCCGCTCCGACCAGAGCGCGGGCGTCGGTGCAGCATCCTGCCCAGTCCGTGGGCTCCGCGAGGTCATACCTCAATGGTGCCAGTTGGAAGCCGTTTCTCGCCGCCGAATTGTTACCCAGCCGACGCCTGATCGTGCACCGCGGAACCGTTCACCACGCGGTCGCGAGATCGGCGTGCTCGCGAATCCACGCGTGCATGGCGATGCCCGCGGCCACGCCCGCGTTGATGCTTCGGGTGGAACCGAATTGGGCGATCGAGACCGTCATCGCCGCCGCGTCTTTCGCGTGCGCGGTGACGCCGGGCCCTTCCTGGCCGAACAGCAGCAGACAGTTCCTCGGCAGCCGCGCGGTCTCCAGCGGCACCGAGCCGGGGACGTTGTCCACCGCGACCACGGTCAGGCCGGCGCGCTCGGCGAAGGCGAGCAGCTCGGCGATGTCGGTGTGGTGCTCGATGCGCTGGTAGCGGTCGGTGACCATCGCACCGCGACGATTCCACCGGCGCCTGCCGACGATGTGCACCGCGGCCGCGGCGAACGCGTTGGCGGTGCGGACCACCGTGCCGATGTTCGCGTCGTGCCCGAAGTTCTCGATCGCGACGTGGAAGGGGTGCCTGCGCGCGTCGATGTCGGCGACGATCGCGTCGCGCGACCAGTAGCGGTAGGCGTCGACCACATTGCGGCGGTCGCCGTGCGCGAGGAGTTCCGGATCGAGTCGCGGGTCGTCGGGCGGCGGGGTGCCGTGCTCCTGCTCCCACGGCCCCACCCCGTGCGGATGCTCCCCCCACTCGGTAGGCCCTGGCACATGCTGATCCGACTCGCTCACCCCGACATGCTAGGTCGTAGCCCACCTACCCCCACCCACCCGACCGAACGTCACCTTCAGCAGGCCACACCCGGTCGCGACCACCTTCAATCCGCCCGAACCGGCAGCCGACCGAAAGCCACCTTCAGCAGCCCACTCCCGGTCACGGCCACCTTCGGCGGGACACCCCCGGTCGTGGTCACCGTTGGTCAGCCGAACCGGTTAGCCGACCAAACGTCACCTTCAGCAGGCCACACCCGGTCACGGCCACCTTCAATCCGACCGAACCGGTAGCCGATCGACGGTCACCTTCAGTACGCCACACCCGGTGTCACCTTCGCGCGGCCGGACTGTTGGCCGACCGGAGGTCACCTTCAGTGGGTCACGGCCGGTTGGGGTCACACTCGGTCGGTCAGTACGACGACGAGGAGTTCGCGGCGACGATCGAGATGATGATGACGGCGATGATGCCCACCAGGTAGGCGAGCATGATGAGGGTGCCGACGATGCCGCAGACGTAGCCCGCCTTGACGTTGCCGCGCCCGCCGAGCGCGCCGCCCGACGCGTCGATCTCGTCGAGCGCCCGCTTGCCCATCACCCAGGCGAACGGCGCGCACAGCTGGCACAGCACCAAGCCGAGAATGCCGAGGACCAGGATGGTGGTGGATTGCGGGTGGTCCGGCGGCGGACCGTACGGGTTACCGTAGGGCTGCTGCGGATAACCGTACGGCGGTGGGTAACTCATGCGGGTGATGCTAGTTCGACAACCCGCCGGGCGGACCCGATGGTGTAGCTGTCCACACCCTCGATTCGGCGGTCAGCTCCATCGAGAACGCCGCGGTCGGCGAGAAACATGGAGCTCATGACCGAGACGCAAGCCGAACCCACCCTCGTGCTCGACAAGCCGACCGCGCCGCCAGCCCCATCGGTGCTTTCGGCCGTCCTTCGCGCGCCGATCCAGGCCAGGACCTGGAAGGAGCTCGCCTACCTGATCACCGCGTTCGTGCTCGGGTGCGTCGCCGTCTGCTACCTGTTCTTCGGCTTCGGCGGCGGGCTCTACGCCTCGGTCTTCCTGATCGGCATCCCGCTGCTCGCGCTCGTGCTGCTCGGCGGCCGCGTCTGGGGACGGATCTACCGCGCGCTGTGCCACCACCTGCTCGGCACCCCGGTCGAGGCGCCGCCCGCGTTCACACCGCAGCGCGGGCTGTTCGGGTTCCTGAAGAGCGCGTTCACCGACCGGGCCAGCTGGCGGGCGGCACTCTTCCTGCTCGCGCAGTTCGTGCTCGGTGTGGTGATCGGCTATCTGACGCTGGTCACCGTGGCGGTGGTGGTGTTCACCGCGATCTCGCCGATTCCGTGGGCGCTGTTCGATCCGGTAAACATCGACGAGAACGGGGTCGAGCGCCATTCGCTGATGCAGTTCGGTTCGTTCTACGTCGACACCTGGCCGCGCGTGCTCGGGGTTTCCGCGGTGGGCATCATCGGCTGCTTCGCGCTGCCCTGGTTGGTGCGCGGCGTCTGCCACCTGCACCGGCTGCTCACCGTGTGGCTGCTCGCGGCCACCGTGCGGGATCGTCAGCTGGTCGAGCTGCGGGCCAGCAGGCGCGCCGCCGTCGAGGACGCGGCCGCCACCTTGCGCCGCGTCGAACGCGATCTGCACGACGGCACGCAAGCTCGGCTCGTCACCATCGCCATGGCGCTCGGCCGGGCCGAGGAACGCATCGCGGCGGGCGGCGACGCCACCGACCTGATCGCCGACGCGCACGCCAGCTCCAAGGAGGCGCTGACCGAACTGCGCGAGCTGGTCCGCGGCATCCATCCGCCCGCGCTCGAGCTCGGCCTCGCGCCCGCGCTGGAGACGCTCACCGCACGCAGCGCGGTGCCGGTGGAGCTGCGGGTGCACCTGCCGCAGCGGCCGAGTCCGGCCATCGAGGCGATCGCCTACTTCTCCGTCGCCGAGCTGCTCACCAACGTGGTCAAGCACGCGCACGCCGACCGCGCGTGGGTCTCGGTGCTGCCGGACAGCGTCCGCACCATCGCGGTCACCGTGCGGGACAACGGAATCGGCGGCGTGCTACCACCCGCCGAAGGCGAGCGGGCGGTGGGCAGCGGGCTCGCGGGTCTCGCGGCGCGTGCTCGCGCAGTGGACGGCACCCTCACCGTGCACAGCCCGACAGGCGGGCCGACCGTGGTGACCATCCTGCTGCCCAAGGGAGATCCGCAGTGAGCACGCCGTTGCGCATCGTCATCGCCGAGGACAGCGCCATCCTGCGCGATGGACTGGCGGGGCTGCTCGTCGAGCGCGGCCACGAGGTGGTCGCGATGGTCGGCGACGCGAGCACGCTGAGCGACGTTGTCGGCGAACACAATCCCGATGTAGCCGTGGTGGACGTGCGGATGCCGCCCACCTTCACCGACGAGGGACTGCTCGCCGCCATCGAACTGCGCAGGAAGTACCCGATGACGGGCGTGCTCGTGTTCTCGCAGTGGATCGAAACCCGTTATGCCACCGAGCTTCTCGCCGGTGGTGCGAGCGGCGTCGGCTATCTGCTCAAGGACAGGGTCGCCGACGTGCGCGACTTCGTCGACGCGCTGTACCGGGTCGCGACCGGCGGTACGGCGCTCGATCCCGAGGTGGTGAGTCAGCTGATGGGCGCGTCCCGCCAACAGGATTCGCTTGCCCGTCTCACCCCGCGCGAGCGCGAGGTGCTCGAGCTGATGGCACAGGGCTTGTCCAACAACGCGATCGCCGACGCGCTCACCGTCACCGAGCGTGCGGTCGAGAAGCACATCGGCAATATCTTCGCGAAACTCGATCTGCCGCCGTCGGATACGCATCACCGGCGGGTGCTGGCGGTGTTGCGGTTGAAGGGTTGAGACCCATCCCCGCGTCCATTCCAGGCCAGATCATCAGAGGCCAGACATCGCGCAGACCAGGTCAGGCACCTGCCTTGCGGAGTACGCCGACGAGCACTTTGCCAGCCGCGTCGGCTTGGCTTCGGGCTAGCGCGCAATCGTGCACGCCGCGGCGATTTCCTTCGTATCCCAGTAGAACGGGCGGATTTCGGTGATCCGGCCGTCTTCCACGCGGAGCATCTGCAAGATCGGGAAGCGCAGCTCGCGTCCGGTCGCTCGGGCCCGCGCCCGCACCTCGGTGTGTACGACGGCCGTCTCTCCCGTCGCCAAGAACTGCTGGTCGACCAGCTCGAACACCTCCCACACCGCCGCCATCGTCGCGAAGAACCGCTCCAGCCCCGCGTGGCCCCGCCAGATGCCGCCGTACGGCATGCCCTCGGCCTGGTAAAGGACCACGTCCTCGGCGAAGAACGAGGCGAGGGTGGTGAACGAGGCGCGGCCTGGGCCGCCTGCGGCGAAGTAGGCCGCCTCCGCGGCATACATTCCGGTGAGGACGTCTGTGGTCGTTGCGTGTGTGGTCGGTGCGCTCGGCATGGAGACAGCGTGACGCGGGAGGCCGGGTGGGCGCTGGCGGAGATCGGACAGAGCGTTGGGGGTGCGGTTGCTGACCGTGGGTACCGAGTTCCGGAGAAGATCCGGCCCGATATTCGCAAGGTACCGAGTCGGAGGTCGGTGGCCGCTTATGCTTGAAAATGCGAGGTCAGTCGGGGTGTAGGCCGACCGACCAAGCCGGACGAAGTCCCCCGGGCGCTGCCGGAGCGAAGGCGGAGGCACGTGCCGAAGGCGCCGCCGGGCTGAGTCCGTGCGAAACCGGAACGGACCAAGCGAAGGCGTGTCGCGCCCCGGCGGCACCGCCGAGCGAAGTCCGCTCACAGCCGCGGATGGAGCGAAGCGGAGGTACGCCCGCGAGGCGCCGCCGAACGAAGTCCGTCCAGAGTCGCGCACGGCCGGAACGGAGGTCGAGGTACGCATGGACCACGCACGGATTCTGCGGGCGATACTCGGCGTCACCGCCGTGTACCTGGTGGTGCTGTGCTTCTGGCTGGGTTGGCTCGTGCACCGCACGCCGCCCGGCACGGTCCCGTTCCAGGTCGTCGCCCTCGTCGGACTCTTCGGTTCCTGCGTCGGCATCGGCATGCTGCTCGCCGCGCGCCCCTCCCGCGCCGACCGCAAACTCTGGCGCCACGGCCTCGAAGGCTGGGCCACCATCGAAGGCGTGCACCCCCTCGAGCGCACCGACCACTACAGCGAACTCACCGAACTCGACCTCGAACTGACCGTCCCCGGTTCCGAGACCTACCACGGCTCAGTCGTTTTCGACGTCATGCCCGCCGACAAACCGAAACTCGCCCTCGGCGAGACGATTTCGATCCGAGTAGATCCCGCGAACCGAGACCGCATCATCCTGGTGCTGTAGAAGCCCACCCGACCCCTGCCGCGTCGAGCCGGGCGGTTCCATCGAAATCGGTGAGTCGACGTCGGGAGGGCAGGCGGTCAGCGGCGGGTGTGGGCGTGGGGGTCGGCGAGGAGGTATTGGGCCGCGGCGTAAGTCGCGAGGATGACGCCCTCGGTGGTGTGGCGGGAGCGGGGGGTGTGGGCGAAGAGGCGGCGGAGGACGATGAGGCCGTCGGAGAGGGTGAAGAGGAGGGCGCCGAGGCCGAGGCGGCTGCGTGGGTCGGCGTCCGGGATGTTCAGGCCCGCAACGTTTTTCGCGCCGGGGGCGAGACCGGGGTCGGAGGCGAGGACGGCGGCCGTTCCGAGGGTGACGCCGTAGGCGGTGAGCGGGGTGGCGACGGTGGGCGCCTTGGCGCGCAGCAGACCGGCGGCGCCGAGCCAGGCGGCCGCCCGGGGCAGGGCGACGGCGGCGGCGGGTCGAGCCCCGCGCCGCCACCACAGCGTCGAGTAACCGGCCTGCATGACAGCGAAGGAGGACGCGCCCGCGATGAGGCGGCGGTCGTCGTCGGGGTCGATGAGCAGGATGTCGCCGACGGTCGCCGCGCCGAGCGAGCCGAGCAGGATGGTGCGCTCGGTGGGGTCGATGTCGACGCCGCTGGTCGCCACGTCGGCGGCGAGCAGCGGCATCATCAGCGGCTTGGCGACCCACTGGAGCCGGTCGCGTCCGGTGAGCGCGCCGTAGACGGTCACGGCCGCGGCGGCGAGGAATCCGGCGCGAAACGGCCGCGCCGAGCCCGGGAACGACCCCTTCCGCGCCCGGGATCCAACAGAACTCATGTCAGAAGCTCGCCTCGGTCGGCGCGGGCGGCAACGTCACGACCTGGCCCGCGTAGCTGAGGCCGGCGCCGAAGCCGAGCAGCAGCGCCAGCTGGCCGCCCTTGGCCTTGCCCGTGACCAGCATTTCCTCCATGGCAAGCGGGATGGAGGCGGCGGAGGTGTTGCCGGTGTTCTCGATGTCGTTGGCCATCGGGATCTCGTCGGCCAGGCCGAGGTTCTTCTTCATCAGGTCGTTGATGCGGGCGTTGGCCTGGTGCGGGATGAAGACCTCGATGTCCTCCTTGGCAACGCCGGAGGCCTCCAGCGCGTCGGACAGCGCGCGCGGCAGGGTGACGGCGGCCCAGCGGAACACCCGCGGGCCCTCCATGCGCAGCGACATCCGGCCGATCGGCTCGACCTCGGGATCGGTGCCCTGCATGGCCTGGGCCTTGTTCATGAATTCCAGGAAGTCGACGTCCTGGGCGATCGCTTCGGCGTTCTCGCCGTCGCTGCCCCACACCGTCGGGGAGATGCCGTTCTCCTCGCTCGGGCCGACGACGACCGCGCCCGCGCCGTCGCCGAAGATCATGGCGGTGCCGCGGTCGGTCGGGTCGAGTCCGACGGTCATCGTCTCCGCGCCGATCACCAGCACGTAGTCGGCCGAGCCCGCGCGGATCAGGTCGGCGGCGACGCCGAGGCCGTAGCCGAAGCCGCCGCAGCCGGAGGTCAGGTCGAAGGCCGGGATGCCGTTGATGCCCAGGTCGGCGGCCACGGTGGGCGCGCCGTGCGGGGTGAGCTTCAGCCAGCTGGACGTGCACAGGATGAGCGCGCCGATCTTGGACCGGTCGATGCCGGTGTTGACCAGCGCGCGTTCGCCCGCGGCCGCCGCGATCGACCGCAGCGTCTCGTCACCGCTGATCCAGCGCCGGTTGCGGATACCCGTGCGCTCGTAGATCCACTGGTCGGTCGAATCGAGAACCTCGCACACCTCGTCATTGCTGACAATGCGCTGCGGTCGGTAAGCACCGATTCCGAGCATCGCAACATTTTCGCGACTCTTGTTTACTGCAATGCTCACCACAGGTGACTCACACGTCCTCTAACTGTCGGACAACCAAACCGTCGTCCAGGCTAACCCAGGGCAAGATCCTTCAGCCCGAGGATGGAGCGATACTCCAGCCCCTCGGCGGCGATCACCTGGTCGGCGCCCGTCTCCCGGTCGACGACGGTGGCGACGCCCACCACGGTCGCGCCCGCCTCGCGCAGCGCGCGCACCGCGGTGAGCGGGGAGTTTCCCGTGGTCGTGGTGTCCTCGACCACAAGCACCCGCTTGCCGACGATGTCGGGTCCCTCGATCTGGCGCTGCATGCCGTGGCTCTTGGCGGCCTTGCGCACGACGAACGCGTCGATGGGACGGCCGGGCGCGTGCAGCACCGCGAGCGCGACCGGGTCGGCGCCCATGGTGAGGCCGCCCACGGCGTCGAAATCCCAGTCCGCGACGAGCTCGCGTAGCAGTTTGCCGATCAGCGGTCCGGCGCGATGGTGCAGCGTCGCCCGCCGCAGGTCGACGTAGTAGTCGGCCTCCTTGCCGGAGGAAAGCGTCACCTTGCCGTGCACGACGGCGAGCTCGCGCACCAGCGCGGCCAGCTTCTCGCGGTCGGTCGCGGCTTCGCGGTCGGCGCCGAGCACGGAATCAGTGGTTGTCGCCTCGTCGATCATGTCTAAGTCCTTCCGCGTGAATTGAACAGGCCCCGATTCATTCGGACCTGCAGGGTTCGCGGGATGAGTCCGGCCACCGCGGTGATCGCTTTGTACTGCGCTCCGGGCACGCTGATCACCCGGTCCTTGTCCAGATCACTCAGCGAACCGGCGACGACCTGCTCGACGGAAAGCCACAACGGTTTCGGCAGCGAGGACATCTCGATACCGGCTCGCTCATGGAATTCGGTGTGGACGAATCCGGGGCACAACGCCTGGATCCGAACACCGGTTCCGGCGAGACCGCCCGCCAACCCTTCCGTGAAGGATACGACGTAGGACTTGGAGGCCGAGTAGGTCGATCCCCGACCCGGCACCAGACCCGCGACGCTGGCCACGTTGACGATCGAACCTTTCGCCGCGGCGATCATCGACGGCAGCGCCGCGTGGGTGAGCTGGAGCACGGAGGTGACGTTGACGTCCAGCTGCGCCTGCAACTGCTCGTAGGGCAGCGTCCAGAACTCACCGGAATGCGCGAAACCCGCGTTGTTGACCAGGAATTCGATGCCCTCGGCGGCGCGGGCGGCCACCTTCTCCCGATCGGCGGCCTGCGCGAGATCGGCGACGAACACCTCGGAGCGGGTGTCGAATTTGCGCTCTAGTTCGGCCGCTAGTTCCCGTAGCCGCTCCTCGTCCCTGGCGACCAACACCATGTCGTAGCCGAGCGAGGCGAGCCGCAGCGCGAAGCCGTGGCCGATGCCGGAGGTCGGTCCGGTGATCAGCGCTACGGGGCGGGTGGCGCCGGGCAGGCGCGCGGGAACAGAACTGTCGGTCATCGCGGTGTCGATCCCATCGAGCTGGTCACTGCGGCACGGGGCCCTGATACGGACGGAATCCGGGGTGGAACGGGCCGCCGGGGCGGTCCTGCTCGTCGGCACGGGAGGCGGGCGGCTCGTCGTCCCAGTCGTCGCCGCGGCGCGATTCCGGGCGCCAGTCGTCGTCGGCCTCGTCGTCGGACCAGCGGTCCTCGCGCGTCCTCGCCCTCGCGTCGGGGACGACGGCCAGCGAGGGGCGGCGCGACTGCTCGCCCGCGGGCTCCCGCTCGTCCGGTTCGTAGTCCTCGTCGTAGCGGGGCTCGTCGTCGTCGAAGTCGCGGTCGTCGTCCGCGCCGGGCGGCAGCACGCGGGAGGCGCCGCGCACCGGCTCCGAACGCGCCTCCTCGGCACGATCGCGGGTGCGCGGGTGCGGACGGCCCGGGTCGTGCTCGGACTTGTTCGTTCCGCGCGGGTCGCTGACCGGAGGCAGCACGTGCAGCAGACCGGACAGGCGCAGCACCGCGTCGATCGCGGACTCCCAATCCTTCGCCACCGTACCGACATTCAGCATCCCGAGGGTCCAGTTGCCCTCGCTCCAGAGCATCTGCACGGTGTCGGGCAGCGTCTCGATGAACGCGACCATCCGCTGATCGACCGCGTGCCTGGCGATCTCCGGATTCGTCGCGAAGACGACCCGGTCGCCGATGGCGCCGAGCAGCTCCAAGTCCGCGTCCTTCGGCGGGGACGCGGTCTTGAGCCGCATGTCGACGTCGATGTCCGAACCGATCTGGCGGCGCACCGCGACCAGCGTCGCGGCGTCCTCCAGGTCGAACAGAACGAACTTCTCGCCCTTGCGGATACCGGAGACCACGTCGACCGCCGACAGGTAGCCGAGTTTGGCCAGCGCGCCGCGCCGCCACGTCGACGGAAGTGCCGGTTCCACCGACACGTAGGTGTACCCCTGGGCCTTGGCCCAGACCTGGCGCGCGTGACCGGTCCGCTGTCGCTGGACCCGATCGAAATACAGCAGCACGACCGCACCCACGAGTGCGATCGCCGCCAACCCGAACCACATAGCCGTCATCGCGGTCTACCCTAATAGGCCCGGCCGGTGGAAGGCCGCCTTTGGTACCGCGACGAGCCGCCCGTCTTGCGCCGCCCGACCTCCGCCACCGCGCCGCGGCGAGCGGAGGTGTGATCCCGGCTCATCTTCCGCCGCCGGGCAGCGCGGTGCTGATGATGATCCTGGCGCGGATCGATCCGTCCTGACCCTTGTCGCCCTGCACCACGACCATGTCGCCGACGGGCAGGTCGGCGGGCTTGGCGCCGGAGAGCGAGATCACCTGGGTGAGTTCGTCGGTCGAGACGTTCACCGTGTTGCCGGAGACGGTGTCGATGGTGAGCTGGCCGCCGTTGTTGGCGCTGATGGTGCCCATGGTCGCGCCCAAGTCGTCGATTCCGGGCAGGCCGGGCAGACCGGTCGGGGACGGGTCACGCGGGGACGGGTTCTCCGTCGGGAACGCGCGACCGGTCGGGAACGGCGCGGTCGTCGTGCCGCCCGCCGTCGTGGTCGACGAATCACGGCCGCCGAGCACCAGTCCGGCGACCACCCCGGCCACCGCGACGAGCGCGACGACGCCGAGCGCGAGCGCGATCCACAGACCCGTATTGCGTTTGGGCGGTGGCTGATCCATCGGCGGGCCGCCCGGCGGCGCACCCGCGGACGGGACGCCGACGGGCTGGCCCGGCTGCCACTGCGTGCCGTAGGGGCTTTCGTAAGCGCCCCACTGCTGCTCCATCGGCGGGAGCTGTTTGGTGGCGTTCGCGGGCGGCGGACCCCACTCGAACTGCTCGGTCGACGGGTACCTCGTGGTATCTCCGGACGGGTCGTAGCCGGACGCACCCGGCGAACCGAGGTGCTCGGTCGGCGCATCCTCCGGCCGCTGCCCCCAAGGATCCTTCGGGTTCGTCATGCCATCCAGAGTATGCCCGTCGACCGTCACGTCCAGGTGACCGAGCCGATTCGGCGAGCCACCCGAACACGCGAACGCCCCGGCCCGCACAGGGCCGGGGCATCCGATTGCACTCACCTGCCGACGATCAACCCGTCGCCGTTGCCGCTGACGCCAACCTTTACGGTGTCGCCGTCGGTGACCTCGCCGGCGAGCAGTTCCTTGGCGAGGGTGTCGCCGATGGACTGCTGGATCAGGCGGCGGAGGGGGCGGGCGCCGTAGACCGGGTCGTAGCCGCGGACGGCGAGCCAGAACCTGGCCGAGTCGCTGACGTCCAGCTTCAGCCTGCGCTGAGACAGCCGCTTCTGCAGCTGGTCGAGCTGGATGTCGACGATCTGCTCGAGCTGCTCCTCGTCGAGCGAGTGGAACATGACCACGTCGTCGAGCCGGTTGAGGAACTCGGGCTTGAACGCCGAGCGGACCGCGTTCATGACGAAGTCCTTGTCGCCGCCAGCGCCCAGGTTCGAGGTGAGGATGAGGATGGTGTTGCGGAAGTCCACCGTGCGGCCCTGGCCGTCGGTGAGCCGTCCCTCGTCGAGCACGGCGAGCAGGATGTCGAACACATCCGGGTGCGCCTTCTCGATCTCGTCGAACAGCACCACGGTGTACGGCCTGCGCCGCACCGCCTCGGTGAGCTGACCGCCCTGGTCGTAGCCGACGTAGCCGGGCGGCGCGCCGACCAAGCGGGCCACCGAGTGCTTCTCGCTGTACTCGCTCATGTCGATCCGCACCATGGCGCGTTCGTCGTCGAAGAGGAAGTCCGCCAACGCCTTTGCCAGCTCGGTCTTGCCGACGCCGGTGGGGCCGACGAACATGAACGAGCCGGTCGGCCGGTTCGGGTCGGCGACGCCGGCGCGCGCCCTGCGCACCGCGTCGGAGACGGCCTGCACGGCCTCCTGCTGTCCGACGACGCGACGCCCGAGCTCGTCCTCCATGCGCAGCAGCTTCTGGGTCTCGCCCTCCATCAGCCTGCCCACCGGGATGCCGGTCCACGCGGACACCACCTCGGCGATGTCGTCGGGGCCGACCTCCTCCTTGAGCATCACCTCGCCGTCGGGCGCGGCGCCGTTGACCTTCTCGGCCTGCGCCAGCTCCTTCTCCAGCGTCGGGATCCGGCCGTAGCGCAGCTCGGCCGCCTTGCCGAGATCGCCGTCGCGTTCGGCGCGCTCCGACTCGCCGCGCAGACTCTCCAGCTGTTCCTTGAGCGAACGGACCTGATCGATGGCCTTCTTCTCGTTCTGCCACCGGGTGGTCAGCTGGTTGAGCTTTTCCCGGTCGTCGGCCAGTTCCTGGCGCAGCTTCTCCAGGCGCTGCTTGGAGGCCTCGTCGGTCTCCTTGGTCAGCGCGACCTCTTCGATCTCCAACCGCCGCACCGCGCGCTCGACTTCATCGATCTCCACCGGACGCGAGTCGATCTCCATGCGCAGCCGCGAGGCCGACTCGTCGACCAGGTCGATCGCCTTGTCCGGCAGGAACCGCGAGGTGATGTAGCGGTCGGAGAGGGTGGCCGCGGCCACCAGCGCGGAGTCGGTGATGCGCACGCCGTGGTGCACCTCGTAGCGCTCCTTGATGCCGCGCAGGATGCCGACGGTGTCCTCCACCGACGGCTCGCCGACCAGCACCTGCTGGAAGCGGCGCTCCAGTGCGGCGTCCTTCTCGATGTGCTTGCGGTACTCGTCCAGCGTGGTCGCGCCGACCAGCCGCAGTTCGCCGCGGGCCAGCATCGGCTTGATCATGTTGCCCGCGTCCATCGCCGATTCGCCGGTCGCACCGGCGCCGACGATGGTGTGCAGCTCGTCGATGAAGGTGATGATCTGTCCCGCGCTGTTCTTGATCTCCTCGAGCACGGCCTTGAGCCGCTCCTCGAATTCGCCGCGGTACTTCGCGCCCGCCACCATCGCGCCGAGATCCAGTGCGACAACGGACTTTCCGCGCAGCGACTCGGGGACGTCCCCCGCCACGATGCGCTGGGCCAGACCCTCGACGATGGCGGTCTTGCCGACGCCGGGCTCGCCGATCAGCACCGGGTTGTTCTTGGTGCGGCGGCTCAGCACCTGGACGACGCGCCTGATCTCGGTGTCGCGCCCGATGACCGGGTCGAGCTTGCCGGAGCGCGCGGCCGCGGTGAGGTCGGTGGAGTACTTCTCCAGCGCCTGGTAGCTGCCCTCGGGATCGGGGTTGGTCACCCTGGCGCTGCCGCGCACGGTGGTGAACGCCTCGCGCAGCGCGTCGGCCGTCGCACCGTGCTTGGTGAGCAGCTTGGTGACGTCCGAATCGCCCCCGGCGAGACCGACGAGGACGTGCTCGGTGGAGACGTACTCGTCGCCGAGTTCGGTGGCCAGCCGCTGGGCCGCGGTGATGGCGCCGAGCGCCTCGCGCCCGAGGTTCGGCGTCGTGGTAGCGCCGGTCGCCCTCGGCAGCCGGTCGACGATGTCCTGTGCCTCGCGCCGAACCGTCGCGGGGTCGACGCCGACGGCCTTCAGCAGTGGGGCGGCGATGCCGTCGGTCTGATCGAGCAACGCCACCAGCAAGTGCGCCGGACGAATCTCCGGGTTGCCCGCGGCCGACGCCGCCTGGAGGGCAGCGGTCAGCGCCGCCTGGGTCTTGGTGGTGGGATTGAACGAGTCCACAAGTCACCTTCCTCGAGTCGATTCCGCAGCATCGATTGCCCTTCCCGCACGCGATCACGCGCGGGCTCGTGCTGTTCCAATCGGTCCAACGTGCGAGAGGTTGAGTCTGTTCCGCTCAAGTTTAAAAATTTTCCGGCCCGCCACCCGGCCGATTCCGCGGCTCAACGCTACGCCGCGCCATCGCCGAATGCGATGAATCACGGCGTCGGTGGTGTAGGGATGCATACGAGCACCACAAAACGGTTAGTTGATGCATCACCCTTCAGCCGAACCGAGGAGCGGAACCGATGCGCGCGATCGTGATACGGAAGTTCGGAGAACCCGTCGAGCCTGCCGAGATGCCGGAACCCGAGCCGGGCGCGCAAGCGGTCAAGGTGCAGCTCGACGCCGCGGGCGTCAACCCCTTCGACCTGAAGATGGCCAAGGGCATCCTGGAAGGCAGGATGCCGCACGACTTTCCGGCGATCCTCGGCGTGGACGGTGCGGGCAGCGTCGCGGCGGTAGGCCCCGGCGTCACCAAGTTCGAGATCGGCGATCGGGTGGTCGGCAAGTTCCTCGTCCCGCCCGCCGGGCACGGCAGCTTCGCCGAGTTCTCGGTGCTCCCGGAGGACGCGACGCTGGTGCCCATCCCGGAATCGGTCACCACGATGGCGGCCGCCGCGCTGCCGACCGCGGGCGTCACGGCGCAGGACCTGGTCGACGCGGCCCAGATACGGCCCGGCCAGAAGGTGCTGATCGTCGGCGCCACCGGCGGTGTCGGGTCGTTCCTCGTGCAGCTGGCCAATATGGCGGGCGCGCACGTCATCGCGACGGCGCGCGGCGACGCGGCCGACCAGATGGCCAGGCTGGGCGCGGCGGAGACGGTGGACTACACCCGCGCGTCCGTCGCCGATTCGGTGCGGTCGACCGAACCCGACGGCATCGACGTGCTCTTCGATCTGGTCAGCGCGCCCGAGGCGCTCGCGCCGCTGACCGAACTCGTGCGCGCGGGCGGCGCCGTCTACACCACCGTCTTCTCGGCCGACGAGGCCGCGCTGCGTGAGCGCGGGCTACGCGGCGGGAACTTCGAGTCCAAGGGCCGGGCGCCGGAACTGACCCGGCTGCTCGATCGCGTCGCGGCGGGCGACGTGGTGGTGCCCATCGACGCGACCGTCCCGCTGGAGGAAGCGCCCGCCGTGCTCGGCGCGACGGGCGCGCGCGGCAAGACCGTCCTGGCCATCTGAGCCGCGAAATGAGCGCTCGTCCGGTCGAATTCGGCCTCTTCTGATCCCCGACGCCGACGACTACCGCCAGCTCACCGAGCTGGCGGCCTACGCCGAATCCGCCGGGCTCGACCTCATCGGCATCCAAGACCACCCCTACCAGCGCCGCTTCCTCGACACCTGGACCCTGATCACGGCGCTCGCCGTGCGCACCGAACGGATCGCCTTCTTCCCCGACGTCGCGAACCTGCCGCTGCGCAACCCCGCGGTGCTCGCGAAATCCGTTGCCTCCCTGGACATCATGACGGGCGGTCGAATCCAGCTCGGGCTCGGAGCCGGCGCGTTCTGGGACGCCATCGCGGCCATGGGCGGTGAGCGGCTGAGCAAGGGCGAGGCGGTGCGGGCGCTGGCCGAGGCGATCCACGTCATCCGCGCGATGTGGAGCGACGAGCGCGCGGTCCGGGTGCCCGGCGCGTTCCACCGGCTCACGGGTGCGCACCCCGGCCCGCGTCCGCGGCACGATCCCGGCATCTGGCTCGGCGCGATGGGACCCCGCATGCTGACGTTGACCGGCACGCTCGCCGACGGCTGGCTGCCCTCGGCCGCCTGGGCGCCGCCCGAGTTCCTCACCGAGGCGGGCAAGCGGATCGACGACGCGGCGGTGGGCGCGGGCCGGAACCCACACGCGATCCGCCGTGTCTACAACGTCTCGGGCACCATCACCGACAACGGCGTCGACCACGGCTTCCTGGAGGGTCCGGCGAGCCGGTGGGTGGACGATCTGACCGCGCTGCACGCCGAGCAACGCATCGACGGCTTCGTCTTCTGGCCCACCGAGGGCGACCCGGCCGAACAGATCCGCCGCTACGCGGAGCAGGTAGCCCCCGCCGTTCGCGCAGCCGTTGCGGGGACCTAGGCCTACTACCTCGTCACATCCGGTCGTCGCACTCGCCGAGCTTGGTTATTGTGGTCGGTGGCCCAACGATGGGGCCGAGCGCAGCGAGGCAGCAGCGGGCGCGTGAGCGCCGCGAGAGCAGGCCGGGCCGACATCCCGAGCTGCCGACTTAGCCGAGGGATAACTCGGAGCGGTCGAGAGCAAGCTGCGCATACCCACACGACCATGGACTTTTCGGGGATACTTGTACCCCGAAGGACCGCCGGTTACGGCCAGTCCCTGCGCAGCAGTCGAATAGCGGATGCGCAGCTACAAGCGGGAAGGAAGGGAATCTCGTCGTGGATGCGCGTTCGGCAGCGCTGGTCCGCGCCAATTTCCGTTCGGTGAGCGAGTCACCGGGCGGACCCGAGCGGTTGATCAGTGCGTTCTATGGTCATCTGTTCGCCGAGAACCCGCGTTTGCGCGAGCTGTTCCCGCCCGCGATGGACATGCAACCGAAGCGGCTGGCCACGGCCATCCAGTTCGTGCTCGACCACCTGGAGGACTGGGACCGCGCGCAGAAGTTTCTCGAGCAGCTGGCGCGCGACCATCGGAAATACGGCGTCGAGGCCGCACACTACGACCAGGCGGGCCGCGCGCTGCTCGCCGCGTTCCGCGTGTACAACGGCGCGATGTGGAACCGTCAGCTCGAAGAGGGCTGGCGCGACATCACCATCCTGATCTCGGCGTCGATGGCCATCGGCGCCAACTCCGACAAGTCCCAGCCGTACTGGGAGGCGACGGTGGTCGGCCACCGCAGGGTGCTCGAAGACCTGGCCATCGTGCGTTTGCAGTCGGATTCGCCCGTGCCCTACCAGGCCGGGCAGTACGTGCCCGTCGCCGTGCCGCAAAGGCCGAAGATGTGGCGCTACTTCTCACCGGCGATCCCGTCGAATCCTTACGGCGAGATCGAATTTCACGTGCGCAAGATCCGCGGCGGCTGGGTGAGCCCGGCCATCGTCAACGAGACGCAGGTGGGCGATCGCTGGCTGATCGGCGGCCCGCTCGGCGGCCTGCACGTCGACCGCGACGCCGGGCGCGACGTGCTGCTGATCGGCGCGGGCACCGGCATCGCCCCGCTGCGCGCCCAGCTCATCGAGATGAGCCAGCGCGGTATCAACCCGCGCGTGCACTTCTTCATCGGCGGCCGCTACCCGTGCGATCTCTACGACGTGGAGAACATGTGGCAGCTCTCGCAGAGCAATCCGTGGCTCACCATCGTCCCGGTCTGCGAGCAGAAGACCAACCCGTGGTGGTACCCGCACCCCGCCGCCGACGCGCCCTACGGCATGCACCGCACGCTGGTCGGCAATCTGGGCGCGGTGGTGGCCAGCTTCGGCGCATGGGCCGACCGTCAGATCCAGATCGCGGGCTCGGCGCGGATGATCGCCGACACCCGCAGGGCACTCATCGCGGTCGGGACGCCGGAGCACGTCATCAGCTGCGATCCCGTCTGATCCACCGCGGCCCGCGCCGCACAACTACAAAAGGAGTTCTCATGACGGAGCCGGGCGCGCTCGGCAACGGAGTCGCGCAAGCGGAGTGGACCTCGACCGTCGTCGGCCACCACCGCTTACGCCACGACGTGGCGGTCATCCGCCTGATCGGCGAGTTCGTGCCGTTCGTCGCAGGCCAATCCGTCGAGGTCAGGGTTCCGCAGCAGCCCGGAGTTCGCCGCAGGCTCTCCCCCGCGCTACCGCCCTCGCTGGACGGCAAGCTGGAGTTCCACGTGCGCACCGTGCCCGGCGGCTGGCTCAGCGGCTCGTTGGTCGCCGACACCCAGCCGGGCGACGAGTGGCGCATCGCCGCGCCACAGGGCGCCTTCACCGTCGACCCGGAGGGCGACGAGGTGGTGATGATCGCGGGCGGCACCGGCTTGGCGCCGATGCGTTCGCAGATCCTGGAACTGGCGAGGGTGCCGGAGCCGCCGCGCACCTACCTGTTCGTCGGCGGCAGTTCCCCGCGCGACCTGTACGCCGCCGACATGCTCTACCTGCTCGCCGAGGAGCTGGACTGGCTCACCGTCGTGCCGGTGGTGGAGAGCCTGGAGGACCCGAACTGGGAAGACGAGTGGTACGAGCAGACGCGCGTCGACATCGGCTTCCCCGCGGACGACCTGCTCGAGGGCACCCTCGCCGACGTGATCGCCTCGCACGGCGCCTTCGATCACCACCAGGTGCTCGTCTGCGGTTCCCCCGCGATGACGCGGGCCACGCTGGATCGGCTGGTCGAGACCGGCACCCCCGCCGAACGCATTCAGTACGAAGGGCTTTGACAGCCATCGTTCCGGCGAAGGCCGGGATCCAGTCGCAGACCCGCGGATAGTCGTCACCCGCTTGGATCCCGACCTTCGCCGGAACGACGACTCAGAACAGCGGATCGTGCCGGATGTTCTTGGTCTGGGTGCCCGCCGCCATCAGGCGGAACTTGGTGGTCTGCACCATCGAGGGCGAGCCGACGATCTGCACGTCGCGATCGGCCCACGGCCCGTAGCTGGCGACGACCTTGCCGATCTGGCCGGTCATGCGCGGCTCCAGGCCGGGCCATATTCGCTCGACCTCCCCGGCTTCGTAATGCCACCAGGGGTTTTCGTCGCTCTCGCTGACCGGCGTGACGGTCAGCCAGCGGTTGGCCATGGCCAGCTTGCTCAGCGTCTCCAGATCGTAGAGATCGCACGGGTGATGCCCGCCGACGAACAGGTGCACCTTCGGATTGGTTCGCCGCAGCGCCATCTGCATGAGCTGGGCGCGCAGCGGCGCGATACCGGTGCCGCAGCCCACCATGAGCATCTTGCGTTTGGTGTTGCGCGGCACGCCGAGTCCGCCGAGCGGCGAGCCGATCAGCCACTGATCACCCACCTGCGTCTGGCCGACGATGGCCGGGCTGACCCAGCCGCCGAGCACGCCGCGCACGTGGAACTCGATCTCGCCGTTGGCATTCGCGGGGACGGCGGGTGAGAGGTACCGCCACATCCGCGGACGCGACGGGATCTGCACGCTCATGTATTGGCCCGCGGCGTATTGCATCGGCTGGTCGAGCTGTAATCGCACGATGGCCAGATTGCGTAGGACGAGCCGGTTCTCCAGCACCCGGCCGGACCAGACGGCGGGTGTCGCCTCCTTCTCGGCGGCGCCCATCATGGTTTCGCCGATGACCGTCAGGCCCTCGTCCCAGGCCCTTTCGACCTCGTCGGTCCACATCTCGGTGCCCGCGAAGCGCCGCATCGCGGTCTTCAGCGAAGTGGCCACCGCGACGTAGTGTTCGGCTTGCACACCGTATTTGCGGTGATCGCGGCCGAGTTGGGCGAGGAACGGCAACAGCTTGTTCGGTTCCTCGAGCCGGTCGAGCGCGTAACCGATGGCTTTGACCAGACGGTCACGCTGCGAATCCATTGCGGCGGGGAAGAAATCGCGGACCTGCGGATAGTCCGAGAACAGGATCGCGTAGAACGACCTGGCTAGTCTTTCCGGCCCCCCTTCCTCCGCAGCAACCGCCTTGAACGTCGTTCTGATCAAAGCGACAGTCCGCGAATCCATTTGTGTCACAACCCCATTTCGCACTAGAACACAATGCGCGCCGGCGAGTGAGGTGCTGCGGGACACTCGACAGCAGCCGATGCCAAGGAGTGTAAGCGAGGTTAGCCAGCAACGGAATGCCACCGTCGAACATCACGCGTGTAATTCCACCAAAACAAGAATCGGAAGAGCAAAACTCGCAAATAACAGACCGAAAGACTGCGCTAGAGCGGCTAATTCGGTCATATCTCCACCGAATTCGCGCGCCCCGCTTTGCAAGACTCGTCCAGTTGACCCGAGCCGAGCGATCCTGCGGCAACCCTTTGTGCGCCATCGAAGTTCGCGCGAGAGCAACTTCCGCGCATCCCGGCGGGCAAGAAAGAAGAGAACCGCTCGGTTCGATACACCGTACGAATTCGACCGCGAAAATACTTGCGCGCCAGCAAACTCGGGCACTTTTCAGCAAACTTGCACTGATAATCGCGCAGAGCGTCCTGCGCATTTCGCACACAGGGCGAACTACTGATCAATTGACCAGAAATATCGAAGGGCCCCGCTCCGACCGGAAAGAGTCGGCAGCGGGGCCCGAGAACCCTTCGCCTCAGCGCTTGTTGCGTGGCTTCCAGACCACCAGCGCCGTACTGCGCTGCGGCGGAGAGAGATCCGGACGGTAGCCCGCCCGCAGCCGCTCCAGCTCCGCACGCGTCTGGGCGAGTTGCTCGCGCAATTCCTCGACCTGATTGGTCAATTCGATGATGCGTTTGATGCCCGCCAGGTTCACGCCCTCGTCTTGGGACAGCCGCTGCACTTCGCGCAGCAGCTCGACGTCCCGCGCCGAGTAACGTCGCCCGCCACCCGAAGTGCGTTGCGGCGTCACAAGTCCGAGGCGGTCATAGGTGCGCAGGGTCTGCGCGTGCATGCCCGCCAGCTGTGCCGCCACCGAGATCATGAAGAACTCGGTTCGCGACCCACCGGACGCATTCTTCGGATCAGTGGACATCACGCACCTGCCCATCCCGCACGAGGATCGAATCCGCTGGACTTCTCCGCCTCCTGGTAGCGCTTCAGCGCGTCGACGGCATCGCTGTCCAGTTTCTGCGGCACCGCGACCTTGACGGTGACCAGCAGGTCACCGGCGCCGCCGCCGCGCTTGGGAACGCCGCGGCCGCGCACCCGCAGGATCCGGCCGTCGGCGGTGCCCGGCGGCACCTTGACGCCGACGCGCCCTTCCAAGGTGGGCACGGAAACCGTTGTGCCGAGCACCAACTCAGCGTAACTGACCGGCAGCACCAGAGTCAGGTCGTCGCCGTTGCGGCCGAAGACCTTGTCCTGGCTGACGTGCACGGTGACATACAGGTCGCCCGAAGGCGCACCGCGCAGTCCCGCCTCACCCTGTCCGGTCAACCGGATCCGCTGGCCGTCGCTGACACCGGGCGGAATCCGCACCGTGATGGTGCGGGTGCGGTTCTGGATGCCGTTGCCGTGGCAGTCGGCGCACGGGTCGTCGATGATCGAGCCGGAACCCCGGCACTCGTCGCACGGCTCGCTGAAGCCGAACGCACCCTGGTTGCGGCTGACCACACCGGTGCCGTTGCAGATGGGGCAGACCCGGGGACTGGTCCCCGGCTTCGCGCCGCTGCCGTGACACGTGGTGCACGGCGACGGACTCGTCATCCGCAGCGGAACGGTGACGCCCTGCGCGGCCTCACGGAAACCGAGGGTCGTCTCGGTCTCCACGTCGGCGCCCCGCCGGGGACGACTCGTTGTGCGCGAGCCGCCCCGGTTGAACAAGCCACCGAGCAGGTCGCCGAGTCCGCCGTCGCCCGTGGTCGCGCCGCCGAAGATGTCGCCGATGTTGAAGTCCTGCGAGAAACCGCCCCCGCCACCGGTTGTGAACCCGCCGCGCGGATAACCGCCGCCCGCGAAGAGCTTTCGCGTGTCGTCGTACTCTTTGCGCTTGGCCGGATCCGACAGCACGGCGTGCGCCTCGCTGACGGCCTTGAAGCGCTCCTCGGCCTTGGTGTCACCCGGATTGGCGTCCGGATGCAGGTCGCGGGCGAGCTTGCGGTAGGCCTTCTTGACCTCGTCCTGCGAAGCGCTGGAGGAGATACCCAGCTCCTTGTAGAAGTCCTTTTCGATCCACTCCCGTTGGCTCACCGAGTATCTCCTCCTTTCGCAGTGTTAATTGTCGTCCGCATTGGCATCTACATCCGATGCCTCGTTCGCGGCCAGATCGGCCACGCCATCGGTTACCCCGACGAGCGCGTGCCGAAGCACCCGATCGCCGAACCGATAGCCCTTGCGCATCACGACACCGAGCACCGGATCCGCGCCGGAACCCTCGTGCTGCACGGCCTCGTGCAGGGTCGGGTCGAAGGGCTCGCCCTCCGCGCCGAACTCCTCGAGGCCTTGCTTGCGCAGCGCGTCGACCAGCTTGTCCGCCACCGACTTCAGCGGTCCGGACTCCAGGTCGCCGTGGGCCCTCGCGCGATCCAGATCGTCGAGCACGCCGAGCAGTTCGGTGACGACGGCCGCCTTGGCGCCGTCGATGGCGGCCTTGCGGTCGCGCTCGACGCGGCGCCGGTAGTTGGCGTATTCCGCGGTCAGCCGCTGCAGGTCGGCGGTGCGCTCGGCCAGCTCGCCACTGATGGTGTCGGCCAGCGTCTCGGCTGCCTCGGGAGTCCCGACGCCGTTGCCTTCCGCACCGTTCCCGCCCTCGGGGCCGGGCCCGGCCGCGGTATCCGCGACCGGCTCCCGAACCTCACCGGTGGCCGGGTCGACCTTGCGCTTGTCGACGAAGGTGATCGGCTCCTGTGCCGAATCGCCCTGGTTGTCCTCGGTCACTTCTTCTCCGTGTCGACCGGCTCGTCGACGACCTCGGCATCAACGACCTGGTCGTCGTTCGCGGAGCTGGACGCGCCGTTGCCGGACGCGGCCTGCTCGGCGGCAGAGGCCTCGTAGATGGCCTGGCCGAGTGCCTGCGACTCGGTGGCGAGCTTCTCCACCGCGGACTTCACTGCCGCGATGTCGGTGCCCTTCAGCGCCTCGTTGGCCTCGGCGATGGCCGCCTCGACCTTGGACTTGACGTCCGCGGGCACCTTGTCCTCGTTCTCCTTGATGAACTTCTCGGTCTGGTGCACCAGCGACTCGGCCTGGTTGCGGGTCTCCGCCTCCTCGCGCCGCGCCTTGTCCTCGGCCGCGTGCGCCTCGGCGTCCTTCACCATGCGGTCGATCTCCTCCTTGGACAGGCCGGAGCCGTCCTGGATCTTGATCGTGTTCTCCTTGCCGGTGCCCTTGTCCTTCGCGGTGACGTGCACGATGCCGTTGGCGTCGATGTCGAAGGTGACCTCGATCTGCGGCACGCCGCGCGGGGCCGGGGGGATGCCGGTCAGCTCGAAGGAGCCGAGCAGCTTGTTGTGCGAGGCGATCTCGCGCTCACCCTGGAACACCTGGATTTGCACCGACGGCTGGTTGTCGTCGGCGGTGGTGAAGGTCTCCGAGCGCTTGGTCGGGATGGTGGTGTTGCGCTCGATGAGCTTGGTCATCACGCCGCCCTTGGTCTCGATGCCCAGCGACAGCGGGGTCACATCGAGCAGCAGGACGTCCTTGACCTCACCCTTGAGCACACCGGCCTGCAGGGCGGCGCCGACGGCGACGACCTCGTCCGGGTTCACGCCCTTGTTGGGCTCCTTGCCGCCGGTCAGCTCGCGGACCAGGTCCGAGACGGCGGGCATACGGGTCGAACCGCCGACGAGGACCACGTGGTCGATGTCGGCGACGTTGATGCCCGCGTCCTTGATCACGGACTGGAACGGCGCGCGGGTGCGGTCGAGCAGGTCCGAGGTGATCTTCTGGAACTCGGCGCGGGTCAGCTGCTCGTCGAGGAACAGCGGGTTCTTGTCCGCGTCGACGGTGATGTAGGGCAGGTTGATCGAGGTCGACTGCGACGACGACAGCTCGATCTTGGCCTTCTCGGCGGCCTCGCGCAGCCGCTGCATGGCCATCTTGTCCTTGGTCAGGTCGATGCCCGAGCTGCCCTTGAACTTGTCGACCAGCCACTTGACGACGCGCTCGTCCCAGTCGTCACCACCGAGGTGGTTGTCACCGGAGGTGGCGCGGACCTCGACGACGCCCTCGCCGATCTCCAGCAGCGAGACGTCGAAGGTGCCGCCACCGAGGTCGAAGACCAGGATGGTCTGTTCCTTGTCGCCCTTGTCCAGGCCGTACGCCAGCGCGGCCGCGGTGGGCTCGTTGACGATGCGCAGCACGTTCAGACCGGCGATCTGACCGGCTTCCTTGGTCGCCTGGCGCTGCGAGTCCTCGAAGTAGGCGGGCACGGTGATGACCGCGTCGGTGATCTCCTCACCGAGGTAGGCCTCCGCGTCGCGCTTGAGCTTCATCAGCACGCGGGCGCTGATCTCCTGCGCGGTGTACTTCTTCTCATCGATCCCGACGGACCAGTCCGTGCCGATGTGGCGCTTGACGGAGCGGATGGTGCGGTCGACGTTGGTGACGGCCTGGTTCTTCGCAGGCTGACCGACCAGCACCTCGCCGTTCTTCGCGAAAGCGACGATCGACGGGGTGGTGCGCGATCCTTCCGAGTTGGCGACGACCACCGGCTCGCCGCCTTCGAGAACGGCGACGACCGAGTTCGTGGTCCCGAGGTCGATTCCGACCGCACGAGCCATGTTGTTTCCTCCTGATTGACGTTCTTGCTTGTGTCGGTGCCGGGCGAGTCCGGCCCGCCCTACGGCGTGTCTTGCGACCGCCGCGAGACCTCGCCCCTAGCACCTCACGGAGCACGATCCCAGCAACGCTGAGCGTGGTCGGCTCAATCCTGCACCGATCCGCACCGGGCGTCAACTCAAACTTGAGTCCGACGCGCTCAACGTCGTCGACAAGCTCAACCGCCGACCTGCGCGACCTATTCCCGGAATTCCTAAATTGACCTACGGGTACAAAACTGGCTAGGCTCGATCGCGTGGGCAGGCCGAAACAGTTCGATCCGGACGCCGCCGTCGCGCGGGCGACCGAGGTTTTCTGGCGCAAGGGCTATGCCGACACGACCCCGCAGGACCTCGTCGACGCGCTCGGTATCGGAAAAGGCAGCCTCTACAACACCTTCGGCAGCAAGCACGCGCTGTTCGAGCGGGCGCTCGAGCACTACCGGGACAACCAGTCCGCGACCGTCACGGGACTGCTCGAGCAATCCGGACCGGTCAAGGAGCGGCTGCGCGACGCGTTGCGGCTGGTCGCGGAGGCCAATCTCACCGATCCGGATCGCCGCGGCTGCCTCGCGGTGAACACGGCGGCGGCACTCGGTGGCGTGGACGCGGAGGCCACCGCGCTGGTCGGGCGGATGTTCGACCGCACAGAGGCGGCGTTCCAGGCCGCCATCGAGGAAGGGCAGCGCGCCGGGGAGATCGACCGGGGCCGGGATCCGCGGGCGACGGCGAGCATGCTGCTGAGCACGTTGGTCGGGATGCAGGTGTTGTCCAAGACGGCCGACGGGCCGGACCGTTCGATGCGCACGATCGACGCGGTGATCGACTCGCTCTGAGCTCCCTGTTTCGGATGCGCTTTCGCGCGCCCAAGTTTTGTACCTCTAGTTAAAGAATGGAAGGCAACATGGATCTCCAGCTCAACGGCAAGACCGCGGTCGTCACCGGCGCCAGTCGGGGCATCGGGCTCGCGACGGTGCGCCGGCTGACCGCCGAGGGCGTGCGCGTCGTCGGCGCGGCGCGCAAACCCACCGCCGAACTCGAGGCGGCGGGTGCGGTGCCCGTGGCGGTCGACCTCGCCGCGCCCGAGGGGGCGGCCGAACTGGTGGAGCGCGCAACTGCCGAGCTCGGCGGCATCGATCTGCTGGTCAACAACGTCGGCGGCGGCGACGCGGTGGACATCGGTGGATTCGCCGATATCGACGACGCGCACTGGCGAGAAGTGTTCGACCTCAATCTCTTCGCCGCTGTGCGGGTCACCAGGGCGGCACTGCCGTTCTTGACCGATGGCGGCGGCGCGATCGTGAATGTGTCGTCGATCGGCGCGCGCCGCCCGGCCGGACCGCCGCTGGCCTACCACGTCGCCAAGGCCGCGCTCACCGCGTTCGGCAAGGGGCTGTCCGAAGAGCTTGGACCGCAAGGGGTTCGGGTCGCTACCGTGTCCCCTGGTCCGGTGCGGACCGATATCTGGGAGGCGCCGGACGGTTTCGGCGGAAAACTGGCGGCGGCTGTCGCGCTGGAGCAATCCGAATTCTTGAATCACGTGCCCGCGCGGATGGGGATGGTGACGGGGCGGATCACGGAGCCGGACGAGGTCGCGGCGCTGATCACGTTCCTGCTTTCGGATGTGGCCGGCAGCATCACGGGGTCGGATCATCTGATCGACGGGGGGATCGTCAAGTCGGTCTGAAGGGCATGCTGGCATACCATGAGGCGGACGGCGCCACGGCCGAACGGCGGAACCTGACGCAGATAGCCACCACAGATGGACGCCATTTTTCCGTAGTTCGCCCGAGACACACCGACATCTTCACGCTGCTGCCCTAGCGTCGGCAGGCAGTGCATGCCGCCTGTCGACGCAGTAGGCAGCGTCGTGGTCCCGCTTCGACTGTGTAACAAGCATTTCCAGCGGGCCGATGCAGGCAGGTCAGCACGAAGCTCGGGGATGAGGACGGATGCGGGTCGTAATCGGGATCGCCATGATCGCTTTGGTCGGCACGCTCGCGTACAAGAAGGGGCTGCAACCGTTGGCGTGGTTGCTGGCGGCCGGCCCGATCGGGTTCATCGTGTTGTTCTTCCTGCCGTCGGCGAAGGAGGAAGGGTTGGACCGAGCGGCCCGGGCGTCGCGGGTCCGGTTGGGAAACACTGTGGGATGGGTCATGTCGGGGCTCGTTGTGCTGGGGTCGATCGTTTTGTTCGCAGTGCGTTGACATGGAGCGCACTCCAGCTCATAGCGTTCTGTGCCGGAACGTTTTTCGAGCACAGGAGGTAGCACCATGATCGACGGCCGCATCCGGCATCTCGGCGAACTCGCGGTCTCCGCGCAGGGTCTGGGGTGCATGGGCATGAGCCACGCGTACGGCGCGGCGGACGACGATGAGTCGATCGCCACGCTGCACCGCGCCCTCGACCTCGGCGTGACTCTCCTCGACACCGCCGACTTCTACGGCTCCGGCCACAACGAGGAGCTGATCGGCCGGGCCATCGCCGGACGCCGCGACGAGGCCGTGCTCGCCACGAAGTTCGGCTTCGCCAACCGTCTCGGCGAACCCACCTCGATCCGCGGCGACGCCGCCTACGTACGGCAGGCGTGCGACGCGTCGCTGCGCAGGCTCGGCGTCGACCACATCGACCTCTACTACCAGCATCGCGTCGATCCGCAAGTGCCGATCGAGGAGACCGTCGGCGCCATGGCCGAGTTGGTTCGGGCCGGAAAGGTCCGCCACCTAGGACTTTCCGAGGCGAGCGCGTCGACCATCCGGCGGGCGCACGCGGTGCATCCGATCGCCGCGCTGCAGAGCGAGTGGTCGCTGTGGACCCGCGATCTGGAGGCCGAGATCGTCCCCGTCTGCCGCGAACTCGGGATCGGTATCGTCCCGTTCTCCCCGCTCGGCCGCGGCTTCCTGACCGGCAGATACAACTCGGTCGCCGAACTGGCGGAGAACGACATGCGCCGCAGTCAGCCGCGTTTCGCCGACGGCAACCTGGAACAGAACCTGGCGATCGTCGCGAAACTCGACGAACTCGCTACGGCCAAGGGCGTCACCGCGGGGCAACTCGCCCTGGCCTGGGTGCAGCACCGGGGCGACGACGTCGTCCCCATCCCCGGCACCCGACGTCAGCGCTACCTCGAGGAGAACCTCGCCGCCCTCACCGTCGACTTGTCTCCCGAAGACCTCATCGCCATCGAATCCGCCGCTCCGCCCTCCCAAATCGCCGGCCACCGCTACGACCCGACCAGTCTCACCTTCGTCAACGGCTGAGGCGCGAGGAGTTCGGGGCCTCGTGGTGCCGTCGTCACGGCACCACGAGAACCGGGCGTCCTCAGTCAGCGGTCGTCGTGCCGCAACGACGCCTCCGGGGACAGCACAACCGACGACGCAGCCTAGGTCGGGTGGCGAAATACCCTGCGGCGGACGAGGAGCCGATACGAGGCTTGTATCGGCGACGACGCCAACGCGGCCGAGCGGTGATCCGGGCCGCGGAGGCGCCGCGAGGTTCTGGAGGCTTCACACGGACCGGAGCCGGGCTATCGCGGCGTGGTTGGCCCAGGGGTCCAGGGTGATCGCGGCCGCCCAGGCATGTGCGGCGGGTGCGCGGCGGTCGAACAGGTCGATCCAGGTTTCAATGGCTTCGCGGGTGTCGTGCACGCGGGTTGGGGTCTGGCGGAGTTCGCCCAGGTGTAGGTAGCTCAGTGTCGTGTAGGCCCGGGCGCGAGCATCGAAAATCGTTGCGGCGCAGAGGTCTGAGCCCTCGGCATCCGACCCGCGCTCCGCCGTACCGGCTTCGGCGACGAGCCCACCACTCGTCCGGTGCGCCAGTCCGAATGCCCACAGCCGCCCGCCGAACCGGCGCAGCAACCATTCGGCGGATTCGAGGATCGGCGACCGCGCGGCATCGGGATCGAGGACGACCGCGGTGTGCGCCATGTCGTGGGTGGCGGCGTCGGCGGCGCGGGCGAAACCCCAGAAGTGGACCGTGCCGGAACCGGACGCGGCCGGGTCGGTGCGGCATTCGGTCAGCATGGCCCCGAGCATCGCGTCGATCACGGCGCGCGGTGGATATCGCAGGACGGGGCCGGTCGCGGACGCGCTGGTGCGCCGACCCGCGCCCATGTGCTCGGCGGGCATACCGTCTCCAGATCGAAGTTCTCGCAGATCCGCGCGGGCCGGTCGTCGACGTGGGCCAGGTCGTGGACAACGATCGCGACGATCCCCGCCGCCGCCGCGAGCCCGAGCACGAACCCGACCGGATCGGTGCAATCGTCGGGCGGCCGCACCGTATACACGTACCGATAGCCCATGGCCCGCGCATGCCTCCGCACAGCGACCTCGTGCCGAGCGGCGGCCTGCCCCGACACCCCGCCCCGCACGAACCCCAACGCCGTCGGCCTGGCGTCCGAAACAGGTTGTACCCCCGCAGAATTCAATCCGGTGGTCAGTTCATTTCGCTGTCGCTGCGTCATAGGGTCATGCTGCGCAGCGCACGCGACCAGGGCGGTACGAAACACTCGACTCCCAGCGATCGCCCTATCACGCCAGCATGATTCCCGACTCGACTACCCAGGAATTCTCGCGGTGGGATAACGCCACGCACACCGTGGGAGCACGGACGGACAACTCCGGCAACGGAGCTTCGGGCCACATCCACGAAGAAGCCGTCTCCAACCTGGATTGCGTCGGGACTCGGCGGCTCCATTCTCCTTCGAAGTGACGTCCCCCATATCCGTTCGGCGGGTGCGCATTCCGTCGCCGGGAGACGTTCGCGCTGGTCGCGCGTTTCTTTCCGCGTGGCACGTCTTGTGCATAAGCTACGCAGCGTGCTCCACGCGGCAGTTCGACGACCTCGAGGGTCGGCGATACGACTCGGAACCCTGTTGCGACGGGCGCACAACGATTCTCGCCGTGAGTAACCATCGATCGCACCGTGCGGGAGCAGGGGAGGACGCAGGATGGTGAGCGCCAAGAAGGGCGCGAGCAGGACGACGACACTGCCGCGCCGCCAACTGGGCCGAGCGCTGCGCGACGCGCGCCAGGCCAATGGGTACACCCTCGAAGAGGTCGCCGAAGTGCTGGAGATCAGCCGATCCTCGCTGGGGCGGCTGGAACTCGGGCAGAACGAGCGGGTGAAGGTTCGGGACGTCGAGTACATCTGTGAGTACTACGGGGTGCCGGAGGAGCGGACGGAGTACCTGAAAATTCTTGCGGCACAGGGCAATGCTCGGGTCTGGTGGGAGGACTTCAGGGATGTAATCCGGCCCGGGTTCAATACGTACCTGCATTTGGAGGCGGCAGCGGCGGGGTTCCACTTCTTCCAGTCACTCGTCATACCGGGGTTGTTGCAGACTGCCGGCTACGCGCGGCGCGCTGTGGCTTCCCCAGGTCCTTGCACACCCGAGGAGATGGACCGGCGGGTCGCTCTACGCATGAGGCGATCCACAATTCTTACTCGGCGTCACAAACCATTACGAGCCGAATTTCTTCTGCACGAGTCGGTGCTGCGCACCGTGGTCGAGTCTGAACGCACGATGGCCGCACAGCTGCGCCATATCGCCGATATGGGGACACGCGACAACGTATCCGTGCGGGTCGTCCCATTCTCCGCTGGATTCCCTGCCGGTTTGGCGATACCGCCATACATCGTCATCGATTTCCCACAGCATGAGCCATCGGTTGTCTATACCGAAGGCGCGATCGGGAACGCGATTTTCGAGAGAGGCGACGAAGTAGCGCGCTTTCAGGAGATTCACGGTGCCCTCCAAGGTGCGGCACTCGAGGAACGACCATCGAGAGATCTGATCCGTACCATGGCAAGGAGTTACGAACGGTGAACGAACTGTCCAGCGCAATCTGGTTCAAGTCGAAGCACAGTGGAGATGGCGAGGCGTGCGTCGAGGTGGCATGGCTCGATGCCGGTCGGGTCGGTGTTCGTGATTCGAAGGACCCGACCGGTCCGGCTCTGGCCTTCACCGCGGAGGAGTGGGAAGCCTTCACTATGGCGGTCGTGGACGGTCGGTTCACCCGGCCCGCCTGATCATTCGGGCGCCGAGCGGCCCGCAGACGGCGACCCCGACATCGGCTTACCAAGTCACAGCCCAGGTCCTCATGCTCATGAGCGCAAGTCACGTGACAGTCGGCGTAGCAGGTCGGGCAGTCCGGCATCTGCTACCGTTTGACCAAACCTGAGTCCGGGGCGAGAGGGTGGGGATGAGCCGTCGAATCACGTTGATGTTGCTCGGGGTCGTGCTCGCGTCCGGCGCGGTCGGGTGTGTGGACAACACGAGCGGGTCGCCAACGACTACCAGCACGGCGGCAGCGGCTCTGTTCAATCCGTGCACAGGCATTTCCGATGACGTCGTGCGAGCGGCGGGAGCCGATCCAGCCACCGAAGAGTCAGGCATCGCCGGAGTACATCAGCCAGGCTGGGAAATCTGCGGGTGGACAGCGAAAACGTACTTCATAACTGTTTTCTCGACCGGCCGCACCGTTGAAGAGTTCGAGCGCAAGCCCGGGAATGTCGAATTCCAGGATGTGACGGTCGCAGGTCGTCAAGGTCGGCAATTCAAAGTCGAGGGCGCCTCGAAGGACGACCTGTGCGACGTCCTCTTCCCCGCCACTCAGGGCGTCGTGCAACTGCGGGTCCAAAACATGGCCAGAATGGATGGCGTCGAAGACCCGTGCACTGTGCTGTACCGCGTCGGCGAGTCGATGGTGCCCACGTTTCCGCGTTGATCAGGGAGGGGATCGTATGAGTGACAATGCATTGAAGTGGAGCCAGCTTGCCAGCCAAGCCCGAGCGGGAGAGCTGTACCTTGACGACCAGAATGCCGCGTATCTGTGCGCAAAGGCATGTGACCAGCGACTAGCCGATCTACGGGATCTGCTCAGATTGACCGCTAATGCGCAGAACGTCTCCGGATTCGGAGACTTCAACATGGGCAACGACCTCGTCCAGAAGTTCCTGAAACAGGCCACCGGCGAAGACAATTCGATCGACAAGGTCATCCTCGAACACATCGAGACCGTGCAGAACATGCGCGAGGTCATGGCCATCTCCTTCAAACGCATCACCGGCCAAGACGTCGAGAACGCCGCCCCGATCACCAACGCCACCGAGCAGGTCGGCTGATGGGCAACCCTGCCGCCAGCCTGCAAATCTTCGACCCGGGACAGCTGGGCTCGGCCATGCTCCGCAGTCTCACCAACTGGATATCCGGTGAGGAGCTGCAGCCCGAGGTCGACCCGTACTCGGTGCAGGACAAGTACAACCGCCAGCGCACCGACGTGCGCGACCGGGCAGGCGACGTCGGCTTCCAGGGCGCATACCGGCCCAAGGAGGTACGGGGCACCGACGAGTTCGACCGCGACGATCTCGCCACACTGCGCCGTAGGGTCGATCAGATCAGCATCGAGACCGTCAGCAGCCTGTCCACCACCTGGAACACCATCGCCCAACGGCATCAGACCTCGCTGGACACCTTCTCCCAGGCGATGGCCAAGGCCACCGACGACAGCGTGTGGAAGGGGTCGGCGCGCGACGCGGCGCTCGGCGCGGTCAACGGCTACACGGCGGAGGCCGCTCAGGTCACCAACGCGGCGAAGCTGACCGGCAACAAGCTCGCGGAATTGCAGACCGGGCTGGAACCGACCAAGCAACTGGTGCCGCATCCGCCGGAGCACCGCAGCGGCATCGACAATGCCCGGGCCTGGATCGCCGGGCGTGGCTGGCGCAACGACGATGTCGCCGAATACAACGCAAGGACCGAGGCATTGCGTGTCCTGAAGACCGTGTACGCCCCGGTGGTGCTGGAGACCGACACCAACGTGCCGCAGATTCCACGCCCGGCGCAGACCACCAAGCCGGGTGACCCCAAGGTCGGCCCCGGCCCAGGTGACGGTGGTGGCGGCAATGGTGGCGGTGGCGGCGGAACCGGCACCGGTAACAACGGCGACCAGAAACCCACGGGCACCGAGAATCCCGAACAGGGTTCGCCCGTCGAGGAGAACCCGGACGAGTCGACCAACCCGTCGGGCACCGACAACCCCACCTCGACGCCGCAGTCCACCGACACGACGCCCGCGTCCACCACGCCCGCCTCGACTCAGACGCCGACCACACCCGGCTCCGGCACACCGAGCAGCCCGGGCCCCGGCCCCGGTGGCCCAGGACCGGGGCCCGGCAACCCGAACGCGGCGACGCCGGGTCCTGGCCGCTCGATCCCCGGCACACCCGCCACGGGCGCTCCGGGTGCTCCGGCCGCCGCGAGGTCCAGCGCACCGGGCGCCGGGCGTGCGGGCATGCCCGGCATGGGTGGCATGGGAGGCGCGCGACCCGGCGGCAAGGACGACGAATCCAGCAAGGGCATCCCGGATTACCTCATCAACCAGGAGAACGGCGAAGCCCTCACCGGACTCGACTCGATCGGCAAGACCGTGCCGCCGGTGATCGGCGAATAACCGGACGGACAGGGACATTTCGATGCTCGAGGTACGGAGCTGGCGGTTCACCGCGCTCGAATTCCGGACGCTGTGGGAATCCACCGGCCGTGACGTGCTGCCCTACCCGCTGCGACACCGGCACACCACCGAATTCGCGGAAGACACCATGCGGCTGCGGCAGGCGGCGGCCCGCTCGCTGCACTCGCAGCTCGACGACGGCCTGGTGCGCGCGGTGGAAGTGTTGCTTGCCCCGCAAGCGCGGGTGGAACTCGCCGGGTTCGCGGGCCCGCGCCGTGAGCGCAAGCTGCGCGCCCACGCCGGTGTCCATCACGAACACGGTGCGATCGCCGTCCAAGAGCCAGGCCAGGACCACGACCACGGCGGCGATGTGACGCTACGGCTGCTGCCCGCCGGTGACGTCGCACGCGCCGTGGTCGACGCACTCCCCGACCGCGGACCAGGACGCGGCCGACAGCTCCAGGTCAGCGCGACCGAACTCGAGCAGCCACGCCCGCACGTCCGCGACGCCTGGAAACCCACTCCGCGCGAAGAATTCGAGAAGTTCTTCACCAACGCCATGACCCTCGTCGCCCACGTCGGGGTCTACGCGATGGGCAGCCCTGACAACCGGCACCTGCACGGCCGCAAGGATTTCCAGATCAACGATGTCGAAAATGACGGTCGCTATGTCACTTTCGGCTCTGACTTGCTCACCGTCAAACCCAGCACCGCCGACCGTATCACCGCCACGCTGCGACAGATGATCGCCCGCACCGTCGACGAAGTACGCGGCGGGGTCCACCTTCCGTTCTGAGCGGCGGCGCGACTGCCCACCCTCGACGCGTCGCCGCCGCGCTCGCCGTGGTGGCCTGCACGGTGTGGGGTCGCTGGACGCGTCCCAACGGGCCGGTATCGGTCCGGGGTGGGTGGAGCGGTGATAGGTTCGGCGCGGGGTGGTTCGAGAGGAGTTTCGGATGCGAGCCGCTGTCGTGACGAATACGAAGTTCCAGGTCGAGGAGTTGCCGACGCCCCGGCCGGGGCGCGGGCAGGTTCTGCTCAACGTGGTGCGGTGTGGGATCTGCGGGTCCGATCTGCATGCTCGCACGCACGCCGACGAGATGGCGGACTTGGCGAGCGCGACCGGGTACGACGGGTTCATGCGGTCCGAGCAGAGTGTGGTGCTCGGGCACGAATTCAGCGGAGAGGTAGTCGAATACGGTCCCGACTGCCGGAAGCGGTGGAAGCCGGGGACGAAAGTGGTCGCGCTGCCGATCATTCGGCACGACGGACAACCGCACCTCACCGGACTGACTACGGCCGCGCCCGGCGGCTACGCCGAGCAGGTGGTCGTGCAGGAGTCGATGACCATGCCGGTGCCGAACGGGCTTTCGGCGGAATTGGCCGCGCTCACCGAACCGATGGCGGTGGCCTGGCACGCGGTGCGCAAGGGTCGGGTCGGCAAGGGGCAGACGGCTTTCGTAATCGGGTGCGGGCCGATCGGTCTCGCGTTGATCAGCATGCTCAAAGCGGCGGGCGTTCGCACGGTGATCGCGAGCGACTTCTCGCCGCGCCGCCGCGAGCTCGCCACCGCGTGCGGTGCGGATGTCGTGGTGGATCCGGCCGCCGAATCCCCTTGGGAGGCAGCGCCGAAGAAGGGGATCGGTAGCGTCACGGATCTGCTCGGTCTCGGTTTCGACACCATGCAGCGCCTGCGGCGGGTCCCGAATCTGCCGTGGTGGTACGTCTTTCGGCTGGCGCACACGTTCGACGCCGGACCCGCCGGGCCGGTGATCTTCGAATGCGTCGGTGTTCCTGGCATCATCGACCAGATTCTCACCGCCGCTCCGCCGCTTTCTCGGGTCGTCGTGGTCGGCGTGTGCATGGAAGCCGATCGCTTCCACCCGGCGATGGCGATCAACAAGGAGATCGAGCTGCGCTTCGTGCTCGGCTACGACCCTGGCGAGTTCCGCGACACCCTGCACATGATCGCCGACGGCAAGGTCGACCCGGCGCCGCTCATCACCGGCACCGTCGGCCTGGAAGGCATCGACAACGCCTTCACCGCGCTCGGCAACCCGGAGCGGCACGCCAAGATCCTGATCGACCCGACCAGCTCGGCGGTCACTCCCTAAGTGACCGTCCGAGAACTCGGACTCGGTGCTCAAAGCGTCGATAAGCGGTTGGCATTCCTGGTGTAGGCCTCATCGAACAGGTCCCAGCCGTCGCGGCGTCCGGCTGTGCGTGTCTCGGCCATCCAGCCCGCCTCGACGGCCGCGTCTACGAACGCCCGGACCACGCCGGGCATGTTCAGGTTCAGAAAACGGTTACCGACCCAGATCTCACCGGCAGTGGACACCCCGCCGTCTGGGATATGCCGCTCCCCGTCGGGGCGGAAGATCAGTGACAGGCCTGTCACCGACCCGATTCGCCGCAGCCGAAGTACTTCCTCGCACCCGTCCACATGTCGGTGGTAGGTCTTCCACAGGTACTGCTGCTCACCCACCGTAAGCACCCGGCGGCGAAGCTGTTTCGTCATCACGCGATGCTAAATGTGGGTTCATGGATCCCGCTATCGGTTTATCGAGCGGGATCAAGTCGGGAGATCCTCGGCCATTTTGTCGTCCAAGGTGACGCGGACCAAGGCGGCGGCGAGATCGGCGGCGCGGTCGCGCGGCGCCAAGTCGGCGAGTTTCTCCGGGGCGGTGGGGAGGCCGACGCGGCGGGCGCCGCGGAGGGCGCGGTCGTCGAAATGAGGGCGTGCCCATGGCCAGGTGTCCTGGACTTCGCGCAAGAAGATGTCGCTGCCGGTGGGGCCGATGCCGTCGAATTCCTGGAGGAGGTCGGCGGCGCGGTCGGCGTCACCGTCGGCCGCGGAGGCCAGTTCGCGCAGGTCGCCGTGGTACTGGTCGATGACGCGGTGGGCGTTCGCGCCGAGGCGGGTCGCGGTGCTCTCGTCGTAGCGCTTGTAGTGGGCGCGACCGAGGGCGTCGACCAATTCCTGCCAGTCGGCGTCGGCCACCTTCTGCGGCGTGCCGTAGCCGCTGTCGATCAACTCCTTGGCGGCGGCCACCGCGATATCCGCGGAAATCCGGGTGCTCAGCAGTTCGGCCAGCATTAGCAGTTGGAACAGCGGCGCGGGTTTGTCGGCGAGCTTGATGCCCGCCTCGGCGGCGTATCCGGTGCCCGCCCGGTCCAGCAGGGTCCGGACGACTTCACGATCGCTCATCACGGCCTCCTCGTTCGGGATACCGGTGGCCTACCCGGGACTGCCGTGTCCATGCGCGGGGAGAGGAGACGACCGAATGTCACCCCAACCACGGTGAACGCGGTCGCGGTCACCGTGGGTCGGGTGAGCGCGGGTCAGCGGCGACCCATGCGCATCTCCGGGGCCGGGGGCAGCATGCTCAGCGTGCCCTCGGCGCTGCGGGCGGCGGTGAGGCAGGCGAGGGTGGTGAGCTGGTCGGCCATGGGGTGGCGGGCGCGTTCGCGCCATTTGCGGACAGCGGCGACGGCCTGTGCGCGTTGCGCCTCCGGGCCCGCGTTCGGTGGGAGGCCGAGGCGCAGGTGGGGTGCGATGCCGGAGCCGCCGATCAAACGGTGCAGTTCGGCGAGATCCGCTGGGGGCAGGGTCAATTCGTCGGTGCGCAGGCGGCCGAGCAGGCGCAGTTCGGCGAAACCGTGCACGTCGGCGAGCAGGGTGCGGACTCTAGGCAGCAGCTGGTCGGCGGAGGTGCCCGGATAGGCGGTCAGCACCCTCGCCAGTGCCGTCAGCGCCGAATGCGCCTTGAGTTGGTCGGCGCGCTGGCCGAACTGGACGTCGAGCACCGAGCGCAGCTCGTCGACACCGCTGCGGCTGGTCAATTCCGCGGCGAGCGTCGCGGAGTCGCGGACGCCGAGCCGAATCAGGGTGACGGCCATGCGAATACCGAACATGCCGAAACGCTCGGCCAGCTGGGCGCGCAGTTCCGGCGCGACGGGGAGCGGAATGTCGGGGCGCGCGAAGCGATCCGCCGACAACATCGCCGCGGTCAGCTCGTCGACCGGGACGCTCGCCAAGGCCTGGAACGCGGTGAACTCCTGTTGACGCAGTGTCTCCGCGGCGAACGCGAGCAGTCCCGCGACGGGAATCACCGCCTGGCACAACCCGGTTCGCTCCAGCTCGGTGGCGAAACGGGAGGCGACGTCGCGAGCCGAATGCAGTGCGTCGATGCGTCCCGCGCCGATCTCGTCGGCCCGCGAGACGACGCCGACCACGCCGAGCGGGCCGGACAATCCCGAAGCCCCTTGCCGCGCAGCGGTTCCCGAGCCGATGCGCTCCAGGAAGCCGATGTCGGTGGCGTCCAACCTGCGCAGCAGGTAGACGACCGCGTCGGCGCCGGGGACGGAGACGCTGGCTTCGGCTTCTTCGTCGTCGGGGGTCAGCAGGCGGGCGGTGCGGCGGGACACCTCGCGCGAGAGCGAGGAGGTGCCCGGTGTGTCGATGATGGTGGTGTGGGTCAGCGCCGCGGCGGGCCATTCGACCTCGAGGTGGTCGACCTCGCGCGGGCCCGGCGCGTTCCAGTTCAGCCGTTCCAGGTCGAAGGTCAGGCCGTGCGCACCGCCGCCGCGGCGCACCACGACGTTCGCGGTGGCGCCGTCGGGCGCGTACGCGGTGACGCTCGGGGTCGGGCCGTTGCGATACCAGGTGACCACCCTGGTGCACTCGGTCGCGTCGGTCGGGGCGATGTCCTGGCCGACCAGCGAGTTCAACAGCGTCGACTTGCCCGCCTTCAACGACCCCGCCAGCGCGACACGCAGCGGCTGATCCAGCCTGCGCGCGCAGTCAGCGAGCAGCGCCCTGGGGCGCGGTTCGCGCGCGAACGCCTGCCTGGCCGCGTCCACCAGCCGGTGCGCCTCGACGACGATGCCGGGCGCGACTCTCGTGGTCACCGGCGCCCCGCGGCGCGAACGCCGATTCGGGCCTCGACGGACGTGCACCGGAAGGACGCGGCGCCCCTGGTCGAGCGCGAGTGGGGTGTCGTGATCACCCCGATACCGTACCGAGAGCTCCTCGGACGGGCGCGGCGGCGATGGGCTGTTGCATCGCGTCGGCGTAGCGGCGCAGTTCCGCGACGAAGCGCAGCTGCCGTTCCAGCACGGTGCACCGCTCGGTGCGGCGCGCGGTCTCCATCGTGGCCGCCTCCTGCGCGGCGCGCAGCGAGTCATCGAGGGAGCGGAGGCTGCGCTCGGCGACGCCGCTGTAGTGGTCGCGCAGGGCACGGTGGATGCGGTGCAGGCGGTCCTTGGACTCCTTGCCCGCCTGGAACGCGACGTCGTCGACGAAGCGGCGCACCGCGTTCTTCGCCTCCACCCGGCGGCGCGCGAGGCGGGCCTGCTTGTCGTCGCGAAATGCCTTGCCGCCCACGATGACACCGGCGCCGATGGAGATCGGATTGAGCATGGCCAGCCCTGCGAAGGTGCTGGCGAGACCGACCATGAGCACACCGCCGTAGGAGCCGCGCATGCCGACGAGCAGCTTGCTGGCGAACCCGATGTCCGGTTCCAGATCGGCGAGGGTGCCGGTGATCGGGTTGTCCTCGGCGTTCAATCCGCTCTTCACGTCGGGCAGGTCGACCGCGCCGAAGTGGACGAAGTGTTCGGCGACGTCCTCGGCCAGCTCGATCGCGCGCTTGTGTGTCCACAGCAGGTTGTCGGCGAGCGCGCTGTCGACGGTGCCGGTGAGCCATTCGGAGATTGCGTCCCAGTGCCTGCCCGGATCGTGCTCGTCGATCCACTCCTCGCCGGTTCGGGTCAGGTGGCGCAGGCGATCTCGCAGGTCGTGGTCGACATCGCTTGCGAGGTCGGTGATTCCGTCGGAGAGCGTCTGCTGCCAGGCGGCGGTGCGCCGATGCAGGTCTTCCGCAGCGGCTTTCGCGGCCTGGAGTTCGCGGATCGCGGCCGCGCCCTGGTTCGGATCGCGCAGCGCGACGAGTTCGCTGCCCAGCGCGAGCGCCAGATGCTCCGCGGCGGACTGGATATCGCGTGCGACGGCGGCGCGGGTCGCGGCCTGATCGCGCGCCACCACCTGCTCGCGCAGAAACTGGTACAGCACACCGAAACCCGACTCTTGGCCGAGCTGCGCGTCCTGTAAACGCATGGCGTGCTCGCGCAGCAGCGCGGAGACCGGGATGATCGGCACCTCCAGCCCGGCGCGGTACAGGTGGCCGAGGTTCGCCTCGTGGACCTGACGCCAATGCGGGTACAGATCGGTCTTGGTGAGCAGCAGCGCGACCGTCGGGCACAGCTCGCGGACCTGACGCAGGAAGGCGAGCTCGGGTTCGGTGATCTCGGTGGAGGCGTCGGACAGCACGAACACCGCGTCCGCCGCCGGGACCATGCCGAGAACCGTTGTGGTGCTCGCGTTTCCGTGTCCGCCGACACCTGGGGTGTCGACAAGGACGATGCCGTCGGCGAGCAGCGGGTTCGGCAGTTGGATTTCGAGGCGCATCATCCGCCTGCCGTCGGCGAGCGGGCTGCGGGAATCGATCGTCGGGATCTGTTCGATCGGGACCGGCACCCGGGATTCGCTGCCGCCGCGCGGTTCGGTGAGCAGGAACTGCGCTTGCGCGTATTCGCCGTGCGACAGCGTGGCGGGAACGACCGTTGTCGCGTCGTCGCCGACCGGGCAGATGTCGACGTTCAGCAGTGCGTTCACGAAACGGCTCTTGCCCTGGCCGAGTTGGCCCGCGATCACGATGCGACGCCGCGGGTCGCGGACCCGGTCGGCCGCCGTTTCCAGACGGCCGACGAGGTCGGTGCGACCCGCGGCGCGCGCCGCGGCGATGGTTTCACCCAGTACCGACAGCAGCGGCACTGCGGGCGCGGAAGCAGGTACTGGTGTCCCCATCGCGTTGTCGTCCTCTCTCAGTGCAGGAACGCATCACCCGACAGGTCCGTCGACCCGCCGATCTCGGTGCTCGACTCGCCCTCGGCGAACAGCGAGGTCTCGCCGGTCGCACCGAGGCCGCTGTCGAAGCCCGAACCGAATGCGCTCGAAACGTCCAGCGACGACCAGGTGTTCGCCGTGGTCTCCGCCGTGGATCCGATGCTGCCACCCAGGTCCGAGCCGCCGCCGAGCGCACCCTGCGCGCCGAGCGATCCCGTTGCGTCCGCGGCGCCCTCGTATGCGCCGGACGCCCCGGAGGACAGGTCGCCGCCGAGACCGGTTTCCAAGCCGGCACCGGCGTTGCCCGCGGCACCGAGACCGGTCTCGAGACCGCTGTTCAGGCCCGCGCCCGCATTGCCCGCGGCGCCGATGCCGGTCTCCAGGCCGCTGGACAGACCGGCACCGGCGTTCCCGGCGGCACCCAGACCAGCTTCGAGACCGCTGTTGAGGCCCGCGCCCGCATTCCCCGCGGCTCCGATGCCGGTCTCCAGGCCGCTGGACAGACCGGCACCGGCGTTCCCGGCGGCACCCAGACCAGCTTCGAGACCGCTGTTGAGACCCGCGCCCGCATTCCCGGCGGCGCCGAGACCGGCTTCGAGGCCACTGCTCAGACCGGCGCCCGCGTTGCCTGCGGCACCCAGTCCGGCCGACAGGCCCGACTCGAGTCCGGCACCCGCCTGACCCGCCGCGCCGATCGCACCCTCGAGTCCGGCCGTGAGACCCGCGCCCGCCTGCGTGGCAGCGTCGACGCCTGCGGACAGACCCGCCTCGAGTCCGGTCACCGCCTGGCCACCCGCTTCGAGTGCGCCGCCGAGGCCGCCCGCCAGGTCGGCGCCTGCCGTCGCGCCGGACTCGATGCCGCCGGAAAGGCCTGTCTCCAAACCGGTTCCGAATTCGCCGCCCGCCTCGACGGCGGTTTCGGCGCCGCCGGACACGTCGAACCCGGAAACGCCGCCGACCAGGCCCTGCAAGCCGCCGCCGAGTTCCGCGCCGCCCTGCGCGCCGCTGGCGAGCACACCGCCGAGTTCACTGTTCAGGCCGGCGCCGATCTCGTGCTCCGCGCCGAGCACGGTGCCCAGACCGGCCGACATGCTCGACTCCAGGCCGGTGACGGTCTGGCTACTCGCGTTCGCCCCACCGGACACACCGGACCCGACGCCCGCTCCGGCTTCCACCGCTCCCTGCAACCCGCTCTCCAGCCCGGCGCCCAGCCCCGAGCCTGCCTCGACAGCTCCGCCGATGCCGCCCGCGAACTCACCGCCGAACTCCGCCGCGGTCCCGAGCCCGGCCGCCGCTCCGGCCGCGGCACCCGCACCCAGCGCGCCTTCGACGCCACCGGCCAGTTCGCCGCCGGCTTCGAGCGCGCCGTTCGCCGCGCCTTCCAGACCACCGGCAAGATCGGCGCCCGCGTCGAGCGCGCCCTCGAGGCCGCCCGAGAGGTCAGCGCCGAACCCGGCACCGAGGCCGGTCTCCAGACCGGTCCCCGCGTCGAGCGCGCCGCCCAAACCGGTTTCCAGACCGGCCGCGGCTTCCGCACCCGCACCCAGCGCACCCTCGAGGCTGCCGCCGAGACCCGCGCCCGCATCGAGCGCGCCGCCGAGCCCGGTCTCGAGGCCACCGGCCAGTCCGGCACCGGCTTCCGCGCCAGCACCGAACGCACCTTCCAGACCCGCACCAGCACCCGCGGCCAGATCGCCACCGAAGTCCGCACCCGCGTCGAACGCACCGCCGAGCTCGGTCTCGAGGCCACCGGCCAGTCCGGCACCCGCACCGGCAGCACCTTCGAGGCCCGCTGCGAAATCACCACCGAAGTTCGCGGCCGCGTCGACTGCGCCACCGAACCCGGTCTCGAGGCCGCCAGCGAGATCAGCACCCGCGTCGAACGCGCCCTCGAACCCACTCGACACCGCACCACCCGCTCCGAGCGCACCCTCTACGCCCGCAGCGAGATCCGTCCCCGCGTCCAGCGCACCATCGAAACCGGCGGCGAGGTCACCACCGAAACCGGTCCCCGCGTCGACCGCACCGCCGACACCGGCCGCCAGATCACCGCCGAACCCGGCGCCGGCATCGACGGCACCGCCGAGCCCGGCACCGAAGTCGGCGCCCGCCTCGGCACCCGCGTCGATCACGCCACCGAGACCAGCGGAAAGGTCACCACCCAGCCCGGCGCCCGCGTCGATCGCGCCATCCAGACCGGCCGACAGATCACCACCGAACTCGGTCCCCGCGTCGACGGCACCTTCCAGACCCGCACCCAGACCAGCGCCGGCACCGAGCCCAGCATCCACCGCACCGTCCAGACCACCGGCGAGCTGACCACCGAAGTCCGCACCCGCGTCGATCGCACCGCCCAGACCCGCGCCCAGATCGGCACCCGCCTCAGCACCCGCACCCAGCGCACCATCGAGACCTGCGGAAAGGTCACCACCCAGCTCGGCGCCCGCACCGAGGCCCGCATCCCACGCGCCTTCCAGACCACCGGCCAGATCGCCGCCGAACTCGGTACCCGCGTCGACCGCACCGCCCAGGCCAGCACCCAAACCGGCACCCGCCTCGGCACCCGCGTCGATCGCGCCACCGACACCAGCGGACAAGTCACCGCCGAACTCAGCGCCGGCGTCCAGCGCACCGCCTACGCCCGCGCCAAGATCGGCACCGGCCTGCGCACCCGCACCGAGAGCACCATCGAAACCAGCCGACAGGTCACCACCGAACTCGGTGCCCGCGTCCAGCGCACCGTCCAGACCACCGGCGAGCTGACCGCCGAAGTCCGCACCCGCGTCGATCGCGCCGCCCAGACCCGCGCCCAAGCCCGCGCCGGCTTCTGCACCCGCGTCGATCGCGCCGCCGACACCAGCGGACAAGTCACCGCCGAACTCGGCACCCGCGTCCAGAGCACCGCCCAAGCCCGCGCCCAGACCAGCACCGGCTTCCGCACCGGCGTCGATCGCACCACCGACACCAGCGGACAGGTCGCTGCCGAACTCGCCGCCCGCATCGAGTGCACCGCCGAGACCTGCACCGAGGTCGGCACCCGCCTGAGCACCCGCGTCGAGTGCACCACCCAGTCCGGCCGACAGATCGCCGCCGAGGTCGGCACCCGCATCGACGGCGCCCCCGAGTCCCGCGCCCAGCCCGGCGCCCGCGCCGAGGCCCGCGCCCAACGCGCCGTCCAGACCACCAGCCAGATCGCCACCGAACTCGGCACCCGCATCCAGCGCACCACCCAGGCCAGCGCCCAATCCGGCACCGGCTTCGGCACCCGCGTCGATCGCACCGCCGACACCAGCCGACAGATCACCACCGAACTCACCACCCGCACCGATGGCGCCCTCGAGTCCCGCACCCAGCCCGGCGCCCGCGCCGAGGCCCGCATCGAGCGCACCACCCAGACCACCGGCCAGATCGCCGCCGAGCTCGGCACCGGCGTCCAGCGCACCACCCAAACCCGCGCTCAGATCGGCACCGGCCTGGGTACCGGCGCCGAGAGCGCCACCGAGACCGGCCGACAGGTCACCACCGATTTCGGCGCCCGCGCCGAGGCCCGCATCCAGCGCGCCACCGAGGCCAGCGCCGAGGTCGGCACCCGCCTGAGCACCCGCATCGAGCGCGCCACCGATTCCGGCCGACAGATCGCCGCCGAGGTCGGTGCCCGCGCCGAGTGCGCCTTCGAGGCCCGCGCCAAGATCGGCGCCGAGGTCCGCGCCCGCGTCCACGGCGCCCCCGAGGCCGGCACCCAGACCGGCGCCCGCGCCGAGCGCACCCTCCAAGCCCGCGCCGACCGAGCCTTCGAGGCCCGCGCCCGCGCCGAGGCCCGCATCGAGCGCACCACCCAGACCGGCACCCGCACCGGCAGCGATATCACCGACACCGTCCAACACACCACCGACGGCACCACCGAGACCAGCGCCGACACCCGCGCCCAGACCAGCGCCCGCACCGAGAACCCCGTCGAGCACGCCGCCCAGACCCGCGCCCGCACCGGCAGCGATGTCACCGACACCGCCCAACGCACCGCCGACAGCACCACCCAAACCAGCGCCGAGCGCGCCGCCCAGATCGAGGCCCGCGCCGAGGTCGCCGTTCAGCCCGGTGCCGAGGCCGAGGTCGATGTCCGTGTTCAGGCCCGCACCGAGGTCGATGTCGGTGTTGACGCCGGCGCCGAGGCCGATGTCCGTGTTCACGCCCGCACCGAGATCGATGTCGGTGTTCACGCCGGCGCCCACGTCGACACCTGCGTTGGCACCCGCCGAAGCGCCAAGACCGACACCTGCGGCGGCACCGGCCGACGTGCCCGCCGCGACGATCGCCGACAGCTGCGAGCCGCCGGCGACCAAGGCCGACTCGGCGACCATCGGCGCCACCGCGGCGATGTCCTCCGGCGTCACCGCGGAGAGTCCCGCGGCAGCGAGCGCGCCTTCGGGGTTGGCGCAGTAACCCACCGCGGCCTCGCGGTCGCGCAGCAGGCCGAGGATGAACTCGAGAATCACATTGGGGGTCATCGAGGATCGTCTCCTGGGATCGGCGGACCACGCGATCCGCACTCGTTGGAATGCATTTCACGCTAGGCACGCCTCGCGTTACGGGGGAACGGGGCGGACCCCCACCAATCGCCGGAGCGACCCATTAGGGGCGCGCACGCCATTAGGGGAATATCCCCGCTCTTTCCCCAGCCCCGGTAACGGCGGCCCCTCAGCAACCGACAGATCTGACAGGCCGGATCACACGGCTATCTCGCACAATCGAACAACACAGCAGCGACTACCGGATCCCACGGTTTTCCCCATACGAGGTTCACCAATGACACAGCGTCTGGCGCTCGGCATCAAGGTCGGAGCGTCGAATTCGGTCGCCGTGGCGACGACGGGTGAGATCGGCGACACCCAGGCAGGCCCGGCAGCGGGCGGAGCCGTCGTGAGCCACCCGAGTGTGTTGCGCCTGAGCCAGGGCGCCCCGCCTGCCTTCGGGTCCGGCGCGGGGCGCACCGGAAGACACTCCAGTGACGCGGTGCTGGAAGGGTTTCTGGCTCGGGTCGGCGATCCGGTCGACATCCTGGCCGAAAACGGTTCCGCGCACGCGGCAGAGGACTTGGTCGCCACGGCGGTCACCTGTCTCATCGACGAAATCGCCGATGTCACAGGGGAACAGCCCGGGGCGGTCGTCGCCTGCCACCCGGCGTGGTGGTCGCGGCACACGATCGACGTGCAGCGCGCCGCGTTGGACGCCGCTGGCCTACACGAAGTGACGCTCGTCCCAGAGCCGACGGCAGCGGTGCAGTGGCTCGAGGCCGCGCACGGTCCGCTCGGCGAGGGCGCGCTGGTCGTCTACGACCTCGGCGCGACCGGGTCGACAGTCTCGGTGGTGCGCACCGGAAGCCAGACGGCTCTGCTCGCGTCGCTGCGCTCCACCGACGTCGCCGGTTCGGAATTCGATCTGCTGACCATGCGTTACGTGCTGGCAAACGCATTGCGTGGAAATGATTTCGATCCGTTCGACCCGGTCGTGGAACGCGAATTGTCGGTATTACGAGAGCGCTGCAAAAATGCGAAAGAAGAGCTTTCCATAAATACCGCCACGGTCGTCCCTGTCCGCCTCGACCCGACTTCTCCGGCGGGCGACCAGATCCGCCTGGTTCGCGGCGAGCTGGAAGAGCTGATCCGCGGTCCGCTGCTCACCTCGATCGATCTGATCCGCGACACCGTGCACCGCGCCGGACTCGACATCGGCGATATCAGCCGGGTGCTGTTGACCGGCGGCGGCGGCGCGATTCCGTTGGTCGGCGAGCTGATCTCGAGCGAGTTCGGTCTCCCGCTGGTCGCCGCGCCCGAGCCCGCCAACACCAGTGCGCGCGGTGCGGCCGCATTGGCCGCCGATCTGCTGGACAGTGCGATCGACACCGCCCCGGTCGCGGCGTTCGCCCAGGATCCGGCGACCCCCGCCGCTCCGAAGACCAAGGAGCTGCCCGCCCTCGAGCGGCCCGGCCGTCCCGGCGGCAAGGAGAGCGCGCTCCCGGTTTCCCGTATCCGCAGGCTCACCGGCCGTCAGCGCGCCGCGATCGTCGCGGGCGCGGCCCTGGTCATCGGCCTGCTGGCCACCGGAACCGTCGCGATCGGCACCGGTGCGCACTCCCCGGCGAACTCGCCGACCGCCGAGCAGTCCACGTCGACCGGACCCGCCGACGTCGCGGCCCCCGGCGGCACGGGCGCACCCGGAACGGACGCCCCCGTAGCCGATCCCGGCAACGGCACCCCGCAACAGCCGAAACCCGTTGCGTCGCAGCCTGGTTCGGCACCCAACTCGATCCCCGGCTCCAGCACCGTCGCGGTGGTGAACAACCAGCCCGCGCCCGGGCAACCCGCGCCGGGACAGCCCGCGCCCACCGCACCCGGAGAACAGGCAGCGCCGCAGCCGGCGCCGCAACCCACCCCCGGCCCCAATCCCCCTGCGCCGCAACCGCTGCCGCAGCCCCAACAACCGCAGGCGCCGGACCTCCCCACCGAAGTGCTGACCGAACCGCTCGGTGAGGTGGTGGACGGAGTCGGCGGCGCGGTCGGCACGGTGCTGCGTGCGCCGGGTGAGATCCTCGGGGGGAACGGTGGCTGACACGGCGTTCGACACACTGCCGAGCGCCCGCGACATCCTGCGCGAACTCGACAACACCGAGCAGGAACCGGCGGTCTACCTGATCCGCGGCCGCTCGGGCACCGGCAAGTCCACCTTGCTCTCGGTGATCCGGACGCGTCTGCGCGGACGCGGTATCCCGTTGCAGGACAACGTCGCCGCACCCGGTCCGACGGCGGCGACGAACGGCGCGCATCCCGGCCACGTGGACAGCGTCGACCCGGCCGCGCCCCGCCCGGCGCTCGTCATCGACAATGCCCACACCCTGGGCGCGCCGGAACTGGAAACGCTCTGCGCCGCTGTCGAATCCGGCAACTACACGGCCGTGATCGCGGTGCAGCCGCGCCCGCACGACCCGCAACTGCGCACCCTCGCGGAGACGGTTGCCCGGCGCGGCCGCATCGTCGACCTGCGACCGCTCGGCGTCGCCGACATCCTGCCCTTCGCAAGGGAATTGGGCATGATGGTGCCGCGCCCCGTCGCCCAACACATCCACCAGCAGACCGGCGGTATTCGCGGCGGCGTCGTCGCCGCGCTCACCGCGGCCTGCTCGGCGCGCCTGGACGCCGGGATTCGCGTCGTGGACGAGGCTGTGGCCGACTGGTCGCGCTCGCAGCTGGACAACCTGGAACCGGATCTACTGGAGACTTTGGTCGTCGCGACCACCGGGACCGGCCTGGACTCGAGCGAACTCACCGAGGTGCTCGGCGTCGAATCCACTGCCGCCCAATCGCTCATCGACCGCGCACGCGCCACCGCCCTGGTGACCGACGCCGACCTCTTGCTCGCCCCTGCGGTCGCGCCGCTGCGCACCATGCTCGGCGATCGCAGGTTCGTCGCGGTGCAGCGCAGGCTGCTCACCGCACGCCTCGACGCCGGCCTACTGCGCGACCACACCGCGCTGCTACTCGCCGAGTCCGGCGTCCGCGACCCACGCCTCGCCGAATTCCTCTGCACCGCAGCCGAAACCGCCGGGCGCGAGGCGGTCCGCTACTACGCCGCAGCCGCCTCGGCGGGCGCCGACGCCAATCAGATCGCGCTGCGCTGGGCCGAGGCCGCCGCACGCACCGGCGACGGTGAGACCGCCATGCGGCTGGCCGAACCCGTGCTGGCAAGGGCCGGCGTCGACGGACCCGATCTCGCCGACGCCGTGCGGATCTGCGCGGGCGTCCTGACTCGCCGCGGCCTCATCGGCCGCGCCGCCCAGCTCTACGGCTGGCTCGGCCCGAACCGAGTCGGGCCGGACTGGGCGGTGGGCGCCACCGTGCTGTATCTGGCGGGCAACGTGCCCGCCGCGACCGAACTGTCCGGCACGGCGGGCAACTGGCCGCCCACCCAGGCGGGCGCGCACGCCCAGCTCATCGCGACCGCGCTCGCGAACTCCCTCGCTGATCACGGAAGCGGAACGCCCACCGCGGTTTCCGCGCTCATCCAGGCCGCGCACGCCGACTCCGGCGTCGACCGCTTCCTGCCGTGCACGGCCGTCTCCATCGCGACCCTGCTGTGCCTGAGCACGGGTGAGCCGCGCCGCGCCGGTGACGCGCTGCGCCGGGCGACCACCAGCGGGCTGCGCTGCCATCAACTCCAAGTGCTCACCGCGTGGGCGGCCATGCTCGGCGGTGACGAACAAGCCGCCGCCAACACCGTCGCCGCCTTCGACTGGGACCAGCTCGACGTCCGCGACCGGCTGCTGGCGCACGGCGTCGCGGTCGGCCTTGCCCGCCGCGGCGGCGACCACGCCGCGCTGACCCGCGCCTGGCAAGCCGCGTACCCGCTCTTCGACGACGTCGACGCCGACCTGCTCACCGTGCTGCCGATCGGCGAGCTGTGGCTCGCGGGCATCCGGCTGCGCGACGAACGCCGCATCGCACCGCTCGTCGACGCGACGCTCGCACTGCTCGACCGCCTCGATCAGCCGCCGGCCTGGGCCAACGCTTTCCACTGGTACGGCGTGCAGGCCGCCATCGCGCACGAGAGCCCCGCGGAACTGCTGCCGCACGCGCGCCTGCTCAAGGCCGCGGCGGAAGCCGGCAACCGGCACGCGGCCGTGTTGGTGGACGCTGGCCGCACCTGGGTGCTCGTGCTGCGCGGGCAAGTCGAAGTGAAGCCGGTCGAGGTGGCGGTCAACGGGCTGCGCGAGATCGGCCTGACCTGGGACGCGGCCCGGCTGGCCAGCGAGGCCGCGCTCTCGGCCGCCGAATCCTCGACCGCGACCGCGCTGCTCAAGCTGGCCCGCATGGTGCGCGCCGAGTCCAAGCCGCAGGAACAGCCGGTCCCGCCGGCCGCCGCGCCGCGCGCCTCGAACACGCCGGAGGCGCCCGCCGACGGTGCCGCGATTCTGAGCGAGCGGGAACGCGAAGTCGCCGAACTGGTCCTGCTCGGATTGACCTACCGCGAGATCGGCGCGCGGCTGTACATCTCCGCGAAGACGGTGGAGCATCACGTCGCGCGGATCCGACGTCGGATCGGTGCGCGATCCCGCTCGGAGTTATTGTCAATGCTCCGCGCCATGGGACACGGCTCGTTGCTCGTGTGATCGCCTCGGGGCGGGCCGATCGACGTCGAAACGAGGAATGTGATGGCCACAGGGGTGGGCCTGCGGATCGCCGATGAGGACTGCACCGCCGCGATCGTCACCGACTCGGGCGACCTGCACTACGTCGTCCGGGAGTCGGTCCTGCACATGTCCGACGACGGCGACACCGTGCTCGGCGGCGAAGCGCCGTCGGACCACTCGCACTCCATCACCGATTTCGTCGGCGCGGTAGGCAACCCCGCGGGTATCTCCGTCGACGACGGCGAGGCGTATCGCGCCGAAGACCTGGTCGCCACCGCCCTGTTCTGCCTGATCAACCTGACCACCGAGCACCTCAGCGGCGCGGCCGAGTTCTACGCCACCCACCCCGGCGCCTGGCCCGCACAGCAGGTGCAGTCGCTGCGCGAGGCGCTGGACTATCTGGGCCTGAAGTCGGTGGTGCTGGTCAGCGAGGCCGATCTGCCCGCGGTCGACACCGCCGAACCCGGCAAGTCGTTCGCCTACGACGCGGCACGGGCCGCGCTTGCCTCGGTGCTCGCCACCCCCGCGGGCGCGACGCCGCCGGATCCGAGCGCCGCCGAGAACTCGACCGTGGTGACCGACGTGATCCCCGCGGTGCCCGCGCCCGAGCCCACCGTGCAGGCCTATTCGGCGGCCATGCCGGCGACACCGCTGCCGACCGAGCTGCTCACCGAGGCGACGCCTGCCGAAAAACCCGTGCCGCCAGTCGAATCCGGCGATCGCCGGCGCATCACGGTGCTGATCGCGGTCGCCGCGTTCATCGGCCTCACCCTCGGCGGCCTCGGTGTCGCCGTGCTCTTCCGCGGCGACGAGTCGCCCACCGTTCCGCAGGTGCGCGACGCGCAGTCCGGCACGTCGAGTACCGCCGTGCCGCCACCACCGCCTCCGCCGAGCGCCCCGCCGCCGGTCGCCGAGCCGCCGGTGGTCGTCACCGAGACCACCGAGCCGGAGCCGACCCCCGAGCCACCGCCGCCGCCCCCGACGACCACCGAGTCGACCACCACGCCGAGCGCCACCGCGCCGCCGACCACCACCGTGCCGCGTCGGACCACCACGCGCCCCACCAACCCGTGGTACCCGTACGACTCCGAGAACCCGTACGAGTGGTGGACTCCGCAGTGGCAGCCGCCGGGAAACAATCGCCCCCGCTGATTCGCCGTCGTTTAATAGCGAACGGAAGCGGTTTGTGCCCTAGAGTGAAGCGCTGACCGGTTCGTCCGACGTTTCTCGGCGAATCGGAGTCGCTGGACGAGGACTGTGCGCCAACGGGTTCGCCGCCGACGGCCCACAGATTTAGCTGGCACTTGGCGTGCCGACGAAGGGACTTCATGCGCAAGTTGGTGGCGCGTCGCGCCGCGGTCAAAGCTGCCTCGCTCGGAGCAGCGGCGACCGTTCTCCTGGCCCCCTTGTCCGGCACGGCGACGGCGGAACCCGCACCGCCACAGCTCAGCGCCGACGCCCTGCCCGCGGAACTGGTCGAGGCGATCGCGCGCGATCTGAAGATGACGCCCACCGAGTACCTCGATCGCGCGGCTCGGGCCCAGCAGCTCAGGGAATACGCCCGCGACTTCCGTTCCGAGCGTCCCGATTCCTTCGCGGGCGCGTGGATGGCCGCCGACGGCAAGGCCGTCGTCGCGGTGACCTCGCCGGACGCCGCGAGCATCGCCGCGGCCGACGGCTACCAGACCCGGCTCGCCCCGGTCTCGGCGGACAACCTCGAGAGCTCGCTGATGCAGCTCAACCAGTGGATCACCTCGCTGCCGCGCGAACTGTCCAACGCGATCAACTCGGTCGCCATCGACTTCCTCAACAGCCAGCTCGTCCTCAGCGTCGCGAACACCCCCGCGGGTCACGTGCTGAACCTGCCGACCCTGATCGCCAACATCAAGGTCATCCTCTCGCCAGGCGGCGGCGGCCCGGTCGAGCGCAGGCCGATGGGCGGCGACACCTACATCAGCGCGCCCGGCTCGCTGCACGATTCCTCGCTGCGCAACGTCGATGTCTGCTCCTTCGGCTTCAACAGCATCGACGCGGCGGGCAACGCGCTCAACATCAGCGCGGGCCACTGCGACCCGAACCTCAGCAAGGCGAACCAGGAGGCCGGTGTCTACCTGCCCAACCTGAAAGACCTGCCGAACAGCCCCGAGCTCGGCACCTTCGTGACCGCCACGCTCGGCGGCGAGAACGCGCTGGACTACTCGGTGATCAAGCTGAACGAGCGCGCCGTCCGTGCCGGCATGGACCAGCCCTCGGTGCGCGGCGCCAACGGCACCACGCTGGCGATCACCGGCACCGCCGACCCGATCACCGGCGCTCCGGTGTGCAAGTCGGGCCAGTCGTCCACGTTCACTTGCGGTTTCGTGGTCGCGGACCGGGTCGAGACGCAGCTCTACACCGCGGAGGGCGAGTCCAAGACGATCCGCGGCTTCGCCAGCTCCGCGTGCACCCTCGGCGGCGACAGCGGCGGCGCGATCGTCTCGGGCACCCTCGCCCTCGGCATCACCAGCGGCTCCAACGCCGCCGACGCACCGGACTGCAACGAGGCGAACGTCGCGCTCGCGCCCTACGGCGGCACCGCCACGCTGGGGATTCCGATCCGCTCGATCCTCGCCGACATCGACGCGACGGCGGGCGGCGGGATCGGCAGCGGCATCCAGGTGCGGACCCGACCGAACGTCGGATAACCGATAAGTCCGATTCGGGCAAAAATGGGGTCCCGGTCGGGTGGGAATACCGGCCCGGACCCCATATAGTCTGGTCATGCTCCTGCCACGTATAGGTCAGTTCCGATCCGCTGCGCGACAGACCAGGTTCCGGAAATCAGTGATCGCCGCCTCGGCGGCGATCTTGCTGTTCGGGCCGACGGCGGCAGTGGCGAATGCGGAACCCGCCCCGGGCCTGCCCGCGGATCTCATCGCCGCGGTCACCCGTGATCTGAAGATCTCCCCCGAGGAATACCTGCGCCGCGCCGATCTCGGCCAGCAGGTCGCGGCCTTCGCCACGTCGGCGCAGCGCCAGTACCCGGAGGTCTTCGGTGGCGCTTGGCTCGACGACGCGGGCAAGGCCGTCGTCGCGATCGCGCAGGGGCCCGGCGCGGAGGAAGCACGCAACGCCGCCGCGTCGGCCGGGTTCGAGGTCCGTAACGTCGCCAAGAGCGAGGCCGCGCTGCGTGGCGAGAAGAGCGCGTTCGAGCGGTGGCTGGAGGGCCAGCCCGAAGCGGTCGCCGCCCTGGTGCGCGGCGTCGTGATCGACACCGTCAACAACAGCATCGCGGTGCGGGTGGACCAGGCGGGTCTGCCGATGCCCAGCTTCGTCGACCCGGCGCGGGTCATCGTGATCGCGCCGCCGGTGGCTGCCGAGCAGCTGCCGCAGGGCACCGCCATCGCCGAGGGCGACAGCAGGGCCGCGCTGGCGGGCGGCGACGGCTACGCGTCGGTGGGCGGCGGGAGCCAGCTGCGCTGCTCGTTCGGTTTCAACGGCACCGACCGGGCTGGCAACGTCGTGAACATCTCCGCGGGCCACTGCAACCCCGACCTCGACAACGCCTCGGCCGTGCACGAGCTGCTGCCCAGGGAGCAGCGCGGCGCCCAGCTCGGCGTGTTCCAGAAGTCGGTGCTCGGCAACCAGGACTACTCGATCATCCGGATCAACGACGCCTTCACCGACCGCTTCAGCAACAACAGCGTGCGGGTGCCAGGCGCCGCGCCGGTCGCGATCGACGGTGTGGCCACCCCGGTGGTCGGCGCCCCGGTCTGCAAGTCGGGTTCGCGCACCGGATTCAGCTGCGGCATCGTCAACGCCGTCGACCAGACCGTGCAGGTCGGCGATCGTGAACTGACGCAGAGCTTCTCGGCCAACATCTGCGCCCTGCCCGGCGACAGCGGCGGCCCGATCGTCACCGGACGCCTCGCGCTCGGCATCTCCAGCGCCTCGTCGGTGGCCGACTACCCGATCTGCGAGATCCCCAACCTGATCGGCGCGCTCACCGGCAACGCGCCGCAGCTGTTCGCGCAGCCGGTCAGCGTGGTCCTCTCGGACAACCCGGGGCTGCGCATCCGCACCAACTGACCTTCGAGGTCCACCGAAAGGCCGTCGACGTCCGCGTCGGCGGCCTTCGCTGTTCTCGGGCGTCGTTCGCCGCACACGGCCGGAGCGAAGGCGGAGGTACGCAGAAACGACGCTGCCGGACGCAGTCCGCCCTTAGTCCGCGCACGGCCGGAGCGAAGGCGGAGGTACGCCTTTTTACTGCTTCCAACACCAGTTTTCGCTGCCCTTTCCGATGACCGGGCGGCGGATATTCCGGCATTCTGGACCAATGTGTTTGGTGTTGATCGGCTGGCGCGCACACCCGGACTACCGGTTGATCGTGGCCGCCAACCGGGACGAGTTCTACCTCCGGCCTACCGAATCCATGCGGTGGTGGCCGGAGGTGCCCGGACTGCTCGCGGGGCGGGATACGGGCGCGGTCGGCAGGGCCGAGGGCGATCCGCCCGGCACCTGGCTCGGAGCGACCGTGGCCGGCGCACACAATCGCTTCGCCGCGGTGACCAACGTCCGAAATCCGAATGACGAACGGATCGGTGCTCGTTCACGCGGCGCGCTGCTGATGGATTTCCTGCGCGGCGGCGACGACCGGCATCCTTCTGGCGAATTCCCTGATCCGGAAAGGTACGTTCGCGAGGTCGCCGCGGCGCCCGACGACTACAACGGCTACAACCTCGTCGTCTCGGATCTCGCTGCGCTGTGGTGGCATTCGAACCGCAGCGCGAACCCTCCGCAACCGCTCGCGCCCGGCTTCCACGGGCTCTCCAACGGCGCTTTCGTCACCTCGGCGGAGCCGGTCCCCGGCGCCGAACTGGAAGCGCCGCAGCGGATCTGGCCCAAGGTGCGGGACGGCTTGACCGAGCTGCGCAAGGTGGTGGAATCCGATCCCGGTGCGGTGGACCGGTATTTCGACGTGCTCTCCGATCGCAACGAGGTTCCCGACGACGAGTTGCCGCGCACGGGCGTGCCGCTGGAGATGGAGCGGGCGTTGTCGGCGCGGTTCATCGCCAATGACGTGCACGGCACCAGGGCCAGCACGGTCCTGCTGGTGCGGGAGAACGGGACGTTCGAGATGGCGGAGCGGTCCTACGGCGAGATGGGGGTTCGCTTGGGAGCGGTCTCATTTCACGGCTCGCTGGAACTGCCGAGCTGAACCACATCGAACGCCCCGCCAAGCGGCCGCGTCACACACCCTGTGTACGCGGCACAAAGCCAGTGCCTATGTGAAGCGTGCGAACGCGCTGTGGGAGCAGCTTGGGACAAAACGAAAACCGGCCCGCTCCCCGAAGGGAACGGGCCGGCCGTCCGTGAAGTGCCGGGATCAGTTCGCGGCCTGCGCGGCCTTCGGCTTGTCGGCCCACTGCGTGGTGCCTTCCGGCGCCTGCATGGTGTTGATGAGCTCGATGCCCGCGGCGAGCAGGGTCGGGCCACCGACGGCGATGGTGCCGAGGATGCCGCCGATGCCCGCGCCGATCGGCAGGCCTGCGAGGCAGCCGACGCCGAACAGCGGCAGACCGAACACGCAGCCGACGACCGCGCCGATGGCGGTACCGACGAAGCCGCCGATGGCGGTGCCGATGCCGAACTTGCTGGCGAAGTCGTTCTGCGCGCGCTGGTTCTCGATCGGGGAGGCGATGGGCTTGACCTCGACCGGCTTGTCGAGGGCCAGGTTCTCCGGCTTCTCCGGGGTGAGCTCGAGGACGGTGTTGTCCTTCTTCAGCTCCGGCTTGACCGGGATATCGGTGCCGTTGATGTCGAAGTTCAGCGGCAGCGAGATGACGGTGTTGCCCTTGTCATCCTTGATGTCGACCACGTTCTGCTTGGGCTCGCCCTCGACCGCTGCATCCTTCTCGACCAGCGAGAAGGTTCCCCCACGCAGCGATGTCACGACGGTCTTGTCCACCAGCTTGACGGAGTAGCTGATGGTCTCGGCAGAAGCTGGCGCGGGCTCGGCGTGAGCAGTGCCCATACCCACGGTCATCGCGCCGATGACCAACGCGGCGGCCGCGGTGGTTCTGCGGAAGTTCATTCGGTTTCCAATCCATCATCAGGGTTGTTGTCCGCGCGCCGCTCTTACACACGCGAGAGCTCTCAATCAACCCGAAAGACGGTCGGCCCCTTCGGATTCTCCCCGAGCGGGTGTGAAGACAGGCGTAGCAAACAGAACGCACGTGAGCGTAATCGAACGAGCGCCCAGAAGCGAGATCGATAACAAAATCCGCCGAGTAAGCCTGTCCTTACCGAATAGGACGACTTGCTCGGCGTTTACGGTGGTTACCGGCCGATCTCACGACGAACCCGGAAGATTCTATGTGAGATTGATCACAGGTAAATTTCAGGTCAAGCCCCAGTAAGCAGGGTTAGCCCTCAAATACCGATCGTACGATAGACACCAGAAGTTACCGGTGGGTAACTTACTGGCGGTTACGATACGAGCCAACCGGTGTGGCAGGCCTGCCGCACCAGAACGCTCGTGTTGCCTCAAAGAAAGGTCGCGACATGAATGCCCTGACAGTGACGCTGGGCACGATTGGGGCGACGCTCAGTCTCCTGTGCTGGGCGTCGTTCTTCGGCGGCGTCAGGAACATCGCTCGCACCATCATGGTCGGACAGGGCGCACCGGATCGGTGGCGTCCGTTCTTCCCGCGCTTCAAGCAGATGCTTGTCGAGTTCCTCGCGCATACGCGGATGAACAAATTCCGCACCGTCGGCTGGGCGCACTGGCTCGTGATGATCGGCTTCCTCGGCGGCGCCATGCTGTGGTTCGAGGCATACGGTCAGACCTTCGACCCGGCGTTCCACTGGCCGATCATCGGCGACACGGCGATCTACCACCTCTGGGACGAGATCCTCGGCATCGGCACCGTGGTCGGCATCGGCACGCTGATCGTCATCCGGCAGCTGAACCACCCGCGCCTGCCCGAGCGGCTGTCCCGCTTCAGCGGCTCGAAGTTCGCACCGGCCTACGTCATCGAGGCGATCGTTCTCCTCGAGGGCCTCGGCATGGTCTTCGTGAAGGCCGGCAAGATCGCGACCTACCACCACTCCAACCCCGCGACCGACTTCTTCACCATGCAGGTCGCCAAGCTGCTGCCCGCGAGCCCGGTCATGGTGTCGATCTTCGCGTTCATCAAGCTGATGTCGGGTATGGCCTTCCTCTACCTGGTCGGCCGTAACGTCACGTGGGGCGTGGCCTGGCACCGCTTCTCGGCCTTCCCGAACATCTACTTCAAGCGCGAGGACGACGGCGGCGTCGCCCTCGGCGCGGCCAAGCCGATGATGTCGGGCGGCAAGGCGCTCGACATGGAGAACGTCGACCCGGACAACGACACCCTCGGCGCAGGCCGGATCGAGGACTTCTCCTGGAAGGGCATTCTCGACTTCACCACCTGCACCGAGTGCGGTCGCTGCCAGTCGCAGTGTCCCGCGTGGAACACCGGTAAGCCGCTGTCGCCGAAGCTGCTGATCATGTCGCTGCGCGACCACACCTACGCCAAGGCGCCGTACCTGCTGGCCGGTGGCCGCAAGGACATGGGCGGTGACGAGGTCGGCCTCGTCGATGCCGAAGGCAAGCCGAACGAGGCCGCGCTGGCCAAGATCTCGGAAGCGGCCAAGGCCGAGGCGGAGCGTCCGCTGGTCGGCGGCGAGGACGTCAACGGCATCATCGATCCCGAAGTGCTGTGGAGCTGCACCACCTGTGGCGCGTGCGTCGAGCAGTGCCCGGTGGACATCGAGCACGTCGACCACATCATCGACATGCGCCGCTACCAGGTGCTCATCGAGTCGGAGTTCCCCTCCGAGCTCGCGGGTCTGTTCAAGAACCTGGAGAACAAGGGCAACCCCTGGGGCCAGAACGCCAAGGACCGCCTGAACTGGATCAACGAGGTCGACTTCCAGATCCCGGTCTTCGGCAAGGACGCGGACAGCTTCGACGGCTACGAATACCTGTTCTGGGTCGGTTGCGCGGGCGCCTACGAGGACCGCGCCAAGAAGACCACCAAGGCCGTCGCCGAGCTGCTCGCTACCGCTGGCGTGAAGTTCATGGTGCTCGGCCAGGAGGAGACCTGCACCGGTGACTCGGCCCGTCGCGCGGGCAACGAGTTCCTGTTCCAGCAGCTGGCGCAGCAGAACATCGAGCTGCTGAACTCGGTGTTCGAGGGCGTCGAGGATCGCAAGAAGAAGATCGTCGTCACCTGTGCGCACTGCTTCAACGCGCTCAACAACGAATACCCGCAGGTCGGCGGCACCTACGAGGTCGTGCACCACACCCAGCTGCTGAACCGCCTCGTGCGGCAGAAGAAGCTGATCCCGGTCGCCTCGGTGACGCAGAACGTGACCTACCACGACCCCTGCTACCTGGGCCGGCACAACAAGGTCTACAACGCGCCGCGTGAGCTGATGGAAGCTTCGGGCTCCACCCTGGTGGAGATGCCGCGGCACGGCGAACGGTCCATGTGCTGTGGCGCCGGTGGTGCGCGCATGTGGATGGAAGAGCAGCTCGGCAAGCGCATCAACATCGACCGCGTCGACGAGGGTCTGTCGACCCTGGCGTCGTCGAACGGCTCCGCGCCGGGGAAGATCGCGACCGGTTGCCCGTTCTGCCGCGTGATGCTCAACGACGGTGTCACCGCGCGTCAGGAGAAGGGTGAAGGCGAAGGCGTCGAGGTCGTCGACGTGGCCCAGCTGATGCTGGACGCCATCGAGCGCGTCGAGCCCGCCACGCTGACCGAGAACCTGACCGTCATCCAGGAGCCCAAAGCCGAACCGGAGCCCGAGCCGGAACCGGAGCCCGTCACCGCGGCCGCCGAGGCGCCTGCGGCCGCCAAGGCGGCGCCGACCGGTGGTGGCTTGGCCATGAAGGGTCCGGCCAAGGCTCCCGGTGGTCTGGGTATGAAGGGCGCGGCCAAGGCGCCGGGCGCGAAGGCCGAAGCGGCTCCGGCCGCGGAAGCAGCCGCGCCCGCCAAGGGTCTGGCCATGAAGGGTCCGGCCAAGGCTCCCGGCAAGGGACTCGGCATGAAGGGCGCCGCCAAGGCGCCCGGCGCGAAGGCGGAAGCGGCTCCGGCCGCGGAGGCTTCGACTGCCGAGGCTTCGGCCGCTCCCGCCGCGCCCGTCAAGGGCCTGGCCATGAAGGGTCCGGCCAAGGCGCCGGGCAAGGGTCTGGGGATGAAGGGCGCCGCGAAGGCGCCGGGTGCGAAGGCCGCGGCGGCTCCGGCTGCCGAAGCCGCTGAAGCTCCCGCCGCGGAAGCGCCCGCGGCCCCGCCCGTCAAGGGTCTGGGGATGAAGGGTGCGGCCAAGGCGCCCGGCGGTAAGGGTCTGGCGATGAAGGGTGCCGCGAAGGCGCCCGGCGCCAAGGCCGCTGCTCCGGCTGCCGCCGAACCGGCCGCGGAAAGCCCTGCGGCGGAACCGGCTTCGGCACCGGCCTCGGCTCCGGCTCAGGCTTCGGCTCCCACCGAAACCAAGCCGACCGTTCCCGCCAAGGGTCTCGCCATGAAGTCCGGCTTCAAGCGCCCCGGGCCCAAGGCCCCCGGCGCCGCCGCGACCCCGGCCCCCGCCGAACCGGCTGCCGCCGAACCGGTTTCCACTGAACCGGCCCCGGCCGCCGAAGCCCCGCAGCCCGCACCGGAGCAGCCCACCAACGGCACCTCCGGCAACGGCTCCGCCGTCGCACCCCCGACCGCCAAGCCAGGCGGCCTCGGCTTCAAGTCGGGCGCGAAGGCCCCGGGCCGCAAGAACTGACACGGCCCCCAACTGAACACAGCACTCGGCCCGGGTTCCCTCCGAACCCGGGCCGAGTGCTTTATACGGAACTGCTATCCGAACGATTCGAAACGAGTTACGATTCTTTCGAAAGGAGGCCGCGGCGATGACGTCCGAAGCCCTGATGCAGCACACCTACCTGCCCGAGCCAACCGAAGAACTCGCCCCCGTCGTGAGCTTCCTCGAAGCCCACGAATCGCGGCGCGGTGATCGCATCCGGCCTCGTTACCTCTTGGTCGGCGCCGACGAGCACGATCAGGTAGAGGTTCCGGAGTCAGTGCACCGCGTCCTTGTCCAAGTCGTCGCAGCACTGCGCGAGGGCAAGGCGGTCACCGTCGCTCCGCAGAGCATGACGCTGACCACCCAGCAGGCCGCCGACCTGCTCGGCGTCAGCAGGCCGACGGTCGTCCGTCTCATCGATGCGAACGAGATCCCTTCGGAGCGAACCGGATCCCGGCGGCGCGTTCTGCTGACCGATGTCCTCGCCTACCGCGACGAGCGGAGGAAGAGGCAGTACGAAGCACTCGCCGCAAGCTCGGTCGAGCTCGACGAGGAGGACGATATGGAGGCCGTGCGCGCCGAGCTACGCGAGATCCGCAAGGAGGTCGCGAGAAGACGGCGCGGCTGATGTTCGGCGCGGTGCTCGACACCTGCGTCCTCTGGCCGAGCCTGCAGCGCGACTTCTTGCTCTCGCTGGCGGTCGAGAATCTCTATCGGCCGCTCTGGAACGACGCCATCCTGGCCGAGCTCGAACTGCACGAGGAGCGCAAGCTCATCCGTCGCGGCACGGATCCTGCGACCGCGCACCGCCGTGCAGCCGGTCTCGTCGCGGTGATGACGAACGCCTTCGACGACGCGCTCGTGCGGGGTTGGGAACCCCTCGAGGGTTCGTTCGGTCTACCCGACCCGGGCGACGAGCATGTCGTCGCCGCAGCGGTCGTCGGCAGCGCTGGGGCGCTGGTCACCGAGAACTTTCGTGACTTCCCCGCATCCCTGATTCCGACCGGCCTGCAAGTCGTCGGCGCCGCCGAGTTCGCCGCGAACACCTGTGCCGTCGACCCGGCCCGTGCCCTGGCGGCCATCCAAAAGATCTCCTTGCGGCGCCGCGACCCAGCGCAGACGGTCGACCAACTGCTCGACATCCTCGCCACCCGCTACAAGATGCACGAAGCCGTCGAACTCATGGTCGCCGCCTGAGCGGACCTAAGGCCTGGTCAATCGCGCGTAGCGGGCGCGGTGGTCGTCGGTGGTGCCGAATTCGCGTTCCAGGGCGGTGAGGCGTTTGAAGTAGTGGCCGATGGCGAGTTCCTCGGTCATGCCCATGGCGCCGTGCAGTTGGACGGCGTTCTGGCCGATGAAGCGGGCCGCGCGGCCGATGGTGACCTTGGCGGCGGAGAGGGCGCGGGCGCGGTCGGACGGGGCGGCGGAGAGGGCGTGGGCGGCGAGGTGGGCCGCGGCGATGGCCTGCTCCAGTTCCATGTACATGTCGACCATGCGGTGTTGCAGGGCCTGGAAACTGCCGATCGGCACGCCGAATTGCTGGCGCTGCTTGGCGTATTCGACGGTGTCGGCAAGCACTTTGCGCATACAGCCGACCGCCTCGGCGCAGATCGCGGCGATGGCGACGTCCACGGTGGGTTCGATCACGTCCCACGCCGTGCCTTCGGTTCCGAGCAGTGCGTCGGCGGGGAGCCGGAATTCGGTGAAGGTGAGATCGGCACCGACTCGGTCGTCGATGGTGCGGTAGGAGTGCACCTCGACACCGGCGGGCGGATTCGCCGCGTCGAATTCGGTGAGGAACAAAGAGATTCCGGCTCGATCGCGCCGCTCACCCGCGGTGCGCGCGGAGACGAGCAGGTGGGTCGCCAGTGGAGCGCTGGTCACCACGCATTTGGCTCCGTCGAGCACCCACGAGTCGCCGTCTCGGCACGCGACGGTGCCGACGTCGTGCAGCGTCGGACCGGAAGTCGGCTCCAGCGACGCGAACGCGGTCCGAACATCGCCGGCGACGATCCCGCGCAACACTTCGTCCGCCCGCGCTCCGCCGGATCGCTCCAGCAGGCCGGCGCCGACCACAACGGTGTCGACGAACGGCTCGACGACCAGCGCACGTCCCAATTCCTCGGCGATGACCATCAATTCGACTGCGCCGCCGCCCATTCCATCGACCCGTTCGGGCAGCGTCGCGCCGAGAATACCGAGTTCCTCGGCGAATCCGCGCCAGACGGCGGGCTGCCAGCCCTGCGCGGATTTGGCTGCGGCCCTGCTCTTCTCCAGGTCGTAGCGGACGCCGAGGAATCCGGCGACCGCGTCGCGCAGCAGCTGCTGCTCCTCGGTGAGTGTGAAGTCCATCAGAGCCCCAATGCTGCTTTGGCGAGGATGTTTCGCTGAATCTCGTTGCTACCGGCGTAGATCGATCCGGCGCGGTCGTTGAAGTAGCGCAGCGGCGCGACGGCCTGCCAGTCGGCGCCGCTATGGTAACCGTCTGCGGGCGGCGTGAATTCGGCGATCGGCCCGCCCGGCGCGGTGGCGTGCGGCTGGTAGACGCGCCCGACCGTGCCCGCGGCGTCCAAGGCGAGTTCGGTCAGTTGCTGACTCAGCTCGGTCGCAAGGATTTTCAGCATCGAGGAGGCCGGACCCGGATCCTTACCCTGCGCCATCGCCGAAATCGTCCGGTACTCCAGCACTTCCAAAACATCGGTGCGAATCCTCGCGTCGGCCAAGCGCAGCGCGAAAGCGGGATCGTCGATGAGCGGATTGCCGTCCGGGCCAGGCTGCCGCGCCGCCGCCTCGGCCAGTTCCTGACCCATGACCTGCAACATCGGCGCCGCCGCGCCACCGCGCTCGTGCACGAGCAGGTACTTCGCCACCGTCCAGCCGTCGTCGATGCGGCCGAGCACGTTGCCCTTCGGCACCCGGACGTTGTCGAAGAACACCTGGTTCTGCACCTGCTCGCCGGAGGTCATCACCAGCGGCCGGATCTCGATGCCGGGGGTGTTCATGTCGATGAGCAGGAAGGTGATGCCCTGCTGCTTCTTGCCCGTGCGCGAGGTGCGCACGAGACAGAAGATCCAGTTGGCCTCGGTGGCGTGCGTGGTCCAGATCTTGCTTCCGGTGCAGACGAAATCCTCGCCGTCATCGATCGCCGCCATGCTGAGCGAGGCCAGGTCCGAGCCCGCTTCCGGTTCCGAATAACCCTGGCAGAAGAAGATCTCGCCGGTCAGGATGCGCGGCAGGTAGAAGGCCTTCTGCTCCGGCGTGCCGAACGCGATGATGGCGGGCGCGACCATCCGGATGCCCATCGGAGACAGCGTCGGCGCGCCGGCGAGCGTCGACTCCCTGCTGAAGATGTAGTGCTGGGTCAGGCTCCAGTCGCAGCCGCCGTGCTCCACCGGCCAGTGCGGCGCAGCCCACCCGCGCTCGTGCAGAATCCGCTGCCACTCCATGCTGGCCTCGTGGTCCGGATATACGCTCGTCGCCAGCCGCCCCGCCCGCCGCAACTCCGGCGTCAGCTTCGCGTCGAGAAAACCCCGCACCTCGTCCCGAAAGGCCAGATCGGCCGCTGACCAGTCGTAATCCATCTGTCCTCCCGGCGGGGGTATGCCACGGTGCACCACTATTGGCCACCGGCCAACATGCCCCCAATGTAAGCCCCACGCTCGCCGGAAATCAAACTGAAGCCACCCGCCCGCAGTTTGGCGGCAGCGGGCCGACTTGCCTCCCCGCGGCGCCGGCGCGCCGTAGCGGAGTATGGCGCGCTGTAGAGGCCCTTGGCGAGGGTCGGCCAGGAGGACTCGAAGTCGTCCTGCCGGTTGCCCCAGGAGTGCGTGCCGGTGTCGCGGTAGACGAAGGTGGCGGGGATGCCGAGTTGGTTGAGACGGTTGTCGAGGTTGCGGGTCGACCAGTTGACGCCCGCCTCGATGACGCTGCCGATGGCGGCGACCTGGGGCGTCTCTTCCGGCGGCTCGAGGCGGAACTTCCCGCCGGGCAGGTCGTAGATGCCGGGGATGCCGTTGCCTGTGGAGGCGAAACTGTTTGCGCCGCACAGTTTCTCGGCGTTGCGGATGGGGTCGTTCGCCGCGGCACTCACCAACGCCGCCAACGCGACCCGCAAACCGTTCCGGTGGTATCCCATACCCTCCCCTGACGCGTCTCGCGGAACTGATCGAAGATCAGCTCGGTCGCGCTACCGTAGGATGAGCCGCAACGAAACCCCTTGCCCAACTTACACTTTCACGACCCCGACGTTCGCCCCACACAAGGCGGTGAGGTCATCCGGATCGGACGTGAGGATCGTCGTGGGACCTGGTGCGGCGAGCGCAGTAGCGCAGAGCATGGCGTCGATCGCGTGCTCGTGGCCGTGCAGACCCGCGCGACCGAGAAGGGGTGGCCCCTCATACCCCGTCCGTCGCACGTTGCGATGCCCGCGCTTGATCGAGCTGATCACGCAGGGCCTGCACCTCTTCCTCCGTGACGGGCCCGTGCTCCTCCTCGGCGACGGCGACGATCTCGTTCAGGTTGTCCCGTTCGATCTGCCTTGCCACCGCTGCGGCCACATCGCTGGAGAATCTGGATGGCCCGCTGCGGGCGCGAGCGGCATCCGCGACGTCTCTCGGCATGGTGATCGAATACTCGCCGGTATTCTCACTCATGCGACTTATCCAACCGATGATTTGCCCTCCCTGCCAGCGAATCAGGAAAGAGGGTGGCCGACTTCGATGACCGGGCCGTACGGTCCGGGTTCGGTGACCGGTCAGCAGTCCTCGAAGAACGCCTTCGCGTATCCCGCCGACTGATAGACGTAGTCGTACGCCCATCGGAGCACCGAAAGATCCGGCTCCGGATCGACGAAGAGAAGCTCTCCGTCCCAACACTTTTCGAGGATGTACCGGGCGCGGGAGATGTGCGGGGTGAAGGTGACGACGATGACGCGGCGCCATCCTTCGGCGCGTGCCCGGCGAGCGAGTTCGCGTCCCTCGCCGCGGGTGGTGCGCGGGGACGGGTCGAAGCAGATGACGTCGAAGCGGTAACCGCCGTGACAGATGCGGTTCATCCGCGCGCTGTACTCATAGGGATCGGAGAACAGCACCCGTGGCGCGTAACCCGCCGCGGCAAGGCGCAGCCCGAGCTGCTCGCGGCCGTCGTGCGCGCCGCCGAGCACCAGGATCGCGTCGGCGGCCGCAGGCGGGTCGGTGCGCGGCCGGACGTAGACCGGCCAGAGCGCGACGACAGCGACGACGAGCACCACGACCAGACCGATCACGGCACGTGTCACCGAACGTCGTCGCACGCCCCCGATCGTATCGGCACCGCATCACCGCAGGTCACCGCCGTCGAACAGGGGCTGTTTCCACCTGTACACCTGCTGTTGCCGTGACCCTTGCCTCGCTGACGTGGCGCGGCCATCGTGGGGGCTTACCAATCGATCATGCGATGCACAGTCTTCGGAACCGGGTACCTGGGGGCCACGCACGCCGCCTGCATGGCCGAACTCGGGCACGACGTGATCGGGGTGGACGTCGATCCGGGCAAGGTGGCGAAGCTGTCCGACGGCGTGGTGCCGTTCTACGAGCCCGGCCTCGAGGAGGTGCTGCGCCGGAATCTCGACGCGGGCCGACTCAGGTTCACCACGTCCTATCCGGAGGCCGCCGCGCACGCCGACGTGCATTTCCTCGGCGTCGGCACGCCGCAGAAGAAGGGCGAGTACGCCGCCGACCTGAAATACGTGCACGCCGTGGTGGATACGCTCGCGCCTATGCTGGAGCGGCCCTCGGTGCTGATCGGCAAGTCGACCGTTCCGGTCGGCACGGCCGCCGCGCTCGGCGCGCGGGCCAGGGAGCTGGCGAGCACCGACGTCGAAGTGGCGTGGAATCCGGAGTTCCTGCGTGAGGGTTTCGCCGTGCAGGACACGCTGCGCCCCGACCGCCTCGTACTCGGCGTCGATCACGCCAGAAACAACGCCGCCTGGGTCGAGGACCTGGTGCGCGAGATCTACGCCGATCTCATCGCGGCCGAGGTCCCCTTTCTGCTGACCGATTTGGCCACCGCGGAATTGGTGAAGGTCTCCGCGAATGCCTTTCTGGCGACGAAGATCTCGTTCATCAACGCGGTCTCGGAAGTCTGCGAGGCGACCGGCGCCGACGTCACCGTGCTCGCCGACGCGCTCGGTTACGACGCGCGCATCGGCCGCCGATTTCTCAACGCGGGCTTGGGTTTCGGCGGCGGTTGTCTGCCCAAGGACATTCGAGCCTTCATGGCGCGCTCCGGTGAGCTGGGCGCGGATCACGCCGTCGCGTTCCTGCGCGAGGTCGACAACATCAACATGCGCCGTCGCACCAAAGTGGTGGACATGGCCGCAAAGGCTTGCGGCGGTTCGCTGCTCGGCGCGAACGTGGCCGTGCTGGGCGCGGCTTTCAAACCGGAATCCGACGACGTGCGCGACTCCCCCGCGCTCAACGTCGCGGGCATGATCCAATTGCACGGCGCGGTGGTGACCGTGTACGACCCGAAGGCACTGGAGAATTCGCGCCGGGTCTTCCCCACCTTGAATTACGCGACCTCGGTGGCCGAGGCCTGCGACCGCGCCGACGTGGTCCTCGTGCTCACCGAGTGGGACGAGTTCACGGCGCTGCGTCCGCGAGATCTGGATCGGGTGGTGCGCGGCAGGTCGATCATCGACGGTCGTAACTGTCTCAATCGTGCCACCTGGAGAGAGGCGGGATGGGTGTACGCCGGACTCGGCACACCGTAAAGTTGCCTGGCGAGGCCGCGCCGGATTTCCCGATCCTGCCTGCCTCGTGTGCGACTGAGCGCCGCCGGTAGGGTCCCGGGAGCGGGTCGCGTCCTTGGCGACGCGAACTCGCTTTGTCGTGAAGCGTGAAACGAGATGGGCAGCTGATGAGTTCGGTACTGGGAGTTTCGGTGGGGGCCGGCGCTGTCCGTATGGCGCGACCACACGCCGGCAATCCCCCCGGCCACGTCACGCCCGACGCCTTCGACCTGCAAACCATTCCGGTAACCCAGCACCGCGCCGAAGAACTCGCCGCCGAGGCGGTCGGCGTCACGCTGGCGACCCATCAGATCGGCGCGACCGCGTTCGCCTATCGCAGCGAACAGCAGGCCAGGGCCGTCCGCGCCGCCATGGCGCGCCAGCAGATCACCAACTACGAGCTGGTGCCCGAGGTCTTCGCCGCGCTCGAATTCGCCCAGGCCACCGGCGATATCCGGGGCATCTCCTCGCTGGTGGTCTACGACCTCGGCAGCACCGGACTCTCGGTGAGCGTGGTCGACACTCAGACCAGGGAGGTCAGGCACAGCGAGCGCACCAGCGACATCAGCGGCGACTACCTGGATTCGCTGATCCGCGAACAGCAGATCGCCTCGGGCCGCATCGCGCACCCGCAGGATCCGGCGGGCCTCGCCGCGCTGGACGCGCTGTGCCGGGAGGCCAAGGAGCAGCTGTCCAGCAACACGGCGGTCGCGCTGCCCAGCGAGCAGGGTCTGGTGCTGCTCGCGCAGGAGAATTTCGAATCGCTGATCATGCTGGCCATCGAGTCGTCGGCGCGGATGGCTCGGGATGTGATCGTGCGCTCCGATCGTCCGGTGCACGGTGTGCTCGCGATCGGCGGTTGCGCCAGGATTCCGCTGATCGGCAAGGTGCTGGAGCGGTGGATGGGCGTGCCGGTCATCGTGCCGGAGAGCCCGGAGACGGTGGTCGCGCGCGGCGCTGCGCTGCTCGCGAGACCGGTCCGTCCCGCGGCCCCGGTCGGTCAGCCCGCTCCCGCCGCGAGCCAGGCGCCCGTGGGCGGCTTCCACGACGAGGATCTCTCACCGGCCTGGTTGTCCGCGCCGCCCAAACGCCGCCCGAAGCGCCCGAAAGGCAGGCCGCAGCCGGACGACATCGACGACATCGACGGTCTCGCCGACGACTGGCTCGCCGCCAACCCGCGCCGCCGCGAGAAGCGCGAACTGAACGGCGCCGTGCTGACCGTCAGCGCGTTGGCCGTCGTCGCCGCGATCGGACTCGGCCTGGGCTATGGACCCCAAGTGCTGGAACGGGATTCGCAGAGCAGCGAGGGCTCGACGTCGGTCTCGCCGAGCGGCGTGCCGCGCACCACCACCCTCGATCCGCAGATCGCGGTCGCACCGGCCACCACGACGGAGACCGAGGAATCGATCGCCGCCCCGCCCCCGCGCCGCCAAACCACCACGACCCCACCGCCCACCCAGGGCCCGAACACCTTCGTCGTCCCCGGCCTCCCGCCGATCGTGGTCCCGACCATCCCGCCCGAGGTCTTCCCCTTCCCGCCACCTCCGCCCCCGCGCTGAACCCCGCGCGCCCGCAACCCTGTTGACCCCGTGCGCCGCCGCTCCGTCGCCGCGCGCGAGGACCGCAATCATCGCCGGTCAGCTCACCTGCCGACTCGCCACGCCCTCGCCACTCCCGCCGCAGGTCGGACGACATGCACCGCCCCGCCGAGGCGATCCCGCCTGAGTGCGAACCATCGTGCGCCCGTCGCCACCGCCCTGGGCCCTGCGCGCCCGTACCACCCGTGCGCCATGTCGATGCAAGAGCCGTCGCCGCCGTCGGCCAAAGGACCGTGCGCCGTCGCCTTGTCGCGGTGCGGGACCGCCAGCTCGGGTCAGCCTGACCTGCCGACTCACCGCGACGCGAGCCATCGCCGCTCGCCCGCAGGTCGGACGACATGCGCCTCCGAGGCGATCGCAGCCAAGGTCTGATCGCCGTGCGCCGCCGTCTCCCGCCGCCGATGGACAGCGCCTACTGGATCCGCGCTCTTGCTCCTCTAGTTCGGCAGGACATTCCGGGTACATGCATCGACCTCCGTGACAGGGCACGCACGCACCGCACGTCAACAGTGATGGCGACACGCGACCCCGCCCGCCGCCACCGGACGATGCCACCTCGAGCCATACGGGAGCCGCACTCCCCCTGCGCGGTAAGCCATCCCGAGCGTGGCGCAGGCATCGACCTCCGCGGGCCGCGAATACGACCTGTCGCCCACGCCACAGCGCGAGCGCCCACCGCTCACACCCGCGAATGCCGCCCGTGCCGCGGGGCGGGTGCGGGCACCTTCTTGTTGTGTCCGAACGGACGCGCGAGCAGCGCCGCGATGCCGGTGGTCAGCGGCACAGAAAGGGCCAGCGCGATACCGCCGACCGAGGAGCGCGCGATCTCGATGGCGACCGCGTCGCCTGCGAGCACGTCGCGGATCGAACGCCCCGCGACGCTGAACAGCAGCAGCAGCGGCAGCGCACCACCGGCGTAGGCGAGCACCAGGGTGTAGACGGTGCTGGCGATGTGGTCTCGGCCGACCCGCATGGCGGCAGTGTAAACCTCGCGGCGCGAAGCGGATTCGTCCAGCGCGGCCAGCTCGAAGGCGGCCGAGGCCTGGGTGATGGTGACGTCGTTGAGCACACCGAGCGAGCCGATGATGAAGCCCGCGAGCAGCAGACCGGTGATGCTCACGTGCTCGATATAGGTCGCGACGTTGGTGTTCTGCTCCTCGGACAGACCGGTGAGATGAGTCATCTCGATCGCCAGCCAGGACAGCCCAGCGGCGAGCAGCATCGCCGACAACGTGCCGAGCAACGCGGAACTGGTGCGCAGATTGACGCCGTGCGCGAGATACAGCACGGCGTAGAGGATCAGCGACCCGGCCGTCAACGCGACCGGAATCGCCGGCTTGCCGTCCAGCAGCGCGGGCAGCAGGAACATCACCAGCACCGCGAACGCGAACACCAGACCGATCAGCGCACGCACGCCGCGCCAGCGCGCCACCACGATGATCACCACCACGAAGGCGAGCGCGATCAGCGTCAGCGGCAGCCCGCGCGAATAGTCCTCGAAGGAGTACAGCGGGGTGCCGGTCGGATCGGTCTGCCGGACGATCCGGATCTCGTCACCGGCGCGCAGATCGGGCTGCCCCGGGCCCGGCGCGATTTCCAGCAGCGTCTTGTTTCCCGCGTGCGGACCGGAGTCGATGGTGATCAGGCTGCGCTGGCAGGTGTAGGCGTTGGTGCGCGGCGGCTCGGGCTTGTCGGCGAACACCTTGCCGATCGACGGACTGCCGCACGGCCCCACGTCCTGCGCGACGACCGTGCCCGCCTCGGTCACCACCGCGCCGCCGCCCGCGTTCTGCATCGGCAGCGGAATCTCGACGTGCTGACGGCTGGGCCACAGCCAGATCGTGGCGATGACGGTGAGCACGCCGATGACGGTGAGCAGCCCGACCACGACGCGCGCGGCAGTATCGCCGATCGCGATCGGGCCGGAATGATCGTGGTGGTGGTGATGGTGATCGGTCACCGAACTCCCTGTCCGTCGTGGCCCCGGATGCTCGCGCCGGACGGCAAGAGCTGACTCCCCCGAGGCAACTGCGCGGTGCCGAGCATAAAGGATGTCGTTTTCAAGATCAGGCTCCCAACCACCACCGGGACACGACCGAGCACCTGTTCACGCTCCGAGATCAGCGATGGCGCGGAAATCGCTGGGGCGGACACCCCGGTGTCGTTTGAACGCCGCACTGAAACCGAAAGCGTCCGCATAACCGACGGCCTTCGCCACCTGCGCCACGGTGAGACTCCGGTCGGCCAGTAACTCCTCCGCCTCATCCATCCGGCATCCGGTGAGATACGCCAGGGGCGACTGCCCCATGACCTCGGAGAACCGCCGTGCGAACAGCGCCCGCGATACGCCCGCCTCAGCGGCAAGCGACGCGACCGTCCAACCGGCGGCAGGCTTTCCGTGCATGGCCGCCAACGCCGGTCCGACCACCGGATCGGACGGCCCGCGATACCAACCCGGCGCGTCGGCGTCCAGCTCCTCGAACCAGGTGCGCAGCGTGCACACCAGCGCCCAGTCGAGCAGCCGGTCCATCATCGCCTGCGCTCCGGCCGGACGCCGGGCCGCATCCGCGGCGATCGACTCCATCCACTCGCACACGTCCACGTCATCGGTCACTACCAGGACGGGCGGCAGAGCGCGCAACAGCCGTTCGTGTCGTCGGCCGGACGCCCGATAGGCGCCGACTATCAGAGCGGTCTCACCCGTGGGGTCGTTGCCCCAGCGACCGCCGTCCAGCGCGGAATCGCATTTCGCGTCCGGAGCGAAGCAGGCGACCTCGTACTCCTCGTGCGGCAAGGTGACCGTCTCCGCGCGGTCGACGAGGACGAATGCCTCCGGGCCGCGCACGATCGCACTGTCCCCCGCCGTGATCCGACGCTCCAGACCGCCAGGCAGCAGCAGCGTTCCCCCACCGCGCAGCACGGTGACCATGGTCAGCGGCGCCTCGTCGGCGAACCGGATGCTCCACGGTCCTTCCAAGACCGCGGTCGTGACCACAGCTCCTTCGGCACGGATACCGCCCAGCAGTTTGCTCAATGGGTCCACACCATCGAGGGTAGACGAACTCCTATCAGATGTAGACCTTTACCCATAGATCGTCCATCGCCCGGGGTGTGAAATTGACCCAGACCGCACAACCGATCGTCCGAGACTCCGGACCCCACCGAGGAGGCCCCGTGCCGCACAACCCGACCGTGGACCCCGCGACCACGCGCACCGCGCTGGTCGTCGTCGCCCACCCCCGGCCCGATTCGCTGACCGCCCATATCGCCGAACTGGCCACCCGGCGGCTCACCGCGGACGGCTACCGGATCGACCTGCTCGACCTGCACGCCGAGAACTTCGACCCCCGGATGACGGCCGCCGACCTCCCGGAATGGGGGAACCGGGAGAAGGCCTACTCCCCCGAAGTCGAGAACCATATGCGGCGCATCCTCGCCGCCGACGTGATCGTCGCAGTGTTCCCCGTGTACTGGATGCAGGTCCCCGCGATCCTGAAGGGTTGGATCGATCGGGTGTGGAACTACGGATTCGCCTACGGCCGTAGCAAACCCAGGCTCGCGGGCAAGCGGATGCTGTGGCTGGGGCTGGCGGGCGTGGCAGACGACGACGCACTCGTCGAATTCATGCAGGATGCGCTGAGCGCGCAACTCAACGACGGTATCGCCTACTACTGCGGTTTCACGCATTCGTCGGTGGGGCTGTTGCCCGGCGCCGAAGAAAAGCGGCAGCGCCTGGATGCCGCGGGCAATCTGCTGCTCGACGAAGCCCTCACCGGCGCGGTCCGCGATGCCCACTATGCGGGATTGGAAAACCGGGCACTGGGCTTCGTCGACGATTTCCTTGCCGCCGACCGGGTCCCGGCCTGACCGAAGGGTTGTCGCGCAAGAGCGGGACGGGGCGGCGGAGAGCAGGGGGATGTCTCCGCCGCCCGCAGGCCGGCGGCCCAGGGGGGTAGGCGGCCGAACCCGAGGCCAGGTTGCCCAGGGGGGGTAGGCAACCCGACCGGGCACTCGAAGTGCCAAGAGCCACTGTACACAAAAGTTGCTCTTTTGCGCTAGCGGGTCTTCAAAACTCGCTTCTATCCATACATTCGGTATGTTTTCGACCCAGAAGCGGGGCGATTAGGCCCTGGAGACCCGCGACGCAGATCACTGTCGATAGCTCGCCAGGAAGTTGCCGAATCGCTCGATCGCGACCGCGAGGTCGCGGGCCCACGGCAGCGTGACGATCCGCAGATGATCGTGGTTCGGCCAATTGAAGCCGGTGCCCTGCACCATCAGGATCTTCTCCTGAAGCAACAGATCGAGAACCAGCTTCGAATCGTCGTGGATGTCGTACACATTCGGATCCAGCCGCGGGAACGCGTAGAGCGCGCCCTTCGGCTTGACGCACGACACACCGGGAATCATGTTCAGCCGCTCCCACGCGACGTCGCGCTGCTCGAGCAGCCGCCCGCCGGGCAGGATCAGGTCCTCGATGCTCTGGTGCCCGCCGAGCGCGACTTGAATCGCGTGCTGCGCGGGCACATTCGGGCACAGCCGGGAGGAGGCGAGCAGGTCGATGCCTTCCAGGAACCCCGCGGCGTGATCCTTCGGGCCGGTGATGGCCAGCCAACCCGAGCGGTATCCGGCGACCCGGTAGGCCTTGGACAGGCCGTTGAAGGTCAGGCACAGCAGGTCGGGCGCGAGGCTGGCCAGCGAGATGTGCTTGGCGTCGTCGTAGAGGATCTTGTCGTAGATCTCGTCGGCGAGCAGCAGCAGCTGATGCTTGCGCGCCAGGTCGACAAGCTGCTGGAGCACCTCGGTCGAGTAGACCGCGCCGGTCGGGTTGTTCGGGTTGATCACCAGCAGCGCCTTGGTCTTGTCGGTGATCTTCGACTCGATGTCGGCGACGTCGGGCTGCCAGCCGTTGGACTCGTCGCACAGGTAGTGCACTGGGGTGCCGCCCGCCAGGCTCGTCATCGCCGTCCACAGCGGATAGTCCGGCGCCGGGATCAGCACCTCGTCGCCGTTGTCCAGCAGCGCCTGCATGGTGATGGTGATCAGCTCGGAGACGCCGTTGCCCAGGTAGACGTCGTCCACGTCCAGTACGGGGAAGCCGGGCACCAGCTCGTAGCGGGTCACGATGGCGCGCCGGGCCGACAGGATGCCCTTGGATTCCGAGTAACCCTGGGCGTAGGGCAGCGCGGCGATGATGTCGCGCATGATCACGTCGGGCGCCTCGAAACCGAACGGCGCCGGATTGCCGATGTTCAGCTTGAGGATGCGGTGGCCCTCCGCCTCCAGCCGTGCCGCGTGCGCGTGTACCGGTCCACGGATCTCGTAGACGACGTTCTGCAACTTCGTGGACTGCTCCAGAACGCGCGGCGGATGGTGGGGGAGATGACTCGGGCTCACCTTCCCATGGTGCCATCCCCCTGCAAGGGGAAATTCGGCGCTGCCGACGAAGCATGTCGACCGCCGCAACGGCCGCAGCAAAGGCGGAGCAACGCTTGTCAGGCCGCGTCAGGTCGCGGGATTGCCAGGTGGGATGCCCTTGGCCGCGGTCGAGCCGCAGAACTCCTCGATGCGTTCGTCCAGGTGACGGGCCTCGGTCGCGTCGCGGAACGCGGGCTGCGCGATCCGTCTTCGCACCCCGGTGAGCCGCTCCTCGAGCTGGGCGATGCGCTTGTCCTCGGCCAGCCCGAGCACCGGGTGCAGTGCCTCGGCTGCGCCGTCCAGGCTGCCGTTGATCAGGTGCGCGGCCGCGCTGTCCACCCGGGCCAGCGCCTCGGCGCCGTACGAGCGCTTCTCCGATGGACCGTTCGAGTAGAGGTCGATGGCGCGCTCGGTCGCGGTGAGCGCGGGCTCGGCCTGGCCGAGATGGATGTAGGTGGCGCCCGCGTAGTACTGGGCCTTGGCGTCGGGGAATCCGAAGACGCCGCCGATCTCGTCGTGCAGGTCGTCGGTGGCGGCCACCTCGCGCGCCTCGTCGGCGGCGCGGATGCAGCGGTCGGTGTCGGCGGCGCTGCCGATCTTGGACCAGATCCTCGCCTCGATATTGAGCAGCCGGACCTTGGCGGTCGCCGAATCGGCGAAGTCCTGTCCGCTCTGCGCGAGCAGCACGGCCCGGCGCGGACGCTCCGACCAGTATTCGATGAGCGCGTGCATGCCGCGCGTCCAGGCGCGCAGTCCGTTGTGCCCGCATAGCTCGGCGTAGGCCCATGCCGCCCTTGCCTGTTCGCCCGCCGCGTCGTAGTAGCCGAGGTCGGTGCTCGCGTTCGCGAGCAGTCCGGACAACGTACCCGCGAGCAGGTAGAGGTGGCTGGTGTCGGCCGGGCGCTGATGTCCCTCGAGCAGTCGATACACCCGGCGCCGTACCCGAAGCATCTCCACCATCATCGGAACCGGCGGAATATGCACGTACTCGTTCGCGATGCGCGTGACATCGGCGTCGAGCTGTTCCAACGTGGACGCACCCACATTGGTGCTCTCGGCCCGGCCTGCGTGTTCGCTGGCCTCGTGGGCAGCCGCCATGATCAGATCCCTCTCCGAAATCGCTGCTAACGCATCACCTCTCATCGCACCGGCGTCTATGAGAGCAAGAAGGTCCGCGTCGCTCGAATAACTCGTACGCGCCCCCGCTGCGGAACGCACGTCGAATCCGGCGGCAGATCCATCGACCGGCGATTCGCCGATCAGCGCCGCGAACCGTGCCCGCACAACTTCGTCGGACCTGGCAAGGGATGTATCGAGCGCGGCTTGGTTGACGGGACGCGGATGGACTCGGCTGCCCCCCGCCTCCCACTTGGACACCAGGCGTTCGTGGACACCGAGATGCGCCGCGAATTCCCGGATACTCATCCGCTTGGCATCGCGAAGGGCGCGGGTCTCTCTCCCTGACCAGTGCCGGATCACGGTGTCATCCCTTCCGCACGAACTTTCATCCAGGGTACGAGGGCGAAGTGGTGACTGCCACACATAATTCGCAGTTGCTATGGGCGCTGCGCGATTCGGCGGCCCAGGTCGGCGAGGTTCTCTCGGTCAAGGGCAGCGGATTGGCAGTAGAAGGCGGGCATGGGGGCGATGCCGAGTCGCGGTCGATGGCCCGACCCTGGTAGCAGGAGGCAAGGAGTTGGCCGTGAACGTGGACAAACTCAGAACAGTGGAGGATTGGGTGGCGTTCTACCGGCACGAGTACGGGCTACCCGTAACCGAGCGTGGCGGTTTCGTGATGCTGCCGATCAGCGGCCGAGTCTGCGTCGTTCACCTGCCGACCGTCCGAGCCGAAAAGGTCAGGGCGGCACTGGAACAGCAGGGGACGAGGGGTCCCATGCTGGCCAGGCAGATCCGATGGAGCTTCCTTGCCGAGCCGGACAGCCGTCCCGGCGCGCAGGTGCTGGAGGTGCTGAACCGTCTGGATATCGGAATACCTGCCATCGGCAGTGCAGTGATGTTGCCGACGGGGCTCGGACGCTTCACCCGGGAAGGGTGCTTCTGGGTGAACCCGCCGAGCCGCGGCGACACGCTTCCGCCGCTGTCCACCGTCGTCACGACGGCGCTGGCGGTGGGAGCGGGCGGCGGGGACTGAATGCGTCGTCGGTCCTCGCCGCCGATCGGCGGCCGAATCCGCCTCCTTTGTTGGCAGTCGGCGGGGCGGATTCGGTCGTGGGTCGCGACCTACCGCGATTCCGCGGCGTCGACCACCTCGGTCGGCAGCGGGAAGTTCAGGTAGGAGCGCGACGGAGTCGGCCCGCGCTGGCCCTGGTACTTGGAACCGGCGACCGCGCTGCCGTACGGGTGCTCCGCGGGGCTGGTCAAACGGAACAGGCACAGCTGGCCGATCTTCATGCCCGGCCACAGCGTGATCGGCAGGTTCGCGACGTTCGACAGTTCCAGCGTGATGTGGCCGCTGAAGCCGGGATCGATGAAGCCCGCCGTCGAATGCGTGAGCAGGCCCAAGCGGCCGAGACTCGACTTGCCCTCCAGCCGTCCCGCCAGATCGTTCGGCAGCGTGCACACCTCCAGCGTGGAGCCGAGCACGAACTCGCCGGGGTGCAGCACGAACGGTTCGCCGGACGCGGGCTCGACCAGGCTGGTCAGCTCGTCTTGGCGCTGCGCGGGATCGATGTGGGTGTAGCGGGTGTTGTCGAAGACGCGGAACATCCGGTCCAGGCGAACGTCGATACTCGACGGCTGGATCAGGCTCTCCAGCAACGGCTCGACCCCGAGACGCCCAGCGGCGATCTCCGCACGGAGGTCACGATCGGAAAGCAGCACGGCACGAGCGTAGCGTTCGGCGAATCGGGCCGTTCGGCGGGCGGCTGCCGTTCTTCAGTTAATTCTCAGCGCGAGCGGGCAACCTAGGAGCAGTGACCTCGAATCTCCGCAGAACGCTGCCAACGATCCCGACGCTCGTCGCGCTCGGCGTCCTGCTCGCGGCGTTCATCACCGTGCTCACCCGCAACGTGCTCGACAGCAGCGGGCTCGCGACGATGGACCCGGAGCTCTCGGGGTGGGCCGTCGACAACCGCAACGGGGTGCTCACGCCGACCGCGCAGATGGTCAGCAACTGCGGTGACACGTTGTCCATGACGATCCTCACCGTGATCGTCTGCGCGGCGCTGCTGCGCGAGCGCGACCGGTTGCGCGCGGTGCTCATCGCCGTGACCGGGCTCGGGGCCGCACTCATCGTCGCGATCGCGAAGAGACTCGTCGGCCGGGAACGCCCGCCCGTGGCCGATCGCCTCGCCGTGGAGAACAGCCTGTCCTATCCGTCCGGCCACAGCACGGGCACATTCGTGGTGGTCGGGATCGTGGCCATCGTGCTCATCCCCAAGCTGGCGCACGCGGCGGCCAGAGTTGGCGCGGCGCTGACCGCCGTCCTGTTCATCGCCGCCGTCGGCGCCTCCCGGGTCTACCTCGGCGTGCACTGGCCCACCGACGTGCTCGCGGGCTGGTCCATCGGGGCGCTGTGGATCCTGCTCTGCCTGGCCGTTTTCCGCTACCTCACGCTGCGCTCCCGGGCCGCCGCTACAGTCGATCCGTGCCGCGAACAAAGCAAGTCTCCGACAGCATCGTCGTCGCGATCGACCCGGTGACGGCATACGACCGCGTCAGCGACGTCACCCAGATCCACCGCTGGAGCCCGGAGAACACCGGCGCGCTCGTCGCCGAACCCGGCGCGCCCGCCTGCGTCGGCATGCGCTTCGTCGGCACCAACATCCGCCGCGGCGTTCGCTGGTCCACCGGCTGCGAGGTCACCGCCGCCGACCGCGGCAGCCGCTTCGCGTTCAAGGTCCGCCGCTACGGGCTGCGCAAACCGGTCCTCCCGGTCGCCATCGCCAGCTGGGAGTACCGCTTCGAGGCGGTGCCAGAGGGAACGCTGATCACCGAAACCTGGACCGACGATCGACGGGGTTGGCCCGATCTGCCGACGCTCTGGTTCGACAAGATCGCGACCGGCAAGCCCGGGTTCGCGGAGTTCCAGCGTGGGAACATTCGGCGGACGCTCGAGCGGTTGAAGGCGGACTTGGAGAGCGCCGCCTGAACCGCGCGCTCGCCGGCCTTGTGCAGGCTTGCGTGTGAGCGAGCCAGTCGGCGGCGGGACCTCGGCTACGACCCAGGTGCTGGAGCTGCCGCTCGGCGCTCGTCTGCCACGTTGATGCCCGCGAGGATGACGCGCAGGCCATCGGCGAACTCCGCGTCGGTGTCGCCCGCGAACACCTCGGTCACCAGCTGAGCGGTGAGCGGGAAACGGTCTGCGTCGACCAGGTCGGCGAGCCGCTCGGGCAGGTAGGGGTCGCGGTCGCCGTATTCGCCGCCGGTGCGCGCCTGTTCTTCGATCACGAAGCCGACGGTGTAGTGCAACAGGATTGGAAAGACCCGCGCGGCTCGTCGTTTCGAGAATCCTGCGTCCTCCAGCGTGCGCAGCGTCAATTCCACCGTGCGCCACATTGATTCGTCGCTGATATAGGTGCCCGCCAGCACCTTCGCCCCGTCGCGATAGCCGAGCATGGCGCGCCGCAGCCGACCCGCGAGCGCGACGAGCCAGTCCCGCCAATCCTCGCCACGCCGCGGCGCCTCGACGTCCGCCACCGCGGAAACGAAGACGGACCGCGCCATCACGTCCAGCAGCTCCCGCTTGTTCGCGACGTGCCAGTACAGCGCGGGCGCCTGCACGTTCAGCGCCGCCGCGACCTTGCGCATGGTCAGGCCGTCGAGGCCGACCTCGTCGAGCAGGGTCAGCGCGGCATCCGCGATCACCTCGGGGTCCAGCTTCACCTGACCGGATTTGTTCGACACCTTGACAGCTTAACAACGTTCTTGCTCTCCTTAACAACGTTAAAGATTTAACGTTGTTAAGGAGAGGTTGTGGACACGACCGATGTGGTGATCGCCGGAGCCGGACCGACGGGCCTGATGCTGGCGTGTGAACTGCGGATCCTCGGGCTGGAGGTGGCGCTCCTCGACGCGCTGCCCGCGCGGACCGGGGAGTCTCGGGCGGGCGGCATACACGCCAGGACAATGGAAATCCTCGATCAGCGCGGCATGCTCGACGGTGTACTCACACAGGGGCGGCCGCTCCAGGCCGGTCACTTCGCCGGAATCCCGTTGGATTTCAGCGATTTCGCGACTCGCTACCCCTTCACCCTGGTGCTTCCGCAGTCGCTGATCGAACGCGAACTGGAAAGGCGCGCAGCAGAACTCGGCGCCACCGTGGCGTGGGATTCGCCGGTGCTCGGGTTCCGCCGAGACGACTCCGGGGTGGAAGTCGAGATCGGCGGCGCGCAGGGCGTCCGTCGATTGCGCGCGGCCTACCTCGTCGGCTGCGACGGCGGGCGCAGCGCGGTGCGCAAGCTGGCAGGCATCGAATTCGCGGGCACCGACGCGACGATGACCGGCATGCTCGCCGACGTCGAATTGGCCGAGCCACCCGCCGAGCCCTTCTTCGGTCGGCGGCGCGGCGCGGGCGACTACTCGGTCGTCGAACTCCAGCCGGGCTGGTACCGGCTCATCGTCCAGCGGCACGACCGGGTGCTCGAGCGCGGCGCGAAACTCTCCTTCGCGGACTTCCGCGCCAACTTCCTCGAGATCACGGGCGAAGATTTCGGCATGCACAGTCCCCGCTGGGTGTCGCACTACGGCGACGCGGCGCGGCAGGCCGCCCGCTATCGCGCCGGTCGCGTGTTCCTGGCGGGCGACGCCGCGCACATCCACTATCCGGCGGGCGGTCAGGGACTGAACCTCGGTGTCCAGGACGCGGTGAACCTGGGCTGGAAACTCGCCGCTGTGCTACGCGCCGACGCACCCGATTCCCTGCTCGACACCTACCAAGCCGAACGCCATCCCGTCGCCGCCCGCGTGCTGCACAACACCCGCGCCCAAACCGCTCTCTCCCGCTCCGGCCCGCACACCGATGCCTTGCGCGACATCGTGGGCGAGCTCATCGCCTCCGACGAGTTTCGCCACCGCCTCGGGCTGATGATCACCGCACTGGACATCCGCTACGCCACCGGCTGCGACCACCCGCTCGCCGGCCGCCGCGTGCCCGACGTGGACCTCACCACCGCCGCAGGCCCAACCCGCGTCCACGAACTCCTCCGCCCCGCCCGGCCCGTCCTGCTCCGGCTCGGCGAAACCCAGCCGCTGGACACCGAGTGGAACCGCTCTGTCGAGGTCGTCTCCGCCCGAAGCCACGTCGCCCACTGGACCATTCCCGGTCTCGGCGAAATCCCGACGCCCGCCACCGTCCTCATCCGCCCCGACGGCTACACCGCCTGGGCCACCGACGATCCGAGCGCCGACGGCCTTGGCGAGGTTCTTCGAAACTGGACCGATTTCGCGGCTCACACCCGCTGAATCGAACGACGGGCCGGATCCGCGCACGCTCGACGGATCCGTACCGTAGCCCTGCGCCCTGGTCGATCACGTCCTCCCCGCGCATCGATCGACGCAGACGGCCCCACCACCCCTTTCACGCAGGCGATCATCCTGCGGCCGCACGCAAGGTCACGCCGCCGGGATGGACGCACTGCGAGGTGCGCACACCTATCGCGACATCCACGCGGGAACCCCGATCACGGGCACCGGCTACCTCGAATGGGTCGATTGCGAGTAGCGCCTCCAACAGCCGCCGCGGACCCGACCGGCAGGTGTGGAAGTTGACCGCCACAGGGCCGGTTCTGATAGAGTCGCGGACGCGTCTACGCACACGCCGATGTAGTTCAATGGTAGAACTTCTGCTTCCCAAGCAGACAGCGCGGGTTCGATTCCCGTCATCGGCTCCGCTTGTGAGACAACGTGTTCGCGCTGGCTCCTCTGCCCCGAAGAACGGGCAATGCCACTAGGCAGCGGTACGGCCCCTCGATATTCTTGGGCAGTCCGCAGCAGATGCTGCGCAATCCGCCGTTCGGCGTCACCGGTGGCCCGCCGGAAGATCAGCCTGGCCCGCACGTCCCCCGAATGACAGTTCACATTGGTACGATCTCGACATCCCGATAGTGATGCCGAGAGGTGGGACGCCGTTGGCCCGGCACCCCACCAGGTGGGCTAGCTAGCCCGCACTCGGCGGACAAAGACAAAAGCAAGCCCCGGCGATCACGAAAGCAACGATCAAGCAGATGCCGTAGTCGACTGGGGCCTCTTGCTTCCTCCGGCGATGTTTCGCCCTCTCACCACCTCCTCCGTGGGCGCGGTGCCTGGACCAATGTCCGCCGCACCTCGGCAGAAGGTACATCAAACCCTACTTGAATCGCCACGAGATGAGCGACCGAGCTCCACCGCTCCGGGCGCTTCACCAGGACGCCATCCACAAAACGTTGACATTTCATCCACGGCACGCTGGCCGCATCATCCACAGCTCGAATTTCAACGTACACAAAGGGAATGACTCCTCGCGATCAAATGCGTGACGGTGCCGAACTATCTCATCCTCGCGAACGAGTACGCCCAACTCATCAAACAGGCGCGCTGGCACTTGGTGGTCGACTGCCGAGCTACTCCGAACTCCCTGCGCTGCAAGGTGTTCCCAGATAGTTATTCGTGAAGCCGTCCACAGCCGACGATCACGCGACCTCATCCGACCTGTGCCGCGCCGCGGTACAGATAACTCACTCCGGACGAGCGCCTTGATGACATCCCGCGGCAGCCTTCATCTGCGGGCCTCGATGAAGAGCTCAGCGGCTCGTCGGCGTCAGTAATCCGTTCCAGCGCGCTTGAATGGTGGGCGGACTCGTCACCACCTACAAGCTGCGATCGCAGAACTCGGCAAAATCCGCCAAACGGCGATAGAAGAGCCCATCGCGCGAACTGGCGCTCACCGAAATCGCTGGCCAGCCGGAGCCAACCCAGGCAGGAGCCGACTGTTTTGTAAATTCACAAGATGGCGTCGAAGTTACGGACAACTCGATCCACGGTCGCTATAGCGTCCAATGCGTCCGACGCACGCAGTGGCAACGTGCCCAAGACCCCCGCTGGATCGACGTCGCAGCGGTGAACAATCTGGTTGCGACGTCGCACCACAACGCTCAGATCGGTCATCGCCACCTTCGCATCCGAGCCGAAAGCAGCCGTCCAAATTTTACTGACCCCAACCATAGCGAAAGCGCTCGCGATGTCGTCCGGCTTCTGGAATGTCTCTGTACTGAGTCGGGAGTTGATCGCAGCCCTAGCTCGCAACTCGAACTCTACTGGGCTGGCCGCAGATATAAGCTCACTAACCGCGCCGAAGTGCAGGCCAATACGCGACGCGCTCCCCGGGGTTCGAGAACCGGCGAGAATATCGAAGGCCATATCGAGTACGACATCGTGAGCATACGAGTCAAGGGCTGCGACGCTCTGGACCAAGGCGGCGCGGTACATGTCGGTGGCATCGATTACGCCGTCGGTCATGCCTGCGATTGACTCGCCTAAGCCGACCATCTCGCGCGCGCGACCATTGTTTGCCAGAAATGCCGAAAACCTAATCGTAGGCATACCGTTACGCAGTCAGCTTGATAATCCGTTCCGCGAGTTGCTGGAAGGTCTCACGGAACTTGACGATATTCACTTCCTGCGCATCCCAGACGTTACCCCGCCTCTGCAAATCGTCCTTTGTCAGCGCAAATACGGGCTTTCTCAAGTGCTGCGAAGATGCAATTAGCGTATTGAAGTCCTGTATCTCCGCTAGCCGATGATTGTTAGACATCCCCACTGAGTGGTAGTGCTCAGCCTTCAGCATCAATTCTCCGCGCTCCAATGAAGGCACAAGAATCTCTTTGACCGCGGCATCTAACTTGTCAAAGTATTTCTTAAAAGCCTCAGTAGGTCGACCGCTTTTGATCCGGAACCGCTGCACCAAGACTCCGAGGAACTTCAGGTCTGGTTCCGGGAACGGGTAGTCGGCGTCAGCGAGAGTGTCAAGCTTCGCTGCACGCTGCGCCCAGCTCAGCCATCGCGGTATAACCCGCGAGAGTGAATCCACTGCCATCACGGAAAATACATCGGGACTGCATGGAACCAGGAAAAAATCTGATGTGGCCACCAAGTTCTGATTGATCGCACCTAGTCCTGGGCTAAGGTCAAGCAGAACATAGTCGGCACCATAGCGATCGGCAGTGATTTGGAAGAGATGCGTAAAGCTGCCAGGGAGATTCCTGAGACCTTGTAGCGACTCAGACAATTGTTGCGCGATACCAAGCGATGTCTCGTCTTCAGACAATGCTACATGGCCGGGTATCAAAAAGAGACCTGACTGGCCTTCAACTTCGACACATTCGACCGGCTTCAGAGCAACTGGACGAGATTTGAATGCGGGCTCCAGGGCCTCTTTTAGGTTCCGTCCTGGATTGTCCTTATAGAATCTTTCTAGAGCATCCTCGCCGCTCAAGTCAAGCACCATGCCCGTCAGATTGCACTGGGGATCAGCATCAACCATGATCACCTTCTTGCCCAGCGAAGCCAGCATCCAGCCGAGGTTGAAGCACGTGGTTGTCTTGCTCACTCCGCCCTTATTGTTAAATAAGGCGATGACCTTAGCCAACGATAGACCTCAATTCTGCTCGGACAGGCCAGGTGATCATCATATTCCATCACCACTCGCCGTTAGCAACGGGACGACCGATTCTGCACCGCCCCAGTTTTCCTAACCAGACAGCGCGGGTTCGATTCCCGTCATCGGCTCCAGTGTTCGAAACCCGCTGCCTCGCAGCGGGTTTCGTCGTTTCTGGGGGCTACTCCGTCTGGGCCCAGGCGGCGACCGGCATGGTGAGGTAGATGCCGAAGTCGGTGAGGGGGGTGTGGGCGGTGATCGCGTCGTGGAGGGTGTCGACGCGGGATTGGCGGGTGGCGGCGCGGGAGTCGAAGTACTTGGAGCGGATCTCGATGACCGCGTCTAGGCCGCTGCGGTCGTAGGGGCCGAGGGGGCGGAAGCGGAGTTCGACATCGCCGGGTTGGAGGTCGCCGTCGTAGGGCTCCTCGGGGCACTCCACGGCGAGCGAGACCAGGTGTGGGAGGTGCTCGGCCAGGGCGTGCAGGGTCGACTCGGGGACGTGGGGCGCGTAGGTCACCTCGACTAGGGGCACCGGCCCAGGGTAGAGCCGGGAGTGGTCAGCTCGCCACGTCGGCGATCTCGCTCGGTTCGGCGTGCAGGCGGCGGAAGCGGCTGCCGTGGAAGACGAGAGGGTCGATGTCGTGGCGGGTGGCGAGGCGGTGGATTCGCAGGATGACGACGAGATGGTCGCCCGCGGGAACCTGCGCCTCGTGGACGCCCTCGATCCACGCGGACGCTCCGTGGATGAAGACGGCGTCACCGGTGCCGCGGTGTAATTCGCTGGCGCGGAAGCGGTCTCCGTCGCGGGTGCCGAGCGCGCGGGCGGCGTCGGTCTGGTTCGTGCCGAGCAGGCTGAGGCCGAGGTGAGACGCGGTGGCCAGGCGCGGCCAGGTCGAGGAATTGTGCTGCACGCAGAAGGAGACCAGCGGCGGATCGAGGGAGACGGGCACGAAGGTACTGACGGCGAGACCGTGCGGTGTGCCGTCGACCTCGGCGCAGACCGCGACGACACCGCTCGGGAAGTTCGCGAACGCGCGACGCAATCCCGTTCCATCGGTGGGGGTTTCGAAGTTGTACCGCAGGAGGTCCGCGAAGGTCGGTGGGGATGTCATCACCCCACGATGAACCCGATGGTCGGCGTACTCACGGGTTGCGCGCACCGCGATCGAAATAAGGAGAACCGGCGGCGGTGTCGGTCCGGCTGTTGCGCAGGGCCGGTCCGATGTCGGACCGCACCGTTACAGTCACCACGTGGCTGGTTCGCGGTATTCGTTCACGGCGCGGGTGTGGGAGCACTCCGGCGAGGGCTCCTGGCATTTCGTGTCGCTGCCCGAGGAGATCGCCGACGAGATCGAGGAGCGCTACGGGCACCGATCGGGTGGGTTCGGTGCGGTCCGCGTGCACGTCAGGATCGGCGCGAGCACGTGGTCTACCTCGTTGTTCCCGGACAAGAAGCGAGGGACGTACGTGCTGCCGGTGAAGAAGCCTGTCCGGATCGCCGAGGATCTCGTCGACGGCTCACACGCCGAGATCGATCTGACGATCGCCATCTGACGCCTCGGGAGAGGTCGACGGGCACAACTCCAGGCGAGCGACCGCGTCGAACGTCCGTCCCCGAGGCGTCACAGGCACAACTCGGGCCGAGCAGCCGCATCGAACGTCCGTCCTCGAGCTGCGTCCGGGAGTGCACCTGCTCTTCGGCAACCGGTTCCGCTCCGATCGGTCGTGGCCGCACGGGTGGCCACCAGGAGATCGGTGAACCGCTCGCCGCGGTCGCGTGGCCGCGTCCCCGGCCCTCAGAATATGCACTCCTGCACCATCCGCTGGCTGGCGGTGCCCACCCGCGTCCGGTCTTCGGCGCTGAGCCCGAGCAGCACCGGATCGACGGGGCCGCTCAGATCCGCGGCGAGAATCCTGCGCAACCCGTCCTGAGAGATCTTCTCCTCCACGTAGATTCGCGCGACGCACTCGGATTGCTTCGGGGGCAACCCCTTAGCGGCCAGCGCCGTGGCGATGTCGGCCTGGCTCAGGTCCCCCGCGGGCAGGGCAGGTGCCGTGGACGTGACCGACGGCGCACTCGTGGTCGACGTATCCGACGCCGTGCTCGTCTCGTCCCCACAACCCGCCAACAGCGGTAGCGCGACACACGCCACCGCGATCACCGATTTCCGCACCCGATCAGATATACCCGCCCCGCTCGTTCGCGGGTAGCCAGGTGCTCATGTCCGTTGACAGCAGACCGTGCCTCCCCGTTGCAGGGTACTCATGCGGAGAACCACACCATCCGCAGGCAAACCTGTCCCCGCCCCCGCCCCCGGGATGTGCGCTTGTGCGGTGACGGCACACGAGCAGACCGTGCCTTCCCGTTGCAGGGTACTCATCCGGAGAACCACACCATCCGCAGGCAAACCCGCTCCCGCTCCCGCCCCTGGCACGTGCGCTTGTGCGGTGACGGCACACGAGCAGACCGTGCCTTCCCGTTGCAGGGTACTCATCCGGAGAACCACACCATCCGCAGGCAAACCCGCCCCCGTCACAAGTCCATCGCGGCGCGCAACGCGGTGTCCAACCGTTCCAGCACCTCGGCGTCCATGTCATCGATGCGCTCGGCGAGCCAGCCGCGATAGATGCGGCCGATATTGCCCGCGTGCACCCAGCCGCGCCCTGGCACCTGGACCGCGAGGATGTCCTGCGGATCCTGGTCGAGCAGTTCGGCGGCGATCAGCCATTGCCGTGGGGAGTCGTTGATGCCGTCGCTGCTGATGAGCACGACGGTACGGCGCCGTGGCGAACCGTGCGGGTGATAGCTCCACAGTTCACCCCTGCGCACGCATCGCCTCCTCGGCGGCGGCCAGCTCCGCCTCGTCGGCCGCGGCTTCCGCCGCCACGTCGGTCACCGGACCGACGCCCGTGCGCACCGCTTCCCGCCGCGCTGCCTTGGAAATCCACGCCGACGGCGACATGCCTGCCCTGGCCGCCGCCTGTTCCGCGAACGACCAGGCCGCCTCGTCCAGCGAGAGGGTGACCTTACGCGTTGCCATACCATTTATCGTACCCGCGCACGAGCACTCTGCCAGCGGAAACGCGGATGCCCTGATACTGTTGGCGCACCGCCAACAGACGAAGGACGAGCATGACTGCGTGGAACCATCACCGAGTCGGCACGGGCGAACCGCTGGTCCTGGTGCACGGCGTCGGCAGCCGCTGGCAGATCTGGGAGCCGATCATCGACACGCTCGCCGCGTCTTTCGACGTGATCGCTGTCGATCTGCCCGGCTTCGGGCGTTCGGACCCGTTGCCGCACACCACCGTCGACGAACTCACCGACGCGCTGGCCGAGTGGCTCGCCGCGCAGGGCATCGAGCGTCCGCACCTCGGCGGCAACTCGATGGGCGGGCTGATCGCATTGAAACTGGGCGCGCGCGGGCTGGCCCGCTCGGTCACCGCGTACTCCCCGGCCGGATTCTGGGACACCGCGGGCCGGGTGTGGTGCCAGCAGTCGCTGGGCAAGTCGGTCGTTCTCGCGCGCACTCTGCGTCCGCTGCTCCCGAAGATCCTCGGCACGGCCGCGGGCCGCACCGTCTTCCTGTCCCTGATCTTCGGCAAGCCGTGGGCGGTGGACGCGCAGGTCGCGATCGGCACCGCCGAGGGCGCGATCGAGTCGACCGGTTTCGCCGAAGCGCTGGCCTCGTTCACCGACGTCCGCCTGCCCGAAATCGGCGCGCTCGCAGACATTCCCGTCACCGTCGCCTGGGGCAACCGCGACATCCTCCTCACCTACGCCACCCAGCACCGTAGGGCGCGCGCGGAACTGCCCAACGCCAAGCACGTCACGCTGCGCGGCAGCGGGCACTCGCCGTACTTCGACGACCCAGAAGGCTGCGCGCGGCTGCTACTGGACCAGCTGGATGCGCACCGCAGGTAGCGCACACCCGCTGGCCCGCGTGTCGCCGCCGACCGAATGTGGCCGCCACCCACCCAGTCCGACCGAAGGCCGCCTTCGGTCGATCCCAACCGTGGGTGACATTTCGAGCGAAGGCGACATCCGGTCCGTCTGGCTGGCTGGGAGGCACCTTCAGTCGGGCTGACATTCACACCGGGCGGGGGTCGAGAAGGGTGCCGGGCGGCGCTGTGCCGAGTAGGACACGGACGGCATTGGTCCAGCGCTGCTGCAGGATTCGGTTTCGCTCCACATTGCCCGTCAGCAGCGCGCGCATGGCGAGGCCGGTCATGATCTCGATGGTGAACTCGGTGATCGTCGGCACCCGGGGATCGTCGGGGAACTCGGCGCGGAAGATGTCGCGGATGCTGGTGTGCATCAGCTCGAAGAGGCGCTGTTCCAAGGGCAGGAAGGCCGCACGCAGTTCCGCGTCGGTGCGGGCGCCGACCCAGATCTCCAGTGCGGCAAGGAAAGACGAACCGCTGAACATGCGCATGGTGAGCTCGACGGCGGTCGCCAGTCGATCGACGTCCTCGGGGATCGCCGCGAATTCCGTTGTCAGCTGCGCCAATCGGCGCGCAGCAAGATGTTCGACGGCGCCGGCGAGCAGGTCCGGCTTGGTCGGGAAGTGGTGCTGCAACGTGCCGCGCGGGACTCCCGCGCGGTTCTGCACCTCGAGCGTCGTCGTGCCCGCGTAACCGACCTCGACCAAGCTCTCGATCGCCGCGTCCAGGAGCCGGGTGCGCATCCGCGCGCGGCGCTGCGCCTGCGTCTCCCGGACGCGTTCCGTCATCGGGTCAGCGCCCCTGCCACTTCGGTTCGCGCTTCTGCGCGAACGCCAGCGCACCCTCGGCGGCGTCCTTGGAGAACAGCGCGGGCAGCGCGATCTCACCCTGCTTGGCGAACGCCTCTGCCACCGTCCAGTCCGGCGACTCGTCGATGATGCGCTTGCTCGCGGCAACGGAAAGCGGTGCGGCCGCGACGATTTCGGCGGCAAGCTCCAGCGCGCTCGACAGCGCGGCGCCCGGCTCGGTGACCCGGTTGACCAGCCCGAGCTGATACAGCCGCTCGGCGCCGATGCGGCCGCCGGTCAGCGCGAGCTCGGCCGCGATGGGGCGCGGCAGGCGCTGGGTCAGCCGGAGGACACCGCCGCCCGCGGCCACCAAACCCCGCTTCACCTCGGGGATTCCGAACTGCGCGTCCCGCGCCGCGACGATCAGATCGCCCGAGAGCGCCAGCTCGAAACCACCCGCGAGCGCGAAACCCTCGACGGCCGAGATCATCGGCTTGGCGGGCGGTTTCGCCGCGATACCGAGCGGGCCGCGGCGCTGCGTCATCGGCATCTCGCCCTTCGACGCCGCGACGAGATCCATTCCCGCGCTGAAGGTTCCGCCCGCGCCGGTCAGCACGAGCACGCGCGCGTCGGCGTCGGCCTCGAATTCGTCGACGGCCGCCTCGATGGCCTGCGCGGTGGCGAGATCGATCGCGTTGCATGCCTCGGGCCGGTTGACGGTCAACAGCGTGATCGCGTCGCGGCGTTCGACGAGTACCTGGTCGGTCATCGGAGGGTCCTCTCGGTGCGCAGGGTGAGCTGGTCGGCGGCGGTGATCTGGGCGCTCGCGCCGATCGGATCGCCGTCGGTGAACGCCGCGATGGTCTCGGCGTCGGAAACCCGAACAAGTATGCGTGCGCCCGTCGGATTCAGCGCGCTGATCACCACCGCCTCGGGTTCGTCGGTGTGCTCCGGCGCGGGGCCCTTGCGGTAGGCGACGGTGTAGGCCTCGACGGTCGCCGGGCCGGTGTAGCCGGGTGCGGTCTCGCGACGCGCGTCTGGCACCTCGGCCTCGACCGCGCGAAACAGGTTGGCGGGCGGGCGAGTCGAGTAGACGCCGACGCCGTGCTTAGTGATGTACCAGCCGAGCGCGGTCGTCAGACCGTAAGAGCCGGGATCCTCGCGCAGCCGTGTGGCCAGGGTGACAATGGAGTGCGTGGCGTAGTTGTTTCCCGGTCCGCCCGCGAAAGTCAGCCCGCCGGTGACCGAGAGCGGCCGCGCCGGATCGTCGATCGGCAGACCGAGCGCCTCTGCGGCGACCTGCACCGCGACGGGGAAGCAGGAGTACAGATCGACGTGCGCGACATCGTCGATGCCGATACCCGCCGCGCCGAGCGCGGACCGGCCCGCCGCCGCGATCGCGGGCGATGCGCTCATATCGGCGCGCTCGGAGACGAACCAGACATCCGTCGCGGTCGCGCCGCCGTGCGGGAAGACCCACTGATCGCGCGGGACTCCCGCGGCGTCGGCGGCGGCCGCGCTGCACACGATCAGTCCCGCGCCGAGATCGACGGACAGGTTCGCGACCAGCAGTTTCGGGTACGGGGTCGACACCAGCCGGTTGCTCGACGAGGGCGTCACCAGATCGGCGACCGTCTGCTCGGCGGGCAGGCAGGCGTAGGGGTTCTTCGCGGCCACCGCCGACAAGCGCGACCACAGTCCGCCGATCCGCTCGCGGTGCGCGTCCTCGCTCAGCCCTAGCCTGCCGCGCAGCGCGGTCTCCATCAGCGCGTAGAAGTAGACCGGACCCCACAGCCCGGCCGCGGTCTCCATCTCGGAGTTGGGCGCCTTGTCCGAGCCGATCACCTCGGTCGGGGCGACATCCTCCGGTTGCTCGGGCCAGCCGGGCGCGGTTCCCGCTCGGGTCGCCGCGTTCCACGAGGCCACGGACTCGGCGCCGGTGATGAGGGCGATGTCGGACTGTCCGTCGGCAATGGCCTGCGCGACCGTGTTGAGCAGCCGCTGTGGCGCGTCGCCACCGAATCGCACGGACTGCATCGTGCGCTTCGGCGCGGCTCCCAGTTCGGCCGCCACCAGCGCACCCAGATCCGGATATGGCTTGCTGACCGGCGCGACCGCGGCGACCAGATCGGCGGCGCGTAACAGCCGATCACCGGTGCCGCTGTCCGCGCCCGCCCGGCGCAGCGATTCGGTGGCGAGTTCGACCGGGCCGGGCAGCCCCGGCTCCCCCGTCCTGTGCACGACCTGCCCGACGCCGACGAGCACCGGCGTCCGCGGATCCATTCCGGCTGGCAGCATTGTTCCTCCGCTTCACTCCAGTTACCGTCAACATTGACGGTAACTTGATTTCGATTGAAGCAGACCCCTCCGACCAGGGCAATAGCCCGTAGACAAGAACTGACTCGCGAGTAAGATCTGGCCATGGACTCCCACATCGCGCTCCGGTTCGACGGCGACCGCGCCTACGTGAACCTGAACCGGCCGGACAAGCACAACGGACTGACCATCGGGATGCTCGAGGGCTTGGTCGACGCCGCGCGCACGGTCGCGAAACGCAAGGACGTCCGCGCCGTGATCCTGTCCGGCAACGGCCCCAGCTTCAGCAGCGGCTTGGATGTCGCCAAAGCGACCAAGGACCCGCTCGCGGGCGCGCTCAATTTCGTGCCGCTGCCGTGGCGCGGCACCAACACGTTTCAGGAGGCCTGCTGGGCTTGGCGGCGGCTGGAGGTTCCGGTCATCGCGGCGGTGCACGGTCGCTGTTTCGGCGGCGGATTGCAGATCGCGCTGGCGGCCGACGTTCGCTTCGCCACGCCCGACTCGGAGTTCTCGGTGATGGAGGCCAAGCACGGTCTGGTCCCGGATATGACCGGCGCGGCGACGCTTTCCCGGTTGATCGGTATCGACAAGGCGCTGCTGCTGACCATGACCGCCGACGTGGTCGACGCCGCCTACGCGGAGCGCATCGGCCTGATCACCGAGGTGACCGCCGACCCGCTGGCGGCCGCCGAGAAGCTGGCCGAACGCATCGCGGCGCGCTCGCCGCACGCGGTCGCGGGCGCCAAGCGGCTGTTCGAGCGGTCATGGCACGCGTCGGCCCGGCGCACCTTCGGAATCGAGCGCGCGACGCAGCTGCCGTTGATACTGCGCTTGGCCATGAAGCGAGATGGAAGATCGCACAACGAAAGCAACAATTCGTAGGGACAAGATCGCAAGCCACCAATTTCCCCGGTTCGACTGCTAGCATTTCGGTCGATTTGCCAGCCATTCGAAATGTGCTTCGGAACACATCGGGGGGTGGTGTGTCGAGGCCTGTTTCGGCGAGACCCGGAGGGCCCACGACTTTGAACAAGACCGCAAGAATCCTGCTTTCGACTCTGGCGGGTGGCACGGCCTTGCTTCTCACGGCAACTACCCCCGCCACGGCAAACCCAAACGCGATCAACCCGATTCCAGTGCTCAACGGCACCACCGGCCTGCCGAATCTGGCCGGCCGCAGCCGAGCGGTGTTCCAGGTGACCGGCATGGCGAGCCCCAACAACACCCAGACCTACAACGTGCTCGGCACCGATCTGGGCATCATGTGGGACAACGGCCACGGCGAGATGCTGACCGCGTTCGGCGATACCGCCGGACTCGGCTTTCCCAACCTGCTCGCGGGCAGCATGTGGGCGTGGCGCAGCAACATCCTGGTGCGCAGCAATACCAAGGACCCCGCCAACGGCATCTATTTCGACAGCGCGGTGCGCGATGTCTTCGGGCAGGCGCGCGATCTCATTCCGAGCCCGAAGATTCCGTTCATCGAAATCAGCCGTATTCCGACCGCGGGTATCTCGGTCGACGGCGTCCAGTACATGAGCTTGATGTCGGTGAAGACCTGGGACAACGTCGGCGAGTGGACCACCAATTACTCGGGCCTGGCCGCTTCCGCCGACAACGGTGAGACCTGGGCCGATCTCGGGCACACCCGGCGCCCGAACGAGGGCGGCAACGCCAACTTCCAGATGAACGCCTTCCTGAAGAGCGGCGGATACGTCTACGAGTACGGCACACCCTCCGGACGCGACAACGCCGCGTTCATCGCCCGGGTGCGCGAGCACGACATCCAGAACCTCGGCGAGTACGAGTACTGGGACGGCGAAGGCTGGCGCAAGAACGACGTCAACGCGGCGGCGCCGATCATGGGCGGCGTCGGCGAACTGTCGGTCATGTGGAACGACTATCTGGGCCAGTACATCTCGCTGACTACCGACCCGTTCAATTCGGTCGTGATGCGGCGGGCCTCTTCGCCCGAGGGGCCGTGGAGCGAGCCGGAGGTATTGATCGATTCGAGGGAGCTGCCGTCGGCCTACGCGCCGTCGATCTTCCCGTATCAGACCGGGCGCGATCTGTACTTCATGACGACGGTGCACAGTCAGTACAACGTGGTGTTGATGCGTACGACGTTGTAATCCCTTTTCCCGGAGCGCTTGACCTCAACAATGCTTGATGTATGAGGCTGGCGGCAGAACGCGAACTCCGGGAGGAACAGTGACTTCTGCATCCAGCATCGCCTCCGCCGAACTGGCGGCCTGGCTGCGCACCACCGCACGCCCCGTGGCGAACACCGAGCCGGGCGTCGTCGGGCCGGATCTCGACGAACTCGTCGGGACCCTCGGCTCGGCGACGATCGTCGGGCTCGGCGAGTCGACCAGGTTCTCCCGGCAGACCTACGGCGTGCGGGAGCGGCTCTTCCGCGCGCTCGTCGAACGGCACGGGTTCCGCGCGTTGGCGATTCAGGACAGCGCGCGTTCCGGCGAGCGCCTCGACGAGTACGTCCGCACCGGGGCGGGCGATCCGGAAACCGCGCTGGCCGGGGCGTGGCGGCCGCTGCGGACGGTCGAGATGGTCGAAACGCTTGCCTGGATCAGGCTTTTCAATCAGCAGCATCCGGACGATCCGATCCGCGTCTTCGGCGTCGAACCGCCGCATGCGGAACCCTCCGACTACGACGCGGTGCTGGACTATCTGCGCCGGGTCGCACCGGATCGGCTGGCGCGTGCCGAATCCCACCTGAACCCGATCCGCACCGCGCACCAGATCGACGAGCACGTCCAGCGCCACCAAGGCATTCACCCCGGACGCCCGTTCGCCGAACACGCCCGCGACGCGTTCGCCCTGCTCGACGGACTGCCCGATACCGAAGAGCACCGCACGGCACGCGCACACGCGCGGCTGATCGTCGAGTTCCACGAGCACAGCGTCGCCGGGCAGGGCGGCTTCGCCCGCGACGAGCGGCCGTCGGCCGAGCGCGTCATCGAATGGCAGCGCGAGACCGGCGCGAAGATCGCGTACTGGGACGGGATCGCCCACGTCAGTGCGAAGGCGCTCGGCGTCGGCTCGGCCGCGGGCGAGTTCCGCGGGACGGGCGCCCACCTGCGCGATCACTTCGGCACGGACTACGTCGCCGTCGCCATCGGATTCCACCACGGCGATCTCGGGATGGCTCAGGCGCCGCGGCCGCGGCCGGAGCTGGTGGACGCGCTGCTCGGCGAAGTGGATCTGCCGGCGTTCTCTGTCGATTTGCGCACGGCGGCAACCGAATTGGTGGACGCATGGCGCCACGCCCCGGCCGAGCTGCGCACGATCAGCGGGATCTACGACCCGGCGAAGGACGCCGAGGCGCACATCAACGTGCCGTCGCTGGCAGGTGCGTTCGACGTGCTGGTTCATATTCGTGAGACGTCACCTGTGCAGTGGCTTCCGGCGTTCTCAGGTTGAGTGGCGCCGACAGGTGATGCGCGAACTCCGGTGCGGCGCCGAAGGTTCAACCCCTGGCGCAGCGTCGCGGGCAAGCGCAGGAATGGGCACCGGTGGGCGTGTGCCTGGGGTTGGCGCCGAGTTTCGCGGTGCTCGGCTTTCGCTACGGGGTCGGTGGGCGTGTGCCGCTGGGGTTGGCGGCGAGTTTCGAGGTGCTCGGCTTCCGTTACGGGGTGCGGTGGGCGCTTGTCGGATGGAGGTCGGCTTTCCGGGGCTCGGGTGGGCGACGGGTTCCGAGGGCACGCCCGCTCGGGCACGCACTCGGTCCCAAGTATCCATCCAACGGTGCTGGGCGCGTCGCCTGCCGTACCCGGCTTACCTCCCGCAGTCGGTGGACACGGGGTTCGGCTTCCGGCGTGGTCATCCGGCCGTGGTTGCGTCCAGAGAGTGGGCAAAGCGAAAGCGAGCTCTGACCTGTCAAGGGCCTGACCACCATTTGACTACCGTCGATAGAGAAATGGATTCGACGGTAGTCATATATGGTGGCTCTTCAAGATCAAACAGCCACCATATGACTCCCGTCGATTTCGCGGGCTCGCCCAAGCGCGCCGTCGGGCACGCGCGACCGCAGCGGACTGTCCCCACCGCGTACACGGCATGGCCGAGAATCGGCGCGGTCGGCCCCCACGGGCAGCGGCGGTGACGGCGACGGCAGCCCAGGGTGGTGGCGGTAGCGGCGGTGGCAGCGACGGTGGCGGTGGCGGACCCTGGCGGAGTCCCCCGTCTGGTGCGGGCAGAAGTGCCAACCATCCGCCCGCGCGCGGCGGTTCCTAGACTCGCGGGTATGGATGCGGCCGATTGGGACGCGCGGTACGCGCAGAGTGAATTGGTCTGGGGCGCACCGCCGAACAGCACCGTGGTGGAGCACGTCTACGGGCTGGACCGGCGCGTGCCGCCGCGGCCCGGCACCGCCGACGGCGAGACGCTGCCGCGGGCGCTTGACCTGGCGTGCGGCGAAGGGCGCAACGCGGTCTGGCTCGCCACCCACGGCTGGGAGGTGCACGCGGTCGATTATTCGCAGGTCGGTATCGACAAGGGGCGGACCGTGGCGACGCGGTTGTCCCGGTCGGTGCGCGGCCGCATCACCTGGCAGTGCGCGGACGTCACCGATCTCGACGCCGCCGGGGTCACCGGCCCGTACGAGCTGGTGCTGATGGTCTTCCTGCACCTGCCCGCCGAGCAGCGCCGCGCGGTATTGCGCCGCGCCGCCGAACTGCTCACCCCAGCGGGCACGCTGCTCGTCCTCGGCCACGACACCCTCAACTTGGCGGAGGGCTTCGGCGGACCACCGGACCCATCGATCCTCTTCACTCCCGACGACATCGTCGCCGATCTCGCTGCGACCTCCGACCTGGAGATCCGCACCGCCGAACGGGTGCTGCGACCGACCGAGCACAGGGACGCCATCGACGCGCTGGTCATCGCAACCAAACCCGCGCCGGAGCCCGTCGAGCCGGACAACCCCTCCTGACCGGGTCGATCACCGCAGCCCGAACCGGGCACCTCTCGCACGGCAGGCGCTCGCGGCAAGCCCAGCTCTGATCTCCCCGAACTGATCCTGCGGCAGATCTCCACCGCGGACAAAGTCGCGCCCAACTCAGCAGTCACACCTGCCGTGCAGCCCATGCCCTGAGGCCGCGGCGAAACCGTCTTCGGCAGTCGCACACGTCGCGGACGCCCCTCAGAGCCCGGAAAAGCGCATTAGATCGCCGACCGGCGCGAACCCCTACTCCGACCAGTGGCGCAGCCACGGCTGCGCGGTCGCCGCGATGGTGTCGAACCCCGCCCGGAACGAATGCGGCTGCCCCGGGATCACCCGCACTTCGGCCGCGTCGGCGGGATCGGGCACGCCGAACGGGTCGTTGGCCCCGTTGATCACGACGACCTCGATGTCGCCCGCCGCGAGCAGCTCCTCGCGCCGCGATTTCTCCGGCTTCCCCGGCGGATGCAGCGGAAACGACAGCGCAAGCACGCCGCGAACCCCCGCCTCGACCGCCGTCCGACAGGCGACCCTGGCTCCGTTGCTGCGCCCGCCCTGGATCACGGGAACCCCGCGCACCTTCTTGCGCAGCGCGGCGACGATCTCCAGCCAGGCCTCGTCCTGCTTGACCGCGGAACCGGGTGCGCGCCGCCCTGCGACGCGGTAGGGCTGCACCACCCTGGCCACCGCGCCGCCCAGCTCGAGCGCCGAATCGCGCACGACCAAAAGATCTTTCGCCTCCACCCCGCCGCCGGAACCGTGGGTGAGCAGCAGCAGGAAGGCCGGCTTGCGCGGCCGGTCGAGCTCGATCTCCGCGGGGCCCGCGCTCGTCTCGATCTGCACACCTCACCGTATCCGCCGCCGAGCGGAGAGCACAGATGCCGCGCTCAGAGGCTGTTTATCGCGTCACATTGCGCCCCGCAGTCTTTGCCAGCCCCTTACCGGCCGGTAATATGACGCATAAGTTACCCGCGAGTAGCATGCGGAAAACCGGACACTACCCCGGTGGCGACAACGGGCGGGAACGGCAACCAAACCGACCGCACCAACTCAACGGAGAGTGAGTACAGACCATGGGTCACTACAAGAGCAACGTCCGCGACCTTGAGTTCAACCTCTTCGAGGTCCTCGGACTGGGCACCCTCCTCGACGCGGGCGCCTACGGCGACCTGGACAGCGACACCGTCAAGGAGATGCTCAACGAGGTGCGTCGCCTGGCCGAGGGCCCGCTGGCCGAGTCCTTCGTCGAGGGCGACCGCAACCCGCCGGTCTTCGATCCCGAGACTCACACCGTCACCCTGCCGGAAGCGTTCAAGAAGTCCTACCGCGCCCTCGAAGAGGGTGAGTGGATGAAGGTCGGCGTCCGCGAGGAGCTCGGCGGCCTCGGCGCTCCCTCCAGCGTGGTCTGGGCACTGAGCGAGATGATCCTCGGCGCCAACCCGCCCGCTCAGATGTACGGCGCGGGCGCCGGCTTCGCGCAGGTGTTCTACAACAACGGCACCGACGAGCAGAAGAAGTGGGCTCAGATCATCGCCGAGCGCAACTGGGGCGCCACCATGGTGCTGACCGAGCCGGACGCCGGTTCGGACGTCGGCGCCGGCCGCACCAAGGCGATCAAGCAGGAGGACGGCTCCTGGCACATCGAGGGCGTCAAGCGCTTCATCACCTCGGGTGACTCCGACGACCTGTTCGAGAACATCATGCACCTGGTGCTGGCTCGCCCCGAGGGCGCGGGCCCGGGCACCAAGGGTCTGTCGCTGTTCTACGTGCCGAAGTATCACTTCGACTTCGAGACCCAGACCCTGGGCGACCGCAACGGTGTGTTCGTCACCAACGTCGAGCACAAGATGGGCATCAAGGTCTCGGCCACCTGTGAGGTGACCTTCGGCGGCCACGGCATCCCCGCCAAGGGCTGGCTGGTCGGCGAGGTGCACAACGGCATCGCGCAGATGTTCGACGTCATCGAGAACGCCCGCATGATGGTCGGCACCAAGGCCATCGCGACCCTGTCGACCGGTTACCTGAACGCCCTTGCCTTCGCCAAGGAGCGCGTGCAGGGTGCGGACCTCACCCAGATGACCGACAAGACCGCGCCGCGCGTCACCATCACCCACCACCCGGACGTGCGTCGTTCGCTGGCCCTGCAGAAGGCTTACGCCGAGGGCCTGCGCGCCGTGTACCTCTACACCGCCGCGCACCAGAACGCCGACGTGGCGAACCTGGTCTCCGGCGCCGACGAGGACGTGGCCTTCCGGGTCAACGACCTGCTGCTGCCGATCGTCAAGGGTGTCGGCTCCGAGCGGGCCTACCAGTACCTGACCGAGTCGCTGCAGACCTTCGGTGGTTCCGGCTTCCTGCAGGACTACCCGATCGAGCAGTACATCCGCGACGCGAAGATCGACTCGCTGTACGAGGGCACCACCGCCATCCAGGCGCAGGACTTCTTCTTCCGCAAGATCGCTCGCGACCGCGGTGTCGCACTGGCCCACGTGGCGGGTCAGGTCCAGAAGTTCATCGAGTCGGAGGCGGGCAACGGCCGCCTGAAGGGCGAGCGCAAGCTGCTGGCCACCGCGCTCGAGGACGTCCAGGCCATGGCCGCCACCCTGACCGGCCACCTGATGGGCGCTCAGGAGCAGCCGTCCGAGCTGTACAAGGTCGGCCTGGGTTCGGTGCGCTTCCTGCTCGCCGTCGGTGACCTGCTCATCGGTTGGCAGCTGCTGCGCCAGGCCGAGGTCGCCATCGCGGCCCTCGACGCCGGTGCCACCGGCTCGGACGTGGCGTTCTACAACGGCAAGATCGGTGTGGCGCAGTTCTTCGCCCGCAACGTCCTGCCCGAGCTGACCGCCACCCGCGCGATCCTCGCCAACCTGGACAACGACATCATGGAGCTCGACGAAGCCGCCTTCTGAGGCTCGTAGCTCGAAACACCCGAGGAGCGGTCCGGATTCGTCCGGGCCGCTCTTCGGCGTTTCGGGTATAGGCGTGTCCGGTCCCACAACTTCACTCCTGCCCCGAATCCGCGGCGGGCAGGCACAATGTTCGGGGCAGACGCGCGCGCAACAGAAGGGATCCGTCCGGATGAAACGATCGCTGTCCGCTCTCGCAAGAGCCGGGGCCGTCGCAGCGGCCTGCACGGTCGTGCTGGCGGGTCCCGCCGCCGCAGACCCGAACAACGTCAACCCGATCCCGGTGCTCAACGGCTGGCGCGGACTACCGCAGCTGCCTGGGCCGACCAAGGCCGTCTTCCAGATGACCGGCATGGACAGCCCGAACCGGACGCAGAACGTCAACGTGCTCGGCACCGACCTCGGCATCATGTGGGACGACGGCAGCGGCCGGATGATCACCGCCTTCGGCGACAGCGCCGGACTCGGCGTGCCGAACCTGCTCGCGGGCAGCATGTGGGCGTGGACTTCGAACGTGTTGTTCCGCAGCACGACCAAAGATCCGTCCGGCGGCATCTTCTTCGACAGCGTCGTGCCGAATCCCTTGCCGAGCCCCAAGATTCCCGGCATCGAGATCAGTCTCATTCCGACCGCGGGCATTTCGGTCGGCGGCGTGCAGTACATGAGCCTGATGTCGGTGCGGGAGTGGGGCGATCACGGCAAGTGGCACACCAACTTCGCCACCCTCGCGGTTTCCGGTGACGGCGGCCAGACCTGGGCGCCGCTGCCCAACACCCGCCGCGCCAACGTCGACGGGCACGAGCGTTTCCAGCAGAACGCCTTTCTGAAGCACGACGGCTACGTCTATCGCTACGGCACCGCCGCGGGTCGCAACAATCCCGGGTTCGTCTCGCGGACAAGGGAAGCCGACATCGCCAACATCGACTCCTACGAGTACTGGGACGGCGGCGCGTGGAAGCCGCACGACGCCAAGACCTCCGCGCCGATCGTGGACGGCGTCGCCGAGCTCTCGGTGATGTGGAACGAGTATCTCGGTCAGTTCGTCATGCTGACGACCGATCCGGCGAATTCCGTTGTCATGCGCACGGCTTCGTCGCCGGAGGGACCGTGGAGCGCGCCGCGGGTGCTGGTCGAGGCGGCGGCGCTGCCGACCGCGTACGCGCCGATGATCTTCCCGTATCAGACCGGGTCGGATCTGTACTTCCTGCTGACGGTGCACACGCAGTACAACGTCGTGTTGATGAAGACGCCGCTGTAGGGGTGTACCCGAGGAACGGCTGAGACGAGAAGAGCGGCCCGGGAGGTTTCCCGGGCCGCTCTCGTCTGCGGGGCAGGTGATCTGCCTGGTGGCTTACATCCGTCATCGCGTTTGGGCTACGGTCAGATGCCACGACTCCTGTCAGGTCGAGGTGTCGATTCAGTCTGCCTACGCGAAACACCTTCTGCGCGCCGGAGTCAGGGTCGCCGCGCCATGCGAGTCGGTGTCGATCAGCTCGCCGAGCCAGCGCCGATTGCCGAGCCGGGGGTCGATCAGCCCGCCGAGCCGGTGCCGATCAGCCCGCCGAGCCAGCGCCGATTGCCGAGCCAGCGCCGATTGCCGAGCCGGTGTCGATTGCCGAGCCGGTGCCGATTGCCGAGCCGGTGCCGATTGCCGAGCCGGTGCCGATCAGCCTGCCGAGCCGGTGCCGATCAGGTTGCCGAGGCCGGTGAGCAGGTTGGAGGACCCGGCGCTCCAGCCGTCCAGCCAGGGGTTGGGGTAGCCGTCCGCGACCGGCAGCGGCTTCACGCCGCCGGAGCCGGAGGACAGCAGCCGGGAGAGGCCGGTGGCGAAGTTGGACGAACCGGCGGCGGAACCGGTCGGAGCCTCGGTCGAGGTCGGCAGCGGCTTCACGCCGCCCGAGCCGGAGGTCAGCAGGTTGGTCAGGCCGGTGGCGAAGTTGGACGAACCGGCGGCCGAGCCGGTCGGGGTCTCCGCCGACGCCACGCCGGAACCACCAAGGACGATACCGGCGGCGACCACAGCGATGCCGAGCACACGAATCTTGCTCATCGAATTCTTCTCTTCCTCGAAAGCTCTCGCCGGCAACACGCTGCGGCCGACGCGGGCCTATGTCTATCACGCGAGATTTGCGGGCCACGACGTGATGATGAACGCAGCGCAAATGATCAGTTACGAGTAGTTCACTTGCGCGGGGGTGACCGAGTGAAGCGTGGTGGTGTGTGGTTCTACCAGGATTTCTGCGCTGACGTGCAGTGATGGAGATGGCTGGGCGATGACGGGTTACGTGTCCGGCGTCACCGGCTCTGGCAAACATTTCTTCCGAACGGAATTTTGGCGATGACAACAGCCGATCGCGCTGATTCCATTGGTTGTAATCGGCGGTTTCGCGAGTTGGCGAACTCGCAGGTTTCGGGCTCGAAAACGAAAAATTGCCCCGCCTCGGAGGAGGCGGGGCAATTCGTGTCGGCGGTTGCCGCGCGGGGTTGTCGCGTCGATTGGCGATCAGCTCGACCGCGTCGGGTCGGTGCGGGGATCGCAGCATCGTGTTGACGCGGGATATCGCGTCGAGTCGGCGCCAGGGCTGCCGCACGCGTTGACCGGGATTACCGCACGCGCTGACGCTGGTGCCGCGTCCAGAATGGTCGGCCCGATAACCGACCGAAGGCCACCGTCACCCCGGCAGACCGACTGGATGCGGCCGTCATTCACCCGACCCGCGTGCCCCAGCGGAACCGACCGAGGGTGACCTCCAGCACGGTGGGCCGACCAATGGTGACCCTCGGTCGGCGTTGCTTGTCCAACCTTTGCGGACGGGTTCCCAGGACTACCGCGTCGCGTTGACGCCGGATTGCCGTGTCACGCTGGCGTCAGGGTTATCGCGTCGATTGCCGACCAGCTTCCCTGCGCCGTGCGGTGCCGGGACTATCGCGTCGCGTTGACGCCGGTGCACTGCGCAGCGTCGGCGACAGGACTACCGAGCGGCTCGCGCCGGACTACTTCGTCGCGTCGCCGCTCGAGGAACCGGTGGCGAGGAGCTCGAGCAGCGGTGCCAACGACTCAGCCGAACCAGTTCCGGTCTCGTTCGCCGCCGGCTTGGCCTCGCCAGCCGAACCCGTCGCCAGCAGCTCGAGCAGCGGCGCCAACGACTCAGCCGAACCAGTTCCGGTCTCGTTCGCCGCCGGCTTGGCCTCGCCAGCCGAACCCGTCGCCAGCAGTTCGGCAAGCGTGGTCAGCGATTCGGCCGAGCCCGTGTCGTCCGCGGTGGCGAGGCCGGAACCGGCCAGCACGATGCCGGCAGCGGCGGCGAAAGCGAACCCGAACGAACGAATGATTTTCATCTTGAAACAGTCCCCTTGGAAGATTTTCCCTCCGTCGGCGACCTGCTGGTGGCCGACGAAATTGTTCTATCACAGGGCTCCGAGCGTTAACGACGAAGAGGCCCAATTCGAATGGGACGTAAGTAACTCGAATTTTGCGAGACGCCCGAGATGAAACCTTCACAATTTGCTGCCTCGCGACTGAAGCCACTGCCCGAACAGCAACTACACGATGTGGAAAGGCACTTTCAGAAGTCGCCCTACCAGCCGATAGGCCCGGATTTTTCAGCATCTTCGCGGTAGGCACTCGTTAACCCGAGGCGGTAAGGAGGCCCTAAATTCCCCGATCGCAAGACCGGAGTTTTACGGGCTCACCTCCACTCGAATCGCGCGGTGAGATCTATCTCACAGAATTGACCCGTAACGTGCCACCTGGGCAAATGCCGAGGAATGCCCGCGAAATCACAAAGCCCGCCTCTCGCAATCTGCAAGCTTCGCATCGAAACTTGCAGTTGGAAGTATCTGGCAACACCGCTACGCAACGCCGCCCCTGACACAAAACACAAAAAGCCCCGCCTCCCGAAGGGAGACGGGGCACTTCGTCACTCGGACGCCTACTGGGTGCCCGCACCCGACGAACCGGAGGACAGCGCCTTCACCAGGTCCATGATCATCTTGTCGATCGGGTACATGTCCGCGACCTGCTGCGCCGCGGGAGCAGCGGGCTGCACCGGCTGGACAGCTTCGGCGCTTGCCACACCGGAACCGGCAACGATCCCCGCCGCAGCAGCGAGGGCAATTCCGAACGCGCGAATCTTGGTCATCGAGCAACTTCCCCTTGGAACGATCTCTTCACGGCCAACCGCACGTGGCCGACACAAGAGTGTCCATCACAGCGCTACGACAGTCAACGCCGAACCGACCCATCGGCTCGATCGAGGAATTCCCCCTGAAATCCTCGAATTGCAGGCTTTCGTCGATTCGCCCGCACCACTTCTTCGTACCCCCGCCACGCACGCCCCAATCCGCCTACTCGAGGAGTGATTCGACCGCCGAGGCCGCATTCCCGGAAAGCCTCATCCCGCCGACCGCGCGATGGGTACGAATTGCTCGCCGCTGCCGGGGTATTCGTGCGCGGCTCCGGTACCTTCGGGCCATGGGGAGTCCGACCGGCCCGGTGCGTCGGTTACCGAAGTTTCGCCGTCCGCTCGCGATAGTGCTCGGCATCGTGGTGGCGGTGGCGGTCGCCGGCTCGCTGCCGAGGTGGTGGTGCGGTCGTGACGCCGACGGGTGGTACCGCGGGGATCCGGCACTGGTGCGTGGACTCGCCGAAGAATTGGTGGCATTCGAATCCGATGACGATCATCGGCGCGCCAGCGGGTCGGAGAAAGGACTCGCCGAAATGTGGGGCCTGCTCGCGCATCAAATGACGGCGCTCGGACTTGCGCAAGTCTGCCTGGAGCACCCCGAATTGCGGGAACGCTACGCCCCCATCGTGACTCGCGCGGCAGTCAAGAGTCTGTTGCCCGAGATGCGCACCGAGTTCACCTCGGCCTGGCACGGCGAGGACGGGATGGCGGAACTCGACAGTCCGAACGGCCACGCCTACCTCTCCTACCCCGCCCTCGCGCTCGGGATGGCCCGCCTCGTCGATCCGGCGTTCCCTCCCGACCTCGCGGACCGACACGACGCGCTGATCGCCTCCTTGGCGCGGCGACTACTCGCCTCGCCAACTGCGCTGCTGGACACCTTCCCCGGCCGGGCCTACCCCACCGACGTGGCGGCCGTCGCCGCCGCGATCGCGGTACACGGCCGCGCGACCGGCATCGACCACAAGGCGGTCCTCGCACACTGGGCGCAGCAGGTGCGCGCGGTACAGATCGATCGGGGCACCGGACTGCTGCTGCAACGCATGGGTGTCGACGGGAAGCCGCAAGACGCCCCACGCGCCTCCGGAACCGGACTGGCGGCCTACTTCGCCGGCTTCGCGGACCGGGCACTCGCCGAGGAGCTGGCGACCGTCTTGTTCCGCCAGGAGCGAAATATCCTCGGCTTCAGCGCGATCCACGAATACGGCGCAGGCCATCACGGAGCCGGAGATATGGACAGCGGTCCCCTGATGCTCGGAATCTCCATCTCCGCAACCGGTTTCGCGCTCGCCCCGGCCCGCGCCTTCGGCCACCGCGACATGTTCACCCGCCTGTTCCGCACCACCGACCTCTTCGGCATGCCACTGCGCAGCGGGCCACGCATGCGTTTCGCGACCGGCGGGGTGATCGGCAACGCCCTACTACTTGCCTTCCTCACCTCCGGACCGGAACTCGCGCCATGAGCCTGCTCAACACCTCCCGCCTGCGCACCGGGTGGCGGCGGGTCCGTATCCCGGTGATCCTGGTGGTGCTTTCCCTCGCCCTGCACCCGGTCCTGACGGCGTTGTCCGCGCGACACGGATTCGGTTCGCCCGACGGCCTCGGCCTCGGCTTCCTCACCGTCAGCGCCATGCTGGTGACACTGCGGATAGTGCTGCTTGTCGTCGTGCCGGCCGTCCTCACCTACCGCGTTGTGGTGTGGGGAGTTACGCACGCCCTGTGCCGTGATGGCTCGCCGACCCTGCCCAGCGGAGTGACCGAATCGGGCGCACCTCCGTCCACGCCGACCGCTGCGAAGATTCATGCTCATACGCCGGTGGAGATAGTGGACGGAACCACTGAGCAGGGTCCTTAGCCCGCGCACGGCCGGAAAGGGCAATCTCAGCCCGCGCATGGCCGGAGCAAAGCCCCACCGTCTGCCCGCGCGCGGCCGAAGCGAAGGCTGCACGCCCCCGCTCAGATCTCCTCTTGCAAAGAGGGTGGAACTTCGTATCGGGCGACCGGCGGTTCCTGTCCGGGAACATGCAAGCGCAGAAAGCCGCGCAGCTCATCGATGTGCTGCTGGAGGGCCCGGATCAAACGGATCGCGTCGCGGAAGCGCTTCTTGTCGTCGGCCGCCTGGCTCTCCAAAGTTTCGACACGAGCGCGCAGTTTCGCGACCTCACGCGCCTGCCACGCGGTGACAGCGCCGATCACCGTGGCAACAGCAACGCCGAATGCCTGCACCAGTTCGGGACTCAACCAACTCTGCGCCATTCATCGTCCGCCGTCCTGTCGAACGGCCGGCGTGACCGCGGGCCGAATGACCGCGCCCGCGATCACCGGAGTGAGCAGACCGTAGATCGTCAGAACCGATTCGATCCACGAGACATCGATCTGATGGCCGACGACGAACGCGATCACGCCGGTGATCGCGACGAGCACCGAGCGCGCCAGTGCGGGCTCGGGAAGTTTGGTGACGAGCATCAGATCTTTCCTTCCATGGCGTCGAGCAGCCGATCGATCTTGAGCTCGACCGCCTTCAGCCGCTGCTCGTTGCGGTAGTCGGCGGCGTCGGAGTTGAGCACATAGCCAGCCACCGTGTCCCGGTACTCGGAATCGGCCACCCGAGACTGGAATCCGTAGGTGAGCTCGAAATGCACTCTGCGCAGCTTGTCGAGAAGTTCCCGCTGCTCCATATCGGAAAGTGCCATCAGCACACCGCCTTTCAATCGTTCCGCGACATCGGCGCGGAATCGGTCCATATCCATGCCGCCGGGATCCCACTTGCCCTGTTTGGATCCGGCCCATTCCTTGTGGCCGATCACCCGATCGGCCCCGTGGCCCAGCCTGCGCAGAATCGCCGCGCAGCAGCTCACGTACGCGTCGTATTGCTCACGCGACCACCCTTCGGTGCCGTTGTTCACGGCTTCGATACCGATGGTGTGGAAATTCGCGTCGTCCTCGGGCAGCCCCGGCCACCGACCGCGGCCCGCGTGCCAGGACACGCCCGCGGCGACAACGGTGACGGTGCCGTCTCTGTCGAGGTGCAACTGCGACAACGGCCCCGCCAAATGCGCGAACCCATACGCGATTTCGGCCGACGGCGTGTGCGAACCGCCCGTGTGATGGGCGATGACGCCCCAGATCTCGCCGAAGTCACCGTGCCCGCGCTCGCGCCAGCCGGGAAACTCGACCACGCGAAGGCCCTCCTCGCGGAGGACGTCCGCCAGCCAGACCGGATCGCCAGTCCAAGACATGACTGTCCTACCTTTCCGAATACCGAAATGCCGCCCCGGCGAACGGGCTTCGCCGGGGCGGCATCACCTGCTATTCGCCCGAAGCCGAGTTCGGCGGGTAGGCGTCGTACGCGCTCTTCTTCCACCACAGGAGGTAGTCGCCGTTGATGAAGGGAACAGCGCCCTGGAGGCCGCCTTCCACGTATGGGAAGTCGGGCTGTTCCTCGCCGGGAGAACCCGGGTCGGTGCGGGGTCCGTTGCGGATCAGACACCGCTCGGCACCGAACGAGTAGTCCTCCGTGCGCCAGAAAGTGGCGATGCCGCTCGGAGTACCGCCACCGACGACGATGCCGCCCGGCTCGGCCCACACGAGCGAGCTGCCCGCGGGCACCTCGATACTCGTCCACTCCGTGTTGGGCTGAATCAGGATGCAAACGATCTTTGTCATGAACAACTCTCATGATCAGGACAGGTGAGGAACGCTCCCCTGTCGAACTCGCACCGCGCTGTTGCGCAGGGCGCTTCGTCGGCTCCCCCCGTACCACCGCAATGGCGGCGCGTCGGGGCCATGCCGGAGAAGTCGTGAATGACGCCCGGGGTGGTGCTCACCCGGGTCGTCGAGTGATCGGCTGGTTTGCCACGACCGCAGCCGCCCTTCCGCGGCGTTCGCCACCAATCCGTTCGCTTGGCGACGTACAGAGCGGATTGGCGTATTTCTCAGCTACGTCGGAGGGCGTTCCACGCGAACCCGGGTGCCGGTGCCGCCACGTACCATTGCCGCGTGGCTGGGCCAGCCCTGCACGGTGACACGGTCACCCGCGTCGACGCGGCATGGCGAAATGGAGGGCGAGCGTGAAGCGGATCGGCGATCCCGCAGAGCCCGAGGCTACGAATCCCGTTCGCTGGGACGGCGAACCCTCACTAGAGTTCGCGGCTCTCCTCGCGAAGGCGTGGGACGACAATGCCCGTAACGATGGGGTCGACTACGTATCCGATGTCTCGATTGCCCTCGCGGGCAACGCAGCCGGGTGCCACGAGGACCGCAAGCTACCTCGCGATGCCAAGATCGCCCGGCTCGCTCGACTGGCCGTAATACCCGTGGGACACCACCGCCGCAACATGCCGTCGGTGCCTACTTCCCCGTCGGCGATCGAGATCCAGCGGGTCGATCAACCCTGTGCACTACGGATGCGCTCCGTGACCCAAACGGGCACTTCACCGGCTTCCCGTGGATACATGTCCAGCTCCGCGCGCAGATTGTCGGCGGTTGGCTGTGGCATCCACTCCGGAACGTCCGAATTGGAGAATTGCGACTTGTAGGTGTGGTCACCTTTGGTCAGGATTTGTCCGCTGAGCCAGGTGCCGAGCCGGGAATCGGAGAAGGCACGCTTGTGTTCTGAGAGCAGCGCCAACAACCCTTCGGATGCTCGAACATTGACGATCGAACCATCTCGATGCTCGACTTGGATACCAGCTGCTCCATCACGCCCGATCAGAGTCACCCACATCAGCGCGAACTTCCAGTCGGAACCCACCAGTCGGACCGACTCGTTGACCAGAGCCCTCTCGATTACCTCGATACCGAGGTCTTCGGAAGCAATGGATTCCCATCTCGCTCCGATACCCTCTGCGGAAAGTTCTTCGTTTACCCGCCCGATCAAGCGAAGAACAGCCGGAGACGGATGCGTGCGACTGTACAGAACGATGTCGATGCCATTGACCTCCGCGACACCGTTTTCGTGGGCGAGACGGTGCGCATGACCCACCCGAGCCGCATGAATGTACGAGTTGATCTTGTTGCGAAAGTCTTCATCCAGAACGTGCGAATTCTCGGGCCGATAAGGTCGCTCTTCCGACATGGCCAATACAAGCCGGCCCTCGGGGCTCACGAAAATTTGATCGATCCGGTCGTGTTCGCTGACGCTCACGGGCTTCCTAATCAGTTGGAAGGGATGGAGTACCGGCCGGAACGGCCGGGGTTCTTGTTCCTCATGGGCTGGTCTGCTCGTAGGTGATGCCTGGCCCCAACCACCCTTCGCCAACGCTTCCGCCGGCATATCGCGCAGTACATCCTCGACGGCAGACAACACGATCCGCGCGCTCGCCGCGATCCCAACGCCACCGTGCCGTTTCCCTAGATGGTGGCCTCTACCGCCGAGGTCACCTGGGGCACTCCACTGTCGGGCCCGACGAACCAAACCCTGATCCAGGATGGCTTCTTGGCTGCGGGCCCAGCGGCGCCCAGGTCGTCCAGCGGTTCGGAGCGATCGAAGCCCTCGGCTGCCAACACGTCGGTCAGTTGCTCGCCGACCTTTTCATCAACCGAGGTGCGCTAACGGCCACGACTGTCCCCTCTCGGCGCACTTACCTTTTGTAGCCCGACAGCCTGATTGGCGTGGCGATCACGGGGCACGCAACCACGACGCTCTTCGATCTCCAACCAGGAAGCCTTCCAGGTTCAAGACTCTGACGGCATCTCGATGCCGGACCATTGGCCCAAACGGACTGATTCCAAGCCGACAAGACCAAGTGCTGGCACTCTCGCGTAGTCGTCAGCCGACATGAAGATCACCGCGTAGCTGTCGCTTCCTGTCTCGAGGGAGAGGAGAACCCTTCCGATTCGGGCACATCCCTCGCCAACGACTTCCAGCAGACGTTCGACAGCTTCGGCCTGATCCAAGTCGTCCACCTCGGACTCGTACGCTCCGTACCAACTCCACGACAGATCGTCAGGGAATGAAGGCAGCGCCTCCAGCAAGGACCGTATCTCGCCCGGATCATCTTCCCAATCGAACACCGCGACGAGCCCGCGCTCCGAGAGCGCACGAATCAAGGCCCGCCAAGTATTTCCATCCGGATCAGTCCGAACTTCCCTCACCACGTCCGGTCGATCCGGCGCCAGTAGCTCCGCAATCGAAACCATGGACTCCCGCGCGATCCCTGTATTCATCGTCCACCAATCTCCGAATTGCACTGCAGTTGGAAGCATTCAAAACCGCAATATCGTCGCCACCGAAATCCCTCAGCTCATGAACTCCTGAGGGCTTCATACTGACCGAATCGCGACTTCAAGGCTTTATCGAATTCTGCGATCCGCTCCGGCGAGTCCAGTACGTTGTAACTGTCGAGCATGACATACCAATCCATCAGAGATGCGGCAATATCCCACATTTCGTTGACCAGACAGAGCAGAACTACTCCACGCAGACGGCCCGGTGAGACCTTTCGCGAGCCGCCTTTTATCGGTACCAGCTTGGCAAGTTCTATCAGCTTTTCCAGCGAGTCGCGCTTCATGAACCAATCGTCAACCGGACCTGCGACAGTCTTCGCGATCCATTCGCCCCTGATCTCCATGCCCCCCAGATCCAACACAGGACGCAATGACATCGGATCGATCGGATTCACTAGAATGTCGAAGTCTATTCGATCGACAAAGTCGCGAAGCAATTCGCCATCTTTTAGCAATGCGGCCGGGGGTAGGGCACTATGAATCTCCAGAACACTACGGGACTCGATCTTTGCCCAGGAGTTCACCTGGAGACCACCTCGAGGATGGCGCGTGAACCTGACCTCAACAACCATAGACGCCGACGGAATGGCCTTCTCGTTCTTCGCGAACCGAATCCCGTCCACACCCGAAGCCGGCTGTGGTTCCCGAAAGCCAAGTAAACCCATTCGCCCCTCGAGATCAGAGATCATGGCATGCTTCAGACGCTCTGCCTCCGTAAACACCAATTCCCTCTCGTTCACCAACCCATATCGTCCGAACCGGGATTTCCATTGTCGGCACGCGATACACTCGAACTTCGATCCTACATCGCACCAGCTTCTTCGTCGATAGACCTACCCGAACATGCATCTAGTCAGCGAATGTGCACAGAGTTGGCCACAAACGCAGCGATCTGCGTTTCTTCATCGATACGGTTTTCGGGCGCCGGTAGTCTGATATTGACTACCAGACTTTGGTCGATCGGGTTGACACTCGGGCCCGCAACAGTCATCACCGGGTTTGGCATGACCACTGCAGTTCCAGTTACAGCAGCAAGGTCCGACATCATCGACTGGACCAATCCGGCTTGCCACAGCACATCAGACTCATCGAACTCAGCGTCCTCCGACTCCTCATCTGGCAACAGAAGCCCCATGCCGAAGGCAGCAAGCGCACCGATTCCCAGCGCTGAAAGGTCACCCGTCGGCTTCGACCACTTGTCCGGAAGCGACGGCGGAAGGTTCTGATCCGCGCCTTCCTTGTCGAGTTCATTCACCAAATCATTGAGGAAGGATTTGGTTTGATTCGCCGATGTCCCCAGGGACTTCTTCGACGTATTCAGCTCGAAATAGTCGGTCTCGAAATCTCGCTGCGCCTCCCGGATAATTTCGGGCGTCGGCATGTGATCAACGTTCCAGGCATGCGTGTCAATCCCCGAAATAATGTCGCTCTCGAGTGGATGATTTTCACTCTCCATCCGTGAGACGATTTTGTCACGCAGTTCTTTCGGCAGCTCCAAATCCAGAATGCTTGTGTCGCCGGCGTTGATCCCTGGATATCCCTCGAGCTGATTCGGACGAAACGTAGGGTCGTTGCCGAACTTTGCTTCGACGAATACGAGCCTGTTCGTCTTCGGATCGATTGCGATGAAGTCCGGCTTTACGGTTACATGTCCGCCTTTACCATCGGGGACGCGGATCGGCTGGTTCTCGGCAAGAATCTCGTAGCCTTCGAGGCGAAGTTTGGCCCGGGAAAATGCTTCTCCGATGAAGCCGCGAGCGCCTGACCGAAGCCCGCCGAGAAGCCGTTCCTTCAAAGGCCATCGAGAGACTCCTGGGTCGCCAATCTTAGCCATGTTCGATGTGTCCGCCGGCGCGGTCCTGTCGTACAGCCAACGATTCTTTTCAGCGTCGTTGAGTCCGTTCGGCATACGCGAGTCTGCCGGATCGGATATACGCGGATTCCGCGTCGATATTCCCGGAGAGCTGTGGCTACCATCAGGTGAGTTGGCATCCCTGCCCGCCCCGTCACCATGGCGAAAAGCTCCATCTGGAACTCCAGTAGGGCGTCGTGAATTCTCGATCTCGGCCAGGATCTCTGCGGGTGTCAGCCGCTCGCCGCTACCATCCCCGCGATCGTTCTTGCCGGTTACGGAATCCAATGCCTCTTGCGCGGCGCGTACTTCTCTCAGCGATGCCAGAATCTCAGCTTCGGTGGCACCGGCCTCAGCCATTTCTCGAATGAGAAGCTCTTCGCCTGCTCGGCCTCGGCGCCCAAGGGCGCCCAGACCCTTCGGACCGGGTAGGAAGAAGGTTGCAGCTGTTAGTACGGCTTTGGTGGTGGAAACAATGCTGTCGTCGCCGAATTCGTCGCTGTTGGTTCCGGCAATCATGGCCTGGAGGGTTTGCCATCTCTCATGGCCATCGCCGGTGAACAACGGTTTGAACGATTCAGCGGTCTCCACGAGAACGTCGTCCGCGGTTACCGCGGCGTCATGCTGGCCCCATAATGGGCTCACTGCGTTGTAGACAGCGCCCACGTCCGTCATCCCGAACAGAAAGCGTCCCGACCCGTAAAGGAATTCTCCGGTGGTATCGACTACCTTTTCGAGTCCGGTCCGTTTGTCGTCCGGCTTCTGGCTGCTCCGGACGGTACCGTCACTGTTGTAAACGGTGACTCCGAGATTTACATCGAGCCGAGTTATCGATCCGTCTTCAGGATTGATGGTGTCCCGGTACCACAGGCCTGGCTGGTTACCGCGAAATTCATCGGTCAGCTTGCCCGTCTCGTCCAGGCGGTAGTGGTGCACACCCTCGGGAGTCTCTTCGGTGCGCATGAAGACCGGCTGGCCCTGGCTGTCCGGTGCGACTTCCCATCGCTTGTCGCCCAGGATTTTCCAGCCGTACCCATCGCTGTCGATCTGCCCGGTGAAAGTGCTGACCACAGCGCCTTTTTCGTCTCGGCTCGTGGTCGTGAACGTCTTGTTGCCGAAGTTGTCGACGTGAACGTTGTCGTAGAGACCGCTCTTGTTCGCGACACCGATATCGGTGCCGATCCGATTGCCGTCCTGGTCGTACGACGCGGTGGCGGTAGTTTTGTAGTCGGACGACATCCCGAATTCGTGATTCGGGCGGCCCGAGGTCGATGCCCCTGGATTGAAATGCTGGCCGTAGACGTCGCTGTCTTGTGTGTCTTTGCCTGCGTACGAGGAGGTTCCGGTGGAGTCGTCGTTCCACCGTTGCCACCCTCCCTGCCCGTTGCCGGCGACGCGCGAGTTCGTAGTGCTGCCGTCAGGATTGGTAATGATCTGGTCGACAGTCTGATTGCCGTTTCCGACGGGGATCGTGTTCACTACGGTTCGCCCGTCGGGCAACGTGGTGGTCCACGTATCGCCCTCCTTACGGCCGGTGGTGTCGGGAAGGCCGTAAATATCCGTCACGGCTCATCGCCTCCTCAAAGGTTTCAGGCGCGCCGAATCCGGCTCGAAATGCGGCGAGGCCAGCCGGTTGCAGAGCGGCTGGCGCACAGCGCGATTCGGCCTGATGACTACGCGGGAAGATCGATTGACCGGCCCTGAGACCAGCCGAGAAGTGGCGCATTCGTGGCCGTCCGCCGACTCCGGACTCGCCCGGTTTCCAACTGCTGGCGGGCAGTGGCGGTTCAACTCAGCGTGGAACGATGGCGGGGCATTCAGACTGCCGAAACCCGTCGAGCCGCCACACAGGTACGTGATTCGGGCACCGTGGCCGCGATCGGTGGCACGCCGAAGTAGGTCAGTAGGTCGATGCGGCGCCGGTAGTTCAGGTGATCCGCAGGTACGTATTTCCCGCATTGATCGTGGCTGCCGAGTACGCGGCCCACCCGCTGCCATCGCTGACCTCGAGAGTGAACCGATCACCTGCCGCGACTGCGACCGTGGCATTGGCGAGGGCCGGATTGGCGGGCGTGCCGGTGGCGACGACCACCCCGTTCTGCTTGAGGCGCGCTGAGATCGAGTTCGGGTAGGTTCCCTGGGTCCAGCCGACACTGCCTGCGATGGCGGCCGACGCCTTGGCGCCCTTGGCCAGGAGGGCATTCGTATCCACGGTCGAGCCGGGATAGTTCGCGGTATCCGCGGTCCAGCTGATCACCTGAATCCAAGCGTTCTGGGCATTGGGTCCGGGCTGCGTTCCGCTCTTGTTCATTCCCGACGCACTGAACCCGGGCACCACGGCGGCGGTCAGGCTGCCGCCACCCGACAACGGCGCGGACGCCGTTTCGACCGGGGGAGGAAGCACACCGATCACGGTGGCCGTGCCGTGGAATGTCGACACCGCGCCGGCAGTGGGCACGACCACGGCGGACAGTTCGCCGCCGCCACGCGCGACCGCGTTCGTCGTCATCGTGTGACCGTCGCCACCGAAGCCGGCGGAAACCACCACCACCGTCGCAGCACCGCCCGCGACTCGCGCATTCGCCGAACCGCTACTTCCGAAGTCGGCCAGCCCGAGCACGTGAACAGCGAGTGCCATGCTCAATCGCCCTGCGCCGCTGTTGGTTCCGTCTGTCACTACCTTCGCGGTCGCGACCGTGAACAGTGCACCGTCACTGGCCATGTCCGCGCGGATGAACGGCACGACGACGGGAATGTATTTGCCCGCGACGAAAGACACCGGCGAGGCGGGCAACACCACGCTGTTGGCGGGCGGCGCCGGGATAGCTGGAGTAGCCGATGGCGACACAGGCAGTCTCGCCGATTTGAATGCAGTATCTGCCACCGCAACTTCCTTTTTGTAGCACGAAGATGATCTGGCCCCGAGACACGAAGTGCCGCGCCCGACCTCGGTCGGGCGCGGCAGCTTTCGCTTCTGGAAGCCCGAGCCCAATTCGCCTGGGCTCGAGGGGCGCTGTTCAACCGGGCGGATTCGAGGCGTCCGCTGTGGCGGCGCCTCGGGCGTAGAACGACGGCAGCGCAGCGCAATAGGGCGTCGTTTCCGTCGAGAGCACACCGGCGATGCCGAAGGCGGCATCGCCTGCCACCTCCCGGCTGTCCGCATCGAACGACGCGGACAGCACAACGGCGCCACCGGAACCGACCAGCACACGCGCCGTCGCAGACGCGGTGTCACCGAAATCAGGGACAACGAATTGCGATGACAACGTCGGTGCCGTCAGCAGGCCGGCACCACCCGCGGCGGCCACCGCTGACGCCGAAGGAGAGCACAGCGCGGCCGGTGCGGCAAGGCCCGAGAAGGCGGCGTACACGAACGGGGAAACAACTGGGACGCGAGTCCCGTTGACGACGGTGACCGGCCTAGCCGGTAGCGTCCCCGTGCCCGCAGCGGGCGCCGGAACCGGCAGGGCCACTGCCGGTGGCACAGGCATGGCCGCCGTGATCACCTGACCTGGGGGTGTCATGGCACTCTCCGATTAGGCATGGTCAGCTCATGGTGAAGGTCGGAGTGATGAGCAGAGTGCCCTGCGCGCCGAGAGTGGTGGAGGCGATGCCGACCTTGTCGATGAAGGTGCCGCCGTTGAGGGCGCTCCACAGGCCAGCGTGGGTGTAGGTTCCCGCGGGCAGGTCGATGGTGACTTGGCTGCCGGTGATCTGGCCGTTGGCCGGGGCGGACCAGGTGGTGGCCACCCGCTTGTAGGCGGGGGAACCGCCGGACGCCTCGTTCGCGCCGTTGGTGCCCGGGTCGGCGGTGTGGACCGAGACGTAGACGGTGGTGGCGATATTGGCGTAGGCGGCGCACAGCGCGTTCTTGGTCGAAGTGACGGCGATAGCCATGAGTGGACTCCTCGAGATTTGTTGTATTACTGATGAATTCGTCGGCGATGTCGGACCGGGGCTAGGTCCGGACGACGGTGCCCGCGTACCAGGCGTACGTGGTCGCGGGGGAAGTGGGATAGGTGACCAGCATCGTGTACCGCGAATTCGTCGGAATGTCGTCACAGATCGCGGCCGGTACGGTCCACACGGCGCCGTTCGAGTCGACGGTGGCGGGCCAGGCGCCGAGGGCGGCGCCTCCGGGTGCGGTCAACACGATGGACACCGTTGTGCCGTCGGGAAATACCGCTCCGTCGGACGGCTGGATGGTCTGCACGAAGCTGGCGCCGGTGGTCAGCTTCAGCGGTTCGAGCGTTGGCTGGTAGCCCAGGTATCCGGGACCATTCGGTGTGCTCATAGGTTCCTCTGCTTTGTTCGACCACGCCCGTGGATCGCGGACGGGTTCGGTGCGGAATCGGCCGTACTCGGCCGCTTCGATGCGGTGCCGCCGAAACTCGTTCGCGCGACGGTGGCGGACGGCACCGCTGGACTCGATCGAGTCAGGAGAACGAGCAAAGCGTCCCGTCGAAATACACGTGGCTGCCGGACGGGTCGCCGTACATTTGGTTGGCGCCGGCGATGTAGTAACCAGGCGCCCAGACACTTCCCGCGCCCGCGAAAACGACGAAAGTTCCGGAAACGCGATAGACCTTCGAGCCTTCGGTTTCACCGCTGTTGCGAACCAGCTTCCATTGGCCATCGGGACTCGGCGCGGACCACAACGAGACGTTGTAGTTGTATCCGGTTCCGCAAGGCTGTTCCCACTGGGCGCCGACACTCATCACGTACCAGCCGGGTTTGGTGATCTGAACCTGGCCGGATGGAAGGTTGAGGACGCTGACCTTGTTCGCCTGACGCACCGTATCGAAGATGGTGGCGTATCGCGCGTTGCCCGCGCTTTGCGCGACTGCCGCTGTGCTCTGGCGATACAGCGACCAGCCTGTCCCGACTATGGGCGGTGACGACGTGTCCGCCGCGGAGAAGGCTTCGATATCGAAGCCGAAATATAGGGTCGTGCCGGACCAGGTCGTACTCGCGTAACACGCGCTGAACAACCCGACCCATCGGTTGGCCGCACCGACGGGAGAGGTGGCTGCGGTGTCTTGGTAACCGAGTCTGCTGACGCCATTGACGAGGACCTCGTACGACGCGCCGGTCGCAGTGACCGTGACCGTGTCTCCCGTGTTCAGCGACAGATTCGTCTTCTCCGCCCAGATCGTCACGGTCAACTCGCCATCGACCATCGTTCCGCGTTGGAGGGACAATTTGGACGTCCCGATCTGGACGATGACGAAACTCGACAGATCGGCCGCCGCGCGGATGAGAACGCCGCTGCCGGTGAAGTAGCCGGCCTGGTTGACGCGTCCCAACACCAGTGACACCGACTGGGAGTCCGTCATGAGTGGCGTCTTGTAGAGCGCGAAATTGCCACCGGTGCCGGTGTTTCCGGTCTTCGAGATGCCCGCCTGATGACCGACGACGACCATATCGGGAACAGTGTGTTGGCCATCGATCCACTTGGCGACCGACCACTTGGCGGTATCCCAGGTTTCGAAGCTGTCGGTGACCTTCGACCCGCCCACTTCGCTCTGCGTCTTGTCGGCCTGTAGATCGGCGATCGCCGCCGCGTTGGATGCGGACGTATTCTGCGCCGCGTTCGCGGTCGACTGCGCGTCCGAGGCATCGGTCTGCGCCGAATTGGCCGCGTTGAGCGCGCGATTGGTCACCGAGTTCAGGTTCGCGCCGATGGCGTCCACGCCGGCGAAGGACTGCACGACCTTCGACATGATCGATGCCTGCGCCGATGCCCAAGTGACCTTCTGCAGATTACGGATCGAGCCGCCGGTGTAGGCGCCCGCCGGAATCTTCTTGTCGGGACTCGTCATCGGTCACCACCGGACGCGGCGGAGTCCGCGCTGCCGACCCTGGCGTGATTGAAGTCCAGTTCGCGCGGATCGACCAGGTGCGCGAGCTCACCCGACTCGCGCAACTGTTCCACCAGATGCGCCCGCTCGTCCGGGGTCAACACGGAGACGTCGGGCGCCGAAGTCGCCGCGGGCCGCACGGCACCCTTCTCGGCCCACTGGCCCGCACCGTTGAGCCAGTGGGTGACACCGCGTGCGGGCGGAATGTATTCCTTGATCTGCTCGTCGGGGTAGTGACGGAACCCGAGGTCCCACAGGTGTTTCGACCACTGCCGCAGCACATCGGGATGCACCAGCAAAGGCGAGTTGCGCGGGCCGGGCAAACCGACCAGTGCCCACACGAACGCCTCGTGGGGATCATCGGGGTCGCAGTCCTCGCGCATGGGAATAGGCATAGTTCTCTCCGGCGGATAGAAATGAGATTGGCGAGACCGCCCTGTTCGACCTCCCGAGCTCACCGCACGGCGAACTCGGCCGGAATCACATCTGGACGGCGAGAGCGTGAATGTCGTCGACGATGTCGGCGACGACCCGCATGGATTTGGCGAACGGCATGTCGTGGTCCCGGTCGGAACCGACCGTGACCTGCCAGGCGGGGCTTGCGGTGCGCGACCAGGCGAGCTCGAGCTCGGTCACCTGGTCGACGTAGATCGAGCCCTCCGGCATGCCCTTGACAGTGGAGCCGACCCGATCTCCGAGGAAGAAATGCCCCTGGCCCTGATCACCGATCAGGTACGGCTCACCGTTGGCCACGGTGAACTTGTGGGTGAAGTGGCGGCGGGTTTTCCACAGGCCCTCACCCAGAGTGAGCAGCGATCCGAGCGTATAGGCGCGGTCGGCGCTGTTCTCGAAATGCTCGTAGTAGTGCGACCAACCCGAATTCAGCGCGCGCTGCGGCGACTGGAAAGACATCCACGCCAGCAGAGTGTCCGACAACAACGCCATCGCGATGGTGTCGACCACCGCCGTCGTACCGTTGGCGACACCGGCCAGAATGGGACCGACGAACGGCACTTCGCCGAGCGCACCAGCGGTGACCATGCCGACGAACTGGATCGCCGAGGAGATGGCCTCGTTCACACCCGGCATCGAATGACCGCCGGTGAGAATCTGCACGGCCGAGGACGGGTTGACCACGAATTGTGAGGTCTGGATACCGGTGTGTTCGTTCTGCCGGTACACCACCCAAGGGTTCGACGGCAGCGTGCCCATCCAGCCCGGATTCTTGTACAGCTCAGGCACATTCTGATCCGGCAGCACATCCGGGCTGTAGTCGAGCAGTGTGTTGTCGAGCACCTGCATCGTGTGTTTAAGGCCGTCCCACATGTTGCCGCCGGTGCTGGTCCCGGTCCAGAATCCGGACTTGTCGACGATATCGACCACCAGGCAGCCGTGGCGCAGGTTCGCACCCGGCCACGGTTCCGGATCGCCGCGCAGCCACCGCCTGGTGACGACGGCGAGCTGCGCCGTTTCCAGCGTTCCCGCCGCGGCCTCGTGGAAGTTGCGGAACCGGGAGCCGAAAATGGTCCACATCGACGTATCGGAGAGGAAGTCGCTGGGTTTCACCACGACCCGCCATTGCGACTGGTCGAGGTTGCCCCACTCGCCGGAGTCCATCGGGTCGTCCGGCAGCGCCCAGTCCAACGACGCCTCCAGCCGCAACAGATTCACGTGCAGCGCGGTCTTGAGGACCCAGACACTCGGGCCCGCCAGCAAGAATTCCCGCGGGAACTGCACCGCCGCCGGCAGGAACGGGTTCGACCAGCAGTAGATGTGTTTGAGTTCCTGGTAGGAGTGCATGAACAGCAATTCGACGGTCGTCACGCCGTGCTCGTCGGTCTTGATGACCGCCTTCTCCAACCGGCCGTCCCAGCGCGCACCGTCCTTGTCGACGGTGATGTGCACGTTCTGCTTGGTGCGGCCGTTGATGTCTACGGCCCACTTGGCCAGGTAGTAGTCGTAAGGCAGCACCAGCATGCCGGTGCCGGACTGGTTGAGCACCCATCGGAAATCAGCACTGACCTCCGCGCCGCAGATGCCGCGCAGATTCCAGTCACCGTCCCACAGGCGCACCAGCGGCCGGGCGTAGCGCTGCTGTTTGCGGAAATCCTTGCGCTGCTGCGCTTCCGCGTAGATCGCGGCGAGATCCAGCGCGGTGCTCACTGCAGCCCCCACGGCCGCGACCAGTTCCTCGGCTGCACCACCATCACCGACGCACCCGTCGGCGCACCGGCCACTTTCACCGGAACATCGGTGGCGGGCGTGTACGCCGGCACCGGATACAGGAAGCTGGCGCCGTTCATCAACGCCCAGATCTGCGACCGATCCGCGGCGACGATCATCTCTTCCATCGGGTCGGTGTCCACCGTCAACGCCTGCCCGGCGGCGGTCATCGGCAGCGTGATGGTGCGCGCCTCGTCACGATCGACGGCGCCCCACGAGAAGTCCGGCAGCGTCCACTTGCCGGGCGCCGAGCACACCCACTTCAACCACATCGGCTGATCGGTCGGGTTGGCGATGCTGACAGTGCCCTGCTGGCTCATGTTCGCACCCGTGGTGTCGATTGTCGACGTCCACGTGCTCGTCACATCCGACTCCACCCACCACGGATTTCCCGCGATGCAGGTCATCACGACTTTGCCCTGCCGCTTCAGATGCGGGTCCTTGTCCGGCTTGAAATCCGGCTGCTCCGACATCCGCAACTTCAGCGACCGCGTGCCGTAGTCGGTGGTGATGGTCAATGTCGCGTCCCGGTCATAGGCCCACGCTTTGCGCCACGCCGAGTCCACCGCCTCCCAGGACCGACCCCCGGCTTCGAAGACATTGACCGCGAACACGATGTCACGCTTGTTGGTCCGGTATCCACCGAACGAGGAACCGACCTGGAAGGCCGACTGGTTCCAAATCGTCGTCACCGGAGCGTCGTACAAACCGCTCGGCGACGTAGCCAAATCAACACCTTCACGACCACGACCGTGACCGGCGATCGTCCATACGGACCCATCGACTCCGGTCAATGTGATCATCGCGGCATTCGACGCCACAGATCCACCTCAATCCAATAGTTCCGCCGCTATCACGAATGGGCCAATTCCCACTGCAACGCGAGCACTTTCAATCTGCCGACGATGTCCTCGTTGCTCGACATCGAAATGTTCACCGTGGCCGGCTGCCCAGCCGGAGCAGCGTTCCCGAAACCGCTTCCGCCGCTTTCGTTCCGGCCGCGTTCCGATCGCGATGCCAGCATCTTCTGCAGGAAGTAGGGATCCGCGTTGAGCGCCTGCAGGAACGGGCGGTTCACCGACGTGGAGCGAGCGTTCATCACGAACTCGCCGTCGGACAGCCATGCGGGGATCTTGTCGCCGATCGACGAACCGGGGCCGCTGACGTCGCCACCCGACGCGTACACCGGTGCTTTCGGCGCGCTGCCGACCGGTGCCGCTTTGGCCGAAGGGAGATCCTCGACCTCGTCGCTCATGCCGCCGATCGTGGTGAACGGTTTCCACTTCTGGAACGGTTTGATCGCGTCCAGCCCGGTCCCGATGTCATGGTTTCCGACGAGAGTCATCGGTCCGAACACTTCGGAACCCGAATCCGCAGGATCGATCAGAATCGTATGGCGATTACCGTTTGGAGCGTCCTGATAGACCTCCAACGTCGGGTAATCTCCCACGCGTCCGTTGACTGTGACACCCGTGGACCCTGGTTTTCCCGCAACGCCCTGGCCGGGAGTGAACACCAGGTTTCCATTGACCGAGCCGACGTTTTTGTGTACCGATACCGCAAAAGGATCGTGCGCAGCATAGTTCACTCTGACGCTACCGTCTTTCGCCTGCCATACCTTGGCTTCCGGAGTTCCGACCTCGACTTCCCCGTCGTCGACCTTGATCGATGGATTCTGACGCAGGATGACCAGGCCGTTCTCGTAATCCACATACATCGTCACCCGAGACAGTTCGGGGTCGAAGTTCTCGTTCGCGGTTCGGCCGTCACCACGGTTGTAACCGAGGTTGTTCGGCGACGGGTTGAAGACCCGGTCCTGTTCGATGAAGAACGAGGAGCGGACCACCCCTTGTCCAGGGACTTTGTCGATTCGCACTACCCGGATCTGCGCCTGCACACCCTTGTACTTCGGATCGTAGGTATTCGGATTCAGTGCCTCGGCAGTCATTCGATCGATCGAATTCTGCGGGACGTGCCCGAATACCTGCGCAAACGCGGCTGCCGACTCGGCAGAACGGCGATCTTCGTTTTGAATGAACGATGGAGCTCCATCGGAACGCGGCAGGAAGGCGGCGAGGGTGTTCTTGGCACGGTCCATAAACTCGAAAAGCGGAGTCACCGGACCCATATCGTTGTTATCGCCCATTTTCCATAATCATTTCAAGAGGTCGGCTGATGGCCAGTCGTGTGGGACGCACCAACCAATACGGGACTCGGACTGCGACATGCACGCCCGGACAAGACTCTCGGACGACAATCGCGCTAGGATGCCGCGAGCGGCTATCGAATGAGTTTCGCGCCAGTCGAGCTGAAAGACATCGAGAGACAGAATGCATCACCGATATCCTGCCCTGGCGGTTTCGGCCGCGGCCATCGCACTGGCTTGCACGTCCTGCGCACCATCACCACACGAGGTAGCCGCCGAATCCAGTCCCTCCCGATGGGATCCGAAGCCTGAACTGACCTACGTCAGCAAATACCCCGTCAGGGAAGACTTGTCGGAGAAGTCCGCTCAAGAGCTCGGAGTCGCCTATCTGCACAGAACACTGGGTGCCCTGCCGCCCGAGTTGTCGCTCGTACTGAGCGATCGCTGGGACGGCCGTGCGGTCTTCGATCGAAACGTGGATACGTGCACCATTGATCGCAAAGTCCCCGATGCTCCCCTAGGGCTCTGGTTGCACTATTTGGTCACCGGAGCAAAAGAACCCGCGCGAGGGTACTTCGACGCGTTTCGGTCCGGTTGGCGATCGTTCGGATGGGAAGTGACCTATGAGCCGACCGTCGAGCCCGATCTGATCCAAGCGACCACGCCGGATCATTTCACGCTGACAGCACTTGTCTCCTCGACCGGCGAGCTCGGACTGGATCTTGCGTCACCGTGTTTTCCAAACGCTGCTCGCGGAAATGTGGACCCACTTCCGAACCCGATTGTCCATCCGTGATCTCGGGCAGGTGAACTCAGCTCACGAAGACCGAGACGTGCAAGCCCGCTCCGACTGCCTGGCCGGTGCCGTTTTGGTGCATACGAACGTCCAGGACATCACCCGCCAGGAATGTCGGTTGGGCCGTGATCGCCACGGGCAGGGAAACTTCCGCTCCGAGAGTGGTCCCCGCGCCTAGGGTGAGGCTGGCGAAGGTCTGGACCGGCGTGCCATTTCGGAGCTGGCGAACAGAGATCGTGACGTTGTTGGTTGCCGCACCGTCGAGGGTGGAAAACCCCGGCGGCGCAACTATTCTGACGTCGGTGACGGTGTCGCCTTCGTAGAAGGCCGGCGAGTAGACGCCGGCCAGTGCGGTGATGTCGGGGCCGCCGGCGGCCTGGGCCGGGAGCGTGGCGGTGAAGATCATCATTCCTCCCAGGTAGGGGCCGTGAACTGGTCGATAAGGTTCTGCATCGACCGATCGCGTCGTTCGTCGCGAACCATTTCCACCGCGGTTATCGGTCGTGGCATCGGTCGAATCTGGGGTGGGTCACCGCCCGCGGCGGCGATTACTGCGGCCTGCACACCTTGCAGGGCATCGATGATCGACAACAGCAGATAGCTGTCGATGGTGTAGCCCTCGGGCGTCGGCCCGGCGGGCTGCTCGGCTTCCTCGTAGAGATCGAGGGCGGCCGCGGCGTCTTCTACTGCCATCACCTGTTCGGCGAGTTCGCGATCCATTGCCAGCGCCGAACGATACTGCGAACCGTGCGGCAGCCTGTCTTTGAACGCCCAGATGGTGCGCCAGTCGCGTGTGCGAATCGAATTGGGCCCGAAGCATTCTCGGACGTCGATGCCGCGCTCGAGCAAGTCGTAGTCGAGCGCGGCACCGAAACGTTCCCAGAACTCTACGAGCCCTGCGATCCCCCCGGCAGCTCCGCGGCGCCCTGGCCGAAGAGGTGTGCGTAGAGATCGCGTTGGAAGGCGTACCACTCGTCCAGCGGCCGCTCGGCGAACAGGGCTTCGATGGCTTCGTGCTGGTCGCCCAGCACGATGGCCATCTGCTCGTCGTCGTCGCGTGTCCTGCGCAGGGCCAGTACCTGGCTCCTGGTGACCGGCGGGATGGCGATGTCGTCGGTCAAACGGTAGGGCGCGCGACGGCGCGGGGCGAGTTCCCGCTGGAGTTCGTAGAAACGTCCACCGGCTTCGGCCGCGGTGGCCGCATCGGATGTGGTTGCCATGGTGCTTCTCCGGTTGCGATGTGTTACTTGGACTTCGAGACGCGACGACGCTGGGCCGCGTCGGTCGCCTCGTCGGCGACGGCAGCCGCCTTCGGGGTGTGGCCGAGCTTGTAGACGGCGTTGACGTATTCGGTGGCGCTGGAAACGACGTAGTCGTTCTCGCCGTCGGTCATGAGGACGGGGTACTCGGTGGGGATGGCGGACACAGTGGACCCGCTTTCTTCTCCGGAAGGATGGACAAGGAAGGTGTGGGGCGCGCCATGACCGGAGACACACGGCCCGCCCCACGCCCAGGCCGAGACCTGGGTGATCGAGGGACCCTGCGAACGCGGCGACTCGGATCGCGGTGATCGAGGCGCGCGGCGAGCAGGGTGTAGCGGCGGTGTGCCGCGGAAGCGTCAGGCCGCCGTTTCGATGCCGGTCTGCGCCAGCACGTTCTTCCAGCCCAGGCCGCCGAAGCCGTGCGCGATGGCGTAACCCGCGGTGTCGTCCTTGAACGCGACCATGGTCAGCTTCTGCGCGAGCACCTCGGTGGGGTTCCACTGTTCGCCGCCGAACTTGCTGATGGCGACCTTCGGCAGCACCTTGAACACGTAGATCGGGCTGGCGTCGTTGCCGTCCTTGCCGATGACGATCGCCGAGTAGTAGGTGATCTCCTCCGAGGCAGGCTGCGGGAAGAACACTTCACCGGAGGCGGCGTTGGCCTTGACCTGCGCCAGGTTGGCGCTGGTGGTCAGCTGCAGCGTGAGCTTGGTGGTCTGCTGCGGCTGGAATTCGATGGTGGTGATGTCGCTGGTGATGTCGTTTCGCACCGGCTGCAGCTCGCCGTACGCCTCGATCGGCGCGGCGGTGATACCGCGAGCGAAGGCCACACCGGTCTTCTTGTCGATCAGGCCGACCGGCTGGAAAGCCGCGGGCAGCGTCTGCAGGGCGCCGCTGGCGTCGGTGAACGACGACGGAGCCGGGGTGTACCAGGGCGCGATGAACACCGCGGCGTCGAGCGGCTTGAGCAGCAGCGAACGCTGAGCGGACTTGAGCGCCGTGAGGTTGGTGGCAGGCATGTGTCTCCATTCGAGCGCCCGCGCGGACGCGGGCATGGTTAACGAAGATCGGCACCGGCTGGTGCCGTTGAAGGGCCCCATCGGAAAGGGGTGTGGCCCGTCTACTGGCGGCGGGCTTCGATCGAGAAGGCGATCTCGACCATCTGGTTGAGCGGATCGAGATCCGGCACCTCCGTCAGACCGCGGCTACGCCGCAGGATCGGCGGATGGAACTTCGGCTCGTCGGCCACGACCTCCTCGGCGTAGTCGACGAGCACACCGTTGACACGGCTGGCGGGCGCGCCGAGCATCGCCGCACGGATCTGCACCGCGAGCTGCTGCGCCTGACCACGAGTCGTGCCGAAGGCGACGACGTTCACCTTCGCCTTGTAGGTGATCGCGTTGATGTCCAGCGTCCCGCCGTTCTTGCGGACCCAGATGAGCGGCAGCGCCGACTGCAAGGCCTCTGAGGTGGCGGGCAGTGTGGTGACGGTGGTGGCGATCGGGGTGAACAGGTCGATCATGAACTGTTCGAAATCGGGGAACTCCCCCGCGACTGGATAGGTCATCACACCGCTTCCGGTGCCGAGCCGAGCGAAACAGTGGCGTCCAGGCTTCCGGTCGGCGGCGCCGGTGCGGGAAGCGCCGCGTCGACGGTCATCGCGACGCCCTGCGCCAGGTTGGACAGGACATCGATATCGGCTTTCAGTGTGGCCAGGCGGGCGACCACGGCGTTGACATCGGTAAGGATTTGTCCAGCGAGGCCGAGGGATTCATCGGCGTTGGGCATGACTTTCTCCATGGGTTGGGTTCACGGGTGCACCGTGGAAACGAATTCGTTCAGGTACGGCCGGCGTCTCGGATGGACGGCGCTCGGGGACGCTCGGATTTCCAGGGATACGCGGTAGTGGCGCATCCGCCCCGCGAACCCTGTTCTGGCACTGCGGATCACCGCCCGAACAGTGGCAGCAACAGCGGAATCACCACGCTGATCAACTTGATGACGTCTGCGACGACGGCGAGCATTCTCCTCACCCCCTCTCGGATCTCATCGCACGTGAAGTGAACGGGCGCGGCCCACTCCGGAAGGGAAGGTGTCCTCGCGCTGGGCGATCCCGCGGTCAGCGGACGTGCGACAGATACGTCAGCGCGCGAAGGTTCAGCGCGTCCTTCGACGTCGCGGGACCGTAGCTGCCCGCCTTGATCACATTGATGGTCGTGGACCGGTCGATGTCGAGACCGCTGCCCAGCCGCCCCTCGAGCGTGCGCAGTTGGGGCTGAGACGCCATCGGCAGCGGGGTGAATCGACGCAACGCCTCGGCTTGTGTCGAGAATTGTTCGATGACAGCGCCCGCCGTGTTGGTCAGCGTTGTGGCGGCCGCTGTCGCCGCCGCGCCCGCAGGTCCGGTGACAGCGCCGACGATGGCCGCTACGGCTGCCTCGCCGCCGGCCGCAGTCACCTGGTCCCTGGTGTTCTTGTAGATGTTGTACCAGTTGTGCCACTGCAGAAACGGGAACAGCGAACCCGCTCGGGACGTGGAGAGGAAACCACCGTCGCTGCTGACGGGGCCGTGTTCTTCTGCCACCTCGCCGCCCGCAGCGAACGTCTTCGCCTGAAACGCCTTCGCCAACATCTGACCACCGGCCGACGCTACCGCCGACCACTGGAGAAACGGGGCCAGCCGTCCGGGCCGACTCAGCGAAAGCATCCCGTCGTCGACATCCGGACGTCGGCCTTCCGCGACTTCACCGCCGTCGGCGAACAGGGGGGCGTCGTTTGGCACGTCTTCGAAAAACATCGTTCAACCGTCCATGAGCTTCTACTCGTAACCGTGATTTCACTGCGGGTTGGGGTGCCCCACCCCCGGCTCGTAGCAAAACCGGGGGTGGGGCCGGGCGCCCCGCGGCTCGGACCGTCTGCGACCGCGAACCGATTGCGGGAGAAGGGATCCTGCGGGGCGGGCTGGGGGTCAGCGGGTGCGTGAGGAGTCGGGAACGATACGGCCTTCGGCAATCAAGGACCGCAGCGCCTGGTCCTTGCGGCGGCAATGGTCGGTGGCGCATTCCCGATGGACGCGCATGATCTGGTGGGCCAGGTCGCGGTCGGGTGTCGCGGGGAGTGGGCTGTGCAGGTGCAGCTCCAGCAGTTCGCGCACGGTGTCGTCCATGACTGCCTCCTCGCAGACAACCGGCTGGTCACGACCGGCGGGATGAATGCCCCACCCCCGGCCTGGAGGGGCACGCCGGGGGTGGGGCATATGCCCGAACGGCGCTCGGCTGCGACCGTGCACCGTAGTGACGGGAGACGAGCGATGCGTTCGGGCGGATGCGGCAAGCTCTGCCCCGCTTGTCAATTCGACATCGGAGGGGTTTCGGGGGCGTGCCGCATGCTTGGGGACCAGAAGAGCTCCGAGAGGAACGGCCGTGGCCCTGTGCGTCCGGTGTTGCGGACGCACAGGGCCACGACGAGTTCTATCGAGAACATCTGGAGGAGTGGGGATTTCCCGGAATCTTCGGGATGAAGGCGCAGCTCTGGCGCTGCACCAATGTTCACCTAACGCGGTGCGAATGTCAACACCCGATTTTTCGAGGCGACGAAACCGCTGGTAGTCCAGCTGATTTCAGACTTCGTAGGGCAGATGGCGCGGACGGTATGGGCTTTCGGGTATCGGCTCGGCTCAACTCCGCAGCGCGGTGCGGTATCGCACCCGCCTATCGAAGCGGGTCGGCACCGATCGCGATCACGGTTGGGGCCTTCAGGGCGGCCGCACCATCCAGGAACCGCTGACGCGACCACGAAGCAGGTAACCGAGTTGGACGCGCGGATCGTTCCGGAAACGGAAATTGCCGCCCGACCGGTACAAGTAACCGGTTGGGCGGCAATGCTTTCCAACGACGACGCTGCCACGCTGGACCGTGCGATACGGTGGCTGTCGCGAGCGATGCGACTCGAGCCGTTCGGGTACGCGGAACAGGGCTACCGAGCGCGGCTCCGCGCGGCCGTCGCGCCCTTGCCCCGCGACCTGCTGGGATGGGCGCGGTGTTGGTCGAGTACCTCCCCCACCACGAACACCTCGGGCCAATCGGGAGCCCACGGCCCCGGCACCGGAGCGATCTTCCCCGCGTCACGCAGCGTCTGCACCCGCCGGACGGTCAAACTCCGGTACTCGTCCCCCAGTTCCTTCGCCAAAGTGGCGATACCGGAGGCGTTGAGGCGATGGGTGCGCGCCTGGTCGATCATCGAAGGCTCTAGGTCCACCTTTGCCGGCGGTGGGCAGACGACCGTCGTAGCCGCCAGCACCGCCTCGCCGATTTCCCGTCGCGCACTCTCGACGCCCACGGTCATCGCCAGCGCGATCAGGTTCTTGTCCAGCCATCGCGACAGTCCGGCGGTCGTGGTCGAACCCGAGTAGTCGAGACCACGTTGTTCACAAACCAGACGGACCCATCCGACCAGCACAGCGTGCAAATGGTCCGCCGCGCGGGCGGCGGCCGGGTTGTACGGCAGCGGTTGCTCGCTGGCGCGACGGTGCATGCGGTAGTCGCCCCGACTGCCGAGCTTGGCCTGGCGGGACCTCGATATCGCGAGATCTTCTGCTAGGTCGGGTATTTCACGGAGCAGGTCGGCGAGCTCACGGAGTTCGCCTCGGCTCAGGTACAAATGGTTCGGCTCGTCGTTCATCCGCGCCTCCGTAGCGCGCCCTCGACGACCTCGGCGTTGAGCCGCTCCGCCAACTCCCTGGCATGACCCCCGCGGATGTAATCCTCGGTATGCCTGCCGTCGACGAGGTAGCCCCGCGCGAACGCCACGGCTCCGGACCAGCTGCGCCAGTGCTGGGGTGACCACCACCGTTGCAGTTGCCGCTGAGCGGCCACATCGATCAGGCTCCGACCCCACCGCATCGCCGCATGGGGAGACGAAAGGCTGAAATACGCGCTGAGATCGGCGATCGAGCGCAGCGGGTTACCCTCGGGCAGCGCGGTGATCGGATCTCCGGGGGCCGCCGTCCAATAGACCGGCACGTTCGGCACCTGACGTTGACCCGCGATGCCGTAGCCGCCCGGGTCCGCACCGATGCACTCGCCCGCCGGGCGAAGTGGATCGGCGATGAGGGCGCACGCAACCACACGCGCGGATCCGCCGACCGACGCGGCGACGTCTCCCGCGATCGCCGCGCCCTGCGAGTAGCCCGCAAGCACCACGGGATGCGGCGACGACTTCATCGCGGTGATCAGAGCCTTCCGACCTGCCTCGACGCTGTCCGCGTACGGCACCGACCTGCCGTAGTCGGCAGGATAGGGGACAACTCGCGGCCTGAAGTGGTCCAGGTCGAGGCCTGCGGCGAAGGCAGCGGTGACCCCGTCCCCGTTGGGATTCCACGTGCCGCCCATGATCAACACATCGACCGGATCGGGTACTGACGTCGAATTCCAGAGGGCGCGAATACTTTTGAGTCGAGACATGTTCAGACCTGCGACCTTTCATCGCTTGTCGGCAAGTAGGAGAAGTCGGCGACGCCGACCGCACGGCCCGACGTCGCCGTGCCGTCGAGTTCGGGCAGGGCGACAAGGGTGGCGGTGTGCACGCTTTCTTCGCGGGGATCGTTGATGAGGACCACTGCCACCGCTGGTGTCGGACAGGTCGGCGCGAGGCCGGCGGGGGACGACGTCCACGCGCCGTATCCAGCCAGTCGTGGAAGCTTCGCGATGACACCCCCGAGCGCGACCGGGGCGGTAACTGATCGATCGCCCGACGCGTGGAATTCAGTTTCCGTTTGGGAGTGATTCCAGTCACAAAACGTTTGAGAACGATTGGGTGCGAAGTCCTTCACCCACGCCGGAGGACTCGATTCGCGGGAAGTGATCATCGCCGACCCGTCTGCGGAATCAGCTCGGCGGTCCGGCAGCCGGCGAAGGCCGCGATACGGGCGAGTTCGCAGAGAGTGAAGGAGCCTTGCGCAGCTAATCGTCGACGCAGCACCGCGGCGGGCATGCCGGTGTGTTTGACCAGGTCATTCAGGGCGACCCCCCGCTTCGCAAGAACGTGTTGCACACGTTTCGCAACCATTTCATCCAAATGATCCATACGGAGCACCATATGGTCCGTTCGGACTAGTTGCAAGCCCGTATGGATCTTGATTCGCGCCGCAAACTGTGCGACGACACGGGCGTGAAGTAGTCGGCATGTCGTTTGCCAGGTAGCCGTTCGGACCTCAGAATGGTCCATATGGGTGCGAAAGAGACGGCTTCGGGCATCAATCGTGCGGTAGGGAACGAACTGCGAGCAGCGCGAGCACGCCGCGATCTGACCCGCCAGCAACTAGCGGAACTGACCGGACTCGCCGTCAGCACGATTCAGCGCTTCGAGAACGGTGAACGGTCACCGGACATGCAGCAACTGCACGCACTGTGCCAGGCGCTGGAGATTCCCATGCGCGACTTCGTCACGCTGGCGCTGAAGGACATCGAGCGCCCCGACTAGCCCCACACCTACATCGGATTGTGCCCGGACCGAACCTACGGTCCCGGGCAGTCGATCCCCGACCATGAAACGCCACATCGCGCGGGTATGGCGACCCGCGCGGTGCTCACGCGCAGCGCGAACCGGTCACGCTCTTCACCGCGGATTCGAGTGCGACTTCCGCGTATTCGACGACGGCCTGAGCCGTATCGACACCCATTGCCCAAGAAGCCAGCACCACGTCGCACAATGTCGCGGTGCCGAGCAGCACCCGTTGCGCCGCCTCGTCACCGATCGCCGCGCCGAGTGCCGCCGCAGCGCCCACGCCCCGCCCCGCTACCAACTCCGTTACCGAGCCGATCTGGTCCACGACCACAGTTCCCCTTCATCTCAGTGCTCAACCTCGAGCGCGAGCCTGGAACGAAAACTCCACTGTCGTCCCAGAATCACGGTAGTTATATCCCATCGCCGCCTGCGAAGCTCGCCAAAGTTGCCCTGCTACTTCACCTTTCGCCTGACACGGGAGGCCAGAAGTTGCCTTCGGCCGATAGCTGAATGTTCGCGGCAAACCCGCCCGAGCGGCAGTTCTCCACGGCCCGTACAACTCCCGATACCCATACCGGCGACGCCGGATCGTTCGAACGTCCGGCGGCTGTCCCGCATGCGCGAACACGGCACTGGCCCATCCACACCCCGCCCACCTGATGCGCACCACCCCGGCGCGAGCGCCGCCCCGCCGCGCCACGCACGTGCCGGTTCCGTCTGAGACTTACTGAGCACCACAGTATTTCGCGACTATGCACGGCCAACGCGCCGGTCCGCGAGCGACACCCTCCCCGCAGGTCGGATCACAACGATCGTGATCGAAAATCCCCACCGGAAACCACTCCCAGCCTTCCTCGAACAGCATCACCACAGGATGTAACCTCGGCGCGGCTCCCCGACGAACCTGGCACCACACTATGCGCGCTTTGCCGCACCCACTCGATCTGCTGGTCAACCAATCCAGCACCAGCGTCCGGTCGAATAGGCTCGCAGCAGAGCCGATCGTCTACTCCTGCCCAACAGGCGCTGGCCGACTTCGCCCCGATACAGGGTCGGCAGACCAGCCGCAACAGCTCCCGGAACGGCAATCCTTCCGGACCCCTACGATGCGATCATGAGGGCTGATGTCGATCGCGCCGACGAAATCGTGTGCCTGGCGGCGGGATTCGACTGGACCCGGTCACCCGAGGACCGAGACCGGTTCTACGAATCCGCTGGATGTGAGTCCTCGATATCAGGCGGAAGAGGACACCTACGATGTCGAGATCGCCTCTTGGCTCGAGGAAACCAGCTGATTTCTTTCCGATAGGGCTCCTCGATGTCAGCGCGCTCGGCTGATCGGCTCAGGCCACGTTGCGAGGACCGATCATTCGCACTTGACCACCGGGATGGGGTCGTACTTCACCGTGCGGGTCGCGCGGGAGACTTCACGGCCGGTCTTGCGGTCGGTGATCACACGGGTGTCGGTGATGGTGAAGCCCGGTGCGCCCTCGGAAGCGATGCAGTCCTTGCCCTTCGGCAGGGTGATGGTGTTGGGCTCGGTGGGCTTGGTCTTTTCGCCGGTGATGGATTCGACGTCGACCGTCTTGGTGCCCCAGAGGCGGACGGTGATCTCCGAGCCGGTGGCGAAAGTTTCGATGTAGACGCCGGTTTGGGTGTTGTTGCGGAATTTGAGGTCGATGGCGCCGTCGAAGACGGTGGCTTCGCGGGCGGCGGGGTAGCGGGAGATGTAGTAGCTGTGTTCGGTGTGGCCCGCGTCTTCGAGACCGGCGAAGTAGGCGGCGTTGTAGAGGGTGGTGGCGAACTGGCTGATGCCGCCGCCGACGGCGGTGCTCGGGCGGCCGTGGTCGATGATGCCGGATTCGACGTAGCCCTCCGCGGTGCCGCGCGGGCCGGTGAACTCGTTGAGCGAGAACGTTTCTCCCGGTTTCACCACCGCCCCGTTGACCTTCTGGGCCACGGTGCGGATGTTGACGCCGGACGGCCCACTGAATCCGCTGGTGGTGAACGCGCCCATCTGCTCGACGATGCCGAGGCCCTGCGCGGCCTCGGTGGTGAGTTTGGGTTCGATCTTCTCGTAAACCGCTGCCGCGCTGCGCTGCTGCGCTGACGCGAGCAGGGTGGGCAGCTGTTCGAGGGTCTTCGGCCAGTTGATCTTGTCGCCGACCACCGCTGGCACGACGCGCGGCGCTCCTCCGCTCACGGCGAAGGTCGCGTCCTTGGCTTCCACCTCGGATTTCGCCAACTGCGGGGCGAGAATCGCGGTCGCGGCGTTCAGGTCGTAGTTCGCGGCGAGGCCGCCCTGTCCGTCTGGTGCGAAGCTGAGGACGGTCGCGATCTGCTCGGGGGTGAGGACGGCGTCGCCGCCCTTCCCGGTGAACACCACGTCGCCGCGCACGGCGGGTTCGGCGATGTCGTGCAGTGCGCTCTGGACGGCCTCGGGCCGGACGGTGAGCGGCGCTGGGACAACAGGCAATTCGAGGGTGCCGCCCTCGGTCCAGTTGTCGATCAACGCGTTTCGCGCGGCGGGCATGTCGAGTACGCGGCCGGGCACGGGCGGGATGGCGACCGGCTTGCCGTTCTGGAACTGGATGGTGCCTTCGACGGTGGGACGATCGTGCACGCGCAGTGCGGCGAGCTGACGGTCCAGCGCGGCTTCGTCGACGGTGCTGGCGACCGAGACCTCGCGGGTGCCGAAGAAGGAGACCACGCGGGCGAAGGGGTTGATCGGCTGGCCGCCGATGCGGTCCCAGGTGCCCTCCCAGTCGACGGCGAGGCCTGCGGCGGAGGGGGTGAGCTCGGCCCGCACGTCACCGATCTGCAAGGGGAGTTCCTGGCCGGCCCGGCCGTCGAGGCTGGCGCGGAGCTTGGCGTCGGCTTCGTCGACGTCCATCCCCCCGACATCGATTCCGGCGACGACCACCCCGCGCGGCACGTCTCCGGAGGAGAGCACGGCGTCCACGGCGTAACCGAGGCCGCCGACGGCGATCACGGCTCCCGCGGCGATTCCGGCGCGACGGATGGCGGAAGTCCGCCACCAGGGCCCGGATTCGCCGGGGCCCGGTCTTGGGCGGGATCTGCGGGCGTTGTCCCAGCGCTGGCGGTTGTCGGTGGAGTTCTCGGTGTCGGTCGCTTGGACGACTGCTGTGGTGTGTTCTGTCATGTGCTCGGCATGGGGCGCGCGCTCGTCGGTCCGGTGGACTACAGCGGTCGCGTGCTCGTTGACGGTCGGGTGCGCGCCATGGGGTGCGCGCTGGACATCGGTCATGCGGAAGACGGCGGTGGCATGCTCGGCGTTCGCGTCCTCGCCGTAAGCCACGGTACCTGGGTGGGCGAGGTGCTCGCCGAGGGGCGCCGAGGCGGGGTTGGTCGACCGCGCCGCGTTGCCGGTCTGCCCGGTGTCCGACCACGCGAGGTTCTTCGCCTGTCCAGCGTCCGGATAGGCCACCGCCCCGGCGTTGGCCGACCACGCGACGTTTTCCGCACCGCTGGCATTTGTCGCCTCGGCCGAGTGGCTCCCCTGCCCGGCATGGTCCGCCCATACGCCGTTGCTCGGCTGCGCGGCACTGGTCGCTTGGGCGGGGCGGCCGGTCTGCGCACCATCAATTGTCCGCGCGCCATCGGTCGTCCACGGGACGTCGTTCGGCTGCGCGGCACTGGTCGCTTGGGCGGGCTGGCGGGCCCGTGCGGCATCGGTCGCCCACGGAAGGTCGTTCGACTTCGCGGCGCCGGTCGCGTGGACGGGCTGGCCGGCCTGTGCGGCATCGGTCGTCCACGGGACGTCGTTCGGCTGCGCGGCGCCGGTCACTTGGGCGGGGCGGCCCGACTGCGCACTATCGGTCGTCCACGCGGCTTTGCTCGGCTGCCCGGCGTTGGACTGCGCCTGGTCGTTTGCCCACGCCCCACTACCCACGGGACTGTCGTCCATTGCTTGGGCGGGGCGGCCCTGTCCATGCGTAGCCCATTCGGCGGCGTTCGTCGGCCCAGCGTTGGCGGTCCGCGCGGCGTTGCCCAACGTGCCGCCAGCTGGGCCATCGTTTCCAGTCTGGGTTGGTCCGCTTTCGTTCCAAGCCTCGGTCCACGCACCACCGCTGGACTGCCCAGCGTTCGCCGCCGGAGCAGAGCCGCCCGACTGCCCGCCTTCGGCCGCCCAGCCGCCGCTCGCCCGGCCGTCCTGCACAGCCTTGGTGGGGCCGCCGTCCTGCCAAGCCTCGGTCCACACAACACCGCTGGACTGCCCAGCGTTCGCCGCCGGAGCAGAGCCGCCCGACTGCCCGCCTTCGGCCGCCCAGCCGCCGCTCGCCCGGCCGTCCTGCACAGCCTTGGTGGGGCCGCCGTCCTGCCAAGCCTCGGTCCACACAACACCGCTGGACTGCCCAGCGTTCGCCGCCGGAGCAGGGCGGCCCGACTGCGCGGCATCGCTCGCCCACGCGCCGCCGCTCGCCTGGCCATCGTTCATCGCCTCGGTGGGGTTGTGCTCCTGCCACGCGTCGGTCCACACCCCAGAGGGTGCGACATTCCTTGGCTGAGCGGCGCGGCCATCCTGCCCGGCACCATTCGCCCAGGCCTCGCTCGCGTCGGTCCCCCAGACACTGTTGCCAGCTTGCGCAGGGTCGCTCCCCCACGCATCATCGCTCGCCTGCCCCGCATCGGCTCCCCACCGACCACTGGCCTGCGCGGGGTTGTTCGCCCGCGCGTCATCACGCCCCTGGTCGGCGTTCATCGCCTGGCGGGGGCGGCTCGCCTGCGCAGAGTCGGTCGCCCACGCACCATTGCCCGCGCGCGACGGCTCGTGCCCCCACGCACCGTCGATTCCCTGTCCGACGTTCATCGCCTGGTCAGGGCTGACCTGCCCACCATCGGGCGCCCACGCACCATTGCTCCCGCGCGTCGGCTCGTGCCCCCACGCGTCATCGCGTCCCTGGCCGACGTTCATCGTCTGATCGGGGCGGCTCGCCTGTCCACCATCGGGCGCCCACGCACCATTGCCCCCGCGCGTCGGCTCGTGGCCCCACACGTCATCGCCTCCCCGGCCGACGTTCATCGCCTGGTCAGGGCTGACCTGCCCACCCTCGGCCCCCCACGCACCATTACCCGCGCGCGCAGGCTCGTGCCCCCGTGCACCGTCGTGCCCCTGCCCGACGTACATCGCCTGCGTGGGATAGCTGTCCTCCCCAACACTCCCCGCACCCGCCTCCTGCGCGGACACCCGCAAGGGCATGGTGTGCGTGGAGTCTGCCGGCGGCTGCTGGCCGGGCTGGGTCACGGGAAGTTGTGTGGTCTTCGCCTCATCTAGCGGTTCGCGGTTCGATTCGAGGAGATGACGGAGGCCGACCTCGCCATCTTGCTGTCGGCTGCGGCCGCGGTGTCCGGTGCTCGACTCGCTGGTCACGAACCGTCCCTCCCCGATGAAGGTGTATTTGTGGACCGCGCACGGTGCGGGTCGTCATCCACGATAGTTGTCCGCGCCGGGTACCGAACTCGAGCTCGGACGCGCAGCAAACCTCGTGCAATGAACCGCCTCGAACGCGGAAGAGCCCCGCGCAGTTGCCGGGTCGGGGGTCTGGCAACTGCGCGGAGCCGATCTGTTTATCGGAGCAGCGCACCCCGCGTTACACACCTTCCGTGGAGAATCGAGGACGACCCGCCAGACAGCTCGCACCCACGAGGGAGATGGACGGTATGCAGCTGGGAATGATCGGCCTCGGGCGGATGGGCGCGAACATCGTCCGCCGCGTCGTCCGGGACGGGCACACCGCGGTCGGCTACGAGCGCAAGCTCCGCAACATCGAGGAACTACGCGCCGATCTGGGCGAAAATTTCCGGGGCAGCACCGATCTGCCGGAATTCGTGGCGATGCTGGAGAAACCCAGGGTTGTATGGGTGATGATCCCGGCGGGCGCGACGGGCGCCGTGATCGATCAGGTCGCCGAGCTGCTCGAACCGGGCGACATCGTCATCGACGGCGGCAACAGCCGCTACCACGAGGACATCAAGCGGGCCGAGAAACTCACCCCCAAGGGCATCCACTACCTGGACATCGGCACCTCCGGCGGCGTCTTCGGCCTCAGCCGCGGCTTCTGCCTGATGATCGGCGGCGAGGCCGAGCAGGTGAAGTACCTGGATCCGCTTTTGAGATCCATCGCACCCGGCCTCGACGCCGCACCGCGCACCCCCGGCCGCACCGGAGATCCGTCCACCGCCGAGCTGGGCTACCTGCACTGCGGCCCTGCCGGGGCTGGCCATTTCGTGAAGATGGTGCACAACGGCATCGAGTACGGCGCCATGGCCGCCTATGCCGAGGGCCTCAACATCCTGCACAAAGCCAATTTCGGGGCCGCGCACAAGGGCGAGTTCTCCGCCGAGGAGACGCCACTGGAACACCCCGAGTACTACCAGTACGACATCGATGTGCCGGAAGTCACAGAAGTGTGGCGGCGGGGGTCTGTGGTCGCCTCGTGGTTGCTGGATCTGACCGCCGGCGCGCTGTACGCGGACCCGAACCTCGACGAGTTCGGCGGCCGAGTCTCGGACTCCGGCGAGGGCCGCTGGACCGTGGACGCCGCGATCGACATCGGCGTCCCCGCCCCCGTCCTCTCGGCCGCCCTCTTCGCCCGCTTCTCCTCGCGCGGCGAGTCGCTGTACGCGGACAAGCTCCTGTCGGCCATGCGCCAGGCGTTCGGCGGGCACTACGAGCTGCCCCCGAACTAGCCCGCTGCCACAAACCGTCCGCACGCCTCACACAGGCGGTGCCTATGCGAGGCGTGCAACCGCTGTGTGGAAGCGTCTCCGACAAGTCGTCATTTACTCCGACGCCCGTTCAGCCTGACTGCGGACCCGCCAATTCGGCAGCATCCTGCCGACGGAAGGACTGCATGCCAGACACAAAGGACATCGGACAGGCGATCAGAACCGCGAGGCGCCGTCATCGGCTGACGCAGGAGCAACTCGCCGAACTGGCAGGGACCTCGACCCGCACGATTCGCGAGATCGAGCATGGCAGCGGCGGCACCGGCATCGCGACTGTCGCCACGGTCGCGAACGTGGTCGGACTCACCTTGGGCGTCACCGAATGACCGGTCCCGCCGAATCGCCCGCGCCGACGTGTACGAAGCGGGCAAGGCTGGCCGCCACCATCACCCGCACCGCCGACGGCCGCACGAAATTCCAGGTCGTGCGGAGATCAAAAACCCTGCACCGCAGGAGAAACCCAAAGGCGGCACCCGGTAGAACCGGATGCCGCCTTCAGCGGTATGCGTCAGCGCTCCAGGATGGCGACGACGCCCTGTCCACCCGCGGCGCAGATGGAGATGAGGGCGCGGCCGGAGCCCTTTTCGGCGAGCATCTTCGCGGTGGAGGCGACGATGCGGCCGCCGGTGGCGGCGAAGGGGTGGCCCGCGGCGAGCGAGGAGCCGTTGACGTTGAGCTTGCTGCGGTCGATCGAGCCGAGCGCGCCGTCGAGGCCGAGGCGCTCCTTGCAGTACTGGTCGGATTCCCAGGCCTGCAGGGTCGCGAGGACCACGGAGGCGAAGGCCTCGTGGATCTCGTAGTAGTCGAAGTCCTGCAGGGTCAGGCCGTTGCGGGCCAGCATGCGCGGCACCGCGTAGGTGGGTGCCATCAGCAGGCCGTCGGGGCCGTGGATGTAGTCGACCGCGGCGACCTCGGAGTCCACCAGGTGGGCGAGCACCGGCAGGTTGCGCTCGGCTGCCCACTCGTCGCTGGAGAGCAGCACCGCGGACGCGCCGTCGGTCAGCGGGGTGGAGTTGCCCGCGGTCATGGTGGCGTCGCCCAGCTTGTTGCCGAAGACCGGCTTCAAAGTGGCGAGCTTCTCGATCGAGGAGTTCGGGCGCAGGTTGTCGTCGCGGGTCAGGCCGAGGAACGGCGTGATCAGGTCGTCGAAGAAGCCGCGGTCGTAGGCGGCGGCCATGTTCTTGTGCGACAGGTAGGCCAGCTCGTCCTGCGCCTCGCGCGCGATGCCGAACTCTTTAGCGGTGATGGCGGCGTGCTCACCCATGGACAGGCCGGTGCGCGGTTCGGCGTTGCGCGGGATCTCGATGCCGAGCATGCTCGGGCGCAGCTGGCCGACCAGCTTGAGGCGGTCCTTGTTGGTCTTGGCGCGGTTGGCGTCGAGCATCCACTCGCGCATGCCTTCGCTGACGCCGATCGGCGCGTCGGAGGTGGTGTCGGTGCCGCCGCCGACGCCCGCGTCGATGCGACCCGCCGCGATCGCGTCACCGACGGTGACGATCGCCTGCAGGCCGGTGCCACAGGCGAGCTGCAGGTCGTGCGCCGGGGTGTAGGGCGAAAGCTTGCTGCCCAGAACGCTTTCGCGGATCATGCCGTGCTCGCCGACCCGCTTGAGGACCGCGCCGCCGACGACCATGCCGAGCCGCTCGCCCTGCAGGTTGAACCTGCTCACCAGACCGTCCAGCGCGGCGGTGAACATGTCCTGGTTGGACGCGTGGGCGTACGCCTTGTCGGAGCGCGCGAACGGGATCCGGTTGCCGCCCACGATCGCGACCGGACGCGGGGCCTTCGCGGTCTTGGCCGTGCTCTTGGTTGAACGGGCTTTGTTTGTCACTCGAGTCTCCAAGGGTCTCGTGGGATGGTCCGGCGCACGGATGTTTCGCGCAGATCGGTGCCCCGTGCGTTGGTTTACTTTAAACTTACTCTGGAGTAAGTTTGTTGTCGACACCGTACCCCGCAAATGTGCGCTGACACGCCCACCGCGCGGTGCCTGCCACGCAGTCCAGGCCCACGCGGAAACGTGCGGAACACCAGGGGCGAACCAGACATCCGCGAAATTCGAGACAGAAAAGGTAGGAACAGTGGCAGCCAAGAGCAAGGGTGCACCCAACCTCTACGGATCGTTCGTCCACTCCGCCCCCGGCCAGTTCCTGGCGAGCAAGCTGGGTCTGCCGCAGCCGGCGAACCTGCGCCGCTACGTCAAGGGTGAGCCGCCGCTGGCGGGCCCGGTGCTGATCGGCGGCAAGGGCAGGGTCGCCGAGCCCGTGCGCGCGCTGCTGTCCGACTACACCTTCTCCGACTCGCTGAGCCAGGGCACCAAGTACGGCGCGCTCGTCTTCGACGCGACCGGCATCGGCTCGATCGAGGACCTCTCCCAGCTCTTCGAGTTCTTCCAGCCCGCGATGCGCAGCATCACCCCGTCGGGCCGCGTCGTTGTCATCGGCACCACGCCGGAGCTGGCGGGCAGCGTCGACGCGCAAATCGCCCAGCGCGCGCTCGAGGGCTTCACCCGCTCGGTCGCCAAGGAACTGCTGCGCGGCGCCACCGCTCAGCTGGTGTACCTGCACCCGGAGGCCTCGGCCGCCGCGACCGGCCTGGAGTCCACGCTGCGGTTCCTGCTCTCGGCCAAGTCGGCGTTCGTCGACGGCCAGGTCATCCGGGTCGGCAAGGACGACGCCACCGCCCCCGCCGACTGGGACCGTCCGCTGGAGGGCAAGGTCGCCGTGGTCACCGGCGCCGCGCGCGGCATCGGCGCGACCATCGCCGAGGTGTTCGCCCGTGACGGCGCGAAGGTGATCGTCGCCGACATCCCCGCCGCGGGCGATGCGCTCTCGGAGACCGCCAACAAGGTCGGCGGCACCGCGCTCGCGCTGGACGTCACCGCGCCCGACGCCGCGGACAAGCTCGCCGAGTTCGCCACCGAGCGCTTCGGCGGCATCGACATCATCGTGCACAACGCGGGCATCACCCGCGACAAGCTGCTCGCCAACATGGACGAGGGCCGCTGGAACTCGGTCATCAACGTGAATCTCGCCGCGCCGCACCGCATCACCGAGGGCCTGGTGGCCAAGGGCGTGCTGAAGGAGGGCGGCCGCGTGATCGACGTGTCCTCCATCGCGGGCATCGCGGGCAACCGCGGCCAGACAAACTACGGCGCCTCCAAGGCAGGCGTCATCGGCATGGTGAACGCCGAGGCGCCGAAGCTGGCGGAGAAGGGCATCACCATCAACGCGGTGGCGCCCGGCTTCATCGAGACCGCGATGACCGCCGCCATCCCGCTCGGCACCCGCGAGGCCGGTCGCCTGATGAGCTCGCTGCTGCAGGGCGGTCAGACCGTCGACGTGGCCGAGACCATCGCGTTCTTCGCGAGCCCGGCCTCGAACGCGGTGAACGGCAACGTGGTTCGGGTCTGCGGCCAGAGCTTGATCGGAGCATGATGACCGAGACCATCACGCTCACCGAAACGCCCAAGAACAGCAGCCTTTTCGTGAAAGCAGCGCTGGGGGCCGTTCCGGTGCCGCTGCTTTCGGCGCGCAAGTCCACCGTGCCGGACCGGGTCGTTCAGCTCGATGGGGTGAAGGTGGATCCGGATCACCTGGCCGCCTACTGCCGGGCCACCGGCCTGCGCTTCGGCGACTCGCTGCCGCTGACCTACCCGTTCATCCTGAGCTTCCCGCTGGCCATGCAGTTGGTGGTGGCGCGCGACTTCCCGTTCGTCGCGGTGGGCGCGGTGCACGCGCAGAACGTGATCGAGCGAACACGCGAGATCTCGGTGAGCGAGCCGCTGGACTTCCGCACCCACATCGAGAACCTGCGGGAGCACCCGAAGGGTCTGCTGGTCGACGCGATTACCGAGGTCAGCGTGGGTCGCGAGCAGGTGTGGCGGCAGGTAACCACCTTCCTGCACCAGCAGCGCACCTCGCTGTCGGATCAGCCCAAGGGCGAGCCGAAGCCGGAAGAGGTGCCCCCGCCGCCGCTGCGCGCGTTGCGGGTGGATCAGAAGATGATCACCCGGTACGCCAACGCCTCCGGTGACCACAACCCGATCCACACTTCGGCATTGGGCGCCAAGGCATTCGGCTTTCCGAAGGCAATCGCGCACGGCATGTGGTCGGCGGCCAACGTCCTCAGCAACATCGAGGGCCGCATTCCCGAGAAGGCCACCTACACGGTGAAGTTCGGCAAGCCGATCCTGTTGCCCGCCACGGTGAACGTGTACGCGGACCAGGTCGAGGGCGGCTGGGATCTGTCGCTGCTGCACCCGAAGAAGGGTTTCCCGCACCTGACGGCGACGTTGCGCTGAGCCCGCTTCACGAACGCCCCCGAATCGCTGTGATTCGGGGGCGTTTTCGTGTTCGTCAGCAGTCGCAGCAGCCGCCGCAACTGCAGCAATCGCCGCAGCCGGAGCAGCACTCGCCGCAGTCGCAGCAGGAACCACAATCGCAGCTCTTCCACCACGCGTCCTTGCGCTCGCCGGTGCAGGGGCTGGTGTGGTCGGCGCAGCAGGCGTAGCCGGTGCAGTAGACGCCGAGGACGATGGTGAGGGCTTGGCCGAGGTTGGGGCGGCGCGTTGGGGGGCGGTGGCCGGTGCGGTGCGCGCGGGGATGGTGGGCCGTTTCGGCGCACGTCGGGCAATGCGTGGACGTACCGAGGGCGGGGTCATCCAGGTGCTCGGTGAGAGTTGGCGCGCCGAGGAAGGAAGTGTGCTGGTGGTCGAGACGAGTCGCCACGACGGGGGCCGGGCCTGACGTGCTGCCGGTACGCGGCTCGCAGGTGCACGTGTGGTCGGCGTGGGAGATCTGGCCGAGCCCGAGGTGAGCAGGCGACGACGAGGGGCCGTCGGTACCCGACTCGTGGACGCAGGTGTGGTCGGCGCGGGACCTCTGGCCGAGCCCGAGGCGACCAAGCGACGACGAAAGGCTGTCAGCACCCGGCTCGTGGGCGCAGGTGTAGTCGGCGGGTGAGATCTGACCAAGCTGGTGGCGAACAGGCGACGACGAAAGGCTGTCAGTGCCAGGCTCATGGGCGCAGGTGCAGTCGGCGCGGGACCCCTGACTGACCTCCAGGCGAGCAGGCGACGACGGACGACTGCCGGTGCCGGATGGGTGGGCCGGTGCGTCGTCTGCGCGAGATACGTTGCAGGCGTGCGCTCTTACCGCGCCGATACCTTTGCCGAGCCGATGCACCAGCGCGTGCAGTGGATCGAGCAGCATCCAGCGGACGGTGGGGACGTCGGCCAAGCGAGCGGCCGCGAGGGCCCTGCGCAGCTCCGCGTCCGACTGGCGCACCAACTCGTACGACTCGGCGAGGGTGGTGCCGGTCGCGGCGAGCGGATTGAAGCGGCCGTGCGCGGTGTCGTCATCGTAATCCGCGATGGCGTCGGATAGGTGGGCGATGCGACCGAAATGCCTTCCCGCGGTGCGGAGTTGGTCGGTGTTCTCGGGGCGATTCGCCAGAATCGCCGTGTGGGCGAAGAGTTCGGCCGCGCACAGGGCGGCCGGGGCCGTGAGTTCGTCGAGCGTGACGGGCGGCTCGATGGAGGCAGCAACCCCGGGGTCGAGCGTGACGAGTGGCTCGCCGGAAGCAGCGTTGGGATCGAGCGCGGCGAGCGGCTCCCCCGAAGCGGCGCTGCGATCGAGCGAGACGGGCAGCTCCCCGGAACCAGTGCTGGGATCGAATACGGCAGACGGACTTCGGTCGGATATGCCCGCGCGTCCGTCGCGACGCCCGCCGATTCCTCTCGGCTCGGCGGTACCCGTCGCCGGGCGTGGCGCGGGCCGTAGGGCAGCGGCACGGCTTTCCACGAGTTGTTGTGAATCAATCGCTGCCACAAGCGGTTCCACGTCGAAATCGATCAATGCCGCCTGCCTGCGAGCGCTGTCCGCCCAGCGCGTCGACATCCGCGCCATGGGCCGTCCGGCGAGCCGCGACGCGTCACCGTCCGCGACGTGATCTCGCAGTTTGGCCGAGCCGAGCAGCAGCGACGCGGTCGACGCGAGCAGGACGCCCGGCGAATCGGCCGCGGCGACCTCGGCACGCCGCATGCCGCGCAGCGGGCAGCGTCCCGCGGTGGTGCGCGCCGAAGGAGCGGGCAGCTGCGCTTCGGTCAATACGCTGAGCAAGATCGCGTCGGTGTTGGTCGCGGTGCGCGCGAGCTGGCCGTGCCCGTCGCGCAGGCCGAGACACAGCCCGCACATGTGCGCCCGCCATTCGGCCGCGTCGATTCCATACTTTTCGGCGCCGTGCGAGCACGGCCTGAGCATCCCGAACACTTTTCCCCGTTTGTCCCCGAGCCTCGACGGCCCTCCAGCTGTGATCTCGACCGAGAGTGGCAGAGCGGCGCGCGGCTGGCAAACGGGATGACGGTCTATTCCGGCTTCTTGCGACCGGCCAGACCGCGCCAGGCCAGATCGTCGAGCAGGTCGACGGCCTCGGCCACCTCGATGCGGCCGCTGGCGAGCCGGTCGGCGATGGCCTCGCCCGCGCCGATGACGGCGACCGCGACGACGTCGAAGTTGGTGCCGGGTTCGGCGTGCTTGGCGCTGGATTCGAGCAGCTTCGCGGTGAGCTCGATGACCCGCTCTCGGGCGTTGTCGATTTCGGATGCGAAGGCTTGCTGTCCGATCGCCTGACGGTAGAGCACCTGCCAGGACTTGCGGTTCCGGTCGACGAATCCGAGGAAGCCCTCGAGGGCGGTGCGGACCTGCTCGTGCGGGGTCAGCAGCGGGTTGCCCGCGGGCGCGACGGCCTCGATGAAGCGCATGCCCTCGCGTTGGATGCACGCGCGGAACAGCTCGTCCTTGGAGCCGTAGTAGAGGTACAACATCGGCTTGGAGATCTTCGCCTCGGCGGCGATCGCGTCCATCGACGTATCGTGGAAACCCTTGCGCGCGAACACCTCGACCGCGGCGTCGAGCATCTGCTGCTCACGAACCGCCCGAGGAAGTCGCTTCGTTCCGCCCGCCATCCACTCTCCTACCGCATGGTGAATCTCTTATATTACTCCAAGGTAAGTTCCGCCGGACGGATTTGCTCACCAGTCGCCGCGGTCAGCTGTGCGGTGAAACGGGCCAGCGCCTCCCCCCGCCTGCACGGCGAGCCGCCGGGGCGAATGCCGTCCGAGGGGGGTGGGCCGGTCGGCATCGCCGAGGGCGGGACCGTCAGCGGAAACTCAGCGATACTACGGGGCGCGGCGGGGTGGCCGCCTGTACGTCATACGAAGGTGCGCGGGCGCCGAACCTCAGCAGGGCGGTAGCGCGCCCTTGTACGCGGCCATTCGCAGCACCGAGCGGTCGACCTGCGCGGCGGGCAGGCGTCCGCTCGCCACCGCCTGCTCGAGCTGGTCGAGCACCGTCGGGACGGCGTCGGTGGTAATCCACAAAGCGTTGTCGGCGCCCGCGACCAGCGCGGCTTCTACCGCGTCCTCGATGGTCATGCGCGCGCTGATGGCCGCCATGCCGCCGAGGTCGTCGGTGAAGATCGGGCCGTCGAACGGGGCGGCTCCGTAGCCCGTGCCCTCGCGCAACAGCGACATAACCTGCGGGCTGATGCTGGCTGGCACGTTCGGGTCGGTCAGGCCGGGGACGTCGAGGTGGCCGACCATCACGGCCGCGCCCGAACCGATCAGGTTGCGGAACGGCACCAGGTCGACCGTCTGGAGCTGGTCCAGCGGCGGCGTGCGCACCGCGCCGGTGTGCGAGTCGCCCGATCCGGAGCCGTGGCCGGGGAAGTGCTTCATCACGGTGCCGACGCCGACCTCGCGCATCGCGCGGATGTAGGCGTCGGCGTAGCGGGTGACCACCTCGGGGTCGTCGGAGAAGGAGCGGTCGCCGATGACGGTGTCGTCGGGCTGGCTGCTCACGTCCACGTCCGGGGCGAAATTGACCGTGATGCCGAGTTCCTTCAGGTCGCGTCCGCGGGTGACGGTCGCGTCGTAGAACTGCTCGGGTGTCATGGTCTGCGCGGTGACGCGGGCCGACGGGACCGCACCGATGATGTCGCGGACCCGCGAGACGCGGCCGCCCTCCTCATCGATGGTCACCATCAGCGGCGTGATCGCGGCCGCCTTCACCTCGTCCAGCGCGGGTCCGGAGATCAGCGACCGGTCGGTCCAGCCGCCGATGAAGATGCCGCCGACCTGCTCGGTGCGCACCACGTTCGCCGCGTCGGCGCCCCCGGTCACGCCGACGGTCAGCAGCTGCGCGAGCTTCTGCCTCGGGGTGAACTTCGCGAGGTACTCGGCACCGCAGTCGCGCTGTGCCGGACTGGGCGGAGCGGCCGGGGCGGCCACCGTCGTTTCGGGAGTTTCGGCGCGCGACGTGGCGGGGGCCGGGGCTTCGCCGTTGGAGCAGGCGGTGGCGACCGCGGCGCAGAGTGCGAGCAGGACGAGAGGCGTCTTCCGCATAGGTCAACGGTAGTGCGAGGAGGGTGCAGGTGTTTCGCGGGGTGCTGATCGCATACCTGCGGGCGCCTGCGGCAGCCGCCCGTGCGGTGTCTAGGAGGCTGAACAATCGAGGGTAGTCAAATGGTGGTTGCGCCTATGGACGACCAGAAGCCCTGCCTAGACCAACCTCCGGATTGCCCTCCCTGGACGCAACCCCAGCCAGATGACCACGCCCGGAACCCGAACCCACCCACCGAACTGCGGGAGGTAAGCCGGGTACGGCACACGACGCGCCCAGCACTGCTCCGAGGAAAAGCCTGGGTAGGCAAACCTCTTGGGCACCCGCAACATTGGGCGAAACCACTGGTAGGTGCACCCCCTTGCACCTTCGACATTGGAACCGTCAACCAACCGCAGCATCCGGCCGGAACGCACGGAATTCCCGTCTACCTTGTGCTGCTCACCGATTCGGATACAAGCCATCCGACCGCACCCGACCCGTTCAGACCAGGGCGCACGTACGACGGGCCAGTTCCGAAATGCGAGCTCCGTCATAACCCATGACCGCACTGTGCAACATGTCGTGCAGCGGGTCGATCCAATGCGCGGGAATTCCGTTCGAACCCACCAGAATTCCGGCGACCGAACCGGCGGTAGCTCCATTGGAATCGGTATCGGCCCCGCTCTGAACGGTCAAAGCGATCGTTCGCGTGAAATCGCCCGCGCCCCAAAGTAACCCGGCGGCGACCCGACATGCGTTGGGTATGGCGTGGACCCAGTTGTATCCACCGTGCCTGGCGTCGATGTTGTCCACAGCCTGTTCCCAGGAGAAACCGCGGTCGAAATCGGCGCGGACCTCCGCGAGAGCGATCGCCAGACGGGAACGAGGTGGCAGGACGTTCTGGGCGGCTGTGAGGGCCGATACGACGGCGGAGGCAGCGTCCGAAAAGAGCGCGCCCGTATGCCCCTCCGGCAGGACTGGGGAGCCCTCCCCGAGTTCCGGCCCGTGATCGCGGACTGCTGCCTGGAGATCCACGTCCTGCTCGTCAGCGCTATCCCAGGCGGAACCACGCCCTGCGACCCCAACCGCCTGCTCGCCGGTCGCGATACCCGGGCCGGGACCACCGTCCACAGCCCGGTCACCAGGCCCACGGGCAGCGGGCGTACCGCCGGAAGCAAATCGCGCCGTGAAGGCCGCGGCGACCAGGGCGGAGGCCCACATGGCCGCGAAAACACCGTTCCCCGTGTGGGATACGGCCGCCTCGCGAGCGGCGAGGGCGGCGGCGCGCTGCGGATCGCCCGGGCTGACGTAGCCGAAGATGTCGGCGCGGATCATTGCGCCGATCCACTCGCGGTACGGGTTGCGGACTTCGGCTGTCCGCGGCGGGCGCAGACCGTCGACGAGGTTGCGGTAGGCGACGCGTTCGGCGGTGTAGGTCTGGAGGAAGGGGAGGCGTTCCAACCACAGTCGCGCGACGTCGTCGGCGGTGAAGTCGAGTCCGCGGGATTCGATGAGATGGAGTCCGAGGACGGTGTAGTCGATGTCGTCGTCGCGCGGAGCGCCATCGATGCGGCCGCGCGCCGACACCGGCCAGGTCGGGTTGAGCGGGAAGCGGGGCGACGGTGGGAGCAAGGCGGGGACGTAGTCGGTCAGCGGATACGCGCCTGCCCGTTCCAGATAGGCACGGATGTGTTCGCGCGTCCACACGAACCCGTTCTCCAGCGGTTTCCCCAGCGCGCACCCGACGCACCGACCCAGCCAGCCGCCGTAGACGCGGTCGAAGAGTTCGTCCGGCGCGAGTAACGCCGAACCGCGTGACGCGGCACCGCTCGACACGACACCAGCCGACCCCACCCCCGCCGACACGACGCCAGCCGCATCCGTACCCGCATTCGCACCCGCACCCGCCGACACGACACCAGCCGCTTCCGCTTCCGCTTCCGCTTCCGCTTCCGCTTCCGCTTCCGCTTCCGCTTCCGCTTCCGCTTCCGCTTCCGACGACACGACACCAGCCGCCGCCGTCGCCGCCTCCGCCGGCACGACACCAGCCGCCGCATCCGCATCCGCGCCCGCCCCGGCCTCCGCCGACACAACGCCAGCCGCCGCACCCGCACCCGCACCCGCACCCGCACCCGCACCCGCACCCGCACCCGCACCCGACGACACGACACCAGCCGCCCCTACCTCCGACGACACGACATCAGCCGACCCCGCCGCCGCC
>NZ_OBEG01000004.1:0-635172 GCF_900215415.1 Nocardia amikacinitolerans | reverse complement strand
TTCCGCTTCCGCTTCCGCTTCCGCTTCCGCTTCCGCTTCCGCTTCCGCTTCCGCTTCCGCTTCCGCTTCCGCTTCCGCTTCCGCTTCCGCTTCCGACGACACGACACCAGCCGCCCCCGTCGCCGCCTCCGCCGAAACGACACCAGCCGCCTCCGCCTCCGCATCCGCATCCGCATCCGCATCCGCATCCGCATCCGCATCCGCATCCGCATCCGCATCCGCATCCGACGACACGACACCAGCCGCGGCCGCGTCCACCGAAACGAGGCCAGCCGATGCCGGAGGTGCTGCCCCAGCGCCGACCGACACGCTCGACGGGACCGATCCAGCGGCAGCCGAGGCCTGGGGCGCGCGATTGTCCGATGACGGGCCCGAGGCACCACCTGCGGCCGCCGAACCCACCGAACCGGTACCGGTCGACTCAGGACCACCCGGCGCGGAACCAACTCCCGCAGACCCCGAGCCCACACCGACAGCCCGCGCGCCGGATCCACGAACCGCCGACTCCCCGTCCGACCCCGCACCCGCCGATGACCGCCCAACCCGCGCCGGGAACGCGCCTCCGAACTCCCCCTCCTCATACCCCCACGCGGGATCCCGCCCCGCCGACTCGATCTCCCTCGACAACGCCGAACAGCCCTCGACATCAACCGTCTCAGCCCCCGCCAACCCCCGAACCGCCGACTCGAACTCCGCGACCAGATACCCCGATTCGAGACGCTCGCGCCACTCGAAATACAGCAGCGCCCGCGGATCCGCCTCGTGCCTGCCGTAGAACACCGCTTCGATCGTCCGGTCCATCGCGCTCCCGGTTTCCGCTGCTCAACCGTGCTCTCAGAGCCGATTATCCCTGCGCGCCGCAGCCGCCGGGGGTCGTTGCGCGGGGGTAGTGTCGGTTCCATAGCCAGGAGACTTGACCAGGAGGTCACCGTGCCCTGCGATCTGATGCTCATCGCCTACGACGGCTCCGAGAACGCCAAGCGTGCCATCGAATACGCCGGCCGGTTTCTCTCCGCGAACAGAGCCGTGGTGCTCACGGCCTGGGAACCCATGGTGCGCCAGGCCGCTCGGCTGTCGGGGTTGTCGGGTGTGATGCAACCCGAGTGGGTGCCCGACGAGGAGATCGAGGACATCGCCTACGTCGACGCACGCAATATCAACACCGAAGGCGTGCGCTTGGCCAAGCTCGCCGGTCTGAACGCCGAGGCACGCACCGCCGAATGCACCACGACCATCTGGAACGCCATCGTCGAATGCGCCGACGACCTGGACGTGGACATCATCGTCGCGGGCACTCGCGGCGCCACGGGCATTCGCGCACTGCTGCACAGCAGCGTCGCCGACGCGGTGTTGAAACACTGCCACCGTCCGGTGCTGATGGTTCCGCCCGGTAAGGAACCGCAGCGCGAATTCTGACCCGTGATCTCGGTCGCTCACGCGCGCCCGCGGCCGTCGCGCGCGGCTATGGTCGAGGGGTCATGAACGGATTCCTGCTCGCCCAGCCCGGTGGCGTGATGCGCGCGACCGGGATCCGGACGGCCTTCGACGACGCGAACCGGGCTCGCAAAGCCTTGCGGGACGGCGCGGCGGAGATCGTCGTCGGGGCGCTGCCGTTCGATCCGAACCGACCCGCCGCGCTCGCCGCGCCGGAGCGGGCCGAGCACACCGCGGGTCCGTGGCGTCCCGCCGCGCTGCCCGAACTGCCCTCGGTGCGTGTGGTCACCGAAATACCAAGTCCCGCAGAACATATCGCGCGGGTGACGAAATTCGTCGAGCAGCTGAACGATCCGGACCAGCCGCTGCGCAAGGTGGTCGCAGCCCGCTCGGTGCTCGCCGAGGCGGATCGGGCGCTCGATCCGGAACTGGTCGCCGCGCAGCTGCTGACCAGGCACCCGCACGCCAACGTCTACGCGGTCGATCTCTCGCCCGCCGGTCGCACCGGCGCGACGCTGCTCGGCGCGACGCCGGAGGTTCTCGTCGCACGGCACGGCGCGACCGTGACGCTGCGTCCGCTGGCGGGCACCCTGCCGCGCCGCGCCGATCCGGACGCGGATGCCGCGCAGGCCGCAAACCTGCTGACCAGCACGAAGAACCGCGACGAGCACGCGTTCGTCATCGAATGGATCCGGCAGGTGCTGACGCCCGTCTGCGCCGAGCTGACCATCCCGGACGGACCGCAGCTGGTCAACACGCACGACGTGTGGCATCTGGCCACGCCGATCACCGGCACCCTGCGCGATCCGTCGACCACCGCGCTCGATCTGGCGCTGCTGCTGCATCCCACGCCCGCGGTCTGCGGCACGCCAACCGTGTTGGCCCTCGACACCATCAACCACGTCGAGGAGGATCGCGGCTTCTACGGCGGGGCGGTCGGCTGGTGCGACGCGCACGGCGACGGCGAATGGGTGGTGGCGATCCGCTGCGCGGAACTGTCGGCGGACGGCCGAGCACTGCGCGCCTACGCGGGCGGCGGCATCGTCGCGGCCTCCGAACCGCGGTCCGAACTGGACGAGACCACCGCGAAGCTGCGCACCTTCCTCGGCGGCCTCGGGTGCGCGGTGCCGGAGTAATCCCGGTTACTTCCGATATTGTGAGACGCCGGATTGTCACCTTGCTCACCCTGAGCGCCGATCATGCGGTAGGTTGACCCGGAATTGCCTGTCCCGATGTATTGGAGAGCCGCGATGAAGTTTGCTGTTCCTGGTGTTGCGAGTGCGGTTGCCGGTGCCGTGCTCGGCGCGATCGCGGTGTTCGTCATCACCGCGGCGGTGCAGCAGAACACGCGCCCCGACATCGACCGCAGCGGCGACGCGGACTCCTCGTTGCTCAACAACGTTGAGTACGGCAGCCGCTGAGCCGCTGACCTCCGCTTCACCCGCCGACTCGCTCGGCTCCTCCGGTGTGGCCTCGGGTCCGTCCGAGGCCGCGCCGCTCGGTAGACGGTGGTTCGCCGCGACGGTGGTCGTGGCGTTCCTGCTCACCTTCTTGCAGGCGCCCGGACTCACGGTCGCCGACACGAAGTACGACCTGGCACAGAATCCGCTGGGTTTCCTCGACCGCGCCGCGCACCTGTGGAGCAGCCAGGCCCCGATGGGCCAGGTGCAGAATCAGGCCTACGGGTACTTCTTCCCGCACGGCGCGTTCTTCTCGGCCGGAGATCTGCTTGGCCTGCCCGCATGGGTGACGCAGCGGATCTGGTGGGCGCTGCTGCTGCTCGCCGGGTTCTGGGGGATCGTCCGGCTCTGCGAGGCGCTCGGCCTCGGCAGCCGTGGGTCTCGGATCATCGCGGCGGTCGCGTACACGCTGTCCCCGCGCGTGCTCACCACGCTCGGCTCGATCTCCTCGGAGACCCTGCCGATGGTGCTCGCGCCGTGGGTGCTGCTGGCTCCCGCCGCGCTCGGCACCGCGTATCGGCGACGCAAGCGGGGCGGCGCCGCCTCGCCCGCGGGCAGTGCGCTCGCGCTCGCGTTGATGGGCGCGGTGAACGCCGTGGCCACGGTCGCCGCGTTCCTGCCCGCGCTGCTCTGGTGGGCTTCCTACAAGCCGAACAAGCGCTGGTGGCGTTTCACGGCGGCCTGGATTCCGCTGCTCGTGCTGGCCACCTTCTGGTGGGCGGTGCCGCTGCTGCTGCTCGGCCGGGTCAGTCCGCCGTTCCTGGACTACATCGAATCCTCCGGCGTGACCACCCAGTGGGCGTCGCTGGCGGAGGTGCTGCGCGGCACCGACAGCTGGACCCCGTTCGTCTCGCCGGAACGCATCGCGGGCGCGGTCCTGGTGACCCAACCCGCCGCGGTGCTGGCCACCGGTCTGCTCGCCGCCGCGGGCATGGCCGGGCTCGCCATGCGGTCGATGCCGTATCGCGGGCGGCTGGCGCTGATCCTGCTCGTCGGGCTGGTCGGGATCTGCGCGGGTTACGTGGGCGAGCTCTCCGGCCCGTTCGCGGACTCGGTGCGGGTCTTCCTGGATTCGACCGGCGCACCGCTGCGCAACGTGCACAAACTCGAGCCGCTGATCCGCATTCCGCTGGTGCTCGGACTCGCGCATCTGCTCGCGCGGGTGCCGCTCCCCGCCTCGGTGCCGCTTCCGATGTGGCGCAACGCCTTCGCCCATCCGGAACGCAACAGGATGGTCGCGGTCGCCGGACTGATCCTCACCGCGCTCGCGCTCTCCACCTCGCTGGCCTGGACCGGCAAGCTCGCCCCTCGCGGCGCCTACGACGAGGTGCCCGCCTACTGGCAGCAGACCGCGGACTGGTTGGCCGAGAACGCCGCCGACACCCGCGCGCTGGTCGTGCCCGGCGCACCCTTCGGCAGCCAGGTCTGGGGACTGACCCGCGACGAGCCGCTGCAAGCACTGGCGAGCACGCCGTGGGCGGTGCGCGACGCCGTGCCGCTGAACCCGCCGGGCACCATTCGCGCGATGGACTCGGTGCAGCGGCTGATCGCGGACGGACGCCCGTCGGCGGGGTTGGCCACGACGCTCGCCGACCAGGGCATCGGAATTCTGGTGCTGCGCAACGATCTCGACCCCGAGACCTCGCGGTCGACCAGGCCGCTGCTCGCGCACCGTGCGATCGAGGGGTCGCCCGGGCTGACGAAAGTGGCGGAGTTCGGTTCGCCGATCGAAACGAATGTCATCGCCGACGATTTGGTCGCCGACGGGGATCTGCGACCGGCTTATCGTGCGGTCGAGATCTACCGGGTCGAGCCGCGTCCGCCCGCGGGAAGTGACGTCGAAATCCGTTCCGGCACCGGAGCTCCCGACTCGTTCCCCGGTGCGTACACGGTTCCGCTCGCGGACGTACCGGTGGTGCAGGGCGGGCCGGAAGTACTCGAGCGCCTCGACCGCGACGGCGCGGCGCCGGGCCCGACGCTGCTCGCCTCCGACGCCGCACGCGCGGGTCTGCCGATCGGGCCGGTGACCATCACCGATACACCGATGGACCGGGAGGCCGACTTCGGGAAGGTCGACAACCACAATTCGGCGCTGCGCGCGCCCGACGACGCCCGGCGCACCCATAATCTCGTGCCCGACTACGCGGTCCCCGGCGCTGAGCTGGTGCGCGGGGAATGGTCCGGCGCGACCGTGACCGCGTCCAGTTCGGCCGCCGACGCCACCCAGCTCGGCGGCGCGGCGCCCGGCAGTTCTACCGCCGCGGTCGTCGACGGTGATCCCTCGACCGCCTGGATCAGCAACGGCACGGAACGCGCTGTGGGCCAATGGCTTCGGCTCGATCTGGACGAGCCGATCAGCTCCGGGCTGCTGCGTTTGACGACCAGTTCGGCGGCGATCGGCGATCCGGTGAAGTGGGTCGAGGTGCGCACCGACAACGGCAGCGTCTCGGCGCGGATCACCGAACCCGGTGCGCAGGTGTCCATTTCGTTGCCCGCTGGACGCACCGAGTGGCTGACCATCACCGCCATCCGGACCGAAGGCGGTTCCGGCGGTGGCCAATTCGGTATCAGCGAGTTGACTCTCGACGACTACACCGTCCGCGACGCGCCAGTGCGCGTGGACATCCGGCACCACACCGTGCTGCCGCCCACTCCCGAGGACGCGCAGGTGACGGCCTGGGACCTCGGCCAGGAATTCCCCGGTCGCAGCGCTTGTTTCGACGCGCCGGACCGGGTTCGGTGCAGCAAAGGGCTGGCGCTTGCGCCGGAGGAGCCCGGACTCTTCGAACGCATCCTCGACTCGCCCGTGCCCATGACGGTCGTCCCCGAGCTCACCGTGCGCACCCGGCAGGGTCCCGCGTTGGAGGCGCTGCTCACCGACCGCAGCAGGCCGGTGGCGCGCGGCAAGGCCGACGTCGGCGACCTGCGCGGGTCCGCGTTCGCCGCGACCGACGGCGATCCACGCACGAGCTGGACCGCGCCGGAAGACTCGGTGCGCGACATCACCGACCCCAAGCCGACTCTCACCATCGAACTGCCCGAACCCGCGCTGGTCACCGGCCTCGACATCACCCCGTCGCTCGGCGGGTTGCCCGCCGCGCCCACCTCGGTGTCGGTGAATCTCGGCAACGGTCCGCAGGTCCGCGAGATCGACTCCGGCGAAGCGACGCGAATCTCGTTGTATCCGACGGTTACCGACCGGATCGAGCTCAGCGTGCAGAGCTGGAAGCCGGTGCTGGACAAGACCGCGCTCGGCTTCGCCCTCACCCAACCGCCCGGCATCACCGAAGTCGCGGTGCTCGGGCCGGACTATCCCGCGCCCGCCGGGCTGGATCGCGAGGTGACCGTGCCGTGCGAGGCCGGGCCGACGATCGCTCTCGGCGGACGCACGGTGCGCACTTCCGTGACGGCGACCGTCGGCGAGTTGCGTTCCGGCGCACCGGTTTCCGCTCGGGCGTGCTCCGACGAAGTCCTCCCGGTGCCGGAGGGTCGCGCGGAAGTCGTTGTGGCGCCTACGGAATTGTTCTCCGTCGACCGACTGCGTTTGAACCGCACCGACTTCCAGCCCATCGCCCCCGCCACCGATCTTCGGCTGCTGGTATTGCCGTTGAGCACGAACGTCGGCTGGGAGGCGCACACCGCCGATGGGCGTTCGCTCGAGCCGGTCGTGGTGGACGGGTGGCAGCAGGGGTGGTTGCTGCCCGCGGACGCCACCGGGCCGATCACGATTTCGTTCCCGGTGGATCGGTGGTACCGGCTGGGAATCTTCGGCGGGTTGCTGTTGTTGGTGCCGTTAGCGTTGTTGGCGGTGCCTCGAGGGCGTCGGGTTTCGGTCGGCTCCCTGGCAGACACAGCTACGCCACCGCGCCCTTGGCGGAACCGTGCCGTGGGCGCAGTCGGCCTTGTGGCAGGCGCAACGATCATCGCGGGCCCCGCCGGAACCGCGCTGACGGCGGCGGGCTTGGCCGCGACCCAGTTCGCCGACCGCCACACCACCCGTTTCCTCGCCGCGACAGCAGGTATCGGCACCGCCCTCTCGGCCGCCGCGCTGTCCACCGGCCCATGGCGCGCCCCCGACGGCTACATGGGCCACTCCCTCTGGGTCCAGCTCCCCGCTCTCATCGCGGTAATCGCCGTCGGCCTCGCCGCCCTCCCACCCCGCCGCTGAGCCACACCGCACCGGCGAGGCAGCCTGCTGCTCCCGCTGCCTGGGCGATCCCACATATGTTCCACACGCTTCACATAGCCGGTGCCTATGCGAGGCGTGCAAAGGTTGTGTGGCAGCGAATGCGACTTGCGCGGAGTCGTACACGCCAGCAGAGGGTCGGTCATGTTTCAGCCGATCGTGTGGATCGGCCCGACTCAGGCGCCCTGGCCCGCGTCGGGTCTGACACACCGCCGACTGATCGGCCAAACTCGAGGCGCCCCAACCCGCGCCGGGTCCGGCACACCGCCGACTGATCGGCCGGACTCGAGGCACCCCGACCCGCCCAGGTCAAGCACACTCCGCGGACCGATCGGCCGAACTCGAGGCGCCCCAACTGCCCAGGTCAAGCACACCCCCGCGGACCGATCGGCCAGACTCAGGGCGCTCCAACCTGCGCCTGCCGGCACAACCTGCGGGCTGATGGGCCGGACTCGAGGCACCCCGACCCGCGCCGGGCCTGGCACACCCCGCGGACCGATCGGCCGGACTCAAGGCACCCCAACCTGCGCGGGCCAAGCACACCCCGCGGACCGATCGGCCGGGCTCAGGGCGCTCCGACCTGCGCTGGGTCCGGCACATCTTTCGGGCTGATCGGCTGCTCCTCCGCGGCGACCGCCGCGTCCTTCCGCTCGGGCTTCCGGCGATCCATCCGCCGAGCCAACTTCCGCGACGGCTCCTCCACCAGCGCGTAGCTGGCCGCGGCAACGGGCAAGGTGAGGGCGACGGTCAGGGCGAGGACGTAGACGAAGTTGCCCGCGAACGGCAGGATGCCGAATACCGGGAAGACGATCGAGAGCACCGCGAGGTGCCAGAGGAAGACGCCGTAGGACCAGCGGCCGAGGGTTGCCGCGACGGAAGACTCCAGCCAGCGATGTTTCCGATCGCCGAGCACCAGCGGCGCGAGCAGGCCGAAGCCGATGATCGCGCCGAGGGCCATCTTCGCGGCGTACTGCCACGGTTCGGCGCGGGTGAGTCCCGCGGGTCCGCCGAAATCGGTGGACGAGAGCAGGAAGGCGATCAGCGCGACGGTCCACATCAGCAGCTGGTTGCCCGCGATACGCCGCCAGATTGATAGCGGATGCACATCATCGACGAGTTCTGCGAGCAGCATGCCCGCCGCGAACCACGGCAGATACGCGGGCAGCCAGTTGTCGGAGTGGATCGCGTCCGGAGTCGGCACCGGAATGAAATTCCAACTCAGGCTCACCAGGCCCAATGCCAGCACCGCGGGCGCTCGCCAGCGCGCCGACTTTCCCCGCAACCGGACGATCGCGAACGCCAACAGCGGCAGCACCAAATAAAACGCCACCTCGACCGAGAGGCTCCACATTTGCGTGAGCCCATCCGTCAGCGTCAAAGGCACGAAGACCTGCGTCAGCGCCAGATTGGACGCCCATACCCGCCAGCCCGCGGTATCGGCGGCGCTCGGCAGCAAGAGCAGTACGAAGCAGACCACCGCCCAGTAGGCGGGCAGGATGCGCGCGGCGCGATGTCGCAGGTAGTAGCCGACCGAAGGCGCCGCGCCGAGGTCGCGGGCCGCCGTGGCGTGCGGGCGCCAGAGCAGGAATCCGGAGAGCGCGAAGAACACCGCGACGGCCATGTCGAAGCGTTCCCAGATTCTGCCGAGCACCGGCATTCCGGTCGCGCCGGTCTGGAAAGCGACGTGCGTGAGCAGGACGCCCAGCGCAGCCATCCCGCGCATTCCTTCCAACGCGGGCACGAAGCCGCGCGTCCGCGCGGGGTTCGCGGCCGCGGTTCGGGCGGCGAGGGTGGCGGTCATCGAACTCCAGTCTGCCGGGGAATTCTCCAGGTGAGAACTACTCGTTTCACTTTTCGCGCTAAACTCGGGCGATTTCTGGTCGGATTCCGGCCTCGGCACCGCATGGTACGCCAAAGGACTGTTAGTGTCGGGGCTCACGAAGTGCCGCGGGATTCCCGCAGTACTACGCACCGACCTGTGTTCTACGACGAGGAGTGTTTGCATGGCACTGAGTGCCGGTACCAGAAGGACGGTGGCCTGCCTGCTCGTGGGTCTCGGCGCGTTGCTTATCGTGATGGCGCTGATGATCCCGACGTACACCGTCGACAAACTGGCCAAGACTCCTCTCGATCTCGAGATCACCACCATCGCGAACAGTCAGCAGGGCTCGGAGAGCCTCGTGCTCGACTCCCGGTCGCTGACGGCGCCCGAAGGCGCGGCCAAGGTGGACTCCAACGTTCCGCTGATCTCGCAGCGGTTCCTCACGGTCGAAGAGCCTTCCAACGCCACGGAGATGACGGTTCAGGCAGGTCAGACCCTGCGGCGCATCGACAAGCAGGGCGACACCGGCCTGCTCACCGCGGTCGTCGACCGGGTGACCATCGACCGCAAGACCGGCATGCCGGTCGACAAGGAGCCCAACGGCTCCATCGCGACCACGGTCAACAAGGAAGGCGAGAGCATCGCCGACCCCGTGCAGCACACCGGTCTGCAGTACCGCTTCCCGATCGGCACCGAGAAGAAGTCGTACCCGTACTTCGACCTCAACGCGCGCAAGACCTTCGACATCAACTTCGTCGAAGAGACCGAGATCAACAGCATGAAGGTCTACCACTTCCAGCAGACCATCCCGGTCACCAACCTGTGGGACGTCGTGCAGGCGCCGACCAACCGCCTCTCGCTGCCCGCCGCCAAGTGGGGCCTCGAGGGTGAAGAGCCGGTCACCATGACCCGCTTCTACACCAACACCCGTGACCTGTGGGTCGAGCCGCAGACCGGCACCGTCATCAAGGGCGGCGAGCAGCTCCACCTGTTCTACGCGCGCAGCGGCGACAAGCCGGACGTCACCGCGCTGAAGTCGAACATCATCTTCGACGAGAACACCATCGAGTCGCAGATGGCGGTGGCTCAGGACAACATCGACCGCCTGTCGCTGTACGGCCGCATCATGCCGATCGTGCTCGGCGTGCTCGGCGTGATCCTGGCGATCGTCGGCGTGATCCTCGGTGTTCGCGGCGGCAACGCGCCCGCCCCTGCCCGCCCGGTCCGCGGTGGCAACCTGCCGCCGAGCGGTTCGGCCGCTCCCCCGCGTGGTGGTGCGCCGCGCGGTGCGGACGACGCTCCGACCGAGCAGATCAACGTGAAGAAGAATCTCTGAGTTTCAGCGGTTCTGAGAGCGGCTCCCCGGCCTGGTGGTCGGGGAGCCGTTTTCGTTCGTGCCGAGCACGGTCCTCAGCTGTACCAGCCCTCCGGTGCGGGAACGGCACTGTCCCAAGCCTTCTCGAACTCCTCCGCCGTGATCTGCTGATCGGCCAGATCTGGATCCCATAGGTCGATCGGCGGATTGAGTGGAAAGTCGTCGAGGCCGGTCCGGACCGCTTCGCCGGTATCGCGCACTTCGACCTGGCGAGTGCGGTAGCCGTTGGTGATCTCGCTCAGATAGTCGGCGGCGGGAACGTCGTCGCCGTCCCACAGTCGGTTCGACCGCCACCATGGAAGACATGCCCCACCTGTCCGGCACCACCGACGACCTCCGCGTTCCAGACGAAACCGCACCTGGTCAGGTCATTCTTCTCAACGGCGTCTCCAGCTCTGGCAAGACGAGCCTCGCACGTCAACTGCTCAGCGATCTAGAGCAGCCTTTCTTCCACATGGGCGTCGACATGATCGGCGCGATGCGTTCGGAAATACGCACCCACGAACTCGACACGGCCGCACTCGCCGACGTCTTGCGACGAACACGAGCCGGGTTCCACCGAGCGGTCGCCGGGATGGCTCTGGCGGGCAACGACATCATCATGGACCACGTCCTGAGCGAGCCCTGGCGATTACGCGACTGCCTGACCGTCTTCGCTGGCATCGATGTCGTCTTCGTCGGCGTCCACTGCTCTCTCGACGAACTACAGCGCCGCGAACAGCAGCGCGGCGACCGGCCCGTCGGAACCGCGGCCGAACAGGCTGAATCGGTCCACGCTCACGCAATCTATGACCTCGAAGTCGACACCAGCGTCGACACCAGCGCGGGCTGCTCCGCGCACATCAAGAAGTTCCTCGACCAAGGCTGGTCGCGGCGAGCATTCGATCAGCTTCGGGCCGCGCCCGACCTCCTGCCACATGTCTGACGCAGCAGCCGGGATGGACAGCGGGTCGGCGCGGCAGCCACCGCAAGCCTCGCCGGGCAGCAGACGCATGGTCGGCGACAGATGGTGGGCCGGTGCGGCGTGCAGCGCGAGCGGTGCGGCGCTACGAGCACTCGATGCGCAGGGACCTCAGTCCGCTGCGGGTTGGGGTTCGGCGGGTTGGGTGTGGGCGGCGGTGCGCAGGACGACGACTGCGACGACGAGTGTGGTGGCGGCGGCGACGGAGACGGCGGTGACGATGAGGGACGGGACCGTGCGGGCGAAGGAGACCATGAGGGTGACCTCGATGGCGAGGCCGAGCCACGTGACGGCGGCCAGGGCGGTGCGGTCGACGGCGATCGCGGAGAGCATGGCGCCCTGCAACACCGCGAGGATGGCGCCGTGCAGGGCGAACAGCCAGAGCAGGCCTTGGATCGGCGCGTAGTCCTGGCCCGCCAGCAGCGGGGCGATCGGGGCGGCGAGGGCGGCGCAAAGCACCGCGACGATGCCGATGGCGGAGAGCACGGCGAGGGCGTCGCGGATGGCGCGCGCGGAGTGGGTCGGCTGGGCCATCCGCGGGTAGAGGACGACGCCCACCGCCTGCGGCAGCCAGAACGCGATCTTGGTGGCGATGGCGCCGAGGGCGTAGCGGCTGGCGTCGACCTCGTCGAGCACCATCCGCACCACGATCAGGTCGGCCGACGACAGCGCCATCAGCGCGGCCTGCACCTGCGCGGCCCGCAGCACCGGGAGCACGCCGACGGGGTGTTCGCCGGGTTCGCTCTCCGCCGTCGGCGCACCCGCCAGGACGCGCGCGAAGATCGCCGCAGCGACCAACCCGAGCGCCGCCGCCCACAACGCCGCCCCCGCCCCGCCGCCGAACGCGAGCACGACAAGCGCGGGCGCCACCCGCGCCACACCCGCCGAACCGAGGACCACCGCGAGCTCGCGGAACCGCCTGCCGCCCTGCAGGATCCCCTGCTCACCGGAGAGCAGCACCAGCGCGGGCGCGGCGCCCAGCGCACCGGCGCACGCCACCACACCCACATCCAGCGCGACCGTCACCACCGGGACCAAGAGGGCCGCCACCACCGCGACGATCAGCGCGCATCGCCACTGCAACCCGCGCAGCGCCGACACCTCGGCCCCGCGCACCCGCTCGCGCGCCACCACGTTCTGCAACGCCAGCGCGGGCACGGCACATAGCAGCTGCACCGCCAGCAGACTCGCGAACTCGCTGTACCCGGTGACGCCGAGCCACCGCCCGGCCAACAGTTGCAGCAGATAGCCGGCGACGTTGGCGGTCATCGCCCCCGCCGTAACCAACGTCAGATCCGCCACCACAGGAGGACGACGAACCACAGACATCCCGCAATCGTCCCACCCAATCCGAAACACCCGCGCGCGGGTCTGGTGCGAACGATCCACGCCCGGTCGCGCCGCGCTCGGCGTACCGGTCACCGGCGGTCGGAACTCGCGGCACTTCGCGGATGTCCACTGGTGCCATCGCCACGCCCGGCACTTTCCGGCGCCCTCGTGCCCGAGCCCTAGATGCCGATGGACAGCGCGCCGATCCGGCCTCTCGGACGCCGAGCCGCACGCCGCACAGTGGAACGCGAGCTCGGCCAGCCCGCCGACCGGAATGCGGACTCCGCCTTCCTGCCATTGGATACCGCGCGCGCGGCGGCTCGATCGACTCACCGATTGCTCGGACGACGGCTGGTCGACAGCCCGCGCTCGATCCGTCTACGGCCGAGCGTCGCGGACCTCAGGCGATGGCCGCGCCGAGCTGACACCTGCGAGGTGATCAGCACATGCCAGGCGCCAGCGATGCCGCACTCCGCAGCAGCCGACGAGCGCAACGGCCGCCGTCCAGCACGGCGATCCGATCGGCGAGCTGATCGGCCTCCTCCAGGTTCTCGAAGAGATCGGATCGAACCGCGGCAGGGGGTGCGGCAAGTGGCGCTGGGCGGCCCGGCACGGCGCCGACAGGACCGCAGCAGGTGCACGGCGAGTCGCCCGAGACGCCCGGCACGGCGCCGACAGGACGGCAGCGGGTGCACGGCGAGTGGCCATGGGCGGCCTGGCACGGTGCCGCCGGGACGGGCGCGGCGAGGAATCCTGCGCAGCCCGGCACGGTGCCGACAGGACGGGAGCAGGTGCGCGGCGAGTCGCCCGAGACGCCCCGGCACGGCGCCGACGGGATGGGAGCGGGTGCGCGGCGAGTGGCGCTGGGCGGCCCGGCACGGCGGCGACAGGACGGCAGCAGGTGCACGGCGAGTCGCCCGAGAACCCCCGGCACAGTGCCGACAGGACGGCAGGGGGTGCGCGGCGAGTGGCCATAGGCGGCCTGGCACGGTGCCGCCGGGACGGGCGCGGCGAGGAATCCTGCGCAGCCTGGCACGGTGCCGACGGGACGGGAGCGGGTGGGCGTCGTAGGGTTCTGGGTCGTGAGTGACGGCGGTGTGGGGCTGCGGGCGCGGATCATCGCGGGCGGGTTCTGCGCGGTGCTCGTCGCGGTGGTGGTCGGGCCGCTGTTCGGGCCCGGGTATCTGCTGTTGCGGGACGCGGTGAGCACGCCGCGGTCGTATCTCACCGAGTCGGCGCTCGGCCTCGGGGATTCCGCCCCGCGGGCCGTTCCGCAGGATGCGCTGCTTGCGACGGTGTCGCCGCTGGTTGACGGCGGGTTGGTCGTGAAGGCCATCCTGGTTCTCACGCTGTGGGCCGCCGGGTACGGGGCGGCGGTGCTGGTGCGGGAGTTGTTGCGCGCGCCGCTTCCCGCGCAGCTGGTCGCTGCGACGGTCGCGCTGTGGAACCCGTATGTGGCCGAGCGGTTGTTGCAGGGGCACTGGAGTCTGCTCGCCGGGTACGCGGCGCTGCCGTGGACGGCGCTGGCGGCCTATCGTCTGCGGCTCGCGGCGAGCGGGCGTGGGCGGCCCGAGGCGGCGACGATGGGCGCGTGGGCCGGGCTGGCTGGCTGTTTCGCGGCCGCCGGTCTGACGCCGACCGGGGCGCTGCTCGCGGGCGTGACCGCGCTGGTGACGGTGCACCGTCGGCATCTTCTCGGCACGCTCGTCCTGCTGGTGGCCGCGTCCGCTCCTTGGTTGACCGCGACGGCGCTGTCCGGCGCGGGCGCGGAGCCCTCCGATCCCGCGGGCATTCCCGCCTTCGCCGCGCGTGCCGAACCCATGCTCGGCACGCTGGGTTCGCTGGCCGGGCTCGGCGGCATCTGGAACGGCGAGGCCGTGCCGGATTCGCGCACCACGCCGCTGGCGCTGCTCGGCACCGTGCTGCTCCTCGCGATCGTTCTCACCGGCCTCCGCGCGGTCGCCACCGCCCAGACCGCTGGGCACGAAAGCCTGCGCATTCGCCGCGCCCTGCTGGCGCTGGCCGCCGCGTCCGTCGTGCTGCCCGCGCTCGCCGCGACCGGCTGGGGGATGGAGGCGATGGAGTGGTTGGTGGTGAACGTGCCCGGGGCGGGACTGCTTCGGGACACACAGAAATACGTCGCGCTGGCCGTGCCCACCTACGCCCTGTGCGCGGCGGCGGGCTGCACCGCGCTCACCGCGCTCCTTAACCGAACGGAGACTGCCGCCGCGGATCTCGCCGAGCGGAAGCGCGGAACACCCTTCGCGACCGACCTCGCGGACGCAGCGTCCCCGAGGCAGCCTGCCGAGCCGAGCAGCCAACCCCCCTTCGCCGCAACGAAACCAGCCGATCGCGGCAGCGAGCAACTTGGCGACGGTGGTCGGCACCAGCGGCTCGACGGTGCCGCGAAGAACCCGGCCGAGCGAGGCAGCGAGCAACCCCTGACGTCGGCCCAGGAGGTAACCGATTCGTCCCGGCGGACACACGACGAGTGCGCTGACGCGCAAAGCGCCGAAGCATCCCCGCCAACGGGCATTGCCGACCGAGGCGACGCAAAAGCCACGCGCGAAACCGCGACGGCCCCAACGCCCACCGCCCGGCGCGGAACCCTTTTGACCGCAACGCTATTCATCGCGTTCCTCATCCTCCCCCTGTTCGACCTCACTTGGGGCGTAGGCAACGCGCTTCGCCCCGTGCACTATCCCCCCGCCTGGCACAACGTCGCCCAACTGGTCACCACCCCCGGCGACATCGCCGTCCTCCCCGGCGGCATGTTCCGCAAATTCCCTTACTCCGGCGCCGCTCCCGTCCTCGATCCCGCGCCCCGCATGCTGCCCAACGACGTGCTGCAAACGGGCGAGCTCCCCGTCCGCGGCCGCACCGTCTCCGGCGAAGGCACCCGCGCCCGCGATGTGGAAACCCTGCTCCTGCAAGGTGGTTCGGCACAGGATCTGGCGAGTCTCGGCGTCGAGTGGGTCTTGGTCGAACGCACCACCCCCGGCCCGCTCGGCCAATCGAAAAACACACTCGCCCAATTGGATCCGGTCTACTCCGACGACGACCTCGCGCTGTATCGAGTCCCCGGCAACGACCCCATCGTCGCGGCACAAAACCACCGCTGGCTCGCGATCACCGCCCACCTCCTCTGGGCCGCGCTACTGATCGGGGGCCCAGCGCTCGCGGTGGTAGCGCGGCGCAGGTCCCGTACAGCCATCGAAGCCTGAGAGCGCGGCGAACGAATCCCGATCACGTTCCGCCCATACCGCAATGCGCAGACCGACGGAAGACGCGTTCAGCGGCTCGGCAGCGTCTCCGGCTCGGGAACCGGAGACCCGGGCGCGACGACCCGCCTGGTGAAGGTGCCGTGAAAGCCCCAGGGCACATGGTGCTCGAGCCATGCGGTGGCGAGCGGCCCTCGCTCCAGGTCACGAGCATCCAGAATTACCAGTTGCGAACGGTTTTCGATCAGCTGATGGTTGAGCGCGAGCAGCCATCCGTCGTCTTCGCCCGCATCGGGGGTGCGCGCCACGAACAGCGGCTCACCGACCGAGCTCGGGCCGAGATCGCATTCGGTCGCGACGCCGGTTCGATGGTCGACCTTGATCAGCGAGTTGAACAGCCCGGCGGGCCCGCCCGCACCGGCGAGATAACTGAACCGGTGCCTGCGAGTCGAGCGGCGCCAGTCGTATTGCGGGAATTCCCCTGATACGTCGGCCAGTTCACGCTCGATGACGGTGCCGCCCTCGGTGATCCGGTACTGCATCAGCCGGGAAGCCGGGAACTGCGGCGTCTCCGGGGTTTCCAGATTGACCAGACCTGTCATCCGGCGGAACTCGCTCCACTCGGTGTCCAATCGCACCAGCTCCACGACCACGTCCGCACCGTCGTCGTAGGCATTGGTGAGATGAACGTGCAACAGCGCCTCATGTTCGACGATGCGCGGCGCTCCACCGGACTTCGGGACGAGAAGGAAACGAGTTCCTTTGGCGCGCTTGAAGTCCAGCGAGTCTATGAACGAGTGCGTGGCCAGCGCCATCTTGGCGACGTTCGGCAGCAGCGGGTCGAGGACGAACACCATATAGCGTTCCGTGAGCGCGAAGTCGTGGTTCCAGCCGAGATCCAGCATCGGGACGGTCGCGAGGCGGCGCAGCGCTCCGGACCTGTCCACGCGGTAGGTGCGAATGCGCGGCGTCGGCAGCAGATCCAGGCCGAAGTTGTACATGTCGCCGGTGACGGGATCCCATTTCGGGTGGGCCGAGAACGCGCCGAGGAAGCCGAGCTTTCCGCCGAAGTCGGTGGGGCCGAGCGTCTCGAGCGAATCCGGGTCGATCCGATGCGGGTTGCCCAATTCCCACAGCGCGAGCAGACCGCCCGCGTAGTTCACGATGTTGGTGTTCGCGACGTTGGCGGGTAAGCGTCCGAAATTGGCCAGCGGTCCGCCCGGAATCTGGCCGCCCACACCGCGATACCGGATGCGGTCGGAGCGCTCGCCGTGCCGGAAGTGCCGGGTGCGCACGTACCGGTTGCGGAATCGCACGCCGGAGCCGTCCAACACGAACTGCGAGATCATCCCGTCGCCGTCGAAGATGTTGTGCAGCAAGGACCTTCCGACCTGGTGTTTTCCCGGCCCGATCCGGTACAGCGTGCCGGTCAGTTCCGTCGGCAGCCTCCCGTCGATCTGCCGGACGCGGTAGTCGAGCTCATCGAGCATCGGCGCGTACACCTCGCGGGCCAGAACGGCATCGTCGACTGTCATCGCGACTCTCCTTCGAATCAAATCTGATGACGCATGTCTTCCAATTTAGGATTGCGCCTAAAGTGGTGTCAATGACCAGGTCTGAAGTAGTCCGCAGCTACGGCGGGGTGAGCGCGGCCGATCGCCGCGCCGAACGCCGGGCCCGGCTGATCGCGGCCGGTCGCCGCACCTGGGGCGAGTCCGGCCTCGCCGCCGTCACGGTGCGCGGTGTCTGCAAAGGCTCCGGGCTCACCGACCGCTACTTCTACGAGCACTTCGCCAATCGGGACGAGCTGCTGATCGCCATCGCCGACGAGGTCCGCGACCAGCTACTCGCGGTGCTGGTCGAAGCGGGCGTTTCGGTGGACGGGTCCGCCATGGACAAACTTCGCGCGGCGCTGCAGGCGTTCCTCGACGCCGTCTCGGGCGACCCGCACATTCACCGCATCGTGTCGAGCGATCCCGGCGGCATACCCGGACTGGAACAACGTCGCCGCGACGTCCTCGGATTGATCGCCGACCTCGTCGTCCAGCACGCGCCCGGCGTCCTGGAGGCCGAACCGGACCCGGAGTGGTTGCGCAGGGCGGCGTTGTTCATCACCGGCGGCGTCGATCAGCTCATCGAGGCCTGGCTCGACGGCAGCATCGAAACGACCACCGCCGAGCTCGCCGCAGAGTGCGCCCGTATGTGCAGTGACGTCATCACGAATCCGCCGCAGCGGTAGAAGCGAAAGCTGAGCTCAATCCTCGGGCGCGGCAACCAATCCCGACACATACCCGCCGCGCGACACCGCCGCGAGCACCTCGTACACACCGTTCCCGGTCTGCTCCCAAGAGAACTCGCGGGCTCTCGCGCGCGCCTTCTCGCCCATCACGCCGCGCGCCGCGGAATCCTCGAGCAGGTCGCCGACGGCCGTGGTGAGCTGGGCGACGTCGTCGACGAGCAGACCGGTGACGCCGTCGACGATGGAGTCGGTGAGTCCGCGGGAGCTGCGGTAGCCGACGGTCGGGACGCCGTGCTGGGCGGCCTCGATGACGGCAAGTCCCCAGCCTTCCTTGCGGGAGGGCAGCACGTGCACCCAGGCGCGGGCGAGCAGTTCGTGTTTGCGGCGTTCATCGACGTGCCCGTGGAAGGTGACGGCGTCGTCGATGGCCAGCTCGCGGGCGGTGGCCTGGAGGTTGTCGGCCCACCAACCACCGCCGACGACGTCCAGGTGCAGGCCGGGGATCCGGTCGCGCAGCCGGGCGACGGCGGTGAGCGCGTCTTCGATCTGCTTGTGCGGCACGAGCCGCGACAGCACGACCACGCGCGGTTCGGCGGTGCGGGTCGCCGCGGCGCCGGTCGGAGCGTCGGCCGGAACGGGTTCGGCCCCGTTGCGCACCACCGCGATGCGGGAGCGGTCGACGCCGAGGGTGGCCAGCTCCTCGGCCGAGGGCAGCGAAACGGTCAGGTACTGGTTCTCGCGGTGCACCCGCGGCGATAGTCGCGATTCGATCCACCAGCCGATCCGCCCGACCAGCCGACCGGCGACCGGCCACTGCTCCCGGTGCCCGTGGTGCACGAGCACCACCGAGGGCGCCTTTGTCGCGGCGGCCGCGAAGAACGGAATGCCGTTCTGGGTGTCGATCACCGCATCGGGCCGCACCCCGCGCAGCGGTCCGATGCCGAATCTGCCGAGGACGATGGCGGCGAGCGCGCGCGGGTAGACGGTGTAGCGTCCGCCGCCGCGGCTGATGTCGATGCCGTCGATGTGTTCCCGCTTCGGCGCACCCGGGTAGCGAGCGGTGCGCAGCGTGACCTTGACCCCGCGTGCCGCGAGCTGCGCGCCGACCTGTTCCAGGTACCGCTCGCTGCCGCCGCCCTGCGGGTGCCCGGTGTCACGCCAGCAGAGCAGGAGGACTTCGCGCACGGTGGAGCTTCTCTCGGTCGGTGGGTCTCGCCGGGGGTCGACGGACATCGGGCTACACAATAACGGGCACAGGCGGGCGGAGTCCGGTAATCGTCCGCGCACCGCCGAAGCGCATGCGAAGGTCCGCACAAGGTCATCGGTCAAGGGCCCTATCCGCCCATCCTGGCACGTCACCGCGGATGAGAAGCGGTTTCCACGAATTTGTCTGAAACGTATACATTTCACAGTCCGATGTGGATACCCTCCCGCCACCCCCGATTTTCAGGGGCAGGCCGGTCGAAGGCTGGCCGGCCATCACGATGAGGAGAACACCATGAAAATGGCACGGACGAGGACCGGCGGCGGCACCGGAAACGGCGGCGACCTCGACGGTCTGCTCGGCATGATCCTGGCGCTGATCACGTCGTCCACCTCGACCGGCAGCGGTGCCAGCAGCGGCGTCGGCTGACCCGCCCGAAGCGGCGGTCCGGTGCGCGCGGCGCCGGACCGCCTTCGGCGCACCGATTCCAGGCCGAAGATCCCCCTGTGCGAAACTCGGCGCCGTGCTGAGAGCCGAGATCACGACTTCCGACGCGCCTCGATTCGCGCGACGCGCGACGCTGCGCCGGTCGCTGCGACTACTCGGCAGCTTCCGCTTCGAACAGTCCGATCCCGCGCGTTTCTACGGCGGCCTCGCCACCGATACCGCCGAGATGATCGGCGATTTCTACGCCGACATCGCCGGAGCGGACCTCGCGGGCACCACGATTCTGGACGTCGGCGGCGGCCCCGGCTATTTCGCGGACGAATTCGCCAAGACCGGCGCGCGCTACATTCCCGTCGAACCGGACCCCTCGGAGATGCACGCCGCTGGCCTTTCCGTCCCCGGCGCCGTGCGCGGCTCCGGCATGGCGTTGCCCTTCCGCGACAACGCCGTCGACATCTGCTTCTCCTCGAACGTCGCCGAGCACGTCCCGCAGCCGTGGGCGATGGCCGACGAGATGGTCAGGGTGACCCGCCCCGGCGGACTGATCGTGCTCTCCTACACGGTCTGGCTCGGCCCGTTCGGCGGACACGAGACCGGTCCGTGGCACTACCTCGGCGGCGAGTACGCCGCCCGCCGATACCGCCGCAAGCAGGGCAAGGAACCGAAGAACCGGTACGGCGAGTCGCTGTTCGCGGTCCGCGCTTCCGAGGGATTGCGTTGGGCCGCAACGACTTCGGCCGATGTGCGGACGATATTCCCGCGCTACCACCCGCGGTGGGCCTGGTGGCTGGTGCGCGTGCCAGCGGTGCGCGAGCTGGCCGTCAGCAACCTCGTGGTTGTCGCGACGAAATCGGCCTGAACGGCTACTGGTTCGCGAGCCAGCCGCGGCGCCAACGGCGGCCGCACGGCCCGTTCTGCTCCCACGGCGATTCCTGAATGGCAAGCCCGACCGTCTCGAGCGTGGTCAATCCAACCTTGTCGGCGAGGAGTCCGACGACGGCGACCGCCTCCGCGGCCTGCATCGCCGCCGTGGCCTGCTCGATCGTCAGGGTGCGACCCGGTAGGAAGGACACCACCCAACCGCCCGAGCCGACGCTCTTCGCCTGATGTTCGGTCTGATCGCTGGTCATCAACGACCGGCCGATCACTTGCACCGCCATGACACGTTCACCCCAATTACGGTCTCGGATCAATGCCTGTTCGGCCGAAGCCGGTTCGGCCGTGAAACGCGGGAGGGAGCTGGTGAGTAGCTACAGCATCCACCGTCCAGCAACAGAACGCAATAGTGCGTTCTCGGGAAAAGCGAACCGACAGGTTGGAATTCGAGCAGGCCAGGCGACTGCGCGAAGAAAAAACTGAAACAGGTTACAGACAAGCGGGCGACAAAATTGTAACGTGTTCTCATGCATTACGACAGCTTGTTCATCGGCGGCCGCTGGACCGCGCCAGCGGGCACCGAACGCCTTCAGGTCATCTCACCGGCCACGGTCGAGCCGGTGGGCAGCGTCCCCGTGGTGGAGCGGGCCGACGTCGACGCCGCCGTCGCCGCCGCGCGCCACGCCTTCGATCACGGACCGTGGCCGGCCACCCCGCCGCTCGAGCGCGCCGCGGTGCTCACCAGGGCCGCGCGCCTGATCGAGCAGCGTTCGGCCGATCTGCTCGCGACGCTCACCGCCGAGATGGGCGCGCCGCAGATGATCGCCATGACGCTCAATCAGATACCGGCCACCGCGGCACTGGACGCGTATGCCGCTCTCGCACAGACGTTTCCGTGGCAGGAGACGCGCGTCGGCGGCTTCGGCACCACGCGGGTCACGCGCGAACCGCGCGGCGTAGTCGCGGCGATCACGGCGTGGAACGTGCCGCTGTTCCTCGCCGTCAACAAGCTCGCCCCCGCCCTGCTCGCGGGCTGCACGGTGGTGCTCAAGCCCGCGCCGCTCACCCCGCTGACCGCCAACATGGTCGCCGACATCTTCACCGAGGCCGGTCTGCCCGAAGGTGTGCTCTCGGTGCTGCCCGCGGATGCGGATGTCGCCGAGTATCTCGTCTCACATCCCGGGGTCGACAAGCTGACCTTCACCGGCAGCACCGCGGTCGGCCGCAAGATCGGCGCTATCGCCACCGGGCAGCTCAAGAGCGTCTCGCTGGAACTCGGCGGCAAGTCGGCGGCGATCCTGTTGCCGGACATGGATCTCGCGGCGAGCATCCCGCTGCTCGCGTTCTCGGGCCTGATGAACAGCGGCCAGGGCTGTGTCGCGCAGACCAGGATCCTCGCCCCGCGCAGCCGCTACGACGAGATCCTCGACGCGCTCGTCGAGCACGTGCGCACCCAGAAGACCGGCGACCCCACCGACCCGTCCGTCCAGTTCGGCCCGCTCATCTCCGAGCGCCAGCGCGAACGCGTCGAGAGCTACATCGCCAAGGGCAAGGCCGAGGGCGCGCGCCTGGTGCTCGGCGGCGGACGGCCCGCCGATCTGGACCGCGGCTGGTTCGTCGAACCGACGATCTTCGCCGACGTCGACAACAAGTCGACCATCGCGCAGGAGGAGATCTTCGGCCCGGTGCTCTCGGTGATCCCCTACGAGACCGAGGACGAGGCGGTAGCGATCGCCAACGATTCGGCTTACGGCCTGGCCGGTTCGGTGTGGACCACCGACATCGAGCACGGCGCCGAGATCGCGGCGCGGGTGCGCACCGGGACCTACGCGATCAACTGGTACGCCTTCGATCCGACCTCGCCGTTCGGCGGCTACAAGAACTCCGGCCTCGGCCGGGAGAACGGGCCGGAGGGACTCGACTCGTTCTGCGAGCAGAAGTCGCTGCTGATGCCGCTCGGCTGGACCGGGTAGGGCCCCGCCACCTCCGCCCCGGCCACGCGCGACAGTCCACACCCAGCACGGCCGTGCGCGGCGAAGTCCCGGCCCGCTCCAGCCACGCGCGGTGGAGTCCACAGTCGACCCAGACCGTCCGCGGCTCCCTCCGCGTTCGGCCTGGTCATGTGCGGCGAAGTCCGCACTCGACCCAGACCATGCGCGCCTACCTCCACAAACGCTCTGCAAAGCGCGACATGGCGCACCGAGTGAGCGGGCGCGGGAAGGGCGCGGCGTCGGCTGGTCGGATGTGGTCCGTGCCGATCGACCAGGCACGGGCGGGGCGGCGCGGCTACGGCGGGCGCCATCGACAGCGGAGGGGCGGGCCTACGCGGCTCGCCCCGCTGCTCAGTTGTCGGGCATCACGACCCGCAATGCCGCCGTGTCCTCGGGACCTGGTCGCTGCCGCGCGTCGACGACCTCGACCCGCCAGCCCGGCGGCAGCGCCTTCTCCAACCGACCCGCGGCGCGGCGCAGCGGCGTGCTCGCCGCCGCCAACTCGACGCCGGTCACCAACGGGGCTTCGGACGCGTCCCACTCCAGATCGGTCATGCTCCAACCACCTCTCACGCGTCTGTGCGCCGCTCGCCCGGGCACCGGGGCCGCGACGGCGATAGTGAAGAAGTTCCTCCGTTCGGCTCGCCCAAGCGTCGGCGCGCCGATCGGTTGTGAAGCCGATATCGAAATCAGGATAGGCCAGCACCGGCAAACCTCTCGCACCCGGGTGGGACCGACGGTCAGCGGCGCAGCGAACGGCGATAGCCCGCGGGCGTCGCGCCGGTCGCGGCGCGCAGATGCGTGCGCAATGCCGTGACGCTGCCGAAACCAGCTTGTGCCGCAACGACTTCCACCGGCAGATCGGTGGTCTCCAGCAATTCGCGTGCTCGCGCGGTGCGCTGCGCCTCCAGCCAGCGCCGCGGCGTCGCGCCGACCTCGGCCTTGAAGCGCCGGATGAACGTCCGCTCGCTCATCAGGGCATGTCGAGCCAGCGCCGAAACATCCGGTGCCGCAGCGAGATTCGCCGCCGCCCAGGCCATGGTCGCGGCCAGCCCCGACGCACCGTCGCCGGAACGTCCCAGCGCGTCCGGAATGTATTGCGCCTGACCACCTTCCCGGTGCGGGGGCGTCACGTTCCAGCGCGCGAGTTCGGCCGCGAAGCCCGCGCCGAGTTCGCGGCGCACCAGGTGCAGGCACAGGTCGAGGCCGGCGGAGAGACCGGCGGAGGTGAGCACATCGCCGTCGTCGACATACAGCGCGCCGGGGTCGAGCCGGACCGCAGGGAACAGCTCGGCGAACTCCCCGCAATACGCCCAGTGCGTGGTGGCGGGCCGCCCGTCCAGCAGACCGGCCCGCGCCAGTACGAAGGCGCCGACGCAGATGCTGACCATGGTCGCGCCCCGCTCGGCCGCCGCGCGCAGCGCGTCGACCACCTCGGGCGGCGGCGGGAGGGTTGGCAGCCCGATGCCGGGGACGACCACGATCTCGGCCTCGTCGAGCAGTTCCAACCCGTGGTCGACGCGCAGGTCGAACCCGTTGGGCGTCCACACCGGCCCGGGCCGCACACCGCAGGTCCGCATCTCGAAGCCGCGACCCTCCCCGGTCTTGTCTGGCCCGTGCCGGAACGCCTGGACCGCGCAGGCGAGGTCGTAGGTCATGACGCCGTCCAAGGCGAGGGCGACCACCTGTTTCACCCCCTCAGTTTGGCATGAATCCGAGCATTGCTGTCATTCACGCCACTGGTCGGAGCTTCCGGCGACCGATTCACTGAAAACACCGAGACGAAGGAGGTCGGCGTGGGTGCGCCAGCAGAAGGCAACAGAGCGCCAGCAAAAGGGAACAGAGCGCCAGCAAAAGACAACCGAGCGTCAGCAAAGGACGATCGAGCGCCAGCGGAGGACGACCGAGCGTCCGCAAAGACCAACGGAGCACAGGCAGAAGGCAGCAGCGCTCGCGCGAAAGGCAGCAAGGAACCTGCGGGCAACGGAGCGTCGGCGAAACTCGACCCGGCACCAGCAAAGACCAGACCGGCGCCAGCACACGACAACCGAGGGCCCGCAACTGGCAACCGACCGCCCGCGGGTTTGGACTGGGAGTGGGCCACAACGACCGGCGGCGCACTGACCGGCCGCCAGCGCAGACAGCTGACCGGCAAGCTGGTCACGGCGCTGCCGGGCATCGTGGCCGGACAGGTCCGGCTTGCCTTTGGCCGCCGCGGCACGGGCCGGGTCGATTTCACCGATCTGCGGCTCCCCGACTCCCGGCTGGCGCGCGCCGCGGAAACCGAAGCGCGCGAACGCCTTACGCCGCACGTCCTCGAACACTCCTACCGCAGCTACTTCTTCGGACGCGCGCTCGCCGAACTCGACGGCGTCCGCTACGACGACGAGCTGGCCTACGTGTCGTGCCTGCTGCACGACCTGAACCTCGAACACCCAACGCCGGGAAGGTGTTTCGCGGTCACGGGCGCGGAACGCGCGGTCGCCTTCGCCGAAGCGGCGGGCGCGACACCGAACAGGCGCACACCATCGGCGCCGCCATCGCCGCCCACCTGACCATCGGCGTCGCAGACCGGCCGGACGACCTCGGCTTCGTCTCCGCGGGCGCGGGCGTCGACGTACTCGGCTTGCGCATGGCCGACTTGGCCCCCGACTGGGTGGCCGAACTGCTACACCGCCACCCCCGCCACGACTTCAAGCGGCACATGATCGCCGCCCTGCGCGCCGAGGCCGCCGTCGTCCCCGACGGCCGCGCCCGATGGCTGCTGTCCACAGCACAATTCGCGCCACTGATCCGGCTGGCCCCGTTCCCCGAGTAACCGCGGTCGACCACCGAAAACACGATCGCCCGCACCGAAAGACGGTGCGGGCGATCGTGAAAGAGAATCAGCCCAGGCGCTGCTTGAGCGCCTCGAACTCGTCGCGCACGCCCGAAGGCAGCTTGTCGCCGACGAACTCGAACCACTCCTCGATCAGCGGGATCTCCTTGCGCCACTCCTCGGCGTTCACCGCGAGCGCCTCGTCGACGTCGGCCGGATCCACATCCAGGCCCTCCAGGTCCATCTGCGCCGCGGTCGGCACGTGGCCGATGGCGGTCTCCTCGGCCTGCGCGGAACCCTCGATGCGGCCGATGATCCACTCCAGCACGCGGGAGTTCTCACCGAAGCCGGGCCACAGGAAGCGGCCGTCGGCGCCGCGACGGAACCAGTTGACGTAGAAGATCTTCGGCAGCTTGGCCGCGTCGGCGTTCTTGCCGACGTTGATCCAGTGGCCGAGGTAGTCGCCCACGTGGTAGCCCATGAACGGCAGCATGGCCATCGGGTCGCGGCGCACGGTGCCGACCTTGCCCTCGGCCGCGGCGGTCTGCTCCGACGAGAGCGTCGCGCCCATGAACACGCCGTGCTGCCAGTCGAAGGACTCGGTGACCAGCGGGACGGTGGTCTTGCGGCGGCCACCGAACAGGATCGCCGAGATCGGCACACCCTGCGGGTCGTCCCACTCGGGGGCCAGGATCGGGCACTGCGACATCGGGGTGCAGTAGCGCGAGTTCGGGTGGGCGGCCAGCGTCTCCGTCTCGCGGTGGTACCAGTCGTTGCCCTTCCAGTCGATCAGGTGATCGGGCTCGCCCTCGAGACCCTCCCACCAGACATCGTTGTGGTCGGTCAGCGCGACGTTGGTGTAGACGGTGTTGCCCGCCTCGATGGTCGCCATCGCGTTCGGGTTCGACTGGCGATTGGTGCCCGGCGCGACGCCGAAGAAGCCGAACTCGGGGTTGACCGCGTACAGGCGGCCGTCCTTGCCGAAACGCATCCAGGCGATGTCGTCGCCGAGGGTCTCCGCGCGCCAGCCGGGAACGGTCGGCTGGATCATCGCGAGGTTGGTCTTACCGCAGGCGCTGGGGAACGCCGCTGCGATGTAGTAGGCCTTGTTCTCCGGGGAGATCAGCTTGAGGATCAGCATGTGCTCGGCCAGCCAGCCCTCGTCGTGCGCCATGGCCGAGGCGATGCGCAGCGAGTAGCACTTCTTGCCGAGCAGCGCGTTGCCGCCGTAGCCGGAGCCGTAGGACCAGATCTCGCGGTCCTCGGGGAAGTGGGTGATGTACTTGGTGTCGTTGCACGGCCACGGCACGTCTTCCTGGCCCTCGGCCAGCGGCGCGCCGACGGAGTGCAGCGCCTTCACGAACGGCTTGTCCGCGCCCAGCTTCTCCAGGGCGGCGGTGCCCATGCGGGTCATCACGCGCATCGAGACGACGACGTACTCGGAGTCGGTGAGCTCCACGCCCAGCTTGGGGTCCTCGGCGCCGAGCGGGCCCATGCAGAACGGCACCACGTACATGGTGCGGCCCTTCATCGAGCCGCGGTACAGCTCGGTCATGGTGGCGCGCATCTCGGTGGGGTCGACCCAGTTGTTCGTCGGGCCCGCGTCGGCCTCGGTCTTGGAACAGATGTAGGTGCGGGACTCGACCCTTGCCACGTCCGTCGGGTCGGAGAGGGCGAGGAACGAGTTCGGCTTCTTCTTCTCGTCGAGCTTCTTGAAGGTGCCCGCGGCCACGAGCTGGTTGGTCAGGCGTTCCCACTCCTCGTCGGAACCGTCCGCCCAGACCACGCGGTCCGGCTGAGTGAGTTCGGCGACTTCTTGTACCCAGGCGAGTAGTTCGCTGTGCTCGGTCGGCGCCTGGCCGTCGGATCCACGAAGACCAGGAATGGTCGCTGAGGTCATGAAAACTCTCCTGAGATGAGCGGCGGATCCGATGCTTCGCCGCCTGGCCACCAAGGCCCATGACCAGCGCGAACACACCGAGCGCCACCGTTGGCGGGAAGGCAACCCGCTACGACCAGTCGAAAGCGCGCCCCGGCTGGACGGCGTACTTGGACGAAGCGGACGCCCAGGTTCCTGCTTAGAGGTTAACGCGATGTGACGACCGGTACGGAATCGGGTTCCTAACTAACTACCCATTCGGTTGCCTATTCAACAGGCACGATGTGCCGATCGAGGATCGCGATATCGCGTTCGCACGCCGCCAGTTGGCCCGGTTGCTCGGCCGCGGCGCGCCGGATCCGCGCCTCGAGTTCGGCCACCCGGCGGTCGGTCTCGACGATGCGGGCGGCGCTCGCGCGCACCACGCGGTCCGCCAATTCCGTCTCGGCTTCCACCAGCGCGGTCGCCACCCGCTGCTCTAGCTGGGCTTTTACGTTGACGAGCGCGTCGGCTACCCACTGCCGGACGTGCGCGCGGTCGGCGACCTGCCGCCGCGCCCGCACCACCCACCAGGCGACGAGCGCGCCGAGCAGCAAGGTGACGGGGATGCTCGCCACGTCCAGCGCCGGGACCAGCGACAGCGGCGCGACGAGCAGCCTGCCGAGGCCGACGCCCGCCGACGCGCCGAGCGCGATCATGAGGTGATCTTCGACACCCCGGTGCCTCGGCTCCGGGTCGGGGCCGACCCGCGGCGCCGGGTCGCGCCTGCGGTGCGGCGGCGCGAGGTCGGCGCGGCCCGAGCCGTCCAGCCGCTGCGCGAGTTCGGCGAGCCGGTGCTCGATGCTCGTGTCCACCGCGCCGGTCAACTCGGTCACGGACTGTTGCAGCCGGTCGGGGTAGTCGCCGAGCTCGGCGGGGCGCAGCCGGTCCAGCTCGGTGCGCGCGGCGGTGTGCAGCGCCCTGACGTGTCCGCCGACCTCCGTCATCAGGTCGACCCGCGCCAGGTGCAGTTGGCCGCGCAACGTCGACATGGCCGAGGCGCGGCCGCCGTCGCGCCCAGCGAGCAGCGTGGCGCGCTCCTCGCGCCAGCGCGCCGGTTCCGCGCCCGAGCGCAGCGCGGCGACCTGCTCGACGACCCGCTTCCTTGTGTCGGTGAGGACGCGGGCGAGCACGGCGGTCAGCCGGTCGCCGCCGGAGGCCTCCGCGCCCGCCGCGGCGGCGGTCAATTCGGCGTGCAGTGCGGTCAGCCCGGAGCGATCGAGCAGTCCGGCGTCGCCGCCGGTGCGTCCGGCGACCGCGAGGCGCGCGGAGACCGGGAGGATGTCGAGATCGTCGAAGCCCTGCGCGCCGAGCAGCTCGAGGTTGTGCGAACGCACGACGCGCCAGTCCTGGTAGGCGTGCACACCGTTCATGACGAGCAGGATCCGGGTGCCGTCGGACCGCAGGCGCCGCACCACGTCGAGGGTGTCGGTGCCGATGCTGGTGCCCGCGTCGAGCAGGATCAGCGCCACACCCGATGGCGCGCCAACGGCGGGCGCGGTGGATTCGACGGCCGCGTTCGCGTCGGTCATCGGATCGGTGAGGTCGATGCGGGGTTCGAAACGCGCCAGCTCGGTGCGCAAAAGGGTGGTGTTGGCGTCGTCGGGTCCGATCAGGGCGACCGTCGAGGCCGCTCCCGCGCCACGCACCGCCTTCAGCAGCGCCATGCCCTGCGGGTTCCAGCGCGCGACCACCGCCTCCACGTCCGACGACAGCGGTTCCGGCGCGGCGGGCTCCCGCGACGCCGGATCCGGTCGATCAGAGTCCGGCACTGCTCATTCGCTCCCATAGTCGGATGTATCCGTTGTGCACCCGCAGCGCCGCGCGCCGCGCCACCGGCGGCATGTCGCTGGCGACCACGGCGCGCCAGCGGGCGGCCCTGTGCAGCGCGTCGTCGGCGTCGGCGGGCGCGGGCGACGGGTAGCCCGCGGCCAGATGCGCGACCGAGGGATTCGCCAATCCCGCGCACAAGGCGAGCCACATCGCGTCGTCGCCGTAGAGATAGTCCTCGAGGATGTCCCTTGCCGGTCCCGCCTCGCCGGGCACCGCGCGTGCGGCCAGCCGCGCCAGCTCGTCGAGCAGCTCGCCGCCGCGCAACGCGGAGACCTGTTCGTAGCGGCGGTGCAGCAGCCGGTGCAGCGCGTCGATGCCGCTGGCGGCGTGCAGCAGTTGCAGGATGGCGTGCGGGCTCAGCTCGGGATCGTGGCGCAGGGCGCTCAGCGCGCAGGTGATGCCGTAGAGCTCCCAGCGGTGCAGCAGCTGCTCGCGTTCGGCGACGTCGGGGCCCGCGGTCGGCGAGACGAACAGGTCGGGCGAGAGGGTCAGCGCGGGGTCCGCGTCGGCGGCGAGCCTGCGCAACGTGGCCATGTCGGCGTCGGTGACGGCGCCCGCCCTGGTGCGGACCGCGAGCGCGGCGACCACCGGCAGCGTGAGAATGCCCAGCTCCCTGGTGTACTGCTCGGCGGCGGCCACCGCGTCGCCCCAGCGTGAGCCGATCGCGTCGGCCTTGTTCAACACCACCACGGTGCGCTCGGGCGGCAGCTCGGCGAGCACCCTGCGGTCGGCGGGCAGCGGCGCGCCCGCGAGCACGTAGACAACGATGTCAGCGTCCAGCACGGGGTCGGGGGCACCCGGCTCGTCCACCGGACCGGTCTCGGCGGCCGACATCAGCGCGAGCGCTTGCAGCACGGTGGACCGGCCCGCGTGCGCGCGCCCGGTCACCTGGATGCGCGGCGGCCTGCGCCAGGCGTTGACGGCGGTGTTGGCGTGCTGACCGATCGCGGCGGCCCGGCCACCCACCGACTGCAAATCGACGAGAAGCCGATCCAGCTGGTCCTGTTCGCGCGTTGGCACTCCCCGTTCACGCATCTGCCCGTTGAATTCGGTGGCCGTCGGCATGGCTACACACCCCCTTGTCGAGGCGCAATTCTGTCAGAACGAGCGCTGTTCGGCAGTGCCGACCGCTCAGGCGCCCGCGAAGTATTTGTTGGCAGCGCGAACCGCCCAGCTCGGGGCGTACTTCGCCGCGGCGGCGAGCACCTTCGCCTGGGTGCCGATCTCGTAGTGCACCCTTGGCAGCCGCGGACGTTTGCTCGTCGCCTCCCAGATGCCGTCGGCCACGTCGTCGGCGGTCAGCCGCACGCCGAGCGACTTGGTCGTCCCGGTGCTCATGCCGTCCACCATCGCCGTCGCCACGAACAGCGGCCACACCGCGATCACCCGGATGTCGTGCCGCGACCACTCCAGATCCAATGCCTCCGTGAGGCTCTTGACCGCCGACTTGGTCGCGCCGTAGCTGGCGAGTTCGGGCTGACCGTAGATCGCCGAGGCCGAGCAGAGATTCACCACCTGGGCGCCCCTGGTGTCGCGCAGGTACGGGAAGGCGTGGTGCATGCCCGCGAGCACGCCGCCCAGGTTGACGTCCATGATCGTCTGGTGGGTGCCGAGGTCGATGTCCTCGAAACGGCCGGAGCGCAGGATGCCCGCGTTGTTGATCAGGATGTCCAGCCTGCCCGTCGCCTCGTGGAACTCGGCGAGTTGCTCGGTCCAGTGCGTGTTGTTCGTCACATCCAGCACCCCCGTGCGCACCCTGCCACCTGCGGCGTTGATGTCCGCGGCGAGCCGGGAGAGGCCGACCTCGTCGATGTCGTATGCCCCGACGTGGTACCCGTGCCCAGCGAAAAGCAGTGCCGTGGCCCGGCCGATACCGGCCGCCGCACCGGTGATGAACACGGTCGGTGAACTCATGACGGCAGTCTAGTGCCGCCGTCGACCCCTGTTACCAGGGTTCACACAGAAGCAGGGCGTCACTTACTCTGCAGTAGTGGTCGGCACCATTGTCGGTGTGCAGCTTCGCTTTTCGAGCGGGCGCGACGGCCCGTCGAGGAGGTTGCGATGACCGTCGACGCCATCGGTGTTGTCGACAGCGAACCGGAGGCCGCCGGCCACCGGCCGACCCGCGGCGCGCAGGCGCTGCCGGCCGGTGACAGGCCGCTGTTGCCCAGCGCGGATCCGTTCTACCGGGCGCCGCGCGGATTCGCTTCCCGGCCGCCAGGCACCGTCCTGCGTAGCCGAGCCATCGATCTCGCACTCTTCGGCCTTGTGCCGCAACAGGTTTCGGCCTGGCAGTTGCTCTACCGCAGCAGCGACCTGCACGGCGCGCCCGAGGTGGCGGTGACCACCGTGCTGCTGCCCGACGGCGCCGACCCGTCCGAAGACCGTCCGCTGCTCGCCTTCCAGACCGCCATGGACGCGGTCACCGAGAAGTGTTCGCCGTCCTACGCGTTGCGGCGCGGCTCCCGGGCGATCGGCGCGGTCACCCAGCTGGAGTGGCTGCTGGTCGCCAACGCGCTGCGCCGCGGCTGGGCGGTCTCGATCGCCGACCACGAAGGACCGCACGGCAACTTCGGCGCGCCGCGCGAACCCGGCTATCGCGTGCTCGACGGCGTCCGCGCCGCGCTGCACTTCGCACCGCTCGGTCTGCACGCCGACACCCCGATCGGCGTCTGGGGCTACTCCGGTGGCGGCATGGCCAGCTCCTGGGTGGTCGAGATGGCGCCGACCTACGCGCCGGAGCTGAACATCGCGGGCGCGGTGCTCGGCGCACCCGTCGGCGATCCCGAGCAGGTGTTCACTCGGCTCAACGGCGGCCACTTCGCGGGTCTGCCCGCCATCGTCATCGCGGCTCTGCACCGGCTCTACCCGGCCCTCGGGGCGGTGATCGAAAGGGAACTCACCGACGACGGGCGCCGTTTCGTCGCCACCGCCGAGACCTCGACGCCGCTCGGCGCGATCCTCGCACTCGCGGGCAAGAAGATGGACGACTTCCTCGAGCGCCCGCTCGCGGAGATCCTCGCCGCGCCCGCGTTCCGCGACATGTTCGATGACCTGCGCCTCGGCAACTCCACCCCCACCTGCCCGCTGCTGGTGCTGCAACCGGTGCACGACCAGGTCATCCACATGGACGGCGTGGACGGCCAGGTCGCCAGGTACCGCAAGGGCGGCGCGGAGGTCACCTACGTGCGCGACCGGCTCAGCGAGCACTTCTCGCTGCTGCCGCTGGCCACCCCGATCAGCCTTGCCTGGCTCGCGGACCGGCTGGCGGGAGAGCCGGCGACGGGTGACTCCGACACCACCGTCTGGTCGGTGCTCGCCTCCCCCACCGGCCTGCGTGGACTTCTGGAAATGGCGAGTACCACGGTGAAGGTGGTGCTCGGGCGGCCGCTGCGGCAGGAGACCCCGATCGCGCCGAGGATCGTCGCCGAAGTCGCCGCCTGACCTCGCGATGACCGCGCGGCCGGGGTTCGATTGCCGTGCTGTTCGCCGGATGCTGGACAATGGACGCCGTGAACGACGCCGCCAACCACACTGTCGAGTCGGTTCCGGGCAGGCCGTCCACAGCGTCGGCCCCGCTCGAAGCAGGCAGACGATCGCCGACCGGCTCCCGCCTCTACCCGCGGGTGACGAGCTTCCGCTCGCGCCGGGGCGCGCTGACCCCGAACCAGCAGGGCGCCTGGGATCGCATGTGGCCGCAGATCGGCCGCGAGGTCTCCGACGCCCCGCTGGACGCCGCCGCCTGGTTCGGGCGCGAGGCCCCGCTCGTCATCGAGATCGGCTGTGGCACAGGGACTGCCACCGCCGAGATGGCGCAGGCCGAGCCGCACCTGAACCTGATCGGGATCGAGGTGTACCAGCCGGGTCTCGCCCAGCTGGTGCAGCGCATCGAACGCGAGGGCATCGACAACATCCGACTGCTGCGCGGCGACGCCGTCGACGTGCTCGAGCACATGATTGCTGAGCAGTCGCTGACCGGCGTCCGCGTGTTCTTCCCAGACCCGTGGCCGAAGGCGAGACATCACAAGCGCCGCCTGCTGCAGCCCGCGACCCTCGCGCTCATCGCGAACCGGCTCCGACCGGGCGGTGTGTTGCATGTCGCGACCGACCACGCGGGTTACGCGGAACACATCGCCGAAGTCGGCGCCGCGGAACCGCTGCTCATCGGCCTCAACGAGGCCACGGGCGGCGTCAGCGCGGACAACAGGGCGACCGCTCCGATCGGCTTCGACCGCCCCGTCACCAAGTTCGAAGGCAAGGCACATCGAGCGGGAAGCGCCATCACCGAGTTCATATGGGGCAAGATCGAATGATGAGCGAGCGCAGCGAGCGACCCATTAGCTCGATCGTCACGGCGATCCCGGCACAGCCGAGTGTGATGCCGGAGCCGAGCGTCAGCGAGGCCAAGGCATGAGCGTCAGTGAGATGGCCCACGAGGTGGTCGACGTGTCCGCGGAGGTGGGCGGCGCCGGATCGGAAGGTCTCGGCGGCGCCGCGCCGGATGTGCGCCGGGTCCTGCTCGTCTGGGACGCGCCCAATCTCGACATGGGTCTCGGCGCGATCCTCGGCGGTCGCCCGACCGCCGCGTACCGCCCCCGGTTCGACGCGCTCGGCCGCTGGCTCCTAGCGCGGACGGCCGAACTATCGGTCGGCAGCTCGACCAGGGTCGAGCCCGAGGCCACCGTCTTCACCAACATCGCGCCGGGCACCGCCGACGTGGTGCGCCCGTGGGTGGAGGCGCTGCGCAACGTCGGCTACGCCGTGTTCGCCAAGCCGAAGGTCGACGAGGACTCCGATGTCGACGCGGACATGCTCGCGCACATCGAAATGCGCAGCCGCGGCGCCGGACTGGCCGGAATCATGGTCGCCTCCGCGGACGGCCAGGCTTTCCGCGAACCGCTCGAGCGGTTGGCCGCGCGCGGAATTCCCGTTCAGGTGTTGGGGTTCCGCGAGCACGCGAGTTGGGCCGTAACATCCGATACGCTCGAATTCATAGACTTGGAGGACATCCCTGGCGTGTTCCGTGAACCGCTGCCAAGGGTGAGCCTCGATTCACTGCCCGACGAGGGCGCTTGGCTGCAGCCGTTCCGGCCGCTGTCGGCGCTGCTCACCTCTCGCCCCGCCCAAGGAGTCGCTTAGTGTTCACACGCTGGGGCGATCTGGTCTACCGGCTGCGCTGGGCCGTCATCGGCATCGTCTGCGCGGCCCTCCTGGCATTGGGAGGCTACGGCTTCGGCCTGGAGGACCATCTCAGCTCCAGCGGATGGGACGACCCGACGTCGGAATCCGCGGCGGCCGCCCGGATCTCCGACTCGGCATTCGGGCGCGATCACACCAGCGACGTGATCGTGCTCTACACCGCACCCGAGGGCAAGACGATCGACGACCCGCAGTTCCGGGAAAAGATCGTCGACAGCCTCAACCGGCTGCCGAAGGAGCACCCCGAGGAGATCGCCAAGGTCAACGGCGCCTACTGGCAGACCGATACCGGTCCCGGCGTCCCGCTCACCTTCGGTTCGAAGGACAAGAAGTACACCTTCGCCTCCATCGCGATCGTCGGTGACAACGACACCGACATGGTGCGCAACTTCCGGAAAGTGAAGGACGTCTTCTACATCGAAGGCGTCGACGTCCAGGTCACCGGTCTGCAAGCGGTGGCGGGCACCCTCAACGACACCATGGCCGCCGACCAGAAGCGGATGGAGATACTCGCCATCCCGGCGGTCGCTGTGCTGCTGTTCTTCATCTTCGGCGGTCTCGTCGCGGCGGGTCTTCCGCTGGTCGTCGGCGGTCTGACGGTGATCGGCGCCAACGGCATCATCATGTTCCTGACGAAGTTCACCGAGGTGAACTCGTTCGTCGGCGGCGTCGTCTCGATGATCGGCCTCGGTCTCGCCATCGACTACGGCCTGTTCATCGTCAGCCGCTTCCGCGAGGAACTCGCCGAGGGCTACGACACGCGCGCGGCCGTCCGGCGCTCGGTGATGACCGCGGGCCGCACGGTCGTGTTCTCCGCGACCATGATCATCGCCAGCCTCGGCGGCATGCTGCTCTTCCCGCAGGGCTTCCTGAAGTCGGTGGCCTACGGCACCATCGCGACGGTCTCGCTGGCCGCGCTCACCGCGATCACCATCCTGCCCGCGATGCTCGGCGTGCTCGGTCCGCGCGTGGACATGCTCGGCCTCAAGCGCTTCCGCAAGACCAAGACCGCCGAGGAAGTCGAGAACGGCTTCTGGGGCAAGACCACGCAGTGGGTGATGAAGCACCCGCTCAAGATCGCCGTGCCGATCTGCATCGGCCTGCTGCTGCTCATCATTCCGGTGAAGAACCTGGCCTTCGGCGGCATCAACGAGCGGTACCTGCCGCCGGACAACAAGACCCGCGTCGCGCTGGAGAACTTCTACGAGGTCTTCCCGCTGAAGAAGACCGACCCGGTGCAGCTGGTGATGGTCTCCGACGACAGCGCCGCGGTCGGCAAGGTGTGGAAGGAGGCGGGCGAAGCGCCCGGCCTCACCGGCAAATTCGAGGTGCCGAGCCGGTCGACCAGCGATCCCAACGTCTATCGGACGAGCGCGACGCTGGAGGATTCGGAGAACTACGATCCGACCATCGAGTACCTGCGCTCGATGGACGTGCCCGACAACGTCCAGCTCTACGTCGGCGGGCAGCCCTCGATCCAGAAGGACAGCATCGACGCGCTGCTCGACCGCATGCCGTTGATGATCGCGCTGGTCATCTTCGTGACCACGCTGCTGATGTTCCTGACCTTCGGTTCGCTGGTGCTGCCGATCAAGGCCGCACTCATGAGCGCGCTCGGCCTCGGCTCCACGCTGGGCATTCTGACCTGGATCTTCGTCGACGGGCACGGCGCGAGCCTGCTGAACTTCACGCCGCAGCCGATCATGTCGCCGGTGCTGGTGCTGATCATCGCGGTGATCTACGGTCTGTCCACCGACTACGAGGTCTTCCTGATCTCACGGATGGTCGAGGCGCGCACCCAGGGCGCGTCCACCACCGAGGCGGTCCGCGCGGGCACCGCGCACACCGGACGCATCATCACCGCCGCGGCGCTGATCCTGCTCGTCGTCGTCGGCGCGTTCGCGTTCTCCGATCTGGTGATGATGCAGTACATCGCCTACGGCCTGATCGCGGCGCTGTTCATCGACGCGACCATCCTGCGCATGCTGCTGGTGCCCGCCACCATGAAGCTGCTCGGCGACGACTGCTGGTGGGCCCCGGCCTGGATGAAGCGCATCCAGGAGAAGATCGGCCTCGGGGAGCCGATTCTGGACGACGAGCGGCCCGGCGGCGGCGAGGTCGTCGACCTGGTGAAGACCACCCCGATCACCGACCCCGTGACGATGCAGATGCCCGCGGTGGCGGAGGGCAAGCAGCCGCGTACGCCGCGGCGGGTGCGGACGATCGAGGAGATCGAGGCGGAGGCGCCTACGCAGAGCATTGATTCGGTTCCGGTCGCGAAGGGTTCGGTCGCGCCTCGGGCGCCGCGTTCCACGACTTCCGGAGCACACTCCGCAGCGCCTGGTACGCCGCGGTCCGCGACTTCCGGAGTGCACGGGGTCGCGCCCGGTGCCTCGACTCCTGGAGCGCAGTCCGCGACACCGCGTCGTGGGGCTTCCGGTGCATACTCGGCCGAGTCCGCCACGCCGGGTTCGACAACGGCTGGGGCACAGTCGGTTTCGACGGGCGCGGGGACTTCTGGATCCCCGTCGGGTTCGGCCGCCGCTCCGCGCTCCGGGACTCCTGGGTCGCAGTCGGGTTCGACCGCCATGCCGGGCGCGACGCCTCCTGGAGCGCAGTCGGTACCGCCGCGGCCTCGCACTTTCGGTGCGTACTCGACAGACTCCGCCACACCGGGTTCCGCAGCCCCCGGGGCACAGTCGGGTTCGCCTGCCACGCCGGGCACCGAGACTCCGGGGGCTCAGTCGGGGTCGGCCGCCACACCGCGTTCCACTGCTCCCGGCCCGCACGATCCGACCCGGCCGCGCGCCAGTTCCCTTTCGGGGCTGCCGGATCCGAACCCCGGCAGGTCGACGCCGACGGAGCCTCCGCGACCGCGCGCCGTGCCGTTCGCGGCGGATCGGTCCGGGTCGATCGACGACGCGACGCGACCGATCGCGTCGGAGGGCGCCCCGGCGCGCAGCCACCCGTCCGGCGCGGACGCGGGCCAGCACGGCGCGAGCGCCTACGATCCGACGATCGGCGGCGGCCACCACTCCTCGACACAGTCGAACCACACCTCGTCCGGCACAACGGGTTACGACCAGTCGGCCCACCACGCGGCACCCGACAACGGCGCGCCGGAAACCCCGGACGACAACCGCACCAGCATCGAGAACTGGATGGCCGAACTCCGGTCCTCCCGCCGCCGAATCGCGGACTCGGACGAAGGCCGCCACCACAGCGGCGACGGCCGCTCCGTCAGCGTCAACGAACTCCTCCGCCGCCACGACGAGGACTGACCCGCTCCGGGTTTCGGTCGATATCGTCCGCGGACAGACCTGCGATGAGCGATGGCGTTGTCCGCGCCGATCCATCGCCCGCCACCGAAACCGCGCCTGGGGAAGATTTTTCCAAGACCGGACGGGACCGCGCGATCGATAGTTGTGCCGTGACCACCACATTCGATCCCGAGAAGCTACAGACCGCCCTGCAGAACGTCCATCGCGCGGGCATACCCGGAGTTTTCGCCGAGGTGCGCGACGGCAACCAAATCTGGCGCGGCGCCGCCGGAGTAGCCGATGTCGATACCGGCCGCCCCGTCACCGCCGATATGCGACACCGCGTCGGCAGCATCACCAAGACGTTCACCGCCGCCGCTGTGCTGCAGCTGGTCGACAACGGCGAGATAGCGCTCGACACCCCGATCGGCCACTACCTGCCGCGGCTGGTTCCCGGCAAACGCGGTGCGGCGATCACGGTCCGGATGTTGATCAACCACACCAGCGGTCTCGCCGAGTACTTCCCGTATGCCTACCCTTCACTCGCGGCCTTCCCCGCCCTGGCTGAAACCACACCGGAGAGTCTGGATGACCACCGGCACACCAGGTTTCACGCGACCGAGCTGATCGAGATGGGGGTCTCGGCGCCTGCCACCGGGACCCCGGGTGCCACACCCGGGATCTACTCGAACACCAATTACCTACTCCTGTGCCAACTTCTGGAGTCGGTGACCGGTTCCTCGGCGGAGAAATACATCACCCGCAACATCATCGAGCGCGCCGGACTGCGGGACACCGAGCTCCCGGCCGGACCGCATATCGACGGACCGCACTCACTGCACTACGAGGCATGGTTCGGCATGATCGACCCACCGCGCGACTACAGCGTCTATGACATGTCGTGGACGGGGCCCGCGGCTTCGCTGATTTCGACCGTCGCGGACCTGAACCGCTTCTACAGTCTGCTGCTCGGCGGCGAAATCATCAGCCGAGCATCGCTGGCGCAGATGCAACGCACCGTTCCGGTCATCGCCTTCGATGGAAGGACAGGCGACTACGGTTTGGGCCTGCAGAAGATGACCGTGCCAGGCCACGGCATCTACTGGGGGCATGAAGGTTCGGTCTGGGGCGGCGGCGCGATGTCCATGACCAGCGCCGACGGCAAACGGCAAGCGTCCATCGCGGTGAACCTACAGCGCTGGAACCGACTCGACCCGGCGGGCAAGCCGCAGCCCCATCCCATCGACGACACACTCCAGGCCCTCACTCATCTGGCGCTGTGTGGTTGAGACACGCAGCCACCAGCCAGCCGACGGCAGTCTCAAATCGAACCGACCTCGCAGACCGTGCACACGCTTCGCAGGGGGTGTGCGGGCTGCGAAGCGTGTGGCGGGTCTGCGAGGTTTGTGACAATGCGCCTGGCCGCACGTGGTCAGTCGGCGTCTTTCGCTTCGGCGAAGGCTCGGGCGTAGCGGGTTCCAGTGAGTAGCAGGAGGATTCCGACTACCAGGAAGGCGGCGACTCGGATCAGGCCGTCGAGGGTGGCCAGGTCGAAGAGGAAGAGTTTGGCCAGGGCGGCGGTGGTGACCAGCAGGCCGGAGCCGAGGGCGACCTTGGCGATGGCGGCGGAGCGGGCGAGGTTGCGCAGGCCGTAGAGCAGGGCGGCGGTGGCGGCCGCCATCCACCCGATGGTGGCGATGCTGTGGCCGATGACGAAACCGTCCTGCGCACCGGTCGCGGCGCCGATCGCGACGATCGCGGCGGTCACCAGGTAGAGGGCCGCGCCGCTCGCCGCGATCCAGAGGATCGAGTCCTCGGCGCCGCCCTTCGGCGTGCCCGCCAGTCGGCGGATGGTCCATACCGCCACCGCGGCGACGGCGAGGCCGATGATCGCCGCGAGTGTGGTGGAGATCGACAGGTGCTCCTCGGCGAGGTGTTGCGACGCAAGCCTTTCCGGCGTCGCGTTCGCGAAGAAGGCGAGACCGCCGATGAGTGCGAAGGCGATGCCGAGACCCGCGGCGACACCGGAACGCAGCTGGCCAGCCACGCCGAGGAAGCCCAGTGCCACCAGGAGCGTCGCGATGGGGAGGGTTTGCGTGCTCGTCACGCCGACGCATGCTTCGAGCAACGCGAAGGAGCCCGCGACAGCGGCGGCGATGGCGGTGTGGCCCGGAAGCTTCGCCAGCTCACGGGTTTTCGGCAGCAGCGCCGACGCGGCGGTCGCGAGCAGCACCAGCGCGAAAAGCCCCGCGATCAGGACGGCGCCGCGCCGGTCGAACAGCGCGGGCGCCGCGAGCAGCGGGGTGGTCGAGATGGCGAAGGCCACGGTCGCGGTGACGTCATCGGCGCGCCGGCGCACCACGAGTACGGTTCCGACCGTTCCGATCAGCGCTGTCGCGATCGCGGCGACCAAAAGCCACAGCTCGCGTGTGTAGTCGGTTTCCAGGAGCGCCACGGCGATAGCGACCAGGGTGGCGATCACGGCGGGCGCGGTCCGCACGACGTGCAGGAACGGCCAGTCCCTGCCGAATTGCACGGGCGCGCAGGCCAATTGCAGCGCGATCAGGAACCCGAGCAGCACCAGCTCGACGGTCACGAACGGCGCGAGCATCGCCGCACCCAGCACCACAAGCACCGCCAACGGCTGCGACTTCCACTGCATCGCCAGCCCGACGCCGCCCGCCGCCACCGCGAACGCCGCCGCCAAACCGACCACCGGGTTCAGCCAGTGATAGATCGCGGTCACGGCGATCACATCCAGATAGGCGCCCGCGATGCCGGTGGCCGCCAACGCGATTCCGCCGACCCGCCCACCGGCCTTACCGAAGACCCGCATCCCCGCCCCGACTAGCGCGGCCGAGAACACAGCTCCCGCAGCAACCCTCGGCACCGGACCGAAGAATCCGGCCTGCGCCGCGAGAACCAAAAGCATGACCACGCCGATCAACGTCACCGCCACACCGGCCACGGCCAGCACCCGGCTGATCACCCCGTCCCGCTGCCACCACGGGACATGCGGTTCGCGCCGCACCGGCGGCGCGGGCGGTCGCATACCGGGCGGCACCATCCCACCACCCAGCGGCATCGCGCCCCGCGGAGCCCGGCCCCATGCCTGCGGCGGCACAAAACCCGACGGCGGCAGCACACCTGGCTGCGGCACAGCACCCGGCCGGGGCGCGCCGGAGGTCGGCGCGACACTCGACGGCGGCATCACACCGGCTCGCGGCACAGCACCCGGCTGGGGCCCGACGCCGGAGGTCGGCGCGACACTCGACGGCGGCACAGCACCCGATTGGGGCACCTCACCCGAAGGAGGCGCCACACCCGAGGGCGGCACAACGCCCGAACCCTGCTGCGCCGCAGCCATATACGCCGACCCGTGACCCGGCCAAGGCGGCCGAGAACCGACTGTCGGAGGCGGAACGGGCGCGCTTCCGGCCGGAGGAGCGCTAATGCCTGCTCCCGCGCCCGAAGCCGAACCCGCAGTCTGCCCGCCCTCGCCAGCGGCCGAACTCGAACCGGCAGTCTGCCCGCCCTCGCCAGCAGCCGTACTCCCAGCGGCAGCAGAGCTCGCATCGCCCCCCTCAGCGGACGCCGACGCTCCGGAACCGAGGTCCGTCTCGGACGAGGCCGCCGTGCGCCGAGCAGCCGCCGACGCAGGGCCACGCAGTGGCACCGGAATCGCATCCGTGCCGCCCGGCGCACTCGCCGGACCGGCCACGGCAACTCCCGGCGCGACCTGCTCGCTCAGCAGCGCCAGATCACGTCCGAGCGCACCCATCCGCGTACCCAGCGCGGTGAACTCACCCGACAACCGCGAGATCAGCGCGGGATCGATAGATGTAGTCATATCCCCATGCTCGGCCCCTCATACGTACCGAACATGAGTAGAAACCCCCGGTGACGGGCCGATATCTACCCGATTTCGCCCCGACCGACCCCCAACCGGCTCGCGGGTGGGGGCCGGTCGCGCCGGGCGGTCATGGGGTTGGTGCGGTGCGCATGCCCGTCACCTGGTGGATGGCGCTGATGACGTTCGCGCGCTGCGGCATGCGCAGCACGCCGGGCGCGGGCTCGCTCGCCCAGTGCCAGCCGAGGCGGGAGTCGGTGCTCGGCAGCAGCAGGTGGCGTCCGCCGGGGATCACCGTGACCTGATGTCCGGCGAGGCAGCGCCGGACGTGCACGTCGACCGGGGTGGCGGGGCTCGGCGGGGTCACCAGAAAAGTCCAGCTGCGATCGCCGGGGTCGGCGACCACGGGCGCGAGCTGGGTCCGGTCCAGCATGGCGAGGACCTTCCTGCCGAGTTCCGGCGGCATGACGACGCCGCCGAGCAGGGTGCCGGTGGTCACCACGGGACGTCCGGCGAGCAGTTGGACGGGCAATCCGTACCGATGTCGAAGCAGGTGCGCCGCTTCCTGCGGGCTGTGACAACGTTCGAACATGACGCTTCCCCTCAGGCGATTACGGTGCTGTGGCAGGTGATCGGCCGACGGCGTAGCGGGCCGTGCAGGTCGCGGCCGCTCGGGCGCAGCTGTTCGGGTCGAACGAGGAAGACTTGCGATGCGGTCGCGCGATCGGCGCGCCGGGCTCGCACAGTGGTTTTCGGCATCGTTGTCATTGCCGCCGCCCTTTGCGTTCTCAAAGTTGCAGAAAGGCAACGGTATTCCAACCAGAGGCAAACGAGTCGTACGTAATGTCCCACTTGGGATGAACTCGACGGGTTAGCGTCGTACCCTGAAACCCAGATGTAACAAAGGACTCGGGTACATGGACGATTCGTCGATCGGGGTGCGGATCCGGCGTTTTCGCGGCAAAGCGCTCACGCAGCGCCAGCTTGCCGACCAAGCCGGCGTCAGCGTGGATCTCGTGCGCAAGCTCGAGCAGGGCGGACGCCAGACAGCGTCCATCGCGAGCCTGCAGAAACTGGCCCGCGCGCTGGACGTGGACATCTCCGATCTGATCGGCAAGCGCCACGGGGTACCTTCCGGCAACCCGGACGCGGGCATCGTCGCCATCCGGCGCGCGTTGACCCCCGTTGACGACCTGCTCGGCGAGGTGCCCGAGGAAGAGGCCGTGAGCCTCGACGACGGCCGCCGCGCGGTCGACTACGCCTGGGGCGCGTACTGGGCGGGCCGCTACGAACTGCTCACCACGATCCTGCCCGCCAACCTCACCCAGCTGCGGGCGACCGTGCACGCCGCACGCAACGGCGCCGTCGCCCCGGCCAACGAGTTGCTGGCCCGCATGTGCTGGGTCACCGGCTGCACGCTGGTGCATCTCGGCCAGACCGATCCCGCGTTCCTCGCCATCCGCCAGGCGCTCGCCGCCGCCGAGCGCGGCAACGATCCGCTGCTGCTCGCGACCATCCGTGGCTCGGTGGCCTGGCAGCTGCTGGTGCAGGGCCGCTACGACGAATCGCGCCGGGTCGCGCTGCGCGCCGCGACGGAGCTGGAGCCCGCTGGCGAGGTGCCGCACGCGCACTTGTCCGCGTACGGTTCGCTCGTGTTGCAGGGCGCGACGGCGTCCGGCCGGGCCCAGGACGTACCGGAGGCGCTTTCGCTGATCGAGGCGGCGAGCGAGGTCGCGCTGCGCATCGGCACCGACCGCCAGGACTACGAAACCTATTTCGGCCCTTCGCAAGTCGTGATGCAGACGGTGGACGTGAACGTCTCGTCCGAACGCTATTCCGAGGCGCTGGCCGCGGCCGAGGAGATGCCGCCGAACAGCGGTCTGCCGCAAGCCTCGCGCGCACGCCACCTGGCCGACACCGCGGTCGCCCTGACCCGCACCGGCCAGCACCAGCGCGCACTGGACGCCCTGCTCAACGCCGAACGCGTCGGCGGGGTCGACTGGATCAAATACCAGTCCCTCCCCCGCCACATCGTCTCCGAACTCCTCGACCACGACCGCCGAGTTCCGTTGCGCGCCTTCGCCCGCCGCATTGGAGTAAACACCTGACCGTCTCCGCCGCCCGCGCGGCATTCGGTCGGTGTTCCCGCGAATCGCTGCCGGGCCGCTTCGTCCGGGCGGCTGCATGCCGCTGTCCAAACCTCGCCGCGTGGCCCGCTACCTGCGGCGGCGCGCTGTTCCCCCGAATTCGCCGCACGGCCGTCTCCGCGACGTATCCCCAGCCCATCGGGCGGCTTCGAAGCCAGGTGGGCGACCGAGCCGGGAAACTCGCCGCGCCCATTCGCCAGGTGTCCCAGCGGCTTTCGGTAACGAACTACGGCTGGGCATAGGACGGCGACGACCACCCGACGAGCCCGGCGCCCGGATCAGTGACCGAGCAGCTTGCGCCAATGCGCGATGAACGGGTGCTTCGCGGTGACCGAGCCGAAGCGGATGCTCCCGTGCACGACCAGGTGCAGTGGCCCGATCGGCGGCCCGGTGCGGACCTTGTTGTTCACGCTCGCGCCGATGAGGTCGAGGCCGTTCAGGTCGACGGTCGCCTCGGCGGGCACCACCAGGGTCAGCGAACTGCAGAAATCGTCGACGTTGACCTCCACCACCTGGGTCGACATCACCGCCTCGGTGAAATCGAGCGTCACGCCGGAGAACCAGTTGTTCAGGTGCAGCGAGGGCGCGACCTGCCACGGCCCGCGCCGAGTCACACCCGACATGCGGCTGCGGATCACGTTGCCCGCGGGGGTCGGCGGCATGGGCGGCCGCTTCGCGAACGAGGGCGTCGAGTTCACGAACGTGGTGGGCGGTGCGGCGGGCTGACCGATCATGCGCACGCCGGGCAGATCGATGAGTACGGCGTTCAGTTCGCCGCGGGTCTTGGCGGCGAGGGCGGTGTCCATCCGTTCGGTGAACTCGCCGAGCGAGAGCATCCCGAGCCCGACCGCCCGCTGTAGCAGCTGACCGACGTGCTCCCGTTCGGCGTCGGAGACGCGCAGATCCCGATCACCGACGGAGCCGACGCCATTGGATACCGATTCGGGTCCGCCCATGGCTTCGAGATTACCGAGATTCGGCGGGTCGCGGCATCAGGGCGTTCCCCGATCACGAGTCCTCCGTTGGTCGGATACCGCGCCTACTCGAGCCCCTGTTCGATCGCGTATCTGGTGAGCTCGACGCGGTTGGCCAGCTGCAACTTCCGCAAGGTCGCCTGCACGTGGTTCTCCACCGTGCGATGACTCAACCCGAGCCGCGATGCGATCTGCTTGGCGGACAACCCTTTCGCCACCATCCGCAACACCTCGGTCTCCCGCTCGGTGAGCGCGGGACGGTGCGGTTCGTCGGGCTCGGCGGGCGCGGTCGCCATGCGGCGGTATTCGCCGAGCACCAGCCCGGCCAGGCCGGGGGTGAACACCGGCTGACCGGCCGCCGTCGCGCGCACCGCCTCGATCAGTTCGGCCGCCGACGCGCTCTTGACCAGGTAACCGGAGGCCCCCGCCTTGATCGCGTCGAGCACGTCGTCGCGCTCTGCCGACGCGGAGAGCACAAGCACCCGGCTCTGCGGCGAGACGCGCAACACCTCGGCGGTGGCCGTCGCGCCGTTCCCGTCGGGCAGCTGCATGTCCATCAGCACGACGGCGGGTCGCACCGCCGCGGCGCGCCTGGTGGCCGAGCCGACGCCGTCCGCGGTCGCGACGACCTCGAATCCGGCCTCGGCGAGGTCGCGGGAGACGCCGTCGCGCCACATCGGGTGGTCGTCCACCACCATCACCGAAATGGTCTCGGCCGCACCGTCGGTCACCGCACCGCTCCTTTCGCCTCCTTCATCCTGCCAGGTCAGCGCGCATCGCGCGGCACGCGGAACTCCCATTCGACGCCTTCGCCCACGCTGCCCTCGGTGAGCAGTTCGGCGGTGCCGCCGAGCGCGGCGATGCGGCCGACGATCGACCGCGAAACCCCCATCCGCCCTTCGGCCTCCGCCTCGGCCAGCCTGCCCTGCGCGATGCCGACGCCGTCGTCGCGAACGCTGACGATCAGCTCGTCTCCGGTATCCTCCAGCAGCACATATGCTTTCGCGTCCGGTCCGGCGTGCAGCTCGACATTGGTCAAGGCCGTGGCGACGGCGGCGGCGAGTTCGCCCGCGGCCCAACGCCCCACCCGAACCGGCTCGCCCGGCGTGGACACGAAGATCTTCGGCGTCGCGTGCACGGTCAGCAGCGGACGCAGGTCCACCTCGGCGCCGCCCGCGTCCTCGCGCACGCCCTGCTCGGAGATCAGTACACGCAGCGCCACCTCCTGCTCCCCGGCGCGCAGCGCCAATTCCTCGGTGGCACCGCCGATTTCGCTGCCGCGCCGCTTGATGTAGCTGAGCACTTGGAGGACGCCGTCGTGCACTTCGCGGGCGAGCCGCTCGCGCTCCTCGGCGGCGGCGGTCAGGCGCACCGCGCGCTGCAACTGCTCCTGCGCGCGCCGGGCGGTGTTGGCGGCAAGCCCGAGCGCGAGGCCGACCGAGACGAGCACCGGCGCGGTCGCGTCGGCCCAGACGTCCTGGCCCCATTGGTCGCGCACGGTGATGATGACCGCGGCGATCATCAGCCCGGACGCGATGCCCGCGATCGGACCGCGCAAGATCGCCGCCGAGATCACCGCGTTGGCCGCCCACATGGTGGTCGGCAGGGTCTGGTGCCCGTGGTACCAGTCGTAGTCGGCGACGAGCCGGGTCGCGGCGATCAGACCGATCACCACGATGTGGTCGCCGATCACCACCCAGACCCGCACCTTGGCCACGTCGGCCACCTGCCACTGCGAGAGCATCAGCGCCGAAAGCCCCGACCACACCACCATCAGCGCGATGAACACCCAGCTCAGGCGCTGGTTCTGGTAGTAGGGGACCGACGCGATCTGCTGACCGACCGCGTACAGCAGCGTGACGAGCCGGAACGCCTGCACGGCCCGCCACAGCGGCGCGGTCGCCGCGTCGGCGGGACTGAGCTCAGCCGACGGGGTCCGGCTCATCGGTTCCGCCGTGCGAATTCGACCGCTTGGACCGCTCCGCCAACGTCGCCGCGACGTCGAACCGTCCGGGATCCGGGTGGTCCGGCTCCGCCGAATACAAGTGCGGCTCGGCGGTCTGGAGTTCGCCGAACGCCTCCTCGGGACGCTCGGCGAGCAACGATCGGATGGCCGTGTTCATCACCGCCACGGCCGGGACGGCGAGCAGGCCGCCCGCGATTCCGCCGAGCACAACGCCCGCCGCGATCGCGAGCACCACCGCAAGCGGATGGATGCTGACCGCGCGCCCGAGCAGCAGGGGTTGCAGCACGTGACTTTCCAGCTGCATGACCGCGATGATGATGCCGAGCACGATCAGCGCCGTCACCAGGCCCTTGGTGACCAGCGCGATGAACACCGCGATGGAACCGGCGAGGAACGCGCCGATGATCGGGATGAACGCGCTGATGAACACCAGCGAGGCAAGCGGAAGCGCCAAGGGCACCCCGAGTATCGCAAGGCCCGCGCCGATGCCGATGGCGTCGACGGCCGCGACCACCACCGTCGCGCGCACGAAGCCGACCAGCGATCCGAAGCCGAGCTGACCGGCCAGCCGGACCCGCTCCCGATGCTGGGTCGGCACGACGCGGGTGACGAACTCCCAGACTTGATCGCCCCCGTAGAGGAAGAAGATCAGGATGAACAGCGTGAGGAAGGTGCCGGTCAGGATGTGCCCGATCACCGTGGCCGTGGTGAGCGCGCCTGAGGTGAGACTGTCCTGGTTGGACTGGATGGCCTTGACGATGGCGTCGCCCGCGTTGCGGATCTGATCGTCGCTCAGGTGCGGCGGACCGTTGATCAACCAGTCCTGGACCCGGTGGATGCTGTCGGTGAATTCGTCGGACAGCTGCGGCACACCGGCGACGAACTGCTCGACGACGAAGGTCATGATGCCCGCGACCAGCCCGAGCGAGCCGACCAGCGAGACGAACACCCCCACCCACCTCGGCACGCCGAGCCGCTGCATCCAATCCACCAGCGGCGCGAGCAGCGCGGCGGCGAGCAGCGCGATCGCCATCGGAATGACGACGGTCGCCAGTCGCTGCACGATCATCGCCACGGCGATCACGGCGGCCAGGATGACCAGCAGTCGCCATGCCCACTCCGCGGTCTGCCGGACTATCGGGTGCACCGCATCCGCGGCGGAGTCCCGGCGCGGGCGTTCCTCGAGCTCGGTCACCTCGCTCAGGGTAACGGAGGTCGCCGACCAACTCCGCCCACCGGACAGCCGCACGTGGACGAATGATCGAAACGCTAGATTGGGGGGCGTGTCAGCGCCCTTGGAAGCGGTCAAACAGACCATGCGTACGCGCTGGCCGCTTTACCTGACATCGATGCTGTTGGCGAACGCCTTCGGCGCGGTGCTGGTGTGGGCGTTCATCCAGTACGGACTCCCCGTTCCGGAAGGCGAGGCGGCCGGCACCCGACGCACCGGTCTGCTCATCCCCGCCCTCGTCTTCATCGCAGGCGGCCTGCTCAGCCTCGCCGCCTCCGCATTGATGCTGCGCCCGGTCATGCGCTGGCAGATGCGCGGCGGACCGCCGAGCCGCCAGGAACAGATGGCCGCGCTGCACGCGCCGTTGCGCCAGGCGATCCTGCACCTGGCGCTGTGGTTGATCGGCGGCGCGGTGCTCGCCGGACTCATCATCTCCGACACGCCCGAGCTGGCAGGCGCGGTGATCGTCACCGAGTGCATGGCGGCGACCATCGTGTTCGGCTTCACCTACATGCTCGGCGAGCGCATCCTGCGACCGGTGGCCGCGCAGGCGTTGACCGAGGGCACCTTCGATCACACCCTGACGCCGGGCGTCGGCACCAGGATGGCGATGACCTGGGGCATGGGCACCTTCGCGCCAACCATCGCCATCGTGCTGCTGTGCGTCACCCAGATCTCCTCGGACGTGAAGTTCTCGGCGCAGTCGCTGGCGATCTCGATCCTGCTGCTGTGCGGCGTGGTGATCTCGCAGGCGCTCGCGCTGTCCATGCTCACCGGCTCGAGCATCTCCGACCCGGTGCGCCAGCTCAGCCAGGCCATCGACCGGGTGCAGGAAGGCGCCCGCGACGTGCAGGTCGAGGTGTTCGACGGCAGCGAGATCGGCCTGCTCCAGGTCGGCTTCAACCGGATGATGGAGGAGGCGGCCAAGCGGCGCCAGCTGCAAGAGCTGTTCGGCCAACACGTCGGCGAGGAGGTCGCGCAGCGCGCCCTCGACTACGGCACCGAGCTCGGCGGCGAGACCCGGTTCGTCGCGGTGCTGTTCGTGGACATGGTCGGCTCCACCGCGACCGCCGCCGAACGGCCGCCGACCGAAGTGGTGAGCCTGCTCAACGAGTTCTTCCGGATCGTGGTCGACGTGATCGACCGGCACCACGGGTTCGTCAACAAGTTCGTCGGCGACGCGGCGCTCGCCATCTTCGGTGCGCCGCTGGACCGGCCGGACGCGCCCACCGCGGCGCTCGCTGCCGGTCGCGAACTGCGCGAGGCGCTGCGCGAGGTGCCCGGCCTCGACATCGGCATCGGCGTGTCAGCCGGTCTCGCGGTCGCCGGAAATATCGGCGCCGCCAATCGTTTCGAATACACGGTGATCGGCGACCCGGTCAACGAGGCGTCCCGATTGACCGAATTGGCCAAAGATCAACCCGGCCGGGTGCTCGCCTCCGGCAGCGCGTTGTATTTCGCGGAGGAAAGCGAGCAGGAGTTCTGGATCGCGGGCGAGGAAGTTCAGCTGCGCGGTCGGCGCCGGAAAACGCGATTGGCCTGGCCGAAAGAGGGCGCCGACCCGCGCACCGATGCCGACGCCGAGACAATTCCTTCGCTAAGCTGACGCGCGTGACGGCCAACGGGGATCCAGCGGGCGAGCCTGCACCGCGAGCGTCCACCGTCGAGCAAGGCCGGCGCAAATTCTGGTGGGTCAAATGGTTGCTCGGCGCCGCGCTGCTGGCTTTGTTGATAGGCGAAGGCGTCTACCTGTGGCCGCGATTACACGAATCGTGGGAAAAACTCACCGAAATTCATTGGGGCTGGGTCGCTGCCTGTATCTGGTTGCAAGCGCTTTCCATGAGCGGATTCGGCCGGGTGCAGAAACAACTGCTGCACGCGGGCGGCGTCGATGTGAGTCAGCGCAAATCCGTGGCAGTCGTCTACGGCGCGACCGCGATGTCGGTGACATTGCCCGCGGGACAGGTCTTCTCCACCGCGTTCACCTATCGGCAGACCCGGCGTTGGGGCGCGAGTCCGATCGTCGCTTCCTGGCAGCTGGTGATCTCCGGGGTGATCGCCACCGCCGGGCTCGCGCTGCTCGCCGTCGCTGGTGCGCTGCTGGTCGGCAACCAGGTCGGGCCGCTCAAGCTCATCCTGTCGCTCGCCGCGGTGGCCGCGCTGATCTGGGCAGGCAACTACGTCTCGCGCAATCCCGGCTCGCTGGAGAAGGTGCTGCGACGGCTGCTCGCGCTGGTCAACCGGATCCGTAAACGGCCCGCCGACCAGGGGATGGCGAAGGTCGCCGAGATCCTCGCCCAGCTCGAGTCGGTGGACCTCGGCAAGCGCGACGGGGTCTGGGTGGCGGGCTGGGCGGTGGTGCACCGATTCGGCGACGTCGCCTGTCTCGGCGCGGCCTGCTACGCCGTCGGCGCCGAGCCGAAACTCGCCGGACTGCTCATCGCGTTCACCGCGGGCAAGGCCGTCGGCTCCATCCCGTTCGCTCCCGGCGGCATCGTCTACGTCGACGCGACACTGATCTACGGCCTCACCGCGGGCGCGGGCCTGCCCGCCGCCCAAGCGGTCGCCGCGGCGTTCGTCTACCGGATGGTCAGCTTCATCCTGGTCGCGATCGTCGGCTGGATCGTCTTCGCCTTCCTCTTCCGCACCCCGTCGGCCGACGAGGCCGACTACGAAAAGGAATTCGAAACGCGCCGCACGCTGTAAGTCGCCGCGTGACTGGACCTCCGCATTCGCCCCGGCCGCACGACGTGACTGGTCAGGGCAGGTCTCGGGGCGGTGTCAAGATCGAGATCGAAACGATGCCGCACTACGCTTGCGCGGGTGAAGAGACTGGCTCCGTTGGCGGTGGACGCGTTGTTGGTGATCCTGTTCTGCGTCATCGGACGGCGCAGTCACGACGAGGCGGTGATCGCGGGGCTGCTGAAGACGCTGTGGCCGTTCGCGATCGGATTGGCCATCGGATGGGTCCTCGCGCTGGTCGTCGCCGGTCGCGCGGGGCGTTTCGACGGGACCGTCCTGTGGCCGACCGGAGTCCTGATCTGGTTGTCCACGCTCATCGGCGGCATGGTGCTGCGGGTGATCAGCGGTCAGGGGACCGCGTTCAGCTTCGTGCTGGTCGCGGGGACGGTGCTCGCGTTGTTCCTGCTCGGTTGGCGCGCGGCGATCCGGGCACTGAACTGATCCGATCGTCCGAACCCTGCCGATCGACCCGCTCGGCACCCTGACGATCAGCGCCCGCCGATCACGGCTCCGGCGTCGCCAACGACTGCAACATCCTGGCCGCCATCCGTGCGGTGGCGTTCCCGCTGTCCACATCGTTGATGTGGATCGCGAATGCCAGATCGCCCATGTTGGCGATCAACCAGCCGTCCTCGCCCGCGGTCGCCGCGTAGGCGATCACCGGGTGCGGCCGCAACGGTGTCAGGTGCGGAGCCCCGGTGGCCTCGCGCAGCATGGTGCGCAGCCGTTCGGTCAGCTCGCCGCCCAACGGCGTCAGCTGCGCGTCGGTGCCTCCGGTGCGCGCGACCTCGATCTTCGGCGCGGGCACCTCGCCGCGCGCGATCGACGCCGCCGCGATCGCCATCCCGAACGGACTGGCCAACACCGCGTCCGACCCGCCGCCCTGGCGGACCTGCTCGGCGCTGCGCCCGGCGATGGCGAGCCGTCCGGTGACCTCGTCCAGCCCGGGTACCTGGAAATCGATGCCGATGCCGAGCCTGCTCGCGGCCTCCGCCGCTTCCTGCACCGACACGTCCTGCGGCGCCTTGCCATTGGTCGCCGCGGCGACCGCACGGAACAGCTCGATATTGCCGCCCACCGGATACAGACCGGTGAACGCGACCGGACCGTGCGCGCTGGCCTGGCTGTTCTGCGCGACCGCGACCACCGCGCCGCTGGACGGTTGGATCGCCACGATGGAGGCGGGCGTGCCGACGCTGACCACCGCGTCCTCGGCGGCGCGCTGCAACCGCTGGTCCATGGTGGCGACGATGTCCGGCCCCGGCGGACCCTGGTAACCAGCGACCTGGCTGATGAATCGCCCGTCCGGCTCGAAGATCTGCACGCCCCAGCCGGAGTGCTCCTCCTGGCTGGTTTCCCAGACCTTGCGCAGCGCGTCCAGCTGTGGCGACCAGACCCGGCGGTCCGAGGAGATCAGCCGCGGGTGCTTCTCCATCACCACGCCGGGAATCGGCGCCATGCGGGGTTCGAGGATCGCGAAATCTCCCTCGCGCAGGTTGACCGCGACGATCGGCTTGCCCTGCGAGGACGCCAGCTGCTGCATCAGCGATGGACCGGTGATCAGCGGCGCGACCGGCTCGATGGCCTTGGCCAGCGCGTCGGTGGAGGCGACCGGGTCTGGCATCCGCGTCGGGTCGAGCTTGATGACGTTGATGACCTGCTCGTGCATCAGCGGCGCGCCGACCATGTCGAGAACCCGCGGCGGCGGCTTCGGCGTGGTGCGCACCAGCTTCACGGTGCGGTTCCCTTGCAGCTGCGGCATCACGACCGACGGCTCCCAGGAGATCCGCCAGCCGATCGCCAGCTTGCGAACCGTGCCCTGGATGCTGTAGCTCCAGTTCTTGTTCTCGCCGAAGCTCCAGTCGACGTCCATGCTGAAGATCGCCGATTGCGCGTCCAGACCGATGAATTGGGTCTTCTCGTAGTCGACCTTGCCGGGAGCGAGACCCTCGAACATTTGCTTCAGCGTTGCGGAAGCGGCGTTCGGGTAGGAGGTGAGTTCCGATGCCTTCTTGTAGTCCTGCTGATCGAGGAGTTCGGTGAAGCGCTCGACAACGGCCGCGGGCTCATTGGGTTCCTCGCGAAACCCGCAGGAACCCAAGGTGACTGCCATAGCCGCCACCCCCGCGAGTGCCATTGCGCCCCGAACGCGAAAGCGGCGGGATCCCCACACATCCATATCGCCCACTCTTCACTCTTGTCACTCCAGCAACAAGACCACCGTACCTGAAATGAACCTGTTTGCGACGTCCCGGTGACCGGGCCGTTACCCACGCTCAGCATTGTCAATTGTGCCCGAAGACGAGTCTTCGAGGGGTCGATCGATAACGGTATCCAGTCACAAGGCGATAACCGGCGCCGCTACCGTACCGGCCGGAACGCGAACGCGGGCAAGAACCACCTACGTCGGTGAATCCGTCTCGAGTCGGGCCGCCCGACACAGTGCGATCTCCCCGGAGTACCCCCTCTCGACCCTGTTCACGCAGAGCGGAACCGCCGTGCCGTCTTGCGGCGTAATCTTGTAATCATTGAAAGCACTGCACCAGAGTAAGCCAGGTGACTCGCCATGAGAAACGAACATCGCGGACGAGGTTTCGGACGCCCAGGCGGTTGGCAGCAGGCCGATCTCCCCGACCCCGCCGACGTGCCCGACTGGTTCGCCGGGCGATTGCCAAGCGACTGGTTCGTCGGCAAACCGGTCATCGAAGTCGACCGCGACGAGATCGTGGTCATCGGTGAGCTGCCGCTGCCCAAGCCCGAACGCGCCGACGGCGAGGACACCGAAGCGCCCACCGAGAAGATCCCGACCGCGACGAAAGAGGGCGCCATCGCTCGCTTCCGCGAATCCACCCGCCCCGCGCGGATGCAGATCGCGGGCGAGGCCCAGCACCGCTACGCCCGCAATGTGGCGTGGGGCGTCTCGGTGGAGGGCGAGCGAATCATGTTCACCCAGCTCGCCGTTCCGGTCATGACGCGGCTGCGCCAGCCGGAACGCAAGGTCCTCGACACCCTTGTCGACTCCGGCGTCGCCCGTTCCCGCTCGGACGCGCTGGCCTGGACGGTGAAGCTGGCGGGCAAGCACGCCGAGGCGTGGCTCGAGGAGCTGCGCACCGCCATGCGCAAAGTGGACGACCTGCGATCGGAAGGTCCGAAGGGTCTGTGAATTAGGGTGACGGCATGGCCGACACCGCACCGATCCTGGTACTCAACGGGCCGAACCTGAACATGCTCGGCACCCGCCAGCCGGAGGTGTACGGTTCGGCCACGCTCGACGACGTGGTCGAACTGTGCGAGCGGACGGCGGCCAGGTTCGACAGAAAGATCGTCGCGTTCCAGTCCAATCACGAAGGGGCGCTGATCGATCGGATTCACCAGGCGCGGGGAGCCGAGTCGGGGATCGTGATCAATCCCGGCGGGTTGACCCACACCTCGGTGGCGTTGCGCGACGCGCTTGTCATTCCTGAGGTGCCGATCGTGGAGGTGCACATCAGCAATGTGCACGCGCGGGAGGAGTTTCGGCACCATTCCTTCATCTCGCCCATCGCGACGGCGGTGATCGCGGGAATGGGAATTCAGGGATACGCCGCGGCGATCGAATTCCTGGCGACTCGCTGAGATAGCGCCCCGCCCACAAAGGCTGGACGACCAACCGAAGGTCACCATTGATCGGCCCACCGCACCAAAGGTCACCCTCGGTCGGTTCACCGGTGCAAGCAGGTCGGGTGAATGAAGGTGACGTCCAGTCGGTCTGGCGGGATGGCGGTGGCATTCAGTCGGTTTCCGCGCCGACCATTCTGGCGAGTGCGGATTCAGGCGAGCCGGAAGACCGGGAAACCCGGTGCGATGGCGGCGAGTTCGGCGTCGGTGGCGTCCTTCGTGACGCCCTCGAAGAAGCGGTTGACTTCCCAGCCCCACTTCTCCAGGTACACCCGAAGCACCGGAACCTTGTCCGCGTCGGCGACCTCGGTGGCCGAGAACGCCTCGGTCTTGCGCCCGAGTCGCAACTCGCCCTCGCCCGCGACCCGCAGATTCCGCACCCACTGCGTGTGCCCGCGCGGGGCGACCAGGTAGCGGGTGCCGGTCTCGTCGACCAGCAGGTTCACCATCGTGGTCCGCCACTCCCCGCTCTTGCGGCCCCGGACGGCAAGCAGTCGCGACCCGGCGACGCTGATCCCCAGCTTGGGCAGCCAGTTGAAGACGCGGTTCATGAGGGGATCGAGGCCGGTGGGGGCGATGTAGCGGGTGCTGGCGTTCATGGTGACTCCTGTTGTGAGCGGTGCTCTCTGTTGAGAACAATGATCCACGCCGTCGGCCACGAAGTCAAGAGCACTGCTCTCATTTCTGCCTACCGCGCCCCCACCAGGGACTTCTCTCGGCCACTCGACTCCGCCACCGCTTTCACCGACGACTCCCACCACGCGCCTCGGGCCGCGCCACCGCGCACGGCCGCCCGACGACCCTCACCCTTCGGGAAGCGGAATCAGCTCTAGGTGCTCGGCCGCCGGACCTTCCGCGACTCCGCCGCGCCCGGACACCAACTCCACACCCCCGCCGTGCGAAACCAGCCATTTGCCGCACACGCAGCGCAAATAGCGAACGGAACGATGCGAGGACACGAGCATCGGCGAGGACCACGAGCAGGTGGGGCAGGTGTCAGGCATAGCCAACCCTGAATAACCAACGCCCATAAGGCAACGCCCCACGCCGCGCGGCCTCCGACTCGAGACCCGATCGGCTGGGACCTCGCCCGCCTCGGGCGAGCCCGAAAACGGAACGGATGGCGGGCCGATCACGCGGCTCGAACCTGTCGTGAGCGACGGCAATTGTGCACCAATCGCTTTCGGAATGACCGCCGAGGAGCGCGCGGCGAAGGCGGTATCGAGGAGCATCTGCCCGTCGCGGGCTGTCGAGCGGATTGAGCATTGTTCGGGCGAAATGTAGTAGGTATGCTACGAGCCATCCGGTCCACACAACGGGAGGGAATGCCATGACTGTGGGCGATGGCGTAGTAATCGACGTCGAGGGTCTGCGAATGCGCTACGGCGCGAAGGACGTCCTGCACGATGTCGGGTTTCAGGCGCGCCACGGCGAAGTCCTCGCGCTACTCGGCCCCAACGGCGCGGGCAAGACCACCACGATCGAAATCCTCGAAGGCTTCCGTATCCGTTCGGCGGGCCGGGTGCAGGTGCTCGGCGCCGATCCCGCGCACGGCGACGAGGCCTGGCGGGCACGCGTCGGCGTCGTCCTGCAATCCTGGCGCGATCACGGCAAATGGCGTGTGCGCGAACTGCTTTCCCATCTCGGCGGGTACTACGCGCCGTACGGAACCGAACGAATCCGCCGACCGTGGGACACCGACGAGCTCATCGCGGCCGTCGGCCTGACCGAACAGGCGGGCGCGAAGATCATGTCGCTGTCCGGCGGTCAGCGCCGCAGGCTCGACGTGGCCATCGGCATCGTCGGCCGCCCGGAACTGCTTTTCCTCGACGAGCCGACCGCAGGCTTCGATCCGCAGGCCCGTCGCGAATTCCACGATTTGGTACACCGTTTGGCCGACGACCAGCAGACCACCATCCTGCTCACCACCCACGACTTGGACGAGGCCGAGAAGCTGGCCGACCGCATCCTGATCCTGGCGGGCGGGCGGATCATCGCGGACGGCTCGGCCGACGAGCTCTCCCGCCGCATCGCAGGCGAGGCCGAGGTGCGCTGGACCCGTGACGACCAGCGCTTCGTGCACACCACCACCGAGTCGACCAAGTTCGTCTACGAGCTGTTCAAACAGTACGGCGAGGACATCGGCGAGCTGGAGGTGCGGCGCGCGTCGCTCGAGGACACGTATATGACACTGGTGCGACAGTTCGAATCCGGCGAGATGTCGAACGAGGTCCACGCCCTGGAGGAGGTGAAGCGATGAACCCGACGACGAACGCGGTCCGAGCGGGCTTGTCCCGCGGCGGGATCGAGCTCCGGCAATCGGTGACCAACGGCCAAGATCTGTTCGGCATGCTGTTCTGGCCGGTCATCATGGTCGTCGTGCTGTTCTTCATGCGCGACGCGAAGTTCGAGGCCAGCGGCTTCGAGCTCGGCTCCCTCGCGCTGCCGAGCATCCTGGGCATGCTGGTCGCCTTCAACGGGATCTTCGGCATCGGCCAGCTGCTCAGCATGGAGCGCGAGGACGGAACGCTGTTGCGCGCCAAGGCGACTCCGAACGGCATGGTGGGCTACCTGGTCGGCAAGGTGGTCACGGTGTCGGGCTGGGTGCTCGTGCCGTTCGTGATCGTGCTGATTCCGGGGTTGTTCCTGGTGGGCGGCACCGAGCTGAACACCGTCGGCGCGTGGCTTTCGCTGATCGGCGTCGTGCTGCTCGGCATGTTGGCGACGCTGCCCATCGGCGCGTGCATCGGTTCGCTGTTCGTCAGCCCGCGCGGCGTCGGATTCGCCTCCATGCCCATCATGGGACTCGTTGCGGTGTCGGGCATTTTCTACCCGATCACCTCGATGCCCGGCTGGGTGCAGGGCCTCGCCCAGTGCTTCCCGGTGTACTGGCTCGGCCTCGGCATGCGCGCGGCGATGCTGCCGGACGAGGCCGCGGCGGTCGAGCTGGGCGGTTCCTGGCGTCACTTGGAAACCATTGCGGTGCTTGGCATCTGGGCCGCCGCCGGTTTCCTCGTCGCGCCGATCCTGTTGCGCAGGATGGCGCGCAGGGAATCGAGTTCCAGCGTCGCCGCCCGCCGCGAGAAGGCCATGCAGCGTGCCTACTGAGGTCATCTACAACCGGATCGCCATGCTTCGCGCCGAGCGCGGCATCTCCCGGCGCGAGCTGGCGGAGGCGCTCGGCGTGCACTACCAGACGATCGGCTACCTCGAACGCGGCGAATACAGCCCAAGCCTCCACCTCGCGCTTCGAATCGCCCAGTACTTCGAGGTAGCGGTGGAGGTCGTCTTCTCCACCACCCCCTTCCCCCGCCTCGGCTCCCAATCCGAAACCGCTTGAACCCAGGCGTTCCCACAGACCGCGTATACGCCTCACAAAGGCGGTGCCTATGTGAGGCGCATACAGGGTGTGTGTGAACTGCTTTGGGACGGTCACCGAGTGGTTCAGCCCTGGCGGTCGCCCAGCATGAGTTCGTAGGTGGAGACCGCCTTGCCGCGCTCCTCGCTGGCGGCGATCGCCTTGCGCCAGAAGGACTGGGCGGTGTGCGAGAAGGTGGCGTCGACGCCGACCTCCTCGCTGGCGTCGATGATGTGCTGCGCGCCCGCGTCCATCATCTTCAGGCTGGCCAGGTCGGCCCAGCCGCCCGCCTGATTGGCGACGGAGAACTGCTCCATGAAGTACGGGTACGCCTCGCTGGAGCGCACCGCGAACGGCACGAACTGGGCGACGTCGTGGCCGGACTTCGTGATCATGGCGGTGGCCTGGTCGAAGGCGAGCAGCCACGGATGGAAGACGGTGAGCAGCGCCTGGTAGAAGATCTGCGCCAGACCGTCGTCCGCGCCGAGGTACTCCTGCGGGCTCAGCGGGCGCAGCAGCTCGGCGTGCGCGTCGAACACCTCGCGCGGACCGCTGTAGAAGATGTAGGACGCCGGGTGGGTGATGTTGTCGCCGGCCGACATCACGCCGCCGGAGATGAACTGCGCGCCGCGCTCACGCACCCACGCCGCGCCCGCGCGGGCCTTCTCCGGCGAATCGGACGACAAGTTGGCGATCACCTTGCCCGCCAGCCGGTCCTCGGCCTGGCCGAGCACGTCGTACATGGCGGTGTAGTGGGTCAGGCTGAGCACAGTCACCTCGTTGGCGTCGAGCGCCTCGGCGACCGTCGCGGCCCGCTTGGCGCCGAGTTCGACCATCGCGTCGACCTTGGCGGTGCTGCGGTTCCAGACGGTCACCTCGACGCCCGCGTCGAGGAACGCCCGCACCATCGACTGGCCCATCGGGCCGAGACCGACGACGGATACGGAACGGGTGGACTGCTCGGACATTGTGTGCCCCTTCGGTTCTGGTTCTGCTGGTTCGCGGCGCCGGTACCGATGGTCGTCTGTGCAGGTAGAGTCGACAAGACCGTACGTCGAGGTGGGGATACTTACCTCGAGGTCCGAAATATGGTCAGGAGGTCGGCGATGAACGGCAACAGTGGCGTAGATCACGATGCGTGCGGCATGTCGGTCGCCATCGACGTCGTCGGCGGGAAGTGGAAGCTGCACCTGATGTGGGTGCTCGGCGCGGGACCGCAGCGCTTCGGCGAGATCAGGCGGCTGCTCCAGGGTGTGAGCGAGAAGGTCCTCGCCGAGAATCTGCGGCAGATGGAGGCCAGCGGTGTCGTGCATCGCGAGGTGTTCCCGGAGATTCCCCCGCGCGTCGAGTACTCGCTGACCCCGATCGGCCACGAGCTCGCGGTGGCGCTGCGGCCACTCGAGGAGTGGGGCGACAAGCACCGGGTGGAACTGCTGGGGAACCTGGCGTCGGTCGGGTGAGGGGTGAATCAGCCCGGCTTACCAGTGCGAACCGATATCGGTACCGGCAGCGGACGAAACGGCCACGTGCTGCTCGCGCCTGACAAGTTCAAGGGTTCGCTGACCGCGTCCGAGGTAGCGGCCGCGTTGGCCGCTGGGATCGCCTCGGTGCGGCCGGATGCGGAGATACGACGGGTTCCGGTCGCCGACGGTGGTGACGGAACCGTTGACGCGTTCGTCGCCGCGGGGTGGGAACGGGTCGAGACGATCGCGCCGGGGCCGACGGGAGTGCCCGCGGCCGCCGCCTACGCGAGGCGAGGGGATACGGCGGTCGTGGAGCTGGCCGAGGTCGTCGGACTGGTGAAACTTCCCGGCGGGCGATTCGATCCGCTCGGCGCGGGGACGGAGGGGCTCGGCGTCGTCATCGCGGACGCGCTCGACCGCGGTGCGACGCACATCGTGCTCGGCTTGGGCGGCAGCGCATCCACCGACGGCGGCGCGGGTCTGCTGCGCACTCTCGGCGTCCGGGTGCTCGATGGCGACGGACACGAATTACCCTCGGGCGGAGGCAGTTTGGTGCGCGCCGCGCATGTCGATCGCGCCGCCCTGCACCCGAAAGCCGCCGCGGCTCGATTCACACTCGCCTGCGACGTGGACAATCCGCTCCTCGGCCCGAAGGGCGCGGTCGCGGTATATGGCCCGCAAAAGGGCGCCGACGCGGATCAGCAGACGATTCTCGAAGCGGCGCTGACCAATTGGGCGAACCTCGTCGGCCCTGAGTTCGCCGAACTTCCGGGGGCGGGCGCGGCGGGCGGCACCGGCTTCGGCGCCCTCGCCGTACTCGGCGCCGAGGTGCGCAGCGGTATCGAGGTACTACTCGAACTCCTCGACTTCCCGGCCCTGCTCCGCGACGCGTCCCTAGTCGTGACGGGCGAAGGCTCCCTCGACGCCCAAAGCCTGCACGGCAAGGCGCCCATCGGCGTCTGCCGCGCGGCGCGCGCCGCTGGAGTGCCGGTCGTCGCGGTAGCCGGTCGCGTCGAACTGTCCCCGGAAGCCCTCCGGGCCGCGGGCTTCACCACCTGCTACCCGCTGAGCGACCTCCAACCCGACCCGGCGCGTTCCATAGCGGACGCCGCCCAGCTGCTCGAACGAATCGGCGCACGCATCGCAGAACACGAACTCTGAGATCGGCGATCGACCCCGGTCCTCACAGAGGGTCCACACGCTTCACAAGGCTCACAACCTCTCCGAAGCGTGTGGAGGGGTTGCGAAGGGGCGCTGCTCGGCGCGTCATCGGGTCGGCAACGGGGCTTGGTCGGCGTGGGTGACGGTGACCTGGCCGGTGCGCAAGTAGGTGAGCACCGCGTCGTCGACCGCGGGGTTTCCGCGGCCGAAGGTGCCGTGGTCGCCGCCCTCGACCGTGACCAGCGAACCCTGGAGCGCTCGCGCCATCGCCGGTCCGCCTTCGTACGGCGTGAGTGCGTCGTGGCGGCTTTGCAGCACAAGGGGTTTGGTGCGCAGGCCGATGCCGGTGAGCGGGACGGGGTCGGCGATCGGGCGCCACGATCCGCAGCTGAGGCCGGCGCGGACCAGGTCGGCGCGGGCGTCCATGGCGTTGCCGCCGGAGGCGATGGTGCCGATGGCGGCGCCGATCAGTTCCGGGCGGCCGGGCACCGCGTTCTCGTTGCAGGTGATGGCGGAGAAGACGAAGCGGCCGGTCGGGTCGGTGGCGGTGGCGCCCTCGATGGCGAGCAGCCGCTGCACGTTCGCCGGATCGCCGTTGGCGTCGGACATCGCCCGCGCGAAGGTCGGCCAGAAGGAGCGGGTGTAGGTAGCCACCGCGGTCGCACCGACCAGCGGAACCTGGGCGGAGCCGCCGCCGGATATCAAGGTGCGCACCAGGTTTTGCAGTTTGCCGCCCTGCTCCATCGTGCCGTTGTAACCGTCGCGGGCGAGCTCGGCCAGCGGTTCGGGCAGTTCGCCGGGCAGATCGGCCACACTCGCGGGCGGCGGTGTCAGGTTGGCGTACCAGCCGCCGCCCTGCGCGGAGACCAGCCGCACCCAGTTCTGGTAGACGCGCAAAGCCGTGTCACCGAGCCGGTATTCGCCGTTGTGCTCGGCGATCCAGGCGAACAGGTCGTCGAGGCGCTGCTTGCCCGCGGCTTGCTGCTGGGCGAACTCCTCGGTCCACACCCAGTCGGGGTGCACATTCGAGTCAAGCACCATCCGCTCCACGCGGTCCGGGAACAGCGAGGCGTAGACGGCGCCGAGATAGGTCCCGTACGAGGTGCCGAGGTAGCTGATCCGCTCGATGCCGAGCGCGGCGCGCACCGCCTCCATGTCGCGGGCGGTGTTCTCGGTGGTGATCGTGTCCAGATAGCCGGGCTGTGCCGCGTCGCAGGCCTTCTTGATTTCGTCGCGGCTGCCGCCGCCGATCGAAACCTGTTGGCCCTCTGCGTTTTCCGTTTTCGACACGCAGCGCAGCGGAGTAGCCCAGCGCAGGCCGCGCGGCTGCACCGCGATGCGGTCGTAGTGGGCGTTCAGCTCGGCGGGCATCACCTCGATCCGCTGCGCCCAGTAGGCGAGACTGTCCGCGCCGGGACCGCCGGGGTTGGTGAAGACGACGCCGTGTCGTTCACCGGTGGCGGCGATCCGGCTGACGGTGAGATCGATACGCGCGCCGTCGGGTTCGGCGTGGTTCATCGGCACACTGATCACCGCGCACTGCACACCGGCGCCTTCGGGCACCGAGCCGTCCGGGCAGGAGCCGAAAGCCGGTGTGGGAGCGGCGTCGGCGAGACCCGTCAGCACCGAACCGCCGAGCATGCCCGCCGCGGCGAGGGCCGTGGCCACCCGTGAAATACGCGTCCTCATCATGTTTTCGCACCTCCGCCGGGCCACGGCTCTCGGGGAGCGCGCGACGCGACCAAGAGCATTCTGCTCAGGCCGCGACCGGGTAGACAAGTCGAACAGGCTATTTCACACCGGGATCCGCTGCGATGTCTCGCTATGGGGCGCACCGGAGTAGCGTCGAACCATGTCGACCGAGGTCCGCAACAACACCGCCATGGAACGATTCGAGATCTACGTCGACGGTGCGATCGCCGGGTACGCCGAGTATCAGGACACCGCGTCCGAGCGCGCGTTCGTGCACACCGAGATCTACCCCAGCTACGAACGCCAGGGCTACGCCACGCAACTGGTCGGCACCGCGCTGGCGGGCACCCGCCGCGAGGGCTTCGGCGTACTGCCGATGTGCCCGCGGGTGCAGCACTTCGTGCAGACGCATCCCGAGTACATCGCTGCGGTACCGCACTGGGCCAGACAGCGCTTGGGCTTGCCGCAGTAGGCGAAGCGACTCCGGTCCAACGAACACGCAGGCAGCTAACCCCCGCACCGATGCGCGATGCAGGCCCCGGCCTCGCGCTCACACGGGCACGTCAGTAATTCGCGACCGCCCCATCGAGCGCCAGTTGCAGATCCGCGCGCACCAGCCGCGCGATGTCGGCGGGCTTGTTCGGCAGATCGGTGATCGGCGGCTGGAAGTAGAAGCTGGCCGACTTGGCCTCTTCCCTGGTCGGCTCGATCTTCGGATCGGGGCGGGGACCGTAGCTGAGGCCGAGGCTGACCAGCGTCGGATGCACGCCGAGCTTCATGGCGCGGAACGCGATGTGCCCGATGCCGCTGCCGACGGCCTGCACCTGGGTGGGGTCGACGTCGTTGCACGTGCCCTCGGGGAAGACGGCGATGTGGTCGCCGCGCGCCAGCCGTTCGGCGCAGATGTCCATCATCCGCTGACCCGCGGCGTTCACCGCCCTGATGCCGTGGTCCTTGCCGCGGAACACCGGGATGCCGCCCATCATGTCCACCTTGCGCCGCTGGTCGGGATCGATGAACAGCTCGTCCTTGGCCAGCACCCGCACCTTGCCGATGACCGAGCGCAGCGGACTACGCCAGGCCGCCGCCGCCACGGTGTACGGATCGTTCTGCGACAGGTGGTTGATCGCGAAGATGATCGGCTTTCCGCTCTTGGTCAGCGCCCGCACCGCGTCCTTCGCGCGCTCGGCGTAGCTGATCCTCGGATGGTAACGGCGTCCCAGAAGGGCGTACGCGGCCATCGCTTTCAGCCGGTTCTGCCGGTGATCGCGGTAGTAGTCGTAGACGCTGTCACAGTTCTCGAGGACGACCTCGGGCGGTTCCATACCGCCGACTCTACGACGTCGCCGGGTATGCGACACATCGGGCGGGAGAGAGATAGCGCACGCGGGCAAACCGACTCAGACAGTCGCATCGCCGAACGTCGCCGAGTGAACTTCGGCCGAAATCCAGGGGCCTGGAAACGAGCACTCGGGCGCACAAACTGCGATGATGTCCGGGTGGCACGCGGAGACGACCCGGATGATCGGAAAACTCACGGCGGGCACGGTGACCGTCGCCGGCGCGATTTCCGGCGCGGCGAGCAGGCGGTGCGCGCGGGCACCCTACTGCTGGCTGCGACGGACCTGGTCGAGCCGACCTTCCGAAGAACCGTCGTATACATCATCGAGCACAACGACTCCGGAAGTCTCGGGGTCGTGCTCAACCGCCCCACCGACACCGCGGTGCACGACGTGCTGCCGCGCTGGGCGGACCTGGCGACCACACCGCGCACGCTGTTCAGCGGCGGACCGGTGAAACGCGACGCCGCCCTGTGCCTCGGCACCCTGAAGGCGGGCGCCACCACCGCCGGGGTACCCGGTCTGCGCCGCATCGACGGCCGCGTGGTGCTCGTCGATCTCGACGCCGACCCCGATCGCATCGGACCGCTCGTCGAGGGCCTGCGCATCTTCGCGGGCTATTCCGGCTGGACCTTCGGACAGCTCGAGGGCGAACTGGAGAACGAGGACTGGATCGTCCTTTCGGCGCTCTCCTCCGACCCGATCAGCACCGGCCGCTCCGATCTCTGGGCGCACGTTCTGCGCCGCCAGCCGCTCCCGCTCTCGCTGCTGGCCACGCACCCGATTGAACTGGAACGCAACTGAGCACGTGTACTCCTCGAACGAGAAGGAGTCCGCACCGTGAAACGCACGAACTGACCCGGTGAGCGCATGGGTATCCCACCGGGCACGCCGGATCAGCCCCGGCCCACCGACGCGTCCGCCGCGCAGCGCGGCGCCGCGGGCGGGCCGGACGACCAGGCCGAGCTGATGCGCGTGCTGTATCAGGAGCACGCGCCCGCGCTCTGGCGCTACACCCTCGGCCTGGTGCACGACGCAGGACGCGCCGAGGACATCGTGCAGGAAACGCTGCTACGGGCGTGGCAGCGCCCGAACGTGCTCGATCAGCAGACGATGTCGGCGCGCGCGTGGCTGTTCACGGTCGCCCGCAACCTGGTCGTCGACGAGCACCGCAGCGCACGCAATCGCCGGGAGTTCCGCACCGACAACCCGCCCGAACAACCCGCACCCGATCAGGCCGATCGGACGCTGGACGGCTGGCTGGTCGCCGACGCGCTTGCTCGGCTGAGTACCGATCACCGCGAGGTGATCGTGCGGGCCTACTATCGCGGCCTTTCGACCCACCAGATCGCGGCCGAACTGGAGATTCCCCCCGGCACGGTGAAATCGCGCATGCATTACGGTATGCGGGCGCTGCGGCTTGCGTTGCACGAAATGGGGGTGACGAACCGATGATGGACATCGCCGACGACTACACGACGTGGGACGCGCCCTACGTGCTCGGCTCCCTCACCGGCAGCGAGCGCCGCGAATACGAGGAGCATCTGGCGCGCTGCGCCGACTGCCGCGCCTCCGTCGCCGAGCTCGCCGGACTGCCCGGCATGCTCGCGCTGGTGCCGACCGACACCGCGCTCGGCATGATCGGCGACGGTGCCGCACCCGAGGCGCCACCTTCGGTGCCCGACCTGCTGCCGAAACTGGCCGCCGCGGAACAGCGGCGCAGGCGACGCGGCCGGTGGGCGGCGTTCGGCGGAGCGGTCGCTGCCGCCGCCGCGGCCGTCGCGATCGCCATCCCGGTGCTCGACACCTCGACCGTGACGGAGCCGCCGGTGGCCGAGCAGGTGATCGCCGAGCGGTCGATGTCCCCGCTGGAGCCGACCCCGATCTCGGCCGATTTCAAGCTGATGGCCGACGGCGACCGCGCCCGCATCGTGATGAGCTGCACCTACGGACCGAGCGACCTGCGCTACACCTACAAGTACACGCTGCTCGTGACCGGCACCGACGGCAAGCAACTCGAGCTCGACGAGTGGCCCGCGGGGCCCGGCACCGTGCTGACCGTGGACCGCACCATCGACATGGCGCCCGAACAGGTGCAGCGGGTGGAGATCAAGTCGTCCGCGACCAACAAGGTGATTCTCACCGGGACGGTGTGAGCGCGTCGACCGAGGTTGCGCTTTCGCGGTTCCGGCCGACCGAGACAACGGCCGCCGCGGCGATGACGAAAGCCGTGCTGCACCACAGGGCCCCGGTCGGCTGCTCGGTGCGGTCGACGATCAGACCGGCCGTGACCGGCCCGAGTACCGCGCCCATGTTGAAGGCCGTCGTCGCCAGCGCGCCCGCTATGCGTGGCGCGCGCGGTGCGGCCGTCTGCACGATCGTCGCGATCAAGGTCGACCCGACACCGAACGCGACCGCGCCCGCCACGACCGACATGATCACGATGCCGGTCAGCGTGTGTGCGGTCAGGGCGGCGAGCAGCCAGACTCCCACGAGAACGACCGTGCCGGTGGTGACGATCCGCGTGCGGTGCCGGTCGCTGTAGCGGCCGGTGAGCGTCACCCCGGCGAACGAGCCGATGCCGAACAAGGCCAGCACGACCGGAATCCACCGCCCACCGGTCTCGGTGACATCGGCGGTGATCGTGCCCAAATAGGTGAATCCGGCGAAAGTGGCGGCGTTGACCAGGATTCCGGTCAGAACGGCCGCGCCGACCGTTCGGCTGCCCATCACCGTCCACTCGCGGCGCATGAACTGCCCTCGCACCTCGGACCGGTCGCCGTCCCGTACGTCGCGCGGGATCATCGCCCAGACCGGCGCGATCGTCGCCGCGCCGACGATGGCGACGGCCCAGAACGCCGAACGCCACCCCCACGCCTGGCCGAGCAGCGTGCCCGCGGGCACACCTGCGATGCAGGCCACCGTCACCCCCGACACCACCACCGAGGTCGCGCGCCCGATCATCGCCGGACCGACCCACCGCGGCAGCGCGGCCAGCACCACGGCCAGGAATCCCGCATTGGCGACCGCCGCGAGAACCCGCGTCACCAGCAGCACCGCGAAATCCGTCGTGACCGCACCGACGACATGGACGACACAGAACAGACCCACGAACGCGGTGACCGAGTACCGGACGGGCAACCGTCCGATCACCATCGCCATTGTCGGCGCCCCGAGCACCATCCCCGCGGCGTACAGCGAGGTCAGCAAGCCTGCGGAACCGAGCGAGACGCCGACGTCGGCGGCGATCTGCTCCAGCAACCCCGAAACCATGAACTCGGACGTGCCCTGCGCGAAAACCGCGACGGCCAGCACGAAAATCACAATCGGCATGAAGAGACAACTCCCCGGATACAGGGCGCCACAGCCACGGCGCCCGAGATGGTTGCCGAATCGGGCGACACCCGTCGGCAGGAAACCAACGTCATCCGGCGTCGCGAGATAACCGAATCCGCCGGTCGCCCAGCGGAACAACACTCACAACGCCGCCCAGCCCACAGGCCGGGCGGCTACCGTTCGGAGGCCTCCGGGGAATTCACGCCGTCACCATAACAATCGCGTTCGCTAGCGCACGAATGAATTTCCTCGCAGACGCGCACCACGCCTCGCGGAGGTGGCAACTCCGCGAGGCGTGGAGACGGTCTGTTCGAGTCGGCGACTTTGCCGCGCGGTCGGTTCAGGCGGACTGTTTGCGGAACAGCGACGTCGACCAGAGGTAGCCGACCAGGCCGAGGCCGACGCACCAGGCGAGCGCGATGATGCCGTTGTTGCCGATCTCGGTGCCCATCAGCAGGCCGCGCAGCGTCTCGGTCAGCGGGGTGAACGGCTGGTACTCGGCGAACTGGCGCATGCCGACCGGCATGGTGTCGGTGGCGACCAGACCGCTGCCCAGGAACGGCATCATCACCAGTGGGAACGGCAGGTTGCTCGCGCTCTCCGGATTGGGCGCGATCAGGCCGAGCGCCACCCCGAGCCAGGAGAACGCGAACATCACCAGCGCGAACAGGCCGAACACGGCCACCCATTCCACCGGGTTGGCGTTGGGCCGGAAACCGATGAGCAGCGCTACCGCGACCATGATCACGACGCCGATGAGCGCCTGGATCAGCGCGCCGATGACATGCCCCGCCAGCATCGAGGGCTGGAAGATCGCCATGGTGCGAAGGCGATTCACGATGCCCTTGGTTTTGTCGGATGCGACGGAGACAGACACCGCGACCGTCAGATACGCCGGGAGCATCAGCATCATGCCCGGGGTCAGGTAATCGATGTAGTTGCCGCCCGAGGACTTCTCCAGCGCGCCGCCGAACACGAAGTTGAACACCAGCATGAGGATCACCGGCATGACAACAACGCTGAAGGTCATGCTGGGATAGCGCTTGGCGTGCAGCAGGTTTCGGCGCAGCATGGTCACCGAATCGGTGAGCGCGAACGAGGTTGTGCTCATCGCACGATCTCCTTCTCGGCGGTCGGGTGCCCGGTGAGGGCGAGGAAGACGTCGTCCAGGTTGGGGGTGTGCACGGAGAGGCCTTCGACCTCGATGCGCGCGTCGTCGAGCAGATCCAGTACGGAGCGCAGCGATTTCACGCCGCCGTCGCTCGGCACGGCGAGGGTCAGCTCCTCGTCGCCGAGGCCGTCCAGCACGCGCGCGGTCTCGCCGAGCACGTCCGCCGCAGCGGAAAGCTCAGCGGCGGTGACGAATTCGAGACGGATGTGTCCGCCGGGCACCAGCTTCTTCAGTTCGGCGGCGGTGCCCTCGGCGACGATGCGGCCGCCGTCCAGCACGGCGATCCGGTCGGCGAGCTGATCGGCCTCCTCCAGGTACTGGGTGGTGAGGAAGACGGTCACGCTGTAGTCGTCGACCAGCGCGCGAATGATCTCCCACATCGAGCGCCTGCTGCGCGGGTCGAGACCGGTGGTCGGTTCGTCGAGGAAGATGACGCGCGGGTCGCCGACCAGCGTCATCGCCAGGTCGAGTCGCCGCACCATGCCGCCGGAGTAGGTCGCGGCCGTCTTGTCGGCGGCCTCCACCAGGTCGAAGCGAGCCAGCAGGTCGTCGGCGAGGCGCTTGCCGTCCCGCCGCGGCAGATGGTGCAGATCCGCCATGAGCAGCAGGTTCTCCCGGCCGGTCAGTAGTTCGTCCACCGCAGAGAACTGTCCGGTCACGCCGATCACCGACCGCACGTCGTCGCGCTCGGCGGCGAGATCGTGACCGCCGACCCGGATTTCACCGGAGTCGGCGCCGATCAGCGTGGTGAGGATCTGCACGGTCGTGGTCTTGCCCGCGCCGTTCGGCCCGAGCAGCGAGAAGATGGTCCCTTCCGGCACGGTGAGATCGATGCCGTCGAGCACCACGTGCTCACCGTACGATTTGCACAGGCCGAACGCCGAGATCGCCGGCGCACGATGACCGTTGATCATGGTGGTCCTTCCGTCCGTAACTAATTACTTGATGCGAATAAATGCATGTTTCACCCGCACCGCCGCCCAATAGCGGTGCGGTGTTGCTTTTGGAACGCTCTGTTCGGTTGTCGCTGAGCGCTTTTCGTGCGACTAGATGTCGAGGTCCTCGATCCGCGGACGGTCGGCAACGTAGGTCACACGCTCGTAGAGCTTGGGGGGCATCTTGTCCTTCAACTCTTCGAGCGAGTCGGCGACCTCCATGGTGAAATCACCCCAGTCCTGATCACCGAAGCCAGTGAGCCGCCGCCAGTGCCTCCAGTCCTTGAAAATGTTGGTGTCGGAGGGGAATTCGGACCAGTTCGAGTACTGCGCGTGCAGCACGAACTTGCCCTTGCGAGACCGGAAGACCCGCACGTGCTCGGTGCGCTCGTCGTTGAGGTCCCGCCATTCGCCGAGCAGAGCCCCGGCGAAACGCACCTGCCGGACGCCGTTGTGGCCGACCCGAAGGACCACTTCCTCGTACCCTTCCTGACGCCCCTCCTCCAGCTCGATGAAACGGCGCAACGCCGTGGTCACCGCGCCGGACAGATTGCCGCCCACCAGCTCCTGAGCACGCTGGAACAGCGGTAGATCGTCGTCGGCTACATAGATGGTCTTGTTGGGCATGAACTCACTATACGTAGATGTATACGTACACGCAAGCGACTCGACCATTCGAGGTTGAACCGCCGGGCGGGGCATCTCGTATTCCTCGTGTACGAGGTATGCGATCGGGCCGGGCGCACGCGCTGTCGGCGGTATCCGGGAAAGGAGCGTCCATGCCTGACAGGGTCGTGGATTATCTGGTTCGGGCGGTTTCGACACTCGGTGTGCGGCATATCTTCGGCGTCGACGGCGCCAATATCGAAGACCTCTACGACGCACTGTTCGATTCCGAGGTCACCGGTGTGGTGGCCAAGCACGAATTCTCCGCGGCCACCATGGCCGACGGCTACGCCAGGGTCACCGCAGGCCTCGGTGTCGTCGCCGCGACATCCGGCGGCGGGGCGATAAATCTCGTTGCCGGACTTGCCGAATCGTATACGTCCCGGGTGCCCGTGCTGGCGCTCGTCGGCCAGCCGCCGACGGCGCTGGAGGGGCGAGGGGCGTTCCAGGACTCCAGCGGGCGCGCGGGCTCGATCGATGCGGTCCGCCTGTTCGGCTCCGTCAGCCGGTACTGCGCCCGTGTGGAAACGGCGGCCCAACTGCCCGACAGCGTGGTCAGGGCAGTCGCCGCCGCCCGGCGCGGTGGGCCCGCGGTCCTGCTGCTGCCCAAGGATGTGCAGCAGGCCGGGGTCGACACGGTCCCGCCGTTCCGGTTGCCGCCACGCTCGCACCGTCGCGATGCGAGCGGGCTCACCGCGGTGCGCGCCGCGCTTTCCGCGGCGCGCAGCACGGGAAAGATCGTGATCATCGCGGGCGATCAGGTCGCCCGCGACGACGCGCGAGACGAATTGGCGCGTCTCGCAACGGCTCTGGACGCCGCTGTCGGCGTCGCGCCGGACGCCACGGACGTCTACGACAACTTCGACCCCGGCTTCTGCGGCGTCGCGGGCAGCATGGGGCATCCCGAACTCACCGCGGACCTCCGATCGGCCGCGCTCTGCCTGGTGATCGGCACCCGCCTGCCCGTCACCGCGCGCGCCGGGCTCGACGACCTGCTCGCCGAACTCTCCGTCGCCAGCATCGGCATCGCCCCGCCGTACCCGCCGACGATCCACGCGACGAGCACCGATCTGTCGATCACGCTCGGCGAGCTCGCCGACGAATTCGCGAGCACCGCAATCGAAACACGCGCGGCGCTCGCAGCGGCCCTGACACCGCTCCAGGTACCCGCCGCCGACGGGCCGGGACTGCGTTACCGAGAACTCGTCGAGACCATCGGCGCGGCGCTCCCCGACGGCACCGACGTCTTCGCCGACGCGGGCAACACAGGCGCCGCGGTGGTGCACCACCTGCGAGTGCCGCGCGGCGGACGGTTCGTCGTCGCCCTCGGCATGGGCGGAATGGGCTACGCCTTCGGCGCGGGCATCGGCGCCGCGTTCGCCCGGCGCGGGCCAGGTCGCACCGTGGTGATCGCGGGCGACGGTGCGTTCTACATGCACGGCATGGAGGTGCACACCGCCGTCGAACACCGGCTGCCGATCACCTTCGTCGTGCTGAACAACAACGCGCACGCCATGTGCGTCACGCGCGAACAGCTCTACTACCGAGATCGGTACAGCTTCAACAGGTTCCGGCCCGCGTTCCTCGGCGACGGTATCGCCGCCATGTTTCCCGACCTGCCCGCGTACACCGTGCGCACACCCACCGAGCTCGCCGACGCGCTCGGACGCTGCCTGGACACACCGGGTCCGTCGTTCCTCGCTGTCGACTGCGATCCCGACGAGATCCCCCCGTTCACACCGTTTCTCACCACCCTCGAGAGCTCCAGGAGGACCCCGTGACGACCAGCGCCCTGCCCGCGCTCAGCGACATCCCGGAAGACGTCGTACCCGGCGTGCTGCGGATCGAGAACTCCGACAAGGACGCGACCACCCCGATCATCATGGACATGCTGCGGTCGGTGTATCCGCACGACCAGATCTTCGGTGACTTCTGCCCGGTTCAGGGCTATGTCGCCGCGCCGCCCCGCGAGGTGTACGAGTACCTGGCCGATACCAGGTCGCTGGAGGAATGGACCTACAGCCTGCGCGGATTCACCGAAACCGAGGAACCTGGCCTGTGGCTGGCCCACGACCGGCTCGGCGACGCAACGAAGATCTACACCCGGACGGTGGCCAATCCGGACGCGATGACCGTCGACTACCACTGCGCGTGGGACCAGGGGCGGCACCTGTGGATGGTCTACCTGATGCGGGTCGTCGACGCGCAAGTGGTGCTGAACAAGCCGGGTTCGGTTGTGCTGTGGACGAATTGCCGTCACCCGTTCTACGACGAGAACCCCTATCCGGAGACCGCGCCCGCCGGGCGTCCGGTGTGGGTCGGCGACTTCTGGGAGATGTTCTCCGCCGGTCACCAGCTCGAGCTGGACAACCTCAGGGCGATCTGCGAATACCGTGCCGCGCACGGCTTGCCGATCAAGCCCGACTGGATGAAGTGAGGACGCGCATGTACGTGACCGATCCGGACGCCTCGCCGCTGCCCACCGTCAGCCTGGTCGACGTGTCGTCCTACCTGCCCGGCGCGCCCGTCGACACCGAGTACTTCACCCAGTTCGCGCGCTCGGACCGGATGGCGAAGAACGTGATGTTCCGCGCCCCGCGTGGTCGTCACCACGTGGCGCGAGACGAGACGGCCGTCGACATGATCGAGCGCGCGGTCGCGCCGATGCGGGAACGTCGAGGGGCACAGTTACTTTCGAGTGTCCACGTGCTGATCACGCACACGCAGCTGCCGGACAATCCGGTGCTCGGCAGCGGGCCCGAGGTCGCCAAGCGGCTCGGTATGCGGCCGCGCGTCGTCTACGACATCCACAACGGCGGCTGCGCGGCCTTCGTGCACATGATGGCGTTGGCCCGAATGATCTTGCAGACCACCGACGCTCGCACCGCGCTCATCGCGGTGGCGCAGAACTGCGCGGGACCGGTGTTCACCCAGACCGAGATTCGCAAACTCGCGCAGGCGCCGGTGCCCGGCGACGGTTGCGGCGTCGGACTGCTGGTGAAGGACGACAGCGCGCCGATCCTCGACATCGAATGCCGCACCTACCCGGAATTCGCCGGGGACATGGATTTCACGACCAACGGCGAGCGCAAGTACTGGGAACCCGGTTCCGGCCAGGCCTGTGTGAGCTTCACCGAATCCAAGGTCACCAAGGTGTTCGCGCGCGGCAACCGGCTGGTGCCGGAAGTGGCGCTCGCGGTGTGCGATCGGATCGGCGTGAAGGGGCGCGACATCGACACGTTCGTCACCAACCAGCCGAACCGGCTGTTCCTGCGCAACTGGCACGACGCGCTCGAGCTGCCAGCGGAACGACATCCCGACACCTTCGACCGGTGCGGAAACCTGTTCGCCGCGGGCATTCCGGTCACCTTGGACGTGGAGAATCAGGCCGGTCGGCTGCGCAACGGATCGGTGGTACTGATGTCCGCGTTCGCGCACGCGGGCGATTTCGCCGCCGCCGCCGCGGTGCGCTGGGGCGCGGCGGGATGAACATCGGGTCCGCCGAGGACACCCGGTCCTCGCGACACCACCGTCGGCGGGCTTCGCGGCCGATTCGGTTCGATCTGTCGCTGAGCGAGAATCCGTTTCCACCATTACCTTCCGTACTTCGTGCGGTGAATCAGGCGCTTGCGCAGGCGAATCGGTATCCCGAGTTCCTGCCTCGGCAGTTACCCGAGATCATCGCGCGACACGTCGGCGTGCGGGGCGACCAGGTGGTCGTCGGGTCAGGGGCGACCGGAGTCGCCATGCAGATCATCCAGGCCGTCACCGGCGGCGGCGCGGAGATCGTTACCGGCACACCGACCTTCGATGGATATCCGATCATCGCGGGGATGGTCGGGGTGAATCTGGTTCCGGTGCCGTTGGACGCCTCGGGCGATCAGGATCTTCCCGCGATGGGGCGGGCGATCGACAAGCGGACGGCGTTGGTCGTGGTGTGCCGTCCACACAATCCCACCGGAACCGTCGTGTCCGCCGGCGAGCTGAAATCCTTCCTCGGCGCCGTGCCGAACCGGGTGACCGTCGTACTCGACGAGGCGTACGCCGAGTTCCTCGGGCCCGCCGAACGGCTCGACACCCTCGCGCTGCTCCGGAGATATTCGAATCTCCTTGTGCTGCGGACTTTCTCGAAGGCATACGGACTCGCGGGGTTACGCATCGGATACGCGTTCGGTCGGAGCGAACTCGTCGAACGAGTGCGACGCCTGCAACTCCCCTTCGGCATCTCCACCTCCGCCGTCGCCGCCGTGTCCGCCTCCTACGCCGCCGAACCCGAACTCCAGACCCGAATCCGGCTGATCACCGCCGAACGCGAGGGTTTGCGCAATGCCCTACTCGCCTGCGGCCACCCCATCCCCCGCAGCCACGCCAACTTCCTCTACCTCCCCGGACCGGGGGTCGCGACGGCCCTGCGTCGGGCGGGTATCGCGGCGAAGTTCTACCCGGACGGGAGCGCACGCATCGCCGTCGGCGATCGAGCGGCGGGACGAGCGGTGCTGGCGGCCGTCGCGGGTTTGCGCTGAACCATCCACCCGATACTCGTGACAGCCCGGGAGCCAACAACGAGGACAGGCCACGCAAGTCGGCGGCGCTGCGACCTCCCGCCAATCCGGGAAGCCCGCAACTCGGACAGCGCCACACGAGTCGGCAGCGCTGCGAACTCCCGCCATCCGCACTACGCCAGTGGAGGCGGGCAGCGCATCGGCATCGAACCAAAGGGTTCGGAACGCCTCCCGAGCGGATGGTTCGATGGGTGGGTGCGAATCCCACGTCTGCCCGCTCTCGTGGCCAATGCCGCGCCCGCGTCGGGGACCGCGAGCCGAGTACTCGCGCGCTTCACCATCGCAGGGCGCGACATCCTGCTGCGCCAGACGGTTATCGATCCCGGCGGCACCAGCGGGTGGCACTTTCACGACGGCACCCTCTTCGTCTTGGTCGCACGCGGAACACTCGACCACCCCGGCCCCGACGGCGCCCCCGTCACCTACCACCGCGGCCGAGTGTTCCGCGAACCGAGCGGCCCGCGATACCCCCACGTCGCCCGCAACCTCGGCCCCGCCCCGGTCACCCTTTTCGTCCTCTACCTCAACCCGAAGGGCAGCCCGCTCTCCCGCAGCATCCCACCACCTCCGGGCACCGACTGACCCGCGTGGGCGGGATGTCAGCCGCCGCCGCAACCTCCGCCGCCGCAGCCGCCCCCTCCGCCACCGCTACAGCTGCTGCCGCCGCCACCGCAGCCGCCGTTCCGGCCGTCACTGCCGCCGCCATCGCCGAAGAAGGTGAAGCCGCCCGCGCTCGCGGCCGCGCCCCAACCGGCGGCTCCCCTGCCCTTGCCGCGGTGTCGCGGCGAGGTGGGTAAGGGTGCGCGGCCGAGCCGGACGAGCCCAACGACGAGCAGCACGGCGGTCAACGCGAAGAACACCGCGCTCACGCCGTATCCGAATGGCGCGCCCACGGCCAACCCCGCGACGAAGGCCACCAACGCGAACCCGAAGTACATCCGAACCTCCCCCGGATAGAGCCGCCGAGCGGCGAGCTTTCCCCAAGCCTACCGACGACCACCGACAAGAACCCGCCGTTTTCCAGGGGCGATGCCGAGGTGCCGCCGCAGCACCGCACTATCCGCGGCCACCCGAATCCCGTCGGGCAGCCCCACGCTCAACCACCACCGCCGCCACAGCCCCCGCCGCCCCCACAACCGCCGCCGCCACAACCGCCGCCCCCGCCACAGCCTCCGCCGCTGTCGGCCCCTTCGCCACCCTCGGACCCTCCCGCACCACCGGCGCCCCCGCCAGCACCGAGGGAGGTCCCCCACGCCGCACGCCGCGGGGGCACCGCCCCGCCGCTTTGTCTATGTGTGATGCCGTACCAGACGACACCCACCGCCGACGCGAAGACGGGAACGGACACTACGACGCCGTAGACGTCGAGGATGGCGGCGGCGAACATGGCGACGACCAACGCCATGACGAAAATCATGAGCCCCTCCGAAGGCGAATCGCCCACTGATGAACTCAGGGTACGCGCGGGGAGGGGCTCGGGAAGTGGATCAGTTCGCGGGCTGGCAGGCGTCGCGCAGGGAGCACGCGCCGCAGGACTGGCCGCAGCCGCCGATCTCTTTCGCCGGCACGAGCGCGGCGATCGCCTCGCCAGCGGCGTTCGCGCCCGCACCCAGGGTGAACAGGGCGATGACGGCGGCGGCGCCGCCCACGACGAGAGCAACGACACCGCCCGCGGCGAAGGCGACCAGACCACCGGCGAACAGCAGCGCACCGGCGGCGACCGAGGTCGGAGCGGCGACGCGGTTCGCGATGCGGAAGGTCTCTTCGGAGGTGAGGGCGGCTTCGGTGTGCACACCGACGAAGCGGTTGGGCGGGAGTTTGCCGATCAGTCCGAGCACGCCGGTCGCGATGGCTACGGCGGCCAACACGAAAAGGACGAGAGCGACTACGAACACCTATGCAGGCTAGCGCACGGACGCGCGCGGCCCGATTTTCGGTCCCTCGGACCGGACGTTCTACCCTGTAATACGAAGTTTGTCCAGGATCGGCGAGAACAAGAAGGCAGGACCGTGCAGGACAGTCGTGCAACCGAGAGCGATGTACCCCAGCACCGGTACAACGCTGACCTCGCGGGCCGCATCGAGCGCCGGTGGCAGCAGAACTGGGTGGAGCGTGGCACCTTCCACGCGCCGAACCCGACCGGCCCGCTCGCCGGGGACACTCCCGCGGACAAGCTGTTCGTCCAGGACATGTTCCCGTACCCGTCGGGCGCGGGCCTGCACGTCGGCCACCCGCTGGGCTACATCGCGACCGACGTGTTCGCCCGCTACCACCGCATGCACGGGCGCAACGTGCTGCACGCGCTGGGCTACGACGCCTTCGGCCTGCCCGCCGAGCAGTACGCGGTGCAGACCGGCGCGCACCCGCGCGACACCACCGAGTCCAACATCGCCACCATGCAGCGCCAGCTGGACCGGCTGGGTCTCGGCCACGACCGGCGTCGCTCGTTCGCGACCACCGACCCGGAGTACTACCGCTGGACGCAGTGGATCTTCCTGCGCATCTACAACGCCTGGTACGACCTGGAGACCGGTCGCGCCCGTCCGATCGCCGACCTGGAAGAGCAGTTCGCCTCCGGCGCGCGTCCCGCGCCCGACGGCAAGGACTGGAACACCATGTCGGCCGCCGAGCGCGCGGCGGTGATCGACTCGTATCGCCTGGTGTACCAGACCGATTCGATGGTCAACTGGTGCCCCGGTCTTGGCACCGTGCTGTCCAACGAGGAGGTCACCGCGGAGGGCCGCAGCGAGCGCGGCAACTTCCCGGTCTTCCGTAAGCGCCTGTGGCAGTGGATGATGCGCATCACCGCCTACTCGGACCGCCTGGTCGACGACCTGGATCTGCTGGACTGGCCGGAGAACGTGAAGGCCATGCAGCGCAACTGGATCGGGCGTTCGCGCGGCGCGCAGGTGAAGTTCGATTCGGGCGCGGGCCAGATCGAGGTGTTCACCACCCGTCCCGACACCCTGTTCGGCGCGACCTACATGGTGCTGGCCCCCGAACACGAGCTGGTCGACCGGCTGGCCGCGGCGCAGTGGCCGGAGGGCACCGACCCCCGCTGGACCTACGAGGGTTCGGCCTCGCCCACCGACGCCGTCGCCGCCTACCGCAAGGCCATCGCGGCCAAGTCGGATCTGGAGCGCCAGGAGAACAAGGAGAAGACCGGCGTCTTCCTCGGCGCGTACGCCACGAATCCGGTGAACGGACAACGGATTCCGATCTTCATCGCCGACTACGTGCTGATCGGCTACGGCACCGGCGCGATCATGGCGGTGCCCGGCCACGATCACCGCGACCACGAATTCGCCACCGCGTTCGGACTGCCGATCGTGGAGGTCATCTCCGGCGGCGACGTCGCCAACGGCGCCCATTCGGGCGAGGGCGAACTGGTGAATTCCGACTACCTGAACGGTCTTTCGGTCGAGGAGGCCAAGGCGACCGTCATCGGCAGGCTGGAGGCCGACGGGCACGGCACCGGAACCATCCAGTACAAGCTGCGCGACTGGCTGTTCGCCCGCCAGCGCTACTGGGGCGAGCCGTTCCCGATCGTCTACGACGAGCATGGCGCACCGCACGCGCTGCCGGAATCCATGCTGCCCGTGCGGCTTCCCGAGCTGGACGACTTCGCACCGGTGACCTTCGACCCGGACGACGCGAACTCCGAGCCCTCCCCGCCGCTGGCCAAGGCCACCGACTGGGTGCACGTCGAGCTGGATCTTGGCGACGGGCCGAAGAAGTACCGGCGCGACACCAACGTCATGCCGAACTGGGCGGGCAGCTCCTGGTACCAGCTGCGCTACGCCGACCCGACCAACCCGGATGCGTTCTGCGCCAAGGAGAACGAGCAGTACTGGCTGGGTCCGCGCACCGCGGAACACGGGCCGAACGATCCGGGCGGCGTCGATCTGTACGTCGGCGGCGTGGAGCACGCCGTGCTGCACCTGCTGTACGCGCGCTTCTGGCAGAAGGTGCTCTTCGACCTGGGCGACGTGAGCAGCAGCGAGCCGTACCGGCGGCTGTTCAACCAGGGCTACATCCAGGCGCACGCCTACACCGACGAGCGCGGCGCGTACGTGCCCGCGGCCGAGATCGTCGAGCGGGCGGGCAAGTTCTTCTGGACGGACGCGACCGGCGTCGAGATCGAGGTGTTCCAGGAGTACGGCAAGATCGGAAAGTCGTTGAAGAACGCCATCTCTCCGGACGAGATGTGCGATCTGTACGGCGCAGACACCTTCCGCTTCTACGAGATGTCGATGGGGCCGCTGGACACCTCGCGGCCGTGGGCGACCAAGGACGTCGTCGGCGCGCACCGCTTCCTGCAGCGGGTCTGGCGTCTGGTGGTCGACGAGGAGACGGGCGCGCTGCGCGTCACCGAGGACGCGCCGTCGGAGGAGACGCTGCGCCTGACGCACAAGACGATCGCGGGCGTCGACGAGGATTTCGCCGCGCTGCGTGACAACACGGCGGGCGCGAAGCTCATCGAGCTGACCAACCACCTGACCAAGAACTACCCGAACGGCGCACCGCGCTCGGTGGTGGAACCGCTGGTGCTGATGCTGGCCCCGCTCTCCCCGCACATCGCCGAGGAGCTGTGGGAACGGTTGGGCCACAGCGTTTCCCTGGCGCACGGACCGTTCCCGGTCGCGGATCCCGCGCTGCTCGTCGAGGACACGGTGGAGTACCCGATCCAGGTGAACGGCAAGGTGCGCAGCCGGATTCAGGTCCCCGCCGACGCCGACAACGCCGCCATCGAGGCAGCCGCGCTGGCCGACGAGAAGATCGCCGCTCTCCTGAACGGCGCCGCACCACGCAAGCTGATCGTGGTGCCGGGCCGTTTGGTCAACATCGTCGCCTGACAACGAGAAAGGCGCCCACCATTGTGGTGGGCGCCTTTTCGCTCAGTCCTGACAGACCGACTCCAGGATCTGGGTTCGGTACCCCGTGCCGATCTGGATGGCGTTGTAGGTGGCTTCCTCGCGGGTGCGCCCGCTGCCGGTGGTGTACTCGACCGAGCCCCAACTCTCGGTCTTGGCGTCATAGTTGGTCGATTGCACGAGCGCGACGCAATATCCGCTCGGCGTCCAGATCTGCCATGCGCAGTCACCTCCGGTGGTGTAGGGGCCGGAGGAGCCCGTCGGCGGGTGGTGCACCACGGGAACCCTGCTGTTGCAGGCGCCGACGGCGGCGTCGACGGCCTCCACGGCGGACGGATAGTTCCACGCGGCTCCGGTCTCGCCCGTCGACGCCGAGAGGGCGATCGCCGCGTAACGCGTGCTGTCCGCCGAGGCGGTGGCCTGCGAGAAGGTCAGGGCCACACCGAACGTCGCAGCGATGATGCCCAATCGAGCCAGCCGGGCGGCGGACCACGATGCCAAGTTCTTCATGGCCGCAACCTTGTCGGACGGCACTTGCCGAAAACTTAAGGAGCACTTGGGCATACCATCGCTCCGGAGCGGACTGCCGCCATCTACCTTTGGTGCAGACAGGACGTTCCACGAGCCTCAGCGGGCGATGGGCCGCAGCACGATCTCCGTCGGGTGCGCGTCGCGCGGCGTCTCGATGGCGTGCCGCACCGCCGCCGCGACCGTCTCGGGGGTCAGGAACTCCTCCGGCCGGTACTCGCGACCCTCGTTGGCGGTGATCTCCCGCTGCATGTCGGTATCGATGCGGCCGGGGAAGATCGAGGTCACGCGCAGCGCGGGTTCCTCGAGCCGCAGCGCGTCGGCGAAGGCGCGCAACCCGAACTTGCTCGCCGCGTAGGCGGCCCAGCCCGCGTTGGCCCGCAGCCCGGCGCCCGAATTGATCAGCACCACATGGCCGTTCGACGCGCGCAACGCGGGCAGCAGCAGCCTGGTCAGTTCGGCGACGGCGATGAGGTTGGCCTCCAACGTGTTTCGCCACTGGTCCACCGACGACTCCGCGATGGTGCCGAGATCGGCGATCCCGGCATTGTGCACGAGCACGTCAAGCCGCTCGACCGCGCCGATCGCCGCGGCGACTTCCGCGTAATCGGTGAGCTCCACCGGCCACGGCGTCGCCTCCGGCAGCTCGGCGCGGATGTCGCGCAGCGCGTCTTGCGAGCGCGCGCCGAGCAGCAGCTCGTGGCCGGGCGCGAGTTCGCGGGCGATGGCCGCGCCGAGCCCGCGGCTGGCTCCGGTGATCAACGCGGTCGGCTTCGGTGTGCTGGTGACGGCGGTGTTCATGCGCCCCACCGTAGTCGGCACGCCGGAAGCGACCTCGAATCCGTAGCACTGCGCCGATTCGTAGCGATGCACGCATACGTCGGTAACCAATCTCCACGGACGGGGCATGCGAGAGTGAGATCCGCCGAACACCTGGTGCGCCGCGCTGCGACGCAACCCACCGCCGCTGATCGGGCATATTTGCGCGTCGGATCGCAGAATAGGGGGATGGCACATCCGGGTTTCACCCCAACTCAGCTCGCGGCGCGCGCCGCCTACCTGCTGCGGGGCAACGACCTGGGCACCATGACCAGCGCAGCGCCTCGGCTGTATCCGCACATGTGGAGCTGGGACGCGGCGTTCGTGGCCGTCGGTCTCGCACCGCTCAGCGTGGAGCGCGCCGTCGTCGAGCTGGACACGCTGCTCTCGGCGCAGTGGAAGAACGGGATGATCCCGCACATCGTGTTCGCCAACGGCGTGGACGGCTACTTCCCCGGCCCGGCCCGCTGGGAGTGCCGCAAGCTGGCCGCCAACGCGCCCGACGGTCCGGACACCTCGGGCATCACCCAGCCGCCGGTGCACGCCATCGCCGTGCAGCGCATTCTCGATCACTCCCGCCGTCATGGGCGCAGCACCAGGGCCGTCGCCGAGGAGTTCCTGAATCGCCGCTGGCCGGACCTGGTGCGCTGGCATCGCTGGCTCGCGCACGCGCGAGATCCGAAGGAGAACGGCCGGATCACGCTCTACCACGGCTGGGAATCCGGCATGGACAACTCGCCACGCTGGGACCGCGCCTACGAGCACGTGATCCCCGGCGATCTGCCTCCGTACCGCCGCGAGGACGTGCTGGTCATCGATGATCCGACGCAGCGCCCCACCGACCGCGAGTACGACAGGTACCTCTGGCTGGTCGAGCAGATGCGGCGGGCCGGATACGACGACTACCAACTCGCCTCCACCATGAGCTTCGCCGTGCAGGACGTGTTCGTCACCGCGGTCTTCGCCCTGGCCTGCGAGGTGCTCGCCAACATCGGCGAGGAGTACAAGCAGCCGCACGCCGACGTGCGCGACCTCTACGCGTGGGCCGAGCGCTTCCGCGCGGGCGTCGTCGCTACCACCGACGCGCGGACCGGCGCGGCCCGCGACTACGACGTGCGTCTCCAGCGCTGGATCGATACCGAGACCCTCGCCGTCTTCGCCCCGCTGCTGTGCGGCGGCCTGCCCCGCGACACCGAACGCAGCCTGCTTCGCCTGTTCGAGGGCCCGCGCTACTGCGGCCACCCGGACCTGCGCTACGCGCTACCGCCCTCGACCTCCCCCGTCTCCAGGGACTTCCGCCAGCGCGAATACTGGCGCGGACCGGTGTGGCCGGTGATGAGCTGGCTGTTCTCCTGGGTCTTCGCCCGCCGCGGCTGGGCCGAACGCGCCTTCATGCTGCGCGCCGAGGGCTTGCGACAAGCCAGCGACGGCAGCTTCGCCGAGTACTACGAACCCTTCACCGGCGAACCCCTCGGCAGCATGCAGCAGTCCTGGACCGCCGCCTCGGTCCTCGACTGGCTCGGCTGACGACACCCGCGGCGCGCTTGGTGCTCGGCGCGGCGGGGGAGTGAAGGCGGGGCGGGGGCCTAAGGTCGAAGGGCATGGATAGCACTCGTTGGAGAGCGACTCGCAGTGTTGCGTTGTCCGCGATCGTGGTGGGCAGCATCCTTTCGGCGACCGGTCAGAGCTCGGCGGCGCCGGTCGGGCCGGACGTCTCGTCCTGGCAGCACATCGACGGCCGGTTGATCGACTGGTTCGCGGTCAAACGGTCCGGCCACGACTTCGCCATGGTCAAGGCCACCGAGGGCCTGAGCTACATCAATCCCTACTTCGTGCCGGACAGCCTGTTGATGCGCGCGGCGGGCATCGCGCGCGGCACGTACCACTACGCGCGCCCGCAGCTGCCGCCCGAACCACAGGCGGCGCTCTACGCCGCGACGGTGCTCGGCCAGAACGGTCCGCTGGACCTGCCGCCCGTGCTCGATCTGGAGCACTCCGGCGGTCTCGACCCTGCCGCGCTGATCAACTGGACGCACCGCTACCTGAACACGGTGCAAGCGCTGACCGGCCGGGTGCCGATCATCTACACGTACCCGAACTTCTGGAAGACGGCGATGGCGAACACCAGCGAGTTCACCCGCTATCCGCTGTGGATCGCCGACTACCGCGGCAACGCCCAACCGGAGGTGCCCGGCGGCTGGCCGACCTGGACGTTCTGGCAGACCACCGACAGCGGCAGCATCCCCGGCATCGCGGGCCGCACCGATCTCAACGTATACAGCGGCGCCCAAGGCGATTTCGCCACATTCGCCAATATGGGTTAGTTGAGCGAGCGCCCCCAGCCGGGCGAACCGGCTGGGGGCGAACGATCTTCAGCTACACGCCGATCCGCCCACCGTCCTTCTTCCACACCACCGCCACGGACGGCCTCGGCTGCGCGGAACCACCGTCGGGCCAGTGCGAGAACGGGTTGTCGGGAGTGGCGTCGTCGGTCTCACCCGGGTGCTGCACGCACACGATCACCCGCGACTCGGTGACGATCGGACCGCAGGTCTCCGCACCGCGCGGCACGGTCAAGAACTGTTTGGTCTCACCGCGATTCGCGCCGTCCAGCACCACCGAGAAGAGGCCGTCGTTGGACTTCAGCGCGTTGCCGTCGGTGGAGATCCACAGGTTGCCGTACGGGTCGAAGGCCAGGTTGTCCGGGCAGGAGATCGGGCTCACCTTGGTCTTGTCGAACCCGGCGTAGTAGGTGTCCGCCGCGTTCGGATCACCGCAGACCAGCAGCAGCGACCAGGTGAACTCGGTGCCGGTGTGGTCGTCGTCGATCTCCAGGACCTGGCCGTTCTTGTTGAGGTTGCGTGGGTTCGCCTCGTCGGCGCCCGCCTTTCCCTCCTTGCCGCGGTTGTCGTTGTTGGTCAGCGCCACGTACACCTTGCCGGTGTAGGGATTGGCCTCGAAGTCCTCCGGGCGGTCCATCTTCGTCGCGCCGACCTTGTCGGCCGCGAGCCGGGTGAACACCGCGACCTCTTCCGCGGTCATGCCGTCGACCAGCGACTTGCCCTTGCCCTCGGCGTTCGTCTCCAACAGCGGAATCCACTGTCCCTTACCGGTGAAGCCCTTGTCCGACGGCTTGGCTCCGGTGCCGTCGATCTTGTCCGCGTGGTCGCCGGTGAGCTTGGCGACGTACAGCGTGCCCGCGTCGAGGATGGTCATGTTGTGCCGCCTGCTCGCCGCGCCGGTACCGGACTGCACCTTGCGGGACGACACGAATTTGTACATGTAGTCGAACTTCTCGTCGTCGCCGGTGTAGGAGACGACGTCGCCGCCCTTGGTGACGTAGATGTTCGCGCCCTCGTGCTTGAGCCTGCCCATGGCCGAGTGCTTGACCGGCGTGGAGTTCGGGTCCCACGGGTCGACCTCGATGACATAGCCGAATCGGTTGGCCTCGTTGGGTTCCTGCGCCAGATCGAAGCGCTTGTCCGCGCGCTCCCAGAGGTTGGCCGTCGCGCCCGCGGTGAAGCCGTAGCGCTTGGCCCGCGCCACGGCCGTGTCACCGCCGACGGGCTTGTCGCCGTTGGCGAAGTAGCCGTGGAAGTTCTCCTCGCCGGAAAGCACGGTGCCCCACGGGGTTACGCCGCCCGCGCAGTTGGCGAAGGTGCCGAGCACCTTGGTGCCCGTCGGATCGGCGGAGGTCTTCACGAAGTCGCTGCCCGCCGCGGGACCGGTGAGGGTGAACTCGGTGGTGGCGGTGATGCGGCGGTTGTACTTGCCGAAGACGGGCGTCAGCTTGCCGGTGCCTGGCTCGCCCTTGACCTCGACGACGGTCAGGCCGTGCGCCGCCATGGTGATGGCGAGCTGCTCGGGCGTCGGGTTCGCTTTGTCGTAGCCGCGGAACATCTGTGGCGCGGTGGTGTACTCGTGGTTGACCACGAGCAGGTAACTGTTGGCCTGGCCCTCGATGGGCAGCAAGGCGGCGAAGTCGTTGTTGTAGCCGAACTGCTTGGCTTGCGCGGCGGCGGACTGCCGGTCGAAGTCGAAGGCCGGAGCGTCGGCGAAAAGCGGGTCGCCCCACCGGATCACGACCGACTGCTCGTAGCCCTCCGGGATGACGACGGCGTCTTCTTTGTTGGGCGCGACCGCGGTGAAGTTGGTTCCGGTTCCGGGCGGGCCCGCCGGGGTGCTTCCGGTGGAGCCGGTGGCCTCGTCGTCGCCGCAGGCCGCGAGCGCGGAGGCGGCGCCGACCGCGAGAACCGCGGCCGCGCCGCCCTTGATCAGTCCACGCCGGTTCAGGGAGCTGACGATGTCGCCGAAGTACTCGCCGCCCGAGGTGTTGGGCGTCTCGTGGAAGCACGCGTTGGCGCATTTGTATTCGCAGGTCACGGCGGCGCGCGCGGAGCGGCCGTCGTGCTGCACGAAGAGGGCGAGTGGTTTCAAGGTCACGATCACTCCTGCTTTGGGCTGTCGGCCGCACGCTAAACGCCGCAGGCTATTCCCAGGAAACACCCAGGTGAACAGCCGACCAAGTCTCAGGCGTTCACCGGAATCGCGATGACCACCTCCTGCTCGTTCTCCGGCAGGTAGTGCACCTGCACGATCCTGCCCACCTGCACGTTACCCACGCTCGCGGGCGGCAGGAACTTCTCGGCGCCGGTGCGGAAGGTGCTGCCGTCGGGCCGCGTGACGGCAAGCCCGATGACCACCTTGGAGTAGCCGTCGCGGATCTCCCCGGGCACCGACAGCGACTGCACCACAGCCTGCGCCGCGATGCCGCGCGCGGCGATGTCCAGCTTGGCCTTGGTGGTGAAGCCCTTGCGGATCATGGACTCGTTCATCACCCGCTGCGCCTCGACGCTGTCGCCGGAGAGGTCGACCTCCACCTTGTCGGTGCGATCCGGCAGGTAGCGCACGGGAAGCACCACGCCGGGACGCAGCAACGCCAGTTCGGTGAGCGGCACGATCATCTTCGCGGCGGAGTCGAAGACCTTGCCGTCCACGCCCTCGACGCTGAATTCGATGCGGATCTGCGGCTGGTCGTTGACGGTCAGCCCGGTCTGCCGGAACGACTTCACGGTGCCGATGCCGAGCAGGCCGCCGCGGAATTCCGTGGTGTTCAGTCCGGTGAAGGCGGACATGATGCCCTCGCCGGTGAAGGCGAAGACCAGCACCACCATGGTGAAGGCGACGATCGGCAGGGCCATGAAGCCGTTGAGCCAGGCGGTGAAGCCGGGCTCCCACGGGCTGCTCGGTTCGTAGGTGAGGCCGTTCCAGAGATAGAGGCCGATCGCGGCCAGGCCGAAGACGATCGCGGCGGCGCGCAGTTTGGTTGCCATGTTGTGCTCCTTGGGTTTTGTCGGTCGGACGTTCCGAGTTCCGGGCCACCCCGTCGTCCCGTCCTGGCGCACCCCTCGGTGGCGCCGGGCTCGCGGGACGACGGGGAGCCGAGCAGTCGGACCGTCAGGCGCCGACGATGGTCGAGCAGGCGAAGGTGATGTCGAAGGTCGAGGTCGAGGGGCCCGCCAGCGGGTTGCTCAGGTCGGGCGCGCCGACGCCCTCGCCGGTGACCTTGTAGGTGTTGCCGTCCTTCACGAGCTTCGCCGAGCCGCCCGGCTGGCCGTTGCCGTAGCCGACCGCGTAGGGCAGGCCCGAGGAGCCGCCCTGGCTGCCCGCGATGCCGACGGCCTGCACGGTGTCGCCGGTGATGGTGGCGCTGACCGACAGCTGGCCGTAGGTGGCGTTGTTGTTGTCGGTCAGCGCGAGGGCCAGGGTGTCGCCCTGCTTGGCGCAGGTGGTGTCGAACGTGCCGTTCAGCGCCTTGCCGTCGACCAGCGCCGCGGACTTGCCGGAGGCCGGGCCCGCGGGCGCGGCGGCGGTGGTCTGCTGCGAGGTCGCGGGGGAGCTCTTCGGGGAGTCGTCGCCGCAGGCGGTGAGGAAGCCGGTGAGCGCGACGGCGGCGAGGGCGGCGGTGCCGATGCGGAAGTGCTTGGCGTTCATGGTGATCTGTTCCTGTCTGTCTCGGTTGGTCCGGCCCCTGGTGGGCCGTTGTGAGAAAGGTAGGAATCGCGCGCCGCCTACCGATCCCAGGTTTCGGCGGCCCGAACCGGCCAAAGGTCCGTTAACCTGGTCGAATGCGACGACCGCGCGCCATGGTGCTCGACGAGGTGTGGCGCAAGCTCGACGGTGTCGAAGCACTCAGCGGCCCACAGGGCGGACCGCTGCGCCGGACCGTCAAACTCGTGCTCGACCCGCTGGTCATCCGGCCCGTGCAGCACCCGAGTTGTGCGGGCGCGATCCTCACCGCGGACGGCGCGACGCTGCTCGCCACCCGGATCTACGCCGCCGCAGACGTACTGCGCGCCACCGCGGCCTGGTTCACGCTGCTCAAACAGGTTCGTCGGGCGTTGCGCATCACCGAGGGAAATCCGCAGGATCTCTATTTCCAGCGCTGCTTCGAGCTCGCGACGACAGCGGGACACCCGGATCCGGTGCGGGACAAGCAGACCGCGGAGGCGGCGCTGCGCGATATCCACGAATTCGCCGCGGGCCGAACGACGCAGGCGCTCAAGGAACACCTGACCGACGCGGAGGTGGCGCGGAAGCTGGGCGGATTGATCGAGATCGCCTGGCGACGACGTCCTTCGGCGGTGCGCGGCGATCACACCGCGGGGTTCGAAAAGCTCCTCGACGCGTGCGCGAACAGTCGGGTGACCGGCGACGGGCAGCCCGAACTGGACCGGCTGGTCGCGGCGCACGCTGGCACGCATTCCGGTATCGACCTCTGGCACCGGGCATCCGGCGGCAGCGCGAACGAACTCGGGCTCACCGCACATCCCCTGCCGCACCCGCCCGCGCTCGGTACGTCGGCGTCCAAGGCGGACCTGGGACTGCCGTTCGACCGCACGATCTACGAACGGGTCTTCACGGTGTTGCAGGCATCGAGCGAACGCGCTGAGCTACCGCCGATTCCGGAGCTGGTCACCGACGAGATCGCCCGCAGTTGCGCGCCGTGGGCGCTGCTGGACGAGACGCTGCGGGTGGCCGCCGCTACCGGAGCCGCACTGGCCGTGGGTCTTTCGCCGTTCGGTGTGATGCGGGGCGAGAGCGTTGGTGTGGGGCGGGTGCGTCACCTGGCCGATGCGGGGCGGACGGATCGCGGTGGTACCGCGGGCAACGCACAGTCGGGGACCGGTGCGACGGACACCGGGCGGGCGGCACTCGACAGCGTCGCACCGGGGAATCGTGGCAGCGCCGTCCACATCCCGCACGCGGACCGCAGCGATGGCGCCAGCAGCGCACTTGGGGATCGCGGCGACACGGCGGAGGTTGGACGGTCGAATCGCTCTGGCGCGGCGGACGTCCTGCGGCCGGATCACGGAGGTGCAGGCGAGGTCCGGCAGACAGATCGCGGCGGCGCGGCGGGCGCCGCACGGGCGGACCGTGTCAGCGCGGCAGAGGGCGCAGCCGTAGAACGCGGCAGTGCTGCGAACCTCGCGCGGCCGGGTCGCGGCGGCGCGGCGGACGCGGATCGCCTCAGCGCGGCAGAGGCCGCAACGGCAGAACGCGGCAGCGCGGCGAACCTCACGCGGCCGGATCGCAGCGGCGCAGCGGACGCGGATCGCCTCAGCGCGGCGGACGGCGCCCGACCGCGTCGCGATGACGCGGCGGATACCACGTGGGCGGCTCGGCGAGCAGCCGCGCCGTACGGTGTCGCGCGCGAAACCGCTGCGCACCAGGCGATCAACAACCGATGGCGGCGCGAAGCCTATGTGCTGCAAGCGCGGCGGCTCGCGGTGCACGAGGCCGAGGAGGCGAGCGGTCCGCTCGCGCAGATCGCCGCGGAACTCCGCACACCATGGCGGCCCTACCTGCGGCGGCTCTGGGTTCGGTTGCACGGGCGCGATGTTCGCGCGGTCCCCGTCGGCGAGCCAGAGGAGCTGTGGGATCTGCTGGACGGTGTGGCCCGGTCGGTCATCCTCGATCACCGCACCAAGGTGAAGAACGCGCTCAGCGCGAGCGCGGTCGCGGGTGAGTTCGGTTCGACGGAATCGAGGGCGAGCTGATGAACGCGGTGCTCGTGCGCGAACACGCGGACGGACTCTGGACCGTCGTCCCCAGCGGCGCGCCAACGGTTTTGGATGACGCGCCCGCACTGGACACCCTGGTGTTGGAGGTGATCGGCGGTCATCTCAGCTGGAGTCTGTCTGCCGACGAACACGTTCCGGCCGCCGTGCTGCACGACCTCGACGACGCGCAGGAATGGTTGTGGGCCGTGTACGGCGAACGCGTCGCACTGGCCGTCGCCGACAAGCGAACCGGCGAATTCCCGACCGACCCCGCGCTACCCACTCTTGTGACGCGGGCCAGGCGGCTGGCCTACGCGCACTGGGCGGCCCGCTGGTGGCCCGCGTCCACCATCGACGGCATTCCGGCGCTGGATCAGAGCCTGCTCGACACCGAGATCGCCACGCTCACCGAGGAATGCGAGTCGCTGGTGGACGGCGTCGACGCGCACCTCGAGCCGATGACCGCGCCCTCCGCCGCACTCGGCCGGGCGGAGGATTACGCGCTGGCCGCCGGTCCCGGCGCAAGGCACGGCGAGCTGGTCTTGGGACGCGGCAGCGGCGGATGGGATTGGCGGCGTTGCCCGCCCGGGCTGGTCGACGCCTCCGAACGCGCGGTGTCCTGGGAGTTGACCAGGGCCGAGGGGGCAACGCTCGTGCGGGTGCGAGCGGTGGCCGCGCCCCAATTGGTCGCCGCGCCCGCGCATTTGCGACCACGTGCGCTACTCGACACCGCAGGTGGCGCTGTCGACACCGAACTCGAGCTGTTCGGCGATACCTGGCAGGGTGTGGCGTCGGTGTGGTCGGACGAAGTCGCCGCAGTGCGGGTTTACGTTCCCGGCGTGGGTCCGACCGAGCTGAACGCTGCTGAACGGGAAGAGCGGCAACGTATTCGGGATTTCGCGGTCGCTCGGCTCGGCCGTGCCGCTGCGGGCGACGACGACCTACTGCTCGCCGAGATCGCCGCCGCAGCGATGGATTCGGACTTCTGATGGTCGACGAAGCGCCACCCGGCCTGGAACTGCTCTACGAGGGGGCCGCCGCCTATCAGCGCGGCGAGGTCGCGGAGGCGCTGCGCATCTTCGAGCACGCGGTCGACACCACCTCCGGCGGCGTGCGGGTCAGCGCGCTGGTGAACGCGGCGAGCATGTGCGACGAACTCGGTGACCACGCGGGCGCTGTCGTCCGGTTCCGTTCGGCGCTGGCGGAGATCCCCGAGGACGCCGTCGAGAAGCGCGCGTCCACGCTCGTCAACTACTCGCAGGCACTCCAGCACCTCGGCGAACTCGACGACGCGCAAGCGGCGCTCGAGCAGGCCAGGGCGCTGCTCGCGGACAATCCCGAGTTCGGTGCGCTGCGCGTGCCGTGCCTGCTCTCGCTGACGGCGGTCGCGTTCCACCGCGCCCAATGGGTGCGCGTCATCGAACTCGCTACCGAAACACTGGACGTCGCACAGCGTTTCGCGCCACACCTGGCCGGTCATCCGCTGATGAACCTGGCGGGCGCCTACTTCGAGACCGGACGCAGGGAACTCGGCATCGACTTCGCCGAACAAGCACTGGCCGCGTTCGAGGCGGCGGGCGACCGCAACGCGGTGGCCGAAACCCAGCAGAATCTCGCGACGCTGTACACCAGGGTCGACCGGTTCGAGGCGGCGGAGGAACCGCTGCGGGCGAGTCAGGAGTACTTCGAACAGGCGGGACTCGAGTATCGCGCCGGAGTCGGGCTCAGGATCATGGGATTCGTCGCCGAGCACCGCGACGACGTCGAACAGGCCGAGGTGCTGTACCGGCGCAGCCTCTCCTACTTCGAAGCGTCCGGCGCGGCGCTGGACGTCGCCGCCGTGCAGACTCGCCTCGCGACGGTGGCCTTCAAAGGGTTTCGTGTCGAGGAGGGGCAGCAACTGCTCGCCGCCGCGTTCGACGCGTACGCCTCACGCGGTCTCGGATTGCACTGCGCGCAGGTCGATTTCTGGCACGCCGTGCTGCTGGAGGCGCTGATCGACACCATCGACTCGCCGACGCCCGAGCTGTTGGCGCTGGCCCGCGATGTCGCGGTGCCCGCGGCGATCGCCATCGACGCCGTGCGGTACACGCTGCCGAACGGCAACCAGCGCGCCCAGTGGAACCGCGAGATCGCCGACCCGGCCATGCGTTTGGCGTTCCGATTCGCCTACCTCTGCGGCGACGGGCCGCTCGTCGCCGACCTCATCGAAACGCAGTGCGCTGGAACTACGTTGGACGTCGACGCGACCGATCATCAACCGCTCCCGCAGCTGCCGCTCGAACCTCTGTCACCGATCGAGACGCCCGCCTCCGCCGGAGAATCCGCCCTACAACTCGGATCGGCGTTGGCCAAGGTCGCCGCCGCCGCGGGATTGCGAGTAGCGCCGCCGCCGCGCTTGGCGGTCGCGCCCGACGGGCACATCGCGCTGGCCGATTACATCGCCGCCGCCGAACGGCGTTATGGGCGCGCGGTGCGCGAGGAACGGGTGCTGACGGTATGAGCGAACACGCACCGTCCGAGCAACCGACGGTCGTCGTTCGGATGGCCGACGCCGGTGACCTCTACATATCCTGGCGGTGGGACGACGATCTAGCCCCGCGCGGCGCCGCCATGCTGCCGGGAGATCCGATCGAGGCGGCCGTGCGGGCGCTCGCCGACGCACTACCGAACCCCAATGTGCCCGGCGGGCTCGAGCGAGCGTTGACAACCGGTGCTTTCGCCTCGCCCGATGCGGAATACGCTCTGGCTCAGTCCCTTTCGCGCGCTCTGCTGCCTCACGGCCTTGCGGTGCAGTTGCACGATCTGTACACGCGCGGAATCCGTCCGCATATCAGGCTGCAACCCTCGCCGCGGGTGGCGCAGGTGCCGTGGGAGATCATCGCGCCCGACCCCGACTTGCGGCTCGTCGATTTCGCCGATGTCAGCCTGCTCGCGCCCGCGGGTGTCGTGCAGGCACCCGATCGTCGCGCGCGTTCCTGGGCAGCCGACCGTGAGCTGCCCGTTGTGGCGGTCCTCGATCCGCGGGTGCCGGGTTTTCGCGCCGACTCCGCCCTCGGTTCGGTCCTCGGGCGAATGGACGGCACCGGACCGCTCGCCGAACGAGTCGCCGAACTCATTGCGGGGCAACGCCTCCGGCCTGCCGTTGCCGATCCCGTCGAAGTCTTCCGCCGCACCGACCTGGATCGCACGTGGCTCTCCGAAACGCTCCGCGCGGGAGCATCGCGGCTGATCTACGTCGGTCACGTCACGGCCGCAGCCCCGGAATCCGGTCAGAGCGAGAACGCCGAACTACACCTGACCTGCACCGCCGACACCACCGGCTTCGCCGAACCGCTGCGCGCGCACCGCCCGCTCTCGGCCAAGGACCTCCTGCTCGGCACGCACACGCTTGCTCCCGAACCCATTGCGGGTCCGGACCTTTGGCCGATTCCGAGCCGCGTCGCCCTCATCGCCTGCGAAAGCGGCGGCGATCTCCGCTTCACCGAAGCACTCGGCCTCATCGCCGCCATGATCAACGGCGGCGCCGAACTCGTCACCGCCACCCGCTGGCCCCTCCCCACCGACCTGGCCTTCCAACGCCTCGCCAGCGCCACCACCGCCACGCCGCTGCAAGACCTCATCCACTCCATCGACACCGCCCACGACCACCCCACCCCCCTCCTCCCCCTCACCGCCTGGCACCGCACCCGCCTCACCACTTGGCGCGAAACCGGCGCCATCGAACACTCCCCCCTCCTCTGGTCCGCCATAGCCACCTTCCACACCTGACCTCGCCCGCCCGAAGCGATCTTCGAGCGGGTATGCGGAGGCGTTGGGGTTGCGGCTGAAGTGCGGAGGGCTCAGTGTTCGTCGTAGTGGCCGTCGTGGGCCGCGTGGCGGTGGCCGTCGTGGATGTAGTCGACGTGGTCGCCGTGTGGGACGGCGACGTGGCCGCAGCCCTCACCGTGCTTGTGGTCGTGTGCGGTGCACTCGGTGTGGCCGGAGGGCTCGCATTCGTCGAAGTGGCCTTCGTGGGCGCGGTGCAGGTGGCCGTCGTGGACGTAGTCGACGTGGTCGCCGTGCGGGACGGCGACATGGCCGCAGCCCTCGCCGTGGACGTGCTGCCCGTGGTCGGTGTGCTCGACGTGTGCTGTGGTCATCAGAATGCCTTCTTCCATGAGGATGGACAGGTGTATCTGTGAACAACAACACATTAACACTCACGCATGAATAGATTGCCAAAGATTCGCTTGCCGCTCGGGCGCCTGCTGTGGTTGCTGACCACCTCCGCGTCGGCGCCCGCGTCCACCAGGCGAGCGTCGTCGGGAGCGCGAGCGCCCGAATGACCCGTGGTGACGGAGGACGACGGCCCGGCGAGCGTCGAGAACGACAGCAGCGGGGGACTGGCAGGTTTCGGTGGCGGTGCCGAGCGCGCTGGTAACCGCAGCGGTGAAAATCCGTTCTCAGAGCACCTGCGACAAAAACTTCCGCAACCGCGGCGTCTCGGCCGCGTCGAACAGCGCCTCCGGCGTACCGGTCTCCACCACCTGCCCCTGGTCCATGAACACCACGTTGTCCGAGACGCTGCGCGCGAACCCCATCTCGTGCGTCACCACGATCATCGACATGCCGCCCGACGCCAGCTCGCTCATCAGCCCGAGCACGCCCTTCACCAGCTCGGGATCCAGCGCCGAGGTGGCCTCGTCGAAGAACATGATCTCGGGCCGCATGGCCAGCGCGCGGGCGATCGCGACCCGCTGCTGTTGGCCGCCGGAGAGATTGCCGGGACGCGCGTCGGCCTTGTCGGCCAGCCCGACGATCTCCAGCTGCTCGATCGCCAGCGCCCGCGCCGCGTCCTTCGACAGACCGCGCAGCTTGCGCGGCCCGAGCGCGATGTTGTCCGCGACGGTCTTGTGCGGGAACAGGTTGAAGTGCTGGAACACCATGCCGATGCGCTGACGCAGCCGGTCCGGGTCCTCGCGCAACACGGATTTTCCGTCCAACAGCACGTCACCGCGGTCGGGCTCGTGCAACCGGTTGAGCACCCGAAGCAGGGTCGATTTGCCGGAGCCCGACGGTCCGATGACGGTGGTGGTCGTACCCGCGTCGACGTGGATGTCGATACCGCGCAGCACGTGGTTGCGGCCGAGGGTCAGGTGCAGGCCGGTTCCGGTCAGAGATGCACTCATGGTTCAGCGCCCTTCGGTGATGGTGGCCTGCTCGAGCTCGTCGATCGGCTGGTCCGGCCGTCCGGTGCGCATCCGGTGGTCGATGTAGTTGACCAGGTGCGTGAGGGGGATGGTCAGCACCAGGTACATCAGGCCCGCGGCGACGAGCGGCGAGAGATTTCCGGTCTGCGCGTTGAGATCTCGGCCCACCGCGAACAGTTCACGCTGGCTGGCCAGCAGGCCGAGGAAGTAGATCAGCGAGGAATCCTTGATGAGCGCGATGAATTGGTTCATCAGCGCGGGCAGCACCCGGCGCACGCCCTGCGGGATCACCACCAGCGTCATCGCCTGCCGGTACCCGAAACCGATCGCGCGCGCCGCCTCCAGCTGCCCGGCTTCCACGGATTGGATTCCGGAACGGAAGATTTCGCCGATATAGGCCGAGGCGAGCAGCGCCAGCGCGACCGCGCCGAGCCAGTACGGATTGTTGCCGGTGATGTTGCGCGCCACCGGCCCGATGCCGAGACCGATGAGCAGGATGATCACCACGGCGGGCAGGCCGCGGAAGATATCGGTGTAAACCCGTGCGGGCCAACGCAACCAGCGCGTGCGGGAGATTCCGCCGACGGCGAGCAGCATGCCGATCACAGTGCCGAGCGCGCCCGAAACAAGCGCCAGGATCAGGGTATTCGGCAGACCGGTCTTGATCAGGTCGGGAAAAGCCTTGCGGTACAGCGACCAATCGAAGAACGTCTCCCGCAGCTGCTGCAGGGTCGACTTCGGCGCGTTCTGCTCCTGGCTCTCTTCTGTCCGGTTCTCGGCGGCGAGCGCGGCGAAGTCGGGCAGCTGCGGCGTCGGCGCGGCCTTGGAACCCGGCTTCCAACCCGGCGGCAGCTGCCTCGGCACCCAGTCGCCGTAGAGGCGGGCGTAGGTGCCGTCGGCGATCACCGCGTCGAGGCCGCTGTTGAGCGCGTCGGTCAGCGGTTTGTTGTTCTTGTTCACCGCCCAAGCCGCGAAATTGTCCAGGCTGAAAGCGTTCTGGACCACCGAGGTGCCGTCGCCCGGCTTGATCGCGCCTTCGGCCTGCGCCGAGGGCGCGACCCAGGCGTCGACCTGACCGGTCTTCAGATTGGCGTAGGCGGTGTTGTAGTCCGGGAACTTCACCGGGTCAAGGCGCAGGGTGTTGACCACGTAGTCGTCCTGCACCGTGCCCTGCACGACGGCGATCCGGGTGCCCGGCCCCAGATCCGCGAAGCCTTTGATCGGACTGCCGTTGGCCACCACGAGGGCGAAGTAGCCGAAGTCGTACCCGTTGGTGAAGCCGACCAGCTCACGGCGCGCGTCGGTGGTGGTGATGTTGGACGAGCCGACGTCGAAACGCCCGCCCGCCACTTGCGCGAGCAGTCCGGAGAACTCGGTGCCCGAGAACTGCACTTGCAGACCGAGTTTCGCGGCCACCGCGCGCAGCAGCTCGTTGTCGAATCCGGTGAAGGTGCCAGCCGAGTTCACGCAGATGCTCGGCGGCGCGTCCGAGAGGGTGCCGACGCTGAGCGTGCCCGGCGTGATCAGCCCGAGCTTGGTCACATCGATGGATTCCAGCGGGACCGTGTTCGCGGTGGTGTAGCGGTCCGGTCCCGCGGTGGCGGGTGAAGCGAGGTTCGTCGGCGCCGCGGACGCCGCGCTCAGTCCCGGCGGCGCGCACAGGTCTCTGGTGTCTGCGGAATCGTCGCCCGAACCACAGCCCGCCGCGGTGCAGCCGACGGCGAGCAGGAGCAAGAGGATCAGGGCACGACGCCGCGCGGCGGACAGACCAGCCATGTTCCCGACCCTAGCGGGGGAATGCCGCAAACCCACAGCTACGCGCGGCCGACGCGACGAGGGTCACTCCGAGCCGAGCGGCGCGGTTGTGCGAGAATCCCTCGGGAATTTGCCCCGGGTACGCGGACATTTCGTCGATGCACTTGGCCCCGTGGCTTGTTCAAGGTTCACACCGATCGAAACTGCTCGACGTTCCACCGATGCAGCAGGCGGCCGACTTCGCCTCGGCACCACCACGATCGGACAGCGAGCGATCACTGCTGTCACCGCTTCTCGAGACTGCGTCGGGACTGAATCAGAACCGTTCGACCTCGAAAGGACACAGGGCTAGTGACCTACCTGGATTCACGTTCGGCCTCCGCGTCGAGGACCGGGGGCGCTGCGTGACGGCCGCCAACGAGATCATCGAGCTGACCGACGACGACTTCTACCAGGATCCGCACGCCGTCTACCGGAGGTTGCGCGAACGCGGTCCCATCCATCGCGTCCGCTTGGACGGAGTGCTGAGCTGGCTGGTCGTCGATCAGGACGTGGCCAAACAGGCCTTCGTCGAGCCGAATATCAGCAAGCGGGTGACCTCGCCCGAAGGCCAGGCGGCCATCGCCAAGAACGGCGGAGCCGAGAAGTTCGCGGGCGCCGTCAACGAGAACATGCTCTTCGCCGATCCGCCGCAGCACACCCGGCTGCGCAGCCTGGTGGCCAAGGCGTTCGCCAGCCGCGCGGTGCGTGACCTCGGCCCCCGCATCACCGCGATCGCCGACTCGCTGCTCGACGAGTTGAGCGCCAAGGAGTCCGCCGACCTCCTCGACGACTACGCGTTCCCGTTGCCGATCATGGTGATCTGCGAGCTGCTCGGCGTCGCGGACGACGACAAGGACGACTTCCGCGCGTGGACGGAGATCGTGGTGAACGAGTCGGCCAGCGTCGAGGAACGCACCAGCGCCGGTATCAGCTTCTTCACCTACCTCACCGAACTGATCGCCGTGCGCACCGCCGACCCGCGCGAAGACCTGCTCTCGGCGCTGATCGTCGCCAAGGACGACGGCGATCGGCTCGATCAACAAGAGCTCATCTCGATGCTGTTCCTGCTGCTTGCCGCCGGACACGAGACCACCGTCAACCTGATCGGCAACGCGGTGCTCGAGCTGCTGCGCGATCCGGACAGCGCCGAGCGGCTGCGCGCGGACCCCACCGGCGTCCCCGCCTACGTCGAGGAGATCCTGCGCTGCCAGGGTCCGGTGCACCTGGCGACGGCCAGGTTCACCACCGCGCCGATCACGTTGGGCGGTCAGTACATCGACGCGGGCGAGTTCGTCATGATCTCCCTCGCGGCGGCCAACCGCGACCCGCAGCGGTACCCGGATCCGGACGGCGTCCAGCCCGCCCGCACCGACAACCGGCACATCGCCTTCGGCCACGGCATCCACTACTGCGTCGGCGCCGCGCTGGCCAGGATGGAGGCCACCATCGCGCTCACCCGGCTGCTCGACCGGATCCCCGCGATGTCGCTCGACGGCGATATAGATGGGCTCAGCTGGCGCAAGAGCCTGCTGATCCGCGGCCTCGCCGCACTGCCGGTCCGCCTGTCGCCGCCCGTCGAGGGGGCAGCGGCAGGCGAGCTTCAGTACTCGGCGAACTGATCGCGGTGGAACCCGGACTCAGGCCAGTCCGCTGACCTGTTCCGGGTTCACCTCGTCGCGCCAGCGGATGGCCTGCTCGAGCTCGCCGAGGTCGTAGCCGGGGCCGCTCACACCGACGGTGAACAACCCGACCCCGGCCTCGACGAACTTCGGCGCGAGCTCCGCGCCGGGCCACGGCACCGAGCGCTCGATGCGGGACGCGTCGGCACCGACGGCGGCGGCGTGCTGCGCGAGCACCTCGTTCTTGTGCCGGAGCCCCTCCAGGTCGGCGAAGCTGTGCCAGATGTCGGCGTACTCGGCGACCAAGCGCAACGTCTTCCGCTCGCCACCGCCGCCGATCAGAATCGGGATCTCCCGGACGGGCTGCGGGTTCAGCTTCTTCAGCCGCGCGGTGAGCCGGGCCATGCTCTCCTTCAGCAGATCCAAACGGCTTCCCGCCGTGCCGAATTCGTAGCCGTACTCGTCGTAGTCGTGCTGGAACCAGCCTGCGCCGATGCCGAGAATCAGCCTGCCGTCGCTGATGTGATCGACGGTCCGCGCCATATCCGCCAGCAGGTCCGGATTCCGGTACCCGCCGCCGGTGACCAGCGCGCCGATCTCCACCCGCTCGGTCTGCTCCGCGAACGCCGCCAGCATCGTCCAGCACTCGAAGTGCGCGCCGACCGGATCGCCGGTGAGCGGATAGAAATGATCCCAGTTGAACACGACGTCCACACCGGCGTCCTCGGCCCGCAGCACGGCGTCGCGAATCAACCCGTACTTGGGCGCGTGCTGCGGCTGCAGCTGAACTCCGATCCGAACCGCTCGACTCATCTCAGGCCCTCCTCGTCGCTCGCTGATCTCCGCGATCGAGGCTACCGGCGTCCGGAGAATCCGGCGTGGTTGAAACCGCGACCCGGCCGGCGGACTCAGCTGCGGTGTGATCGAGCGACCGATACCATCGTCCGGACCGTCCGCGCGCCGCGTGTGACGGTGACCCCTCTACTCGGATCGTCCGGCACGTTCCTGCCGGGAAGGGATGTGATCTGCCGTGGCTACGGTGACCTTCGAGCGGGCTACCCGCCTCTACCCCGGCGCGACCAAACCCGCCGTCGACGAGCTGAATCTGGAGATCGCCGATGGCGAGTTCCTTGTGCTGGTCGGTCCGTCCGGCTGCGGGAAGTCGACGTCGCTGCGGATGCTCGCCGGTCTGGAGGAGGTGAACGGCGGGCGCATTCTGATCGGCGCGAACGACGTCACCCACGCGGAGCCGAAGGAGCGGGACATCGCGATGGTGTTCCAGAACTACGCGCTCTACCCGCACATGACCGTCGCCGAGAACATGGGCTTCGCGCTCAAGCTCGCGAAGGTCGCCAAGGCGGAGAAGGACCAGCGTGTGCTGGAGGCGGCCAAGCTGCTCGACCTCGAGCCGTACCTGGATCGCAAGCCGAAGGCGCTGTCCGGTGGTCAGCGGCAGCGCGTGGCGATGGGCCGGGCGATCGTGCGCCAGCCGCAGGTGTTCCTGATGGACGAGCCGCTGTCGAACCTGGACGCCAAGCTGCGCGTGCAGACCCGCACCCAGATCGCGCAGTTGCAGCGGCGGCTCGGCACCACGACGGTGTACGTCACCCACGACCAGGTCGAGGCGATGACCATGGGCGATCGCGTCGCGGTGCTCAAGGACGGCCTGCTCCAGCAGTGCGCGACCCCGCGCGACTTGTACCGCGATCCGGCCAACGCGTTCGTCGCCGGTTTCATGGGCTCGCCCGCCATGAACATGTTCACGCTGCCGGTGTCCGACGGCGCGGTGGCGCTTGGCGGGCACGCGCTGCCGGTGCCGCGTTCGGTGTCCGACGCCGCCGAGGGCAAGGTCGTGGTCGGCATCCGTCCCGAACACTTCGAGCTCGGCAACGGACTCGGCAAAGAAGGCATCGAGATGGAAGTGGACGTGGTGGAAGAGCTCGGCTCCGACGCCTACATCTACGGCCGCACAATCTCCGAGGGCCAGATCAACGGTGCGGGGGAAACCATTGTGGCGCGGGCGGATTGGCGCAACCCGCCCGCCAAGGGCACCCGTCTGAAGCTGTCGACGTCGGCGGAGCACACGTACTTCTTCTCCGCGGCGGACGGGCGTCGTCTGAACTGAATGTCGTAGCAACCGCCGGTTCTCTTCCCTCGGTAGGGAAATGGCGGTTGTGCCGGGTCGACGGGCGTCGAACGGTGGCTCCAACAGCCGCTATTCGACGCCTGTCGACTGTTCCCGGGCCTTGGCATCCTGACCGCGCGCAGTCGAGTCCTCGACTTCGTGCGCCTCCGTCGGCTTCGCCGCGACCTCGGCGGAACATCTCACTCGGCGGCGCGCTCCCGCCGTTCGCGGAGGTAGTCCTCGTTTACTCGGATTCCGAGTTCCTCCAGTTCGACTTCCTTGCCTGTCGCGCTGCGCACCTCGACGCGGACCGGTGCGCCCGTCGCCTCCTCCACCAGCAGCAATGGGGCCGGACCCGGTTGTAAGTGGGCGTCGCCCCATTGCATCAGCGCCAAGATGGCGGGCAGCAGGTCGCGGCCCATGGGTGTGAGCACGTATTCGTGGCGGGTGCGTTTGCCTTCTTCCTGGTACGGCTGCTTCGCGAGGACACCGGCCGCGGTGAGTTTGCGCAGTTGAGCGGCGGCGGCCGCGTCGGTGATGCCGACCCGGGCGGCGAAACCGTCGAAGCGGCGGGTGCCGTAATAGGCCTCCCGCAGGATGAGGACGGCCGAGCGCGTGCCGATGAGGTCCATCGCCTTCGCGATCGAGCAGTCGTCGGCCCGCCACGAGCTGAGATCGGCCAAGGGTCCTTCCATCACGGCTGCCATGACGCACATCATAGCGACAACTGACTTGAGTCAGCTATATCCAGGCGTTAGCCTGACTATAAGATGATGGAGCCAGGGCGGAAACGCCCCGGTCACAGGAAGGATCCACCATGAGAGACGCGGTGATCGTCGAAGCGGTGCGCACGCCGATCGGCAAGGGGAAACCGAACGGAGCGCTGCACGACGTGCACGCGGTGGACCTGCTCGCGCACAGCCTGCGCGCGGTGGTCGAACGCAGCGGCATCGATCCCGCGCTGATCGATGACGTGATCGGCGGCGTGGTCACGCAGGTCGGCGAGCAGGGCGCGAATGTGACGCGACGGGCGGCGCTGGCCGCGGGCTACCCCGAATCGGTGCCCGCGACTACGGTGGACCGGCAGTGCGGCAGCAGCCAGCAGGCCATCCACTTCGCAGCGCAAGGCGTCATCGCGGGCGCGTACGACATCGTGGTCGCCGCGGGCGTCGAATCGATGGGCCGAACCCCGATGGGCGCCAACCTCGTCGGCTCCGAGGACGTCTCGGGCGTCGCGTTCGCCGAACGCTATCCGGAAGGACTTGTACCGCAAGGCATCAGCGCGGAACTCATCGCCGCGAAGTGGGGACTCACCCGCACACAGCTCGACGAGTTCGCGCTGACCAGCCACGAAAAGGCCGCGCGCGCAACGAAGAACGGCCTGTTCGCCGCCGAACTCGCGCCGATCAACGGACTGGAATCCGACGAGGGCATCCGCGTCGGCAGCACCCTCGACACCCTCGCCGGGCTGCGACCCGCCTACTACGACCCCGCCATGGCCGAGCGCTTCCCGCAGATCGGCTGGCAGATCACCGCCGCGAGCGCCAGCCAGGTCAGCGACGGCAGCGCCGCGGTGCTGATCATGACCAGCGAACGCGCCGCACAGCTCGGTCTGCGCCCGCTGGCCCGGCTGCACAGCTTCGCCGTCGCGGGCGACGACCCGCTCATGATGCTCACCGCGGTCATCCCGGCGACCCGAAAGGTGTTGCAGCGGGCTGGCCTTCAGCTCTCCGATATCGATCTTGTCGAGATCAACGAGGCGTTCTCTCCGGTCGTGCTCGCGTGGGCGCAGGACACCGGGGCGGATATGTCGAAGGTGAACGTCAACGGTGGGGCGATCGCGATCGGTCATCCGTTGGGGGCCTCCGGGGCGCGGCTGATGACGACCCTGGTGCACGCCATGCAGGACCGCGGGGCGCGGTACGGGTTGCAGACGATGTGTGAGGCGGGTGGGCTCGCGAACGCCACTATTCTCGAGCGGTTGTGAGCGAGTGGGCGCCCGGTTCCGCCGGGCGCCCATCAACGTCCATCGAATCAGGCGCATGGCGCTCGTGGTTCGCGGCGACACCTTCCAGTCGACTGGCCAGGGGCCTAGCCGAGCACGAGTGCGACGAGGCACCCTAGTAGCCAAGACTCGATTACCAACGGGACCGCCACCAGTGGCGTCCATCCGATTGGCCTGCGGCTACGCAACTTCGAGAAGGACATCACCGCGGCCGCCACACCCGCCGCGGCGATGCCCGCCCAGGCGATCGCATAGGGGATCGGTAGATACCGCTGTTCATCGTCTACGAGGAAGTCGTACAGCGGGACGAGAAGTGCTGCTGTCCAGCCGACTCCGAGGGCGATCAGGGTTGCGAGGGTGGCGCGCACCAAGTCTCCCAGTTGCCTCACCACCGCCGCGCTCATAGATCCAGAGTGCCCGCATAAGTGCTGGAACAATCGCGGCACCGAAGACCATTGATTGCCATGCCGATCGGCCTGCCGCGCCGATCCGCTGGCCGCGCCGATCCGCTGGCCGCACTGGTGCCACGTCCAGTTTGGGCGGCGCGGTAACCGACCAAAGGTCACCTCCATCCCGCCAGACCGACTGGACGCGACCTTCATTCACCCGAGCTGCGTGCCCTGGTGGGCCGGCTGAGGGTGACCTTTGGTGCGGTGGGGCCGACCGAGGGTGACATTTGGTCGGCGTTGCTTGGCCAACCTTTGTGGACGGGGCACTCGGCACCGATGTGCCTGCCATGCCAGCCCGCTCGCCGCACGTACCACCCCGCACCGATGGGTGCGCTGCACCAGCCCGCGAGCCGTATCAACCCCGCGGCGCCGATCCGCTTGCCGGTCGATACCCGCGACGCCGACGCATCGTAGGCTGACGAGCGATGACTGCCGACATCTCTCCCGAGCCCGTCGTCTACGCGATTCCGCTGCGCACGCGGTTTCGCGGGATCACCGTGCGGGAGGGGATGTTGATTCCCGGGCCGCTGGGCTGGGGTGAGTTCTGCCCGTTTCCCGAGTACGACGATCGGGAGGCGGCGGGCTGGCTGGCCACGGCATTGGAGCAGGTGACGACCGGATGGCCGGAACCGGTGCGGGAGCGGATTCCGATCAATTGCACGGTGCCCGCGGTCGATCCGGAGCGGGCGCATCGGATCGTCAGCACCTCTGGCTGCCGGACCGCGAAGGTGAAGGTCGCCGACCATCCGGATTCGCTCGCCGAGGACCTGGCGCGGGTCGAGGCGGTCCGCGACGCGCTCGGTCCGGACGGCGGGATTCGGGTGGATGCCAACGCGGTGTGGGACGTGGACACCGCGATCGCACACATCACGCAAATCGACCGCGCCGCAAGCGGTTTGGAATACGTCGAGCAACCGTGCCGCACCATCGAGGAACTCGCCGCGGTGCGCAGGAAGGTCGACGTGCGCATCGCAGCCGACGAATCCATCCGGCGCGCAGAGGATCCGCTGCGCGTCGCCGTGGCGGGCGCGGCCGACGTCGCGGTGCTGAAATGCACACCGCTGGGCGGCGTTCGGCGCGCGCTCGAGGTGGCGGCGGCTGCCGGGCTGCCCTGCGTGGTCTCCTCCGCGCTGGAGACCAGCGTCGGCCTCGGCGCGCAGCTTGCGCTGGCCGGTGCGCTGCCCGAACTCGACTTCGCCTGCGGACTCGGCACGATTTCCCTCTTCGAGGGCGATGTGGTCACCGAATCCTTGCGTCCGGTGGACGGTTTCCTTCCCGTCCCACGCACGCCATCAACGCCGGACCCCGACCTCTTGGCTCGCTACCGCCACCCCGACCCCGACCGCGTCGCCTGGTGGAACGCCCGCTACGAGCGCGTCCGCGCCTTGCTGGCCTGAAGGGGAACCGGCGTTACCGGACGTTCCGGAGCGCGCGCAGAGCGCATCCCCGCAACCGCGTGCTCTACCTCGCCCGCCACGTGGCACCGCGCTACGAGCGCGTCCGCGCTTTGCTCCCTGGTCGAAACCGACCTCTCTGCCAGCACCGCGCCTGCCCGAGCCCGCACCGCACCGTGCTCGACGCGCGGACCGCACCTTGCTGGAAAGCCCCACCGCGCCCTGCTCGAACTGCTCCCCTGCCGGCGCACTTCCCGAAGCCCGCACTGCGCCTGCTCGAAGCCTGCGCATGGCCGTCGGAGGTACGCCCACAGTGCGCTGCCGGGCGAAGTCTCGTCCGAGCCCTTGCACGAACATCACGCTGCACTTCCGTTGAACAGCCATTTCTCTATCGACCGTAGTCAAATGGATCTGGCGGTAGTCAAAGGGTGGTCCCGCCGCCACCGAAAGCAACCATTTCTCTCCCGTCGATTGCGGGACCGCCCGTTCAGCCGAGGCGGACGCCGCAGCCGAGCAACGCGCCGCGCAGCACGAGAGCCGCTTCCGGGCCGATGATGCCGTCCACCAATTCGAGGTAGCGGGTGCAGAACTCGGGGCCGTGAGGGGCGGCCTTCTCGGCAGCGGGTTCCAGATGGTGGGCCAGTTCGTGCAGTACGACCAGTTCGCGCAGAGCCCACGCGGTGCCGCCGGTGTGCAGCGGCACCGCGAGGACCGCGTCGGCCGCTTCGTAGTGAGCGGCGGTCGCTCCGGCACGCGACCGCACCCGAACCGGCACCTCGGCTCGATCCCATTGGGCCCGAACCCAATTGAGGGCGAGCACCTTCTCAGCATAGGTCTGGACCGACTCGACCGAAGCGAAACGGCGTTCGATGGGCAACGTGATCTGCGAGCCGTAGAGTTCGACGGTGCGGTTGCCGTGCTCGTCGGCCCGATCGAACATCCCGCGCACCAACTGCTCGGCGTCGTACACCTTGGCGCGCTGCACATCTCGCACACTCACCGTCGCAACATCCTTCGACTCCCAGTCGTCCGACAACCTCTCCACCCGCACCATGCATCCCGCGCGGGACCGAAATCGTTGCCGCCATCGGCATTCCAGTGCTCGCCCACCACCATCCGACGAATCACCCAGCCCACTCGAAGTCGACTGCCCACGCGCGCCGCCCAAATGGGAGAAAGTGCCCAGATCTGCCACTCGCCAGGCCCACGGCTTCCCCACTCACGCCGGAGGTCGATCGATTGGCTCTACCCAATTGGATGACTTGCCCAGCCGCTCCGATCGACCCGACCGCCGCCCGCACCACCCACAGCTCACCCGGCACCGGAGGTCAACTGCCCACGCGCACCGCCCAATTCGGGCGAAGTACCCAACCGCGCCGCTTGCCCAGCCCGATCACCCGCGCGCCGGGCGGCCGCCGAATGTCCGGCCGAGGCTTGCGGGCCGCGCCAGGTGCCGCGGGCTTCCGAGGTACGGCTGTAGAAGTCGGTCAGTTCCAGTTCCTTGTCGCGCAGTGCGAGCGCGGTTCCGGCGGCGGCCGTCTCGGGCGCCACCGCTTCGGCTTCCACTTCCGACTTCACCTCGGCCAGGCGGCGGCCGATGCGCGCGGCAAAGGCCATCTGGAAGTTCAGCCGGGCTGTCACCGGCGCCGCAGGGGCTTGCACGCGACGCTGTACCGTGCGGCCCCAGCGCTTTTCGCTGACGATCTTCTCGACGGTCGCCGAACGGTACTGCCCCGTCTTTATGTAGTGGTCGGAAGCGCGCACCATTTGGACGAGCAGGCTGGCGTAGAGCGCCTCGCAGGTGTCGATGTCGGTGTCGAAGCCGTAGGCGTAGACCTGGGTCGAGGTGCGGGCAACATCGCAGCGCACGTCGTTGGCGTGCGCGATCGCGACGAAAAGCTGCACGTAGGTGCGCAGCCCTTTCTTGCCCGGCTCGCCGATCGGGATCACCCGCTGCACCGGCGTCGGCCTGCACTCGCGCCCGGCGATGTGCGCCCGCGCCACCGCGAGATCGATCGAGGAGCGGGTGGCCAGCCGCTGCGCCGCCGCGAGGAACGCCTCGGCCTCGTGCTCGTTGTCGGTGGCCTCGGCCTTGCGCAGCAGACCGCCGATGCGTGTGAGCATCCGATCGGGAACCGCGTTCGGCGAAGTCATCGGCAGCCAGAGTAGCCGCGGGTCCCGACACCGTCCGCTCGCCGTCCATCCGTCGTGCGGGTCGGCCACCGAGCGGACGCGGCCGCGCTCGAGCCGCGGGGCCGTCTCCGCACCGCGAGCGCGGGCCGGCCAGCTTGTCCGAACCGCGCAACCGGACACGACGGCCACGCACCGCCTCGCAGCGCTGCCCCGACATCCTCCGCGACCTGGCCTTCTGGACCGCTCTTCGGGCGTGGCGGGTGAACACCATGTATCTTCCGTTGTGCAACCGGCAGGGTGTGCTGCTGCTCACGTCGTACCCATGGAGTGTTCGCGATGGCTTTGAAGAAGGTGTCGTCCCTACGTTCGTCGCTCGTGCCACGGGCCGCGCTGGCGGTCGCCTCGGCCGCGCTGCTGACGGCTACCTTCACCAGCGCCTGCACCAGCGACAACGGCGGCAGCCCGACCAGCCAGAACCTGACCGGGCGCGGCCCGATCACCTATGTCGAGGGCAAGGACACCACCGAGACCGGTGTGGTCAAGCAGCTCATCGAGCGCTGGAACGCCTCGCACCCCGACGAGCAGGTGACGTTCAAGGAGCAGTCGAACGACGCCTCGCAGCAGTACGACGACCTGGTCGAGCACATGCGCTCCAAGCAGTCCAACTACGACGTGGTCGCCCTCGACGTGCCGTGGACCGCCGAGTTCGCCGCCAAGGGCTGGATCCAGCCGCTGAAGGATTCCTTCGCCATCGACACCTCGACGCTGCTCTCCCCGCCGGTCGCCAGCGCCACCTACAACAACACGCTCTACGCCGCGCCGCGCAACACCAACGGCGGGCTGCTGTTCTACCGCAAGGACCTGGTCCCGAACCCGCCGAAGACGTGGGGCGAGATGCTCGGCCAGTGCCAGATCGCGCGCGACAACAACATCGGCTGCTACGCGGGCCAGTTCGCGCCCTACGAGGGCCTGACGGTGAACACCTCCGAGGTGATCAACGGTTTCGGCGGCACCTTCGTCGGCGCCGACGGCAAGACGCCGACGGTGGACAGCCCGCAGGCCCGCGCCGGTCTGAACACCCTGGTCAACGCCTACAACAACGGCGACATCCCGAAAGAGGCCATCACCTTCAAGGAGCCGGAATCGGCCAACGCCTTCACCCAGGGCAAGCTGATGTTCCTGCGCGCGTGGCCGTCCACCTTCGGTGACGCGGGCGCCGAATCCTCGCTGGTGAAGGACAAGTTCGCGGTCGCGCCGCTGCCCGGCGAGAACGGTGTCGGCGCCTCCACGCTCGGCGGCTACAACGCGGCCATCAGCGCGTTCTCCAAGAACAAGGCCACCGCGCTCGACTTCCTTCGCTTCCTGATCAGCGAGGACGCCCAGCACATCATCGCCTCGGGCGCCCTGCCCTCGGTGCGCGCCTCGATGTACGACGACCCGGCGCTGATCGCCAAGATGCCGTACCTGCCCGCGCTGAAGGAATCGATCGCCAGCGCGGTGCCGCGGCCGGTAACCCCGTTCTACCCGGCGGTGTCCAAGGCGATCCAGGACAACGCCTATGCTGCCCTGACCGGAAACAAGTCCGTCGACGACGCGATCGTGGGGATGCAGAAGGGCATCGAGACCGCGGGATCGTAATCGATTGCGCAGCGGACCCGACCAACCCGTAGGAGAGAGATAACGGTGTCGGATCCTTCGGGAGCGGCCACACGCGTGCCGAGCGACGAATTCCTTCCGCGCAAACGCGGTTTCGGCGCGAGCCTGGCCTGGGAGCTGCGCCGTTCCGGCAAAGCCTGGGTGTTCGTCTCGCCCGTGCTGATCGCGCTGGCGGTGGTCATCGGCTATCCGGTGTTCCGCGCGCTGTACATGTCCTTCCAGAAGGACTCCGGGCTCGACCCGAGCACGGGCATGTTCGTGGAAGGCGGCAACGCCGGGTTCTCGAACTACACGCACTGGCTGCTCCAGCAGTGCAGCCTGCCGACCGGTGAGACCATCGCCTGTCCCACGGGCAATCTGGGTTCGCAGTTCTGGATGGCCATCGGTGTCACGCTGTTCTTCACCGTGATCACGGTGGCGCTGGAGGCCGCCATCGGCCTCGCCATGGCGATCGTCATGGGCAAGAGCTTCAAGGGCAGGGCGCTGCTGCGCGCGGCGGTGCTGATCCCGTGGGCCATCCCGACCGCGGTCACGGCGCGGTTGTGGGAGTTCATGTTCCAGTACGACGGCGTGGTGAACCGGGTGCTCGGCACGCACATCCTGTGGACCTCGGACCCGTGGGCCGCGCGGTTCGCGGTGATCGCCGCCGACGTCTGGAAGACGACGCCGTTCATGGCGCTGCTGCTGCTCGCCGGTCTGCAAGTGATCCCGAACGACGTGTACGAGGCGGCCAAGGTCGACGGCGCCTCGGCCTGGCAGCGGTTCACCCAGATCACCCTGCCGCTGCTGAAACCCGCACTGCTGGTTGCGATTCTGTTCCGCACCATGGACGCGCTGCGCATGTACGACCTGCCCGCCATCATGACGCTGGGCAACCCGTCGACCCGCACGGTCTCGATCCTGGTCGTCGACCAGGTGCGGCAGGGACCGAACAGCGCGGCCGCCCTGTCCACCATCACCTTCCTGCTGATCTTCGCGGTGGCCTTCGTGCTGGTGAAGATCCTCGGCGCCAACGCCGTCCGCACCCAGGAGGCCCAGCGCGAGGGGAAGGTGCGCGCATGACGACGAGTGACCAGGTGCGCACGCGCGAGACAGGAGACGCGCCGATGGCGACCGAACCGACCACCGTTCAGCGCGCGCCGTGGGCCAAGCGGCTCGGGTCCGCGCGCATCTACCTCGGCGTGCTCGTCGTGCTGGTGTGGGGGCTCGGCCCGTTCTACTGGATGGCCGTCACCGCGTTCCGCGATCCGGTCTACCAGTTCGACAACACGCCGTGGCCGACGCACGTCACGCTGGAGAACTTCCGCAACGCGTTCGACACCAGCCGCGGCAACGACTTCGGCAAGGCGCTGATCAACAGCGTGATCATCGGCGCGTGCACCACGGCGATCGCGCTGGTGATCGGCATCTTCGCCGCGTACGCGCTGGCCAGGCTGACCTTCCGCGGCAAGTACGTGGTGGCCGGGCTGATCCTGAGCGCCTCGATGTTCCCGGTGGTCGTGCTGGTGACGCCGCTGTTCCAGCTGTTCACCAACCTGGGCTGGATCGGCGAATACCAGGCGATGATCATCCCGAACATCTCGTTCGTGCTGCCGATGACCGTCTACATCCTCGCCTCGTTCTTCACCGAACTGCCGTGGGAGTTGGAGGAGGCGGCCCGCATCGACGGCGCGAGCAAGATGCAGGCGTTCCGCCTCGTCATGCTGCCGCTTGCCGCGCCCGCCGTGTTCACCACCGCCATCCTGGCTTTCATCGCCGCGGTGAACGAGTACCTGCTCGCCAGGCTGCTCTCCAGCGACCAGACCGAGCCGGTGACCGTCGCGATCGCCCGTTTCTCCGGCAACAACCCGCTCGTGCAGCCCTACGCCGCGATCATGGCGGCGGGCACGATCGTCACGATTCCGCTGGTGATCATGGTGCTGCTGTTCCAGCGCCGCATCATCTCCGGCCTGACCGCGGGCGGCGTCAAGAGCTGAGTCTTCGGCGCCGGGGGTTCGCGGCCTGCGGTTGGCCTGTGGAATTCGGGTTACTTTGTCTAAGAAGCGGACTGCTGTGGATAGTCCTGGGCATCAACCGATCTCCGCGGGGTAAAGTCCGGTCATAGTTCGTTCGGCGATCGTTGTCAGGGCAGGTGGGTTCGACCGACGCTCCGGGAGGAGATGATCGTGAGCTCGTTCGGCAAGCGACGCGGCAAGCGCGGTGCCGGGGGCAAGCCATCGCGGGCGGCACACGCCTCCATCGCGGGTTTCCGGGAGCGGCGTAGACCACCGCAGCCACGTGAGCGGAAAGCGCTGGCGCCCAAACGATCCCGGCCGACCGCCGAAACTCCGCCCACGAATCCCGAACGGCCGCCGCGCAGCCGCGCCGAACGTCTCCGTCGGCTCGCGCTCGCCCTGTTCATCCTGTTCGTCGCGGTGCCCTCGCTGCTGTTCGTGCTGGTGTACTGGAGCGCCGAGATTCCCGATCCGGCCGCGGTACAGACCAATCAGATCGCCACCATCCTGGCTGCGGACGGCAGCACGGTGATCGCCAAAGTTGTTCCGCCGGACGGTAATCGGAGTCCGGTGCCGCTGTCCGAAGTACCCGAACCGGTACGCGACGCGGTACTCGCCGCGGAGGATCGCGATTTCTACACCAATCCCGGCTATTCGACGTCCGGCTTCCTGCGCGCGGTCCGGGACAATTTGTTGGGCAAGGACGACGCGGGCGGCGGCTCGACCATCACCCAGCAGTACGTGAAGAATGCCTTCCTCGGCTCGGAACGCACCCTGACCCGCAAGATGCGCGAGCTGATCATCGCGGCCAAGATGGCGCGGCAGTGGAGCAAGGACGACATCCTCGCCGCCTACCTCAACACCATCTACTACGGACGCGGTTCCTATGGCATCGCCGCGGCGTCCAGGGCGTACTTCGGCAAGCAGCCCGCGCAGCTGACGCTCGCCGAGGGCGCGGTGCTCGCCGCCGTCATCCGGACGCCGTCGATCCTCGATCCGGAGACGCACCTGCCGGAACTGAAGGCGCGCTGGCAGTACGTGCTCGACGGCATGGTCGAGATGGGTGTGCTCGCGCCTGGCCACCGGGACGCCACCGTCTTCCCGACGATCCTGCCGATCACCGACATCCCCGACGCCAACGCCGCCCGCGGTCCGGAGGGCCTGATCCGCACCCAGGTGCTTCGCGAACTGCGCGCGTCCGGCATCAGCGAGCGCGAGCTGAAGACCGGCGCGCTGCGGATCACCACCACCATCGACGCCAAGGCGCAGCAGGCCGCGCTCACCGCCGTGCACGACCGGCTCGGCCCCCAGCCGCCGCACCTGCGCGCGGCAGTGGTCTCGATCGATCCGCGGTCCGGCGCGGTGCGCGCCTACTACGGCGGCGAGGACGGCATCGGCTACGACTTCGCGCAGGCGCCGCTGCAGACGGGCTCGGCGTTCAAGGTGTTCGCCGTCATCGCCGCGCAACAGCAGAGCATCCCGCTGACCCGCGTGCTGGACAGCTCACCGGTGACCGACCGCGGCACCAGGATCACCAACGTGGACGGCGAATCCTGCGGCAAGTGCAGCATGGCCGAATCGTTGAAGCGCTCGCTGAACACCAGCTTCTACCGGCTGACCATGTCGATGATGGGCGGGCCGCAGGCGATCGCCGACGCGGCTCACCAGGCGGGCATCCCGGAGGAGATCCCCGGCGTGGCGGGCAAGACGCTCACCGAGGACGGCGGCCCTCCGCTCAACGGCATCGTGCTCGGGCAATACCTCGTGCGCCCGATCGACATGGCCTCGGCCTACGCGACCATCGCGGCCTCGGGCATGTACCACCAGCCCTACTTCGTGCAGCGCGTGGAGACCGGCGACGGGCGGGTGCTGCTCGATCGCGGCGCGCCCGAGCAGCAGGTCGGCGAGCAGCTGCCGCCCGGGGAGCAGCGAATCAAGCCGACCATCGCGGAGAACACCATCGCCGCGATGATGCCGATCGCCGCCTATTCGAACGGGCACGCGCTGGCGGGCAACCGGCCGTCGGCCGCGAAGACCGGCACGACCCAGTTGGGCCAGTCCGATCAGAACAAGGACGCCTGGATGATCGGATTCACGCCCTCGCTGTCCACCGCGGTCTGGATCGGCAGTGAGCAGTCGCAGCCGATTCACACCGCGCGCGGCGCGGACATCTACGGTTCGGGCCTGCCCGCCGACATCTGGAAGCAGATGATGGACGAGGCGCTGGCGGGCACCCCGATCGAGCAGTTCCCGACCGCACCGGTGGGCGGCCCTTCGGGTGGGAATCAGCAGCAGCGCTCGGGCAATCCCTACGACATCCTGAACCCGAATCCTCCTCAGCCGCAACAACAACCGCAGGAGCCGTCGATCGTCGTTCCGCCCGCGCCACCGGAACCGCGGCAGGTCGAGATCTTCCCCGGACTCAGCGTTCCGGTGCCCGGCTGATCTGCCTCCGGTGAGGTAACTGTGACCGAACCCATCTCGAGTCGATCTTGTGACCTACCGTGCCTCCGGGGAACGCATGACATGGCAGCATCGTTTTGCCAGAGTGAGAGCGCGACCGAGCGGCGCCGAGGTGAGCATGGGGCGACGCCCGCCCCACGGCGACGATGCGGAAGGATAGGCGCTCGAGCAACGACGGCAGCGGCGCGAGCGACCGGCCGAAAGGCGGTAGCCTGCGGACCAACTACAGGGGCCCGGAAGCGCCGCCAATTGAAAACAGACTAGACATAGGGGCTACGCCGGTGGATTTCAATGTCGTTGACCGTCCCGAGACGCTGGTGGCGGGCACAGTACTTCGCAGCCCGGCGCTCGCGGTCGAGGGGCCACGCCGCGCGAAGGTGGAGGAAGCGTGGAAACGCATCCTCTCGCGCCGCCTACCGGGACCCCCGACCACCGCCTATGTCGACCACGCGCCGGAGATCAACTCGTATCTGACCCACATCGTCGGCTACCGCTGCCGCAGCCTCGACGACCTGCTGCCCGGCGATGTGCTGGCCAGGGTGCCCGCAGGTCGCTTCGCCCGTTTCATCGCCAGCGGCGACGATCTCGGCGATACGATCGTCAGCATTTGGCGGGCGGTGTGGGATGCCGAGGCGGCGGGCCGTCTGGTGCGTTCCTATTCCGGCGATTGGGAGCACTATCCCGACGACCGCACCGCCGAGGTCTTCGTGGCGCTGGCCGACGAACCGAGCGACGGGTAGGGACAGAGCAGTGGATTTCGAGATCGTCACCCTGGACGAAGGTCTGGTCGCCGGACTGACCATCCCGCTGGCCGGCCGCGAGGTGGCCGCCCGCGACCTGGACCTGGTGAATTTCACCTGGGACCGCTACCTGGCCAGGGAGAAGAACGTGCCGCGCGTCGCGGCCTACATCGGCCAGAACGACCACGCCGTCGCCGTCCTCGGCTACGAGGTCGCTTCGCTGGACGACCTGGATCAAGGCGACGTCGTGACCCGCATCCCGCACGGCCGCTACGCGAAGTTCGTCGTCTCCGACAAGCCCTACGATCTGCTGCGCACCGCGTGGGCGCAGGTCGCCAAGGCCGAGAGCGCCGGCATCATCACCCGCTCCCACACCGCCGAGATCGAGCGCTACACCGGCCCGACCTCCGTCGAGGTCTACGTCTCCCTGGACTGAGAACGCCGAGTGGAGTGTACACGGCGACGTGTACACTCCACTCATGTCCGAGATCAGCATTCGTGAGCTACGAGCCAACTTGGCCGCCCATATCCGGGCGGCCGAATCCGGCGAGCAGGTGATCATCCTGCGCGACGGAGCACCGGCCGCAGCGCTCGTTCCGCTGTCGATGGTGGAGACGTTCGATGCCGCCGAGGACGAACTCCTTGCGCGAGAGGCCCGAGACAGGCTCGCGGCGAACGAGCCGACGGTGACCATGGCCGAGGTCTTGGCCGACCTGTTCACGGAAGACCCGGAGTGAAGTACCGCTTCCGCTTCCTGGAGTCCGCCCGTCGCGAGCTGCGCGCGATCGAGCGACAGGACGCGATGCGCATTCTCACCGCGCTGACGGTGCTCGGCAACGACCCGTACGCGCCCGGACTCGATGTGAAGAAGTTGTCCGGACACGACGATCTCTACCGGCTCCGGGTCGGCCGGTACCGGGTCGCCTACACCGTGGACAACAACGTGCTGGTGATCCTTGTCGTCAAGGTCGGCTGGCGCAAAGACATCTACCGCGGGCTATAGCCACCAGGAACACGAAAAGCCGGTCGGAGAGCGATTCTCCGACCGGCTTCCCTCATCGATGGGCGGAAGGACTACTCCGCGCCGATGATGAACGCTTCGAGCTGGGCGCGGGCGACGTCGTCCGCGAGCTGCTGCGGCGGGGACTTCATCAGGTAGGCCGAGGCCGGGATGACGGGGCCGCCGATGCCGCGGTCCTTGGCGATCTTGGCCGCGCGCACCGCGTCGATGATGATGCCCGCGGAGTTGGGCGAGTCCCACACCTCGAGCTTGTACTCCAGGTTCAGCGGCACGTCGCCGAAGGCGCGACCCTCGAGGCGCACGTAGGCCCACTTGCGGTCGTCGAGCCAGCCGACGTGGTCGGACGGGCCGATGTGCACGTCGTTGGCGCCGAGCTCCTTCTTCAGGTTGCTGGTGACGGCCTGGGTCTTGGAGATCTTCTTCGACTCCAGGCGCTCGCGCTCGAGCATGTTCTTGAAGTCCATGTTGCCGCCGACGTTGAGCTGCATCGTGCGGTCGAGCTGCACGCCGCGGTCCTCGAACAGCTTGGCCATCACGCGGTGGGTGATGGTCGCGCCGACCTGGCTCTTGATGTCGTCACCGACGATCGGGACGCCCGCGTCCACGAACTTCTGCGCCCACACCGGGTCGGAGGCGATGAACACCGGAAGCGCGTTGACGAAGGCGACGCCCGCGTCGAGGGCGCACTGGGCGTAGAACTTGTCCGCCTCTTCCGAGCCCACCGGCAGGTAGGACACCAGAACGTCGACCTTCGCGTCCTTCAGTGCCTGCACCACGTCGACCGGCTCGGCCTCGGAGAGCTCGATGGTCTGCGCGTAGTACTTGCCGATGCCGTCGAGCGTCGGCCCGCGCTGCACGACAACGTCGGACGGGGGTACGTCGGAGATCTTGATGGTGTTGTTCTCGCTGGCGAAGATCGCCTCGGCGAGGTCGAAACCGACTTTCTTGGCGTCCACGTCGAACGCGGCGACGAACTTGACGTCGCGGACGTGGTACGGACCGAACTTGACGTGCATCAGACCGGGCACGGTCGAGGTCTCGTCCGCGTCCTTGTAGTACTGCACGCCTTGGACCAAGGAGGAAGCGCAGTTGCCCACGCCCACGATGGCCACGCGAACTTCGGTGGCGTTCTCAGCCGTCTTGATGTCACTCATGGCCGATGGTTCCCTCTTTCTGTGGTGCCGCCTTCGTTGATTGCTCCGCCGCAATCAACTCGTTGAGCCAGCGCACTTCGCGCTCGCTTGATTCCAGACCGAGTTGGTGGAGCTGGCGGGTGTAGCGATCCAGCGACCCGCTGGCCCGTTTGATCGCCTCCCGCAATCCCTCTCGGCGCTCCTCGACCTGCCGGCGCCTGCCCTCCAGGATCCGCATCCGCGCTTCCGCGGGGGTGCGGCTGAAGAACGCCAGGTGGACGCCGAAGCCGTCGTCGGTGTAGTTCTGCGGTCCGGTGTCGGCGAGGAGCTCGGTGAAGCGCTCCCGCCCCGCCGGCGTCAGCTGATAGACCCGCCGCGCCCGGCGCATGGTGACGCCTGCGACGTTCTCCTCCGCGATCAGCCCGTCCGCCTGCATGCGCCGCAGCGTCGGATAGAGCGACCCGTAGGAGAAGGCGCGAAACGGCCCGAGCAGACCCGTCAGCCGCTTGCGCAGCTCGTAACCGTGCATGGGCGCTTCGAGGAGCAGCCCGAGAATTGCCAGCTCGAGCATCGGGCGTCACCCCCTGACTGTTGTGCAGACCTAACCGATGGATGCGACTTCCGAGTATATCGCGCCGATATAACCGGGCACAGCGATGGGCGATATATGGAGTGAGTGCGCAGGTCAGCGACCGGGCGGGCGGACTTCCAGCGGCTCGCCGTCGAACAGCACGGTCATGAACCCGCTCTCGTCGACCTCGTTGCGGACGAAGATCTGCAGGCGCGGTTGCGCGTTCTTCGCGGCTTCGCGCTCGATGCTCACGTGCGAGATCGGACTGCCCGGCAGCAGCAACGACTGCGGTGCGCCCGCGAGCAGCCGGAAGACGACCGGCAAGTCGATCGTGGCGAGATCGACGGTCGGGGTGTCGAGCTTGCGCGCCTGCGAACTGCTCGACGGGTCGAAATCACCGTCGAAGTGGAAGTACTGCGACCGGTTGTTCACGTTGCGGTAGAAGATCGCGTACCGCGGATACACGGTGAGATCGTCGACGACCGTGTCGCCGAACTCGGCGCGGTACCGATCGATGAAGTAGGCCAGGCCGGGACCGGTCGTCAGGTCCGGCAGCGGGTCGGCGGCGACGCGATCGACACCCCCGCGCCCGACGCATCCGGCGAGCGCGCCGAACAACGCGGCCGCGAGCAGAATCGCCGCGGGTAGCCACCATCCCCGGACGCGCCCGCCGCGTACGACGGGCGCGTCGACCAGATCGCCGGGAATTTGCAGATCGGCGATCAGCTTGTCCAGTTCCCCGAACGACTTCGCCCGCATGGCCGCCTGTGTGCGGGCGGTGTGCTCGCTTGCGGTGAGCTGTCCGTCGGCGAGTGCGGCATCGAGCAGTCCGCACACGTCGGCGCGATCGGTGTCGCGCGCCCGCAGCCGGGCCGTGTTCGACGCCATCACCGCACGCCCCGGTTCATCGGACCTCCCAGACCTTCAGCACCTCGCCCGTGGGCGTGAGCTGGACGCGGCCGTACTGGCCGCGCTCGTTGTGCACGCGAATCTCGACCAGCGGCCTGCCCTGCGCGGTGCCGGAATCGTCGACGGAGAAGTCGATCGAGTCGACGACGCCGTCGGGCACTTTCGTCAGCGCGGGCGCGTTTGCGAGCGCCTTGCCGATCGCCTCGACGTCGAGGATTGCCAGGTCCACCGTGCGGGTGTCGGCCCTTCGCGTCGTGATGATGTCGTTCGGCCGCTGGAATCCGCCCCAGTAGTTCCAGTCGGCGGACCACTGCGGGCCCTCCGGGGCGATTCGCCGTACCGAGGCGAAATTCCGGTGCAGCGCGAGCTCGTCGACGATGGTGTCACCGAACTTCTCGCGATACCGGTCGCGGAACAGCGTCATGCCCGCCACCGTGTTGAGCTCGGGCGTCGGCAGCACCAAGGGCTGCACCGGGTTCGGATCGATCGTCTGCCGAGACGTCGCCGCCACCCGCGCGTCGTCGCTGCCCGCCAGGAAGTAGCCCGCCCACACGCCGAGCACCGCGGTGACGCCGACGGCGGCGCGGAACAAGAGCCGACGACGGGAGCGCGGCGGAGTCGGCGACGGCTCGGCGGCGCGCTGCAAGTCCGAGACCAATTCCGCCAGCTCGCCGAGTGTTTTCGCCGCCGAGGCGAGTTCGGTCGCCGCCTCGTGTTCCTCGGCGGTGAGCTGGCCGTCGCCGAGCGCGTCGTCCAGGACTCGAACGGTGTTGGCGCGATCGACATTTCGCGCCCGTGTGTGACCGGCGTAACCCGCACGGGATCGGCCACGCCGCAACGGTTTCCGCGTCGCACCGCGCGGTGTCAGATCGCGGGCGGCCGCTGGAACCTGGAGATCGGCCGTCAACCTGGCCAGCTCACCGAGGGTTTTCGCCTTGGCGGCCTTAGCGGTCCGCTCGCGATACTCCTCGCCCCCGAGTTGCCCCTCCGCGTATGCGGCGTCCAATACCCCGCACGCATGGACACGATCGATGTCTCGCGCTCGCATGCGCCCGTCATTCCCGGTGGACACCACCGAATCGTAGACGGCCCCGACCCCCGCCGCGCCCCGTTCCACCGGCGGAATTCGAACCGGCGGAGGGCGGGGCACCGCATCGACGGACGGCATGTGAATGCGCGCGAAGCCGCACGGACCGAGACGTCCGCGCCCGCACCCCGCTACTCTGGTTGGCGTGCGAATTCAGCGGCAGGTGGTCGACTACGCGCTCCGGCGCCGGTCGCTGCTGGCTGACGTCTATGCGGGCCGGGTCGATGTCGCCGAGGTGTGTGATGCAAATCCCTATCTCCTGCGTGCGGCGAAGTTCCACGGTCGGGGGAGCGAGGTCACGTGCCCTATCTGCCGGAAAGAACAGCTCACCCTCGTATCCTGGGTCTACGGCGACGGCCTGGGACCGGTAGCTGGTTCGGCTCGCACACCCGAGGAGCTCACGCGCCTCGCCGAGACTCGCGAGGAGTTCTCGGTTCATGTCGTCGAGGTATGCCGGAGCTGCAGCTGGAATCATCTGGTGCAGTCCTACGTGCTCGGCAACGCCCCGGCGCCCACGCGTCGCCGTTCGGGTACCCGAGCGAACCGACGTACCGCCGCCGAGTGATGTGCCTGGTCATCTGCCAGTTGGGTGACACGCGGAGCCAACACGTGTCCGCTGCGGTGCCCGTGACCGCACCGAACCAGCCTGACCGATACGAGTTATGGAGATCTTGTCAGTGAATTCGCCTTACGAGACTTCCCCCTACGGCGATGAACCGCACGGCGGCCGCACTCAGCGAAGTTCACAACCGGCTCCGAACCCGTCACCAGGCCAGCGCCAGGCGCCGCCGCCAGGTTTCCGTCCGCTACCGCCCCCCGGCGGCCCGCGGCAGGGTGGCCCGCGTCCCGGTGGTCCGCAGGGTGGCCCCATTGGGGGCGCGCGCGGCCCGCAGCCGCCGCATCGTCCCGGACCGCCGCCGCAGGGTCGCCCCCCGCAAGGTCGTCCCCCGCAGGGCCGCCCGCCGGAGGGTCGTCCGCCGGAGGGTCGTCCGCAGCCGCCCGGCGGCGCGGCGGGCGCCACCCAGCGCATTCAACGGCCCGGCCAGAATCCGCAGGGCGCGCCCCGGCCGAGCTCGCTGAGCGAGGCGGTCGCCGAGCGCGACCGGCGGTCCGGTCCGAGCGCCGCCGTCCGTCCCGCGGGCGCGCGGCCGAACACCGGCCAGCGGCCCGCGATCGACCGCGATCGTCGGCCGAACGGTCCGATCACCGGCGAGCGCCGCGCCCAGTCGGGTCAGCCGCCCTCGGGTCCGCCGCCGCGCCGCAACGGCGGCGGTGACGGTGGTTCCGGCGGGGCCGGCAAGCGACCCGGCGCGAAGCGGATTCCGTGGAAGCTGATCCGCCGGACCCTCTACGTGTGCATGGCCCTCGCGATCGTGGTGCCGAGCGCCGTCTTCCTCGTCGCCTACACCACGGTGTCGGTGCCGCAGCCCGGCGACCTGAAGACCAATCAGGTCGCGATGATCTACGCCAGCGACGGCAGCACGGTGCTGAGCAAGGTGGTTCCGCCGCAGGGCAACCGCACCGACGTGACCATCGAGCAGATCCCGCCGCACGTGCGCAACGCCGTCATCGCGGCCGAGGACCGGGACTTCTACACCAACCCCGGTTTCTCGATCTCCGGTTTCGTGCGCGCGGCCCGCGACAACGTCATGGGCAAGGAGAGCGCGGGCGGTGGTTCGACGATCACCCAGCAGTACGTGAAGAACGCGCTGGTCGGTGACGAACGCTCGCTCACCCGAAAGATGCACGAGCTGGTCATCTCGGCGAAGATGGCGCGGCAGTGGAGCAAGGACGAGATCCTCGCCGCCTATCTGAACACCATCTACTTCGGTCGCGGCGCCTACGGCATCGACGCGGCGTCCAAGGCCTACTTCAGCAAGCCGGTGCAGGATCTGACCGTCGCCGAGGGCGCGGTGCTCGCCGCCACCATCCAGCTGCCGTCGCTGCTGGATCCGGAGAAGAACCCGGAGGGCGCCAAGACCCGCTGGAACTACGTGCTCGACGGCATGGTCGACGGTGGCAACCTGAAGCCCGCCGACCGGCAGGGCATGCAGTACCCGCAGGTGACCCCCGTCGCGCAAACCCAGGACAAGACGCTGGATTCCGGACCCGAGGGTCTGATCAAGACCCGGGTGCTCGAGGAGCTTTCGGCGGCGGGCATCAGCGAGCAGCAGCTCAACACCGCCGGTCTGCAGATCACCACGACCATCGATCCGAAGGCCCAGCAGGCCGCGGTCGACGCCGCGACGAGCAAGATGCAGGGCGAGCCCGAGCAGCTGCGGACCGCGGTGGTGTCGATCGATCCGCGCACCGGCGCGGTGCGCGCCTACTACGGCGGCACCGACGGCCAGGGCTACGACTTCGCCAACGCGCCGCTGCAGACCGGTTCCTCGTTCAAGGTGGTCGGCTTGGCCGCGAACCTCGAACAGGGCATCCCGCTCTCGCAGATGTACGACAGCTCGCCGCTGACGGTGAACGGCATCAAGATCACCAACGTGGAGGGCGAGTCCTGCGGCATGTGCACCATCGCCGAGTCGCTGAAGCGTTCGCTGAACACCAGCTTCTATCGCATGCAGCTGGACATGGGCAACGGTCCGAGGAAGATCGCGGACATGGGCCACAAGCTCGGCATCCCCGAGGAGCTGCCGGGCGTCGGCAAGACGCTGTCGGAACCGGACGGCTCCGGCCCGAACAACGGCATCGTGCTCGGCCAGTACCAGGCCCGTCCGCTGGACATGGCCTCCGCCTACGCCACGCTCGCCGCGTCCGGCGTGTACCACCAGCCGCACTTCGTGCAGCGGGTGGTGACCGCCGACGGTCAGGTGCTGCTCGATCGCGGTGACGTCGCTGGGGAACAGCGCGTCTCTGCCGCCGTCGCCGACAACGTGACCGCGGCGATGAAGCCGATCGCGGCGTACTCGCGCAACCACGGCTTGGCCGGTGGTCGCGAGTCGGCGTCCAAGACCGGTACCGCCCAGCTCGGTGACACCGGCGAGAACAAGGACGCCTGGATGGTCGGCTACACCCCGTCGCTGTCCACCGCGGTCTGGGTCGGCAGCGTCGACAACTCGCCGCTGCGCAACTACGCGGGCGCCATGATCTACGGTTCCAGCCTGCCTTCGGACATCTGGAAGGCGACCATGGACGGGGCGCTGCAGGGCACGCCGACCGAGACCTTCCCGAAGCCCGCGCCGATCAAGGGCCAGGCGGGTGTCCCGGAGTGGACCGCGCCGTACACCCCGCCGTCGACCGTCGACGCGCCGGTGCCGCCGGTGGTGATCGCGCCGACCCAGGTGGAGATCCTGCCCGGCATCACCATCCCGGTCCCCGGCGTTCAGCCAAACCCGCAGACACAGCAACGCCCGCAGCAGCGTGAGCAGGATCCGGGCCCGCTGCCCGGCCAGCCGGTCGCCCCGACCGGCGGCGGCTCACCGACACAAACGGGCACGCCGCGTCCTGGCGGAACCGGAAACGGCGGGGGCGGAGCAGGCGACAGCGGCGAGGAAGAGGGCTCGAGCCCCCAGCCCACCCGCAGCCGCTAGTCGAGAGCTCGAAACCGAAGAGGCCGCCCGGACATCCTCCGGGCGGCCTCGCTTTTTATCGGACCTATTAGGCTCGGGTTTCGTGACCGATCAGCAAGTGGTGGACGTGCGGACGGGAGAGGCCGCGCGCTCCGGCGGGGGCTCTGGTGGCGGGACACACTACGCGGCGCCCGCGCCGCTGGCACCGGACCTGCGCTCGGCCGACGCGCGGGATCGCCCGAGCCGCAACGATTCCCTCGCCGCGCAGTTGAGCACTGTCGTCGGCGGGCCGGTGGGCGATCACGCGCTGATCGGCCGGGTCCGGTTCTGGACACCGCTGCGGGTGATCTTCGCCTGCACGGTGATCTTCCTGGCGCTTGGCTGGGCGACCAAGGCGGGCTGCATCCAGCAGACCGACGCGGGCGACGGCACGCTGACGCTGGACTGGAACAACGGCCGCCAGTACGTGGCGATGTGCTACTCGGACACCGTGCCGCTGTACGGCGCCGAACGCCTGGACGAGGGCGCGTTCCCGTACAAGAAGGCCTGGGTCGAGCAGACACCTGACGGCGGCCGCGAGACGCGATACATGGAATACCCGGTGCTCTCGGGCCTATACCAGTACGTGTCCATGCAGATCGCCAAGACCTGGGACGCGCTGCCGCTGCCCGGTGCGCTGCAAGTGGTCATCTACTTCAATGTCGTCGCGTTCGGCCTCGCCCTCGGCTGGCTGGTCACCGTGTGGGCCTCTGCGCTGCTCGCCGGACGCCGGATCTGGGACGCGGCACTCATCGCGTGCTCGCCGCTGGTGATCGTGCACGCGTTCACCAACTTCGACGCGCTCGCGACCGCCTTCGCCGCCACCGGCCTGCTGGCTTGGGCGCGGCGCAGACCGGTGCTCGCCGGTGTGCTGCTCGGGCTCGGCGGCGCGGCGAAGCTCTATCCGCTACTGCTGCTCGGTCCGATCGTGGTGCTGTGTCTGCGGGTCGATCCGATGCACCGAGTGCCGAGCGCCCGGCTCGGGCTGCGGATGCGCGATATCGACGGGTGGCGCGCCGCGCTGACCTGGGTACGCGAAACGCCGTACCGCATCCAGTTCTTCGGCTTCCGTCCGCTCGGCGCGGCCATCGTGGCGGTGGTGGCCGCGGCGGGCACCTGGCTGGCGGTGAATCTGCCGATCGCGGTGCTGTATCCGAACGGCTGGCGCGAGTTCTTCCGGCTCAACACCACCAGGCACGCCGACCCGGACTCCATCTACAACGTGATCACCTCGTTCACCGGCTGGACCGGATTCGACGGCGAACTCGACCACGGCGAGGCGCCGACCGTGCTGAACGCGGTCTCGCTGCTGCTGTTCGTGCTCGCCTGCGCCGCGATCGCCTACATCGCGCTCACCGCACCGCGCCGCCCGCGCCTTGCCCAGCTCTGCTTCCTGGTGGTCGCGGCGTTCCTGCTCACCAACAAGGTGTGGAGCCCGCAGTACTCGCTGTGGCTGGTGCCGCTCGCCGTGCTCGCACTGCCGCACCGCCGAATCCTGTTGGCCTGGATGACGATCGACGCGCTCGTCTGGGTGCCGCGCATGTTCTACTACCTCGGCCTCGACCGCAAGGGTCTGCCCGAGCAGTGGTTCACCGGGACCGTCGTCCTGCGCGACCTGGCGGTGCTCGGGCTCTGCGCGCTGATCGTCTGGCAGATCTACCGGCCGGGCGAGGACCTGGTGCGCCGCGATTTCGTCGACGACCCGGCGGGCGGCGTCATCGACCGCAGCGCCGACCCGCTACTCCCCTGGCTGCCGGAACCATTACGCCCCAGAAGAGTTCCCGCCCGCACGGGCTGACCCACCCGCGCGATATTCGACCGAAGGTGACTTCGAGTCGGTCTGGGTTGCTGGTGGTCACCTTCGGTCGGTCGCGGGCGTGCGCCCTACTCCGAACGCAGCAGCTTGGCCGCGCGGTCCGGGTCGCGCGGCAGCAGATCCAACTCCAACTGCCAGGCGCTGCCGGTCCACGGATCGAACAGCGGGGTGTCCTCCACGGTCGGCAGATGGCGGCAGGCCTGTGACAGCGCCGCGACGGTGCCGTCCGGCGATTCGGATTCGTCGCTGCCGACGATCACGATGGACAGTCCGATCAGATCGCCGCGCAGGGTCAGCGCCGTGATGCGCTGGGCGTCGGAGGCCTGGTACCCGTGCGGGAAGTCGGCGGCGAGCAGTACCCGATGCTCGACGGGTGGCGTGAAAGCTCCACTGTTGTAAGCCATTTCGGCCAGTTCGGCTGCGTCGACGAGGGCTTGCAGCCGCGCCGAGATCTCGCCGTGGTCGGTGATCGGCGGGCCGTTCAGCACCGGTCCGAGCGGCGCGAGCAGCCCGGTGAACGCGCCGGTCAGGTCGATGGCATCGATGCGGGTGCGTTTGCCGGGATCGGACGCGAGGAGCCGGGCAAGCAGCGCGCCGACCACCGGGACGACCGCCGCCGAATGCTCGGTGTCGATCCACAGCGGCCTGGTCAGCGGCACCGGCACGCAGTACGGGATGCGCAGCGGTCCGCGTTCGATCGCGTACAGCTCACCCAGTCGGATGCCGTCGCTCGGCTTGGCGCGGCCTTCCCAGGCCGGTGACGACCAAGAGGCCAGCGCGGGCGGCAGCAACCGGTCGGCCTCGGCGAGTTCGCGCATCAGATGCTCGCTGTCGCGCCGATGATTGGCCTCGGCGACCCCGACGAGCTCGTCGCTGCGGCGTTGCGCCTCTTGGCGTTTGACCTCGGCGACCGGGGTGTTCCTGGTCGCGGGATCGGAGACCGCGGCCGAGAGTTCGTCGTCCAGCCGTTTCGCCGCGTAGTCCCGTGCCGAGATGAGCGCGGCGGCCGAGCGGGCCGCGTCCTCGAAGATCATCCACAGCCGTTCCAGGCCGTGCGACACCTCCAGCGCAGGGGCGCCGGTCGGATGCTGGGCCTGCTGCGGTCCGGCGATGGCGTCGCGGTCGCCCGCCGGGTGCGGTGCGTGTGCCGCGACATCCGGTCCGCCGGACACCTCGACGCCGTGCGCCGGCAGCAGCACCGGCAGCCCGCCCGCGTAGCCCTGGCCGACGGCGCGCACCTTCCACGCGTCCCCGCGCCGGTAGACCTCGAGGCAGATCAACGCCGCCTCCCCCGCCGCGGGCGCGATCGCGAATTCCGCTGTGACCGTGCCGTTCTCGGCGAGTGACGCGGTCACGGGCCCGAGCTCGCCGCCGCCGGGCGCGGCGGGATCGGCGCTCACCACCAGCAGGACCGCCTTGGCGTCAGCGCGCACCTCTTCGAGCGTGATGCGCACCTCGTCGCCGTCCAGCGCGACGCCGCCGGTGCTCGGCTGGTTGTAGAAGACGAAGTCCGACGCGTCGAACACGCGCAGGTTCTCCGCCACCACCAGCGCGGAAACATCCAGCGCCGCATCGGCTTTTGCCCCGAACCGAAGCACATCGCCGGTCAGCGGAATGTTCTGGCCCGCCTTCAGTTGAATCACGTTGTCCGCCATGCTCTTCGCGCGTGCCCCCGGTGAGCCCGCCTCAGAGGAAGCGGCCCAGCTGGGGAATCGCCTCGCCGGGATGTTTGGCCTGGAAGCCCTCGCCGAGCGCCTGCATCTTCCAGTCGGCGCCGACCCGGAACACCTTCGCCATCGCCATCGCGGTGAACGCCATGCCGCCCGCCATGGTGTAGCGAGCCAGCTCGGCGTTGTTGGAGCCGTCGACGAGGCGGCAGAACGCGTTGCGCACCTGCTCGAAGGTGTGGCCCTTGTAGGAGGTCACGATGAACACCAGCGAGGTGATGTGCGCCGGAATCCTGGTCAGGTCGACCAGGATGACCTCGTCGTCGCCCTCGCCCTCGCCGGTCAGGTTGTCGCCCTGGTGGCGCACCGAGCCGTCCTTGGAGGAGAGCTGACCGTAGTAGGCGTAGTCGGCCGGGTTGCCGTCGGCGAACATGATCACCGAGGCGTCCAGGTCGATGTCGACGGTGCGGTTGCCGAACATGCCGCGGGTCTGCACCGGATCCCAGCCGAGACCCATCTTCACGAAGGTCAGCGCCTGGCCGCCCTCCTTGCGCAGCGTGACGCGCTGACCCTTTTGCAGGCTGACCGGGCGGTCCTTGCTCAGGCTCACCTCGCCGGTCGGCTGCGCGGCGGGTTGCGGCGCGGCAGCCGGACCGGGCGGCGGCGGGTAGCCACCGCCGGTCGGCGGCGCGTACCCGGCGCCGGGCGGCGGGTACGACGAGCCGGTGGACGCGTACTGCGGCGACTGCTGGGCAGGGGCCGTCTGCTGCGGGTAATGCGTCGGCGGCGCCTGCTGGGTCGAGGGCGCCTCGTCGACGGTCACGCCGTGATCGGTGACCAGCGCCGCGAAACCACCGGCGTAGCCCTGCCCGACGGCGCGCACCTTCCAGGAGCCCTGGCGGCGGTACAGCTCGAGCGCGATGACGATGGACTCGGTGTCGAGTCCATCGATCCGGTACTCGTACAACGGATTACCGCCCGCGTCGGAGACGATGGCGACCGGCGGCGCGGTCCTGCCGAAGTTGCTGGACGCGTCGTCGAGGGTGATCACCGCGCGAATCTGGTCGATATCGGCGGGCACCGAGTTCAGCGACACGGCGAGCGAGGCGGGTTGCCCGGAAGGTGCGGGCTGCAGGTTGACGCCGGGGCCGTTGGGCTGGTTGAAGAAGACGAAGTCCGCGTCCGAGCGGACCTTGCCCCGCTCGGTCACCAGCAGTGCGGACAGGTCCGCCGGTGCCGACAGCTGGACGGAGATCACCACATCGTTGGTGGCCAGCGGGCCGTTCTGGCCCTTGGCGAGTGTTGCGGACAAGGTCGACCCTTCGCTTGTCGGTGCGTACGGTTGCCACTCTACGAGAAACGGCCCGGCCACCGCCGAAGTAAACGCCGCGCGGGGCGTTGCGAATCGCGCGTGTCCATTACAGTGACCGCTGGCAGCGGAACGTGACGACGACCCATGTTCCGATAACGCGACAGCAGGGCAAACTCCCAGATGGCACAACTTTTCGAACAGTCGAAGAAGGTGGTCGAGGCCCACCTCGCCGGAACGAGCGTCCGTGCGATCGCCGGGTCGATGATCGCCTACGAAGGAAACGTGCAGTTCAAGGCCGCCGGGTTCGGCGGAGGCGACGGCGTGCTCGCCGGCCTCAAGCGGCGCGCCACCGGCGAGAAGCTGTCGCTGATGGAGTGCGGCGGGAACGGCAGGGTCTTCTTCGCGGTGAACGGCCAGCACGTGTCGGTGGTGAACCTGAACGGCGAGACGCTGCAGGTGGAATCGCAGCAGCTGCTCGCCTTCGCCGGGAATCTGCGCACCGACGTGCGTTTCGCGGGCTTGCGCGGCGCGTCCACCGGAGCGGGGCTGTTCACCACCACCGTCACCGGACAGGGACAGGTCGCGCTGCTCTCCGCGGGCGGCCCGCTGATCCACCTGGAGGTGTCGCCGCAGTATCCACTGGTGGTCGATCCGGACGCGTTCGTCGCCGCGCAGGGCAATCTGAACCAGTCCTTCGTCACCGATGTCTCGTGGCGGACCATGGTGGGTCAGGATGCGGGCGAGGCGTTCTCGCTGCGCTGGGAAGGCCAAGGCGTCGTGTTGATCCAGCCTGCGGAACGGTAAGGGGCCCTGCGGTGTTCGAGAAAGTCAACAGCAAGGTCGTCAAGGTCGACGTCGGCATGGCGGGCGGCGTCGTCGCACGCAGCGGCGCGATGCTGTACTACAGCGGCGATGTTTCCTTTGCGCCGCACCAGATTCCGGGCGCGCAGGGCATGGGCGGCGGCGGGCTGATGGGCATGGCGGGCCGCATGATGGCGGGTGAGCACGAGCGGACCATGCTCGCGCAGGGCAACGGCCAGGTGCACTACGGCTTCGCGGGGCTCGAGGTGCACGTCGTGCAGATGCAGCCCGGCGCGTCGCTGCGGGTGGAAGCCTCACGGCTGCTTGCCAATACGGCCGGATTGCAGAGTTCGATCGTCTCCGTGGCGAGTTCCGGCGGCGGTGGTGGCGGTGGTGGTCTGATGGGCGCGCTGCGCGGTGCGGCCTCCGGTGCGCTGACCGGGCAGGGCATGTTCACCACCCAGCTGTCCGGGCACGGCGCGGCGGTGCTGCTCGCGCACGGCGGATTCCTGGAACTGCAAGTGGGCGGGCCGAATCCGATCGTGGTCGACCCGCAGGCGTTCGTCGCCGCGTACGGCAATGTGCAGACCGAACTGAAGACCGCGCTGAGCTGGCGTGACGCGGTCGGGCGCGGCTCCGGCGAGGCGATGCAATTGCATTGCGTCGGACAGGGTGTCGTCTACGTGCAGGCCTCCGAAGAGAAGTTGTGACCATGGCCCAGATCCTGAACCCGATGACGCTCGGCGAAAGCGACAACATCCCGGGCAACAGCTACGCCTACTGCATCGACCTCAACAAGCCGTGGTTCATGCGCAAGGGCGCGATGATCGCCTACTACGGCCAGATGAACTTCCAGCTGCTCACCCACGGCCTGCACGGCGGGCTGATGCACATGGTGTCGCAGCAGTTCTCGGCCCCGTTGTTCACCAACGACTACGTCGTCGCCGAGGGCCACGGCAAGCTGATCATCGGTGACCGCGGCTACGACATCAATTCCTTCGATCTCGACGACGGCAACCTCACCATCCGCGCGGCCAACCTGCTCGCCTTCGAGCCCGGTCTCGCGCTGAAGCAGTCGATCGTGCCCGGGTTCCTCACCCTGATCGGCACCGGCAAGTTCCTCGCCTCCTCCAACGGCCCGGTGATCTTCGCCGAACCGCCGCTGCGGGTCGACCCGGAATCGCTTGTCGGCTGGGCCGACTGCCCCTCCCCCAGCCACCACTACGACCACCAGTGGGTCTCCAGCTTCCTGGCGGCGGGCGCGGCGCGCTTCGGCGTGAACTCCGGCGAGGAGCGGCAATTCGACTTCACCGGCGCCGGAACGGTACTCATCCAGTCCAGCGAGAAGGTCATGAGCGACTCGGTGCTCGTGCGCACCATCGAGGGCCAGTTGCAGAGCGGCGTCACCGTCGGCGGCCTGCAACGCCTCCAGGGTGTGATCGCCCAGCAGCTCGCGGGTCAGCAGCAGCACTACTGAGGGCAGGCGACCGGCTCGACAACCGCGCCGGTCGCCAAGCCTGTCGACCGAAGGTGACCGTCAGCCATCCAGGCCGACCGAAAGTCACCTTCGGTCTAATTGGTTGGCGCGGGCGGGTCGGGGTTCAGGCGGTGAGTGGGGCCGACTTTATGAACCAGTTGATGATTTCTTCGCCTGCGAGGATGCCGGTGGCGCGGGTGATGGTGAGGTTGGGGCTGGTCCAGTTGAGTTGTTCGAGTTCGCCGTGCCGCGGGCGGATGGCGGAGTCGGCGGCGCGCAACATTTCTGCGTCGAGTGCGCCGTCGCCTGCGGCGAAAGTCTTGGCAGCGTCGGTGAGTTCGCCGGATTCCAGCAGGCGGCGGCGCACCTCGGCGACCGCGACGCTCTTGCACACCGACTGCGGCATCGTGTAGATCTTGCGGCCCTGCTGGGAGGCCGACCAGCCGCGCTCACGGCACCAGGCGTCCCATTCGGCGAGAAAGCCATCGGGCACCGCCTTGGGCTTGACCACCAGGTAGCAGAAGAGATGGTCGGCGACGCGGAACTTGGTCACCCAGGAGTCATCGATCCTGGCGCGTAGCTCCGCACTCACCTCCGAAAGGGTGGCGCCGCTCTGGCGCACTTTCACGTCGATGTCGATGCGCCAGCGCATATCCGGGACGCCGTCGACCAGGATGTTGCCGCCGTTGCTCGTGATCGCGTAGCGCCAGGGCGCCCCGGGTAGTCGAATCCGGTTGAACTGCTTGATGGTCCGGGTCGTCGTCGGGATGACGGCCGCCGGTTGGGTAAGCGTCTGCATGCGCAGCGCCGCGGCCGTCGTCATGAACGACAGCGGCGCGCCCTCCAGATGTTCGACGCACACCATCGGCACCTCCGAGGCGGTGCTGAAAGCGTTGCGCGAGTAGATCATCGTGCGGTCGAGATCGGTGGCGACTAGCGCTTGTCTTCGTGGTCTTACCAGTAGCATCTACTTCGGTACTTCCTTGATCAATCCCATGCACGAGTACGCCAGGTCGGGGACGACCTCGACGGGCACACCGCGCGCGGCGGCGAGCATCCGAATGTGCGCGTGCTCGGGGGCGTCGGCCTCGCGGACCAGCACCCGCCACGGCACGCGGCGCAGCAGCACCCGGGTGGTCTCACCGACCCCCGGCTTCACGAAATTCACACTGGCGATGCCGTATTCGGCACGCACTTTCTCCACCGAGGACCAGCCGGTCCAGGTGGGAGTCCGGTCCGAGCCGAGCACCGCGGCCAGCTCGGCGGGCACGCGCGGGCGTACGGCGTCGAAGGCGCCGGTGACGGCGTCGAGCAAGCGACCGGAGACGTCGTCGGCCGCCAGTTCGCGATAGAACTTCGCGCCGTGGAAGTCTCCGGGCCCGATGAGCGTGTCGTTCAGTACGGTGCGCGAGATCAGGCCCGACACCGTGGAATTGAGGCAGGCCGAGGCGATCAGGAAATCATCGCGGGTGCCGTAGGTGCGCACGCAGTGGCCGGGATCGGCTAGCACAGCGAGTTCGTCGTCGAATCGCGCGCCGCCCGCCGCGTGATAGGCGTCGAGCGCCTCGGTGAGCTCCTTGGTGATCGCGCCCTTGCCGGTCCAGCCGTCGACGAACACCACCGACGCCGGATCATGATGCTCGGCAAGGTAATCCAGCGCGACTGCATCGATGCCGCGATCGCGCACGATGGACACCGCGTAGTGCGGCACGTTCAGGCTGGGCAGCCCGTCGCCGCGGCCCGAGCGCAACCAACGCTTCATCAGGATGCCCACCGGCGTCCCCGCGCGCGCGAGCGACACCAACACGATGTCCTCGCCCCGCTCGGCGACCACGAGTTCGGCGACGGTGCCCACGGCCAGCGCAAGCCGCTCGGCGCTCTCGGCGAGCACCTCGTCGAACAGACTCCGGTAGGCGGCATCCGGCTGGTACTCGATCGGCAGCGATTCCGCGTAGTGCGCGACGCCCGCTTGGATGCGGCGCTCCCGCTCGGCGATGTCGGCCTCGAGGTCGGCGTCGGACAGATCCTTCAGCAGCCAGGAGACCTCGTCGGCCGCGTACGAACCGAACTCCGGTCCGTACAGCGGCGCGGGTAGCGGCAACTCCTCGGTCGCCACCGGCGTCGTCTCGGTTCGCATCACGCGGTTCGTCTCGACCTCCCTGTCCGTAGCCGCCGACGCATGGAGAACCGCGCGCCGCTCGCTGTCCAACTTACGCGGATCGGCGCCCGGCACGACCGCTACCAGCACGTCCGCGCCGGAAGCGGTGAGGACGTCGACCAAACCGCCGTCCGCGAGCAGCTCCGGCGTGTCGGCGGGCGGGTCGAGCACCACGACGAGGATCGGGTTGATTTCGCTCGGTCCGTCGCCCGCAGTCCGCGCATCGTCGCACGCAGCGAGCACATCGTCGGCCGAGCGCTGCGCCGTCAGCTCGCGCAGCTCGGCATCGAAATCCTGCGGCCAGCAGGCGTTGTAGAGATAGCGCGGCGCTTCCGCGTCGGGTTCCGGTGCGAGGAAACGGAATCCGCGCCGCAGCGGGTACCCCGGCTCGTCCAGCACGTAGGCGGGCGAGCGGGTGGTGGTCTGATACCTGGTCGGGATGCCCGACTCGGCCAGCGCTGCGGCCAACCGGAGCGGCAGGTACATCAGCTCCTCGTGCCCTAGCACGATGACCGGACGGTCCGGCGCGTCAACGGCCAGGCGGGCGGACAGCACCGTCGCCGCCGCGGCGACGGCGGATTCGAAAGCCGCGGTGTCGGAATCGAGTATCCCGTGCCGCCCGCCTTCGGGCACCGAGTCTGGCCAGGGCAGTTCGATGCGACCGAACGAACCCCGCTGCTCAGCAACGGGATTCAGCTCGGGATCGGGCATCGACGTGACGGCATCGGTGAGGCCGTCGGGCAGCTTCGTCAATCCCGAAGCCAGGCACACAGTGTCGATGCGAGCGCCGAGTTCGGCAGCGGCGCTCTCGAATCGAGCCCGGTCCTCCTCGGTACGCATGTCCACCAGCGAAGCGAGCACGTAGTGCGAACGCGGCGAGAACCCGTGCAGCGCGCGCACCGCGTCGATCGCCGTGGCGCCGGTGGAGATCTCGTCGTCGACCAGCACCAGCGGCAGGTCGTTGCGGAAGATCTCGGCGGGCGCGGGTTGCAGCAGGTGCGAGGTGGCGTGCGAGTGCCCTTCCTCGAAACCGGCCAGCGTCTCGGCCTCCGGCACGTCGCGGCGCGTCGAATGCAGGTAGCACCGCGCGCCGATCCGTGCCGCGACCGTGTGGCCGAGACCCGTTGCTGTCTCGGCGAATCCGAGCACGACCGCCTGCGCCGATCCGCCCGCACGCTCGTCGAGGACGGCACGCACCAGATCACCGAGCCGGTTGCCCGCGTCGAGCACCACCCGCGGATCGGTGGGCAGGTGCTTGCCGAGCACCGTCGAGACAAGCAGGTGCGCCCGGCGCGGATTGCGCCGCAGACCGGGTTCGATCAGCATCTCGATCGACAGCTCGGCGGGCAGCACGCCGTCGGAACTCGTGCCGTGACAAGACAGATGATGAAGTTCGATACCGAGTGTTCGCGTCGCCCAGGGCCCGCTCATACCTTCACCAACGCCGTGAGCAGATCCACGAAAGAAACTCCCTTGTTCGCCACACCGAACACCCGCGCCCGCAGCAGCGTCTGCCGAGCCCAACTGCGGTGTGGCCGCATCTCGTTCATCTTGTTGCGGTAACCCGAGGCCGCCACCCCGCCCACGTCGACCTGAAGGATGTCGAGCGCGTCGGAGTACTCCTCGTGCGACACCACCGACAGCGCGTGCACCGCCGCGACGTGCGAGGGGTGGATCACCGTCTTGCCCTGGATGCCGTTGGCACGGTCCAGGGTGATCTCGCGAAGCAGTCCGTCCAGATCCCGGCTGACCAGGTACTGCCGAAACGGCACCGCGTCGGACTCCTCGAACGGCGCCGTGCGCAGCAGCGGCCGGAACATACGCTCGTGATCGGCGAAGTACTCCCACACCGGTCCGGTGATCACGAAGCCGGTGCCGTCGGCCCGGCCGAGGTAGTTCACGATGTCGGCGATGACGTCGGCGACGACACGCACGTCGTAGATGGTCAGGTCGCGGTCGCGGCGGATGCCGAAGGTCGAGCACATGTCGGTGGCGCCGACCCGCACCGCGAGTACCCGTTCCCGGTGCTCGGCCAGCATGGCCGCGATGTTCGTCAGCTCCTGATCGCGGGTCTGACGGTGCACGAGGGCGGCCGACTCGAGCACCGGCATGCCGTAGAGCGGCCGAGCCAATCTTTCGGCCGCCGCTTCCAGCGCGTCCAGATAGGCGCGGCCGGTGGAGCTGTCGAACTTCGGGAAGACGAAGCCGGTCAGCGCGGGCGCGCCCGCCCCGAGTTGGTCGACGATCTCGCCGATGGCGCTCGCCTCGCGCACGCGAATGAACAGCAGCGGGTTGGGGGCCGAGCTGGCCGCCAGTTCCCCGAGCGCGTCGACGGCCTGTTTCTTCGCGAGCTCCACCTCGTCGTCGGCGACGGCGTCCTCGAGGTCGATCACCATCGAGCAGACGCCGCGGTCGGCGCGGCGCCGGATGGTCTCGGCGAGATCGGGTCTGGTGGCAGGCGCGTACAAGGTCGCGCCGAGTCCGTACGCGAGCAGATCCCGGTCGGTGTGCTCACCGAACGGTTCGGGCTGGCGGTGGAAGAGATGTCTGGCGTCGGGGCCTTGCAGCTGCCGAAAGTGGCGCAGCGGCAGTCGCTTCCGCAGGGATACTTCCTGCTGGACGGCGACGGGAGCGGTCATCGGTGCTCCGTCCTCATTCTCGTCGTGGTCCTGCTTGTTTTCTCATTCGATCCACTACCCCGGCTATGAATTCGGTGACGGCATCCAGTTCCGCCACATAGGCCCAGTAATCGGGGTGCCGCCCCGACAGTGTTTCGGTGATTCGTTCGATTCGTTCGGCCTGCGCGTCCAGCACAGATCCCCATTCGCCCGCGAGCCCCCGACTCACCGCGAGCATCTGTGCGTCCCGCAACCTGAATCGTACGGCCTTGGCCTTGTCTTGCGGGTCCTCGCGAACCGAACGCAACAGCTCGAGCCGCTTGGTGACGGCGTCGATCAGCTGCTCGGCGGCGCCGAGGCTCCCCCGCGCGGTAGCGGTCAATTCAAGGGCTGACTCCGGATTCTTCGCGTCCAATGCGGCGCGCGCCCTGGCGAGAGCGTCGGCGGCGGCATCGATGGCTTGCTGGCATTCCCGCCCATTGTTGGCCAGATCCGCCGAACTCGCAGCGTTGAACTCGCGCAGCAACGCCGAGTAGGCGGGCCCGACCCGCTCGGACCGGTTGCGTACGGCGGCCAGCCTGGTATCCACCGAGGTGAGCGCGGTATTCGCGGCGCCGCGTCGAGATGGGGCCTGCGCCAACGCTTCTGCCAGTTCCTTGGTGACCGCGTCCAGGCGGTTCGCGGCAGCGCGGACGGCGCCCGAACCACCGCTCACACCCACCGATTCCAGTGTGACCAGCGCCTCATCGACGGCGGCCGCGCGCAGCCGCACCGAAGGGTAGTCCGCGTACGCGGATTCGGCGGCCTGCCCGCGCACCGCGGCGGCAGCGACCTTCACCTGCTGCGCAAGCTGCGGCACGGACCGCACGATCGCGACGGCTTCCTCGAGCCGGGCCTGGTTACCTCGGTAGAACTCGTCCACGGCGCGTGCCGCGTCGGCCAACTGCCGCGTGACGACGTCGGCGCGCTGCCGGCCGTCGGCGACGCTCGTACCGTCGCGCTGGGCCGCCTCGAGTTCCTCGGTCAGCGCCAGATACGCCCCCGCCGCGTCGTAGCAGCGGCCGCGCACCGGATCCCATGCCGCCGAGAACCCCCGCTCGGAGAAGACTTCCTCCGAGGCGTGCACCGCGGCCTCCGCCGCGCTCTGCCGCCGATCCATGTCGAGGAACGCGTCCGCGAGCCGGGCTCGTGCCTGCTCGATCCATTCGCTGTTCCCGGACGACCGGAACCAGCTCCGCCTGCGCCCTACCACGCCCCGATGGTAGGAGATCTTCCTGTTCGCCGGGGGTTCCCCCAGTTCCTACGCAAGTTCGCCGAAACCTACTACTGTCGTAAGTCGTACCCGGCGATTCGGACATGCTGGGACCACAGACGGACTAATGAAAGGGATTCCCGCATGGGTGTCAGTTTGTCCAAGGGCGGCAACGTCTCGCTGACCAAGGAGGCGCCTAACCTGACTGCTGTTTCCGTCGGCCTGGGGTGGGATATTCGGACCACTACGGGTACCGACTTCGACCTGGACGCCAGCGCGATCGCGACCGGTGGCGACAAGAAGGTGCTGAGCGATCAGCACTTCGTGTTCTTCAACAACCTCCGCTCGCCGGAAGGCGCCATCGAGCACGCGGGCGACAACCGCACCGGTGAGGGCGAGGGCGACGACGAGGTCATCAACGTCGACCTGGCCAACACCCCGCCGACCATCGAGAGCATCTTCTTCCCCGTCTCGATCTACGACGCCGACACCCGTCAGCAGTCGTTCGGTCAGGTGCGCAACGCCTACATCCGCGTCGTGGACCGCAGCAACGGCACCGAGCTGGCCCGCTACGACCTGAGCGAGGACGCCTCGACCGAGACCGCCATGGTCTTCGGCGAGCTGTACCGCAACGGCGCCGAGTGGAAGTTCCGCGCCATCGGCCAGGGCTACGCCTCCGGCCTCGCGGGCATCGCCCGTGACTACGGCGTGAACGTCTGACCAAGACACGCGCAACACGAGGGGGCTCGGCCGCCGAGCCCCCTCGTCGCGCGACCGGGGGGAGTATCGCGCCGGTCGCATTCGTTGGACATCCGGCGGTTCAACGGCCACGCTGGTAGCAATCTCGCCGTTTCAGTTCCCATTCACGAAAGGTCCACGCGTGGTCCTGCGCATCTTCGGCCTGTCCGGCCTCGTCACCGTGGCGTCCCTGGTGGTGGCGTTCCTGTACGGTGGCCCCACCGCCCTGGCGCTGTGCGCGATCCTGGGCATCCTCGAGGTCTCCCTCTCGTTCGACAACGCCGTCATCAACGCCACCATCCTGCAGCGGATGAGCGATTTCTGGCAGCGCATCTTCCTCACCATCGGTGTGCTCATCGCCGTCTTCGGCATGCGCCTGGTGTTCCCGCTGGCGATCGTGTGGATCACCGCGGGCCTGGACCCGGTGCAAGCCCTCGACCTGGCACTCAACCCGCCGGCGGGTGACGCTCCTTACTTCCCCGACGGCAGCCCTAGCTACGAGACGTTGCTCACCGACGCGCACCCGCAGATCGCGGCGTTCGGCGGCATGTTCCTCGCGCTGCTGTTCCTGAACTTCATCTTCGAGGAGCGCGAGATCACCTGGCTCGGCTGGCTGGAGCGGCCGCTGGCGGCGGCGGGCAAGCTGGACATGCTCTCGGTCGTGGTGGCGGGCGCGGGCCTGGTCCTGACCGCGGAGCTCCTCGCCCCCGACGACAAGCGCGCCACCGTGATGGTCGCGGGCGTGCTCGGCATGATCGTCTACATCGCGGTCGACGGGCTCGGCTCGATGTTCCACACCGAGGAGCACACGGGCGGACCGTCGGAGCTGGCCAAGGCCACCGGTAAGGCGGGCTTCTTCCTGTTCCTCTACCTCGAGGTGCTCGACGCCTCGTTCTCCTTCGACGGCGTGATCGGCGCGTTCGCCATCACCTCCGACCCGATCATCATCGCGCTCGGCCTCGGCCTGATCGGCGCCATGTTCGTCCGGTCCATCACGGTGTACCTGGTGCGCAAGGGCACCCTCTCGGAGTACGTGTACCTGGAGCACGGCGCGCACTGGGCGATCGGCGCGCTCGCGGCGATCCTGCTGATCTCGATCGGCGTGCACGTCAACGAGCTGGTCACCGGCATGATCGGTGTGGCGTTCATCGGCGCCGCGTTCATCAGCAGCGTGCTTCGCAACAAGCGCGAGGGCGGTGACGAGGAGGAACTCGAGAGCGAGCGAGCTGTCACGCCGGTAGGCTGATTTTCGGCAGGCAGCCGACGAAACTCCATGCGGCAGCGGCCCCTCCGACGGAGGAAGCCGTTGCCGCTTCTCTTTTCCCGAGGGGGACCGCGCATGGCGTCCGAGCAGCAGTCCGGCGGTGTGAATTCGGCGAAGGTGACGCTGTCCAAGGCGACGCCGAGCATCAATCTCACCAAACCCGGTGAGCAGCAAGGGGTCTTGCGGGTCAATCTGAACTGGTCGCGGGCCGCCAAGGGCTTCTTCCGTAGGTCCAAGCCGGTCGATCTCGACCTCGGCTGCCTCTACGAATTGGCCGACGGCACCAAGGGTGTCGTGCAGGCGGTCGGCGAGAACTTCGGCTCGCTGGCGGGCGAGCCGTACATCCAGCTCGACGGCGACGACCGCAGCGGCGCCGTCACGTCGGGCGAGAACATGCACATCGATCTCGCCCGGCCCGAATTGTTCAAGCGCATCCTGATTTTCGCCTTCATCTACGAGGGCGTGCCGAACTGGGCGGCCGCCGACGGTGTCGTCACCCTCTACCCGAGCACCGGACCGCAGGTGGAAATGCGCCTCGACTCCCCGGTCGACGGCGCACGCTCCTGCGCCATCGCCCTGCTCCAGAACAACGGCCGCGGGATCACCGTGCACCGAGAAGTGCAGTACATCAACGGAACCCAGCGGCACATCGACGAGGCCTACCGCTGGGGAATGCAGTGGAGCAGCGCGAGCAAGTGACGGCTACAGCATCCGGCGCGGCCTGCTCATCGCCCTTGCCCGCCGCACCGAAACGCGCGACCACACGGCCTGCTGGAACGCCAGCGTCGCCCATCCCGCCAACGCCATGCCGGAGAGGTTGACCAGCAGCTGCAAGGTGCTCCCCCAGATCGCCTCGCCGACACCGAAAGCCACACCGAGCGCGATGTTTCCGGCGGCGGGCACCGTCGTCACCGAGATGAAGACACCGGCGAGACCGGACGCCTTCGACGAGGTCAGTGCGAGCACTCCGGCGGCAGCAGCGATCACCGCGACGATGAACGACCACTTGTCCGGCGTGTAGATGAACGCCGTGCCCGGCCGCGGACCGGTCACATCCTCGATGGTGATCCAACCGAGCCCGCGTCCGATCAGCACCAAAATGAACGTCACGACGATGGCCGCCGCGAAACCGAGGAACAACGTGCGCACCGCGAGGCCGAGCAGCACGAAACGGCGGCGCACCAGCGCGACGCCGAGCGCGGCGATGGCCCCGAACTCCGGGCCGAGCACCATGGCGCCGATGACCAGGATCTGCGAATCCAGCACGATCGCGATGGCGGCGATCACCGTCGCCATCGTCATGAAACTCAGATAGGTCCAGTTCAGCTCGGTTTCCTCGTACGAGCGCTGCGCGACGTCAGCCCACACGACCGCGTCCGCGCTACTGCCCGGCGTGCGCACTTCGGCGTCGAAACCGCTGCGCGACAGCCACGTTCGCACCTGGTCGAACTCGATGCTTCCGTGCTTGTGCACGCCGAGGGCGCGCAACTTGTCGACGATGTCGTTGCCCGCTTCCCGCGCGACGTCCACGAGCACCAGATCACCGGGCGGTCGCAGCGAGGCACCGCGCATCACGGCCAGCCCGCTCACCGCGGTGTCCCGGTCGAGGATGTCGAGCACGTCGTCGGTCAGCGCCGCCGGAGACATGATCCGCATATGCAGCATGCGGGCAAGTTTGCCGTGGGCGGGTGCGCTTGCCCAGAGGGGGTTCTCTGGGAGCGTGCCTGCCAACGGAAAAGACAGGGGCCGGTGTGCCTGCCCAACGGTGGTTCTCCGGGCGAATGCCTGCCAACGGAAAAGACACGGTCCGCTCGTGCGCCGTCTCCGCACAAGAACACCAGTTGGGGAGCACGGTCTGCTAGTGCGCCGTCGACTCACAAGTGCACCTGCCACCTGCCCGGGGTCGTTCTCTGGGTGAGTGCCTGCCGACGGAAAGACGTGGTCTGCCTGTGCACCGCCTCCGCACAAGTAGGCAACGTCCATCTGAGCATGTGCCTCGGGGTTGGGTTGGGTGTGCGGTTCGGGTTCAGGCGGCGACCAAGTCCCCTCGGTCCGGCGTAGTCCGCGCGGTCTTCGCGTCCGATCCGCGCGGATCGGCCCTGATGAACAGGAAGAACAGTGCGACGAGCAGGATCGCGCGCCCCCACACGCCGAACTGGACGATGGCTTCCTGGATCTCGAACGGCGCGCCGGAGCCCATGGCGTAGAAGTAGCGGAACACGCCGATACCGATGGCCGCGTCGGCGAGCAGATACGCGCCGATCACCTGCCACGGGACCGCGAGCAACACCAGAAACGGGATCAGCCACAGCGTGTACTGCGGTGAATGGACCTTGTGGAAAACCAGGAATCCACACAGCATCGCGCCGCTGACGCCGACCCACGGGAAGACACCGGTCGCTCGATAACGCTTCCAGCCCAGCCAGACCGCGAGCACGAACGCGGCGAGGATCAGGACCGGCGAGGCGATGGAGACGCCGTCGTGCCAGGACTGGCTGGTCTCGGTCTCGCGGCCGTACAGCAGGTGATGTCCCCAGTACCAGATGGAGTTGGTGGTGATGTCGGCTTGGCGCAGCTGCTGGAAGGTGATCGACGCCCGCCAGCCCTCGTATCCGATCAGAGCGAACGGCAGGTTCACCGCGACGACGGTGCCGATGGCCGCGCCCGCGGTAGCCAGCGCGCCGCGCCAGTCGAGACCGGAATCGTCGTCGGGATCGCGCTCGGCGCCGCCGGTCAGCACATAGATCATCAACGGCAGCACGAAGATTCCCGGATACAGCTTCAAACAGAAGCCGAGCCCGAGCAGCACCGCGGCCAGCACGGCGCGGGTGCGCAGCGAATACCTGGTCGCCATGGTGACCACGTAGACGGCCGCGACCGCCGTACAGACCACCGGCAGCTCCCAGTTGTGGAAGGCGTAGAGCACCAGCGGCGGACCGATCGCCCACAGCAGCGCGGCGCGGCCGGCGAGCCGGGCCAGGAACCAGGCGGTGAGCAGCGCGAACGGCGCGAGCAACAACGCGGACAGACGCAGGAAGTCGGCGTCGGTCTCCGCGCCGATCGCGCCGACCCACATGAGCGTGCCGCTGAGCACCGGATACTCGACGGCGCCGCCGGTGAGCAGTCCGTCGTCGGTGATGCCGCCGTCCACGTAGGGGAAGACGTGCCGATCGATGTCGCGGCCCAGCCACAGGAACTGGATGTCGGAATAGCAGACGTCCGAATCCTTGATCACGTCGAAGACCGTGCTTCGTCCGTTCTCGTAGAACGGCGCGCCCGCGCACCGGGCTTTGTTCGCGTAGGCCAGCGCCAACGTCAGCCCGCACAGCAGGACGATCACGGCAGCGAGCGCACCCCCGCGCGACGCGCGCCGGACCCGCACCTCGGTAGCGGCGGATCCGGTCGACATGCTGACCACCTTAGGTCCCGAACCCATGCCATGGGCAGGTACACCCGCCCCCTTGGGCGGGCACACCCCACGAGCACACCGTGCTTTCCCGTTGGCGGGCACGCCCCCGGAGAACCACCCCTGGGCAAGGCACACCCGCCCCCGACAGGTGCCCTTATGCCGAGACGCCACACAAGCAGACCGCGTTCTCCCATTGCAGGCACGCCCCCGGAGAACCACCGTATGGACAGGCACACCTGCCCCCACCACCCCCTGGGCAGGTAAACCCGCCCCCCTCATGTAGCCTTGTCGGGTTGCTGACGCAACGAACCCTCCTGCCACGGACCGTCCGTGGCCGTTTCTGAGTCCACAGGAGGTGATTGGTCCGTGCGTCATTACGAAGTGATGGTCATCCTCGATCCGAGCCTGGACGAGCGCACTGTTGGTCCGTCGCTGGACAACATGCTGAGCGTCGTCAAGACCGAAGGCGGCAAGATCGACAAGGTCGACATCTGGGGCCGTCGTCGGCTCGCCTACGAGATCCGCAAGCAGGCCGAGGGCATCTACGCGGTGGTCGATCTGACCGCGACCCCGGCCACGGTGAGCGAGCTCGACCGCCAGCTGGGGCTCAACGAGTCGGTGCTGCGCACCAAGGTTCTGCGCCACGACAAGTAGTTCGACCGCACTCGTCTGCGTCGGTGCCTGTCTCTAGGCTCTAGCGCAACGAAGCGAGTGCATGCGGACTGCACACCGAGCAGGAGGAACCCATGGCAGCAGGCGACACGGTCATCACCGTCATCGGAAACTTGACGGCCGACCCCGAACTGCGTTTCACGCCCGCGGGGCAGGCGGTGGCGAACTTCACCGTCGCGTCCACCCCCCGCGTGTTCGACCGTAATACCAATGAATGGAAAGACGGCGAAGCGCTTTTCCTGCGCTGCAACATCTGGCGCGAAGCCGCGGAAAATGTCGCCGAAAGCCTGACCCGAGGCGCTCGCGTCATCGTGAGCGGACGGCTCAAGCAGCGCTCCTACGAAACCCGCGAGGGTGAGAAGCGCACGGTCGTCGAGCTCGAGGTCGACGAGGTCGGCCCCTCGCTCCGCTACGCGACGGCGAAGGTCAACAAGGCCAGCCGCGGCGGCGGTGGGGGCGGCGGCTTCGGTGGTGGCGGTGGCGGTGGCTACGCCTCCTCCGGCAGCAGCAGCAGCGGTGGTGGCGGCGGTCGTTCCGGCGGCGCCGAGGACGACCCCTGGGGCAGCGCGCCCGCGGCAGGTTCCTTCGGGGGCAACAGCCGCATGGATGACGAACCGCCGTTCTGAGACGGCTTTCATAGGCCCGCATCACTTGGGCCACAATAATTTTGGAGTAAGAGACCATGCCCAAAGCGCCCGCGCGCGAAAAGGTGCTGAAGAAGAAGGCTTGCGCTTTCTGCAAGGAAGCCAAGTCCGGCACCGTTTCGATCGACTACAAGGACACGACGCTGCTGCGCAAGTACGTCAGCGACCGCGGCAAGATCCGCGCCCGCCGGGTGACCGGCAACTGCGTGCAGCACCAGCGCGACATCGCCGTTGCCGTGAAGAACTCGCGTGAGGTGGCCCTGCTGCCCTACGTGTCGACGGCTCGCTGAGTAAGGGAGGCACGCAAATGAAGTTGATTCTGACCGCTGATGTGGACAACCTCGGTGCCCCCGGCGACACCGTTGAGGTCAAGGACGGCTACGGCCGCAACTACCTGCTGCCGCGCGGCCTGGCCATCGTCGCCAGCCGTGGCGCGCAGAAGCAGGTCGAGGGCATCCGCCGGGCGCAGGACGCCCGCCGGGTTCGCGACCTGGACCACGCCAACGAGCTGAAGCAGGCCATCGAGGGCCTGGAGTCGGTCTCGCTGAGCGTGAAGACCGCGGGCACCGGCAAGCTGTTCGGCTCGGTGACCCAGGCGGACGTCGCCGCGGCCATCAAGACCGCAGGCGGCCCCGTGGTCGACAAGCGCAGCATCGAGCTGCCGAAGGCGCACATCAAGTCGACCGGCAAGCACGGCATCGTGGTGCACCTGCACCCGGACGTGGTCGCCAAGTTCGACCTGCAGGTCGCCGCGGCGAGCTGAGTCCGCACCGCTCTCGGGCGGTTCGCGTATTCACGTCGAAGACCACCCCTGTGATCGCACGGGGGTGGTCTTCGGCCTGCCCCTTCGCGCCTCCTTCTTTATTAGCCAGTTATTTGCTGGAACGTAAGGCAGTGAAGTGGGACACCACCGGCTCGCGTCGGCCATCGCGCTTCACCTCCGGTTATTCGGCCTGTGGATTACTGGGCAAACCGACCGATCGCAATGTGACTCAGCTCATAGCGTGCACACGCGCTGTTTACCCAACACGCCCGGCTGTTCATCTCGAGCGACACGCCGAGATGAGATCTATCCACACGTGGATGGATGCGGAAACGCGCATCCATCAGCGCCTTTCGCCGGAGTGACCTGGGTTTTCCCCAAGTTGTACACAGGGGGTGCACACGGTTTGGTAAACAGTCCCCAACTTATCCACAGTTGTGTGCACAGCTCGGTTTGGCGACGCCCCACCGAGTCGCCTAGGTTCGTCGCATTGCCCGGATCGGGCCGCACGGAATGGCGCGAATTCGAGCTGTCGCGAGAGTTGCTGGAACCGATCGACGGGGCTGTGGCACACGCGTCCGTGGCCGAGGCAAACGTGTCAGAGGCCCGGAGTAAGAACGAGTCATCGATACGGTGAAATCCGATCGTGGGGTAGAGAGGACGGTCGAGTCTGGTGACGACCACCGATGACCGCGGGCACACCGACTTCCCGCCCGAACCTCCCGGCGAAGACTTCGGCCGCCAGCCGCCGCACGACATGGCCGCCGAGCAGTCCGTCCTCGGCGGCATGCTGCTGAGCAAGGACGCCATCGCCGACGTCGTCGAAGTCATTCGGCCCGGCGACTTCTACCGCCCCGCGCACCAGGCGATCTACGACACCATCCTCGATCTCTACGGCCGCGGCGAACCCGCCGACCCCGTCACCGTCGCCGCGGGCCTCGACCGCCGCGGCGAACTCAAGCGCATCGGCGGCCCGCCGTACCTGGTCACCCTCACCCAGACCGTCCCCACCGCGGCCAACGCTGGCTACTACGCCGAAATCGTCGCCGAGAAGGCCATTCTGCGCCGCCTCGTCGAGGCGGGCACCCGCATCGTCCAGTACGGCTACGCGGGCGCCGACGGCCAAGACATCGCCGAGGTCGTCGACCGCGCCCAGGCCGAGGTCTACGAGGTCACCGAACGCCGCACCACCGAGGACTTCCTCCCCCTCGAGGAACTCCTGCAGCCCACGATGGACGAAATCGACTCCATCGCCTCCCGCGGCGGCATCTCCCTCGGCGTCCCCACCGGCTTCACCGAACTCGACGAGATCACCAACGGCCTGCACCCGGGCCAGATGATCATCGTCGCGGCGCGACCCGGTGTCGGAAAGGCGCTCGCCCTCGACACCCCGCTACCGACCCCCGGCGGCTGGACCACCATGGGCGAAGTTCAGGTCGGCGACGAACTCCTCGATGCCGAAGGGCGCCCCACCCGCGTCCTTGCTGCCACCGACGTCCTCACCGATCGGCCTTGCTACGAGGTCGAGTTCTCCGACGGAACAGTTGTCGTCGCGGATGAATCGCACCAATGGGTGACCCGATCGGCATTGGACGTAGCCAGCCCGGTCGCGATCCGCACCACCGGCGAGATCGCCCACACCTTGCGCGACCTCACGGGTGACCTCAACCACGCCGTGAGCGGCACGGCCCGTTCAGCGCCACGCCGCATCGTCGACGTCCGCAAGATCGACAGCGTCCCCGTGCGGTGCGTCGAGGTCGACAACGCCCAGCACCTCTACCTCGCTGGGCGATCGGGAGTGCCGACCCACAATTCGACCCTCGGCATGGATTTCATGCGGAGTTGCTCGATCAAGCATGGGCTTGCCAGCGTCATCTTCTCGCTCGAGATGAGCAGGACCGAGATCGTCATGCGTCTGCTTTCCGCGGAGGCGAAGATCAAGCTCGGTGATATGCGGTCGGGGCGGATGAGCGACGACGACTGGACCAAGCTGGCTCGGCGGATGAGCGAGATCAGTGAGGCCCCGCTGTTCGTCGACGACTCGCCCAACCTGACCATGATGGAGATCCGCGCGAAGGCGCGTCGCCTCAAGCAGCGCCACGACCTCAAACTCGTTGTGGTGGACTACCTCCAGCTGATGACCTCCGGCAAGAAGGTCGAATCCCGCCAGCAGGAAGTCTCGGACTTCTCCCGAAACCTCAAGCTGCTCGCCAAGGAACTCGAAGTACCGGTGGTCGCCATCAGTCAGCTGAACCGCGGTCCCGAACAGCGAACCGACAAGCGGCCCATGGTGTCCGACCTCCGCGAGTCGGGCTGTATGCCCGCCTCGACGCGGATCCTGCGCGCCGACAACGGCGGCGAGACCACGCTCGGTGAGCTGCTCGCCAGTGGTGAGCAACCCCTGGTGTGGTCGCTGGACGAACGAATGCGGATGGTCGCGCGTCCGATGGTGAAGGTGTTCCCCAGCGGACGCAAGGAAGTCTTCAAGCTGCGGCTCGCATCCGGCCGCGAAGTGGAAGCGACCGGCAACCACCCGTTCCTGACGGTGGACGGCTGGATCCCGTTGGAGAAGCTGACCATCGGCGACCGCCTGGCAACACCGCGGCAGGTCCCCGAACCGGTGCATACCACTCGCATGGCCGATGCGGAGGTGATCCTGCTTGCCCACATGATCGGTGACGGCTCTTGTGTGAAGCGTCAGCCGATCCGCTACGCGAGCATCGACGAGGAGAACCTCGCCGCGGTCACGACGGCGGCCGAGCACTTCGGTGTGGCAGCGGTGCGCGACGAGTACGCGGCGGCGCGGGTGACCACCCTGCGCCTGCCCGCGCCCTACCGACTGACGCATGGCAAGCGAAACCCAATCGCGGCGTGGCTCGACGAGCTGGGGCTCTTCGGCCTGCGCAGCTACGAGAAGTTCATTCCGCAGGCTGTTTTCGCCTTGCCGAACGATCAAATCGCGCTTTTTCTGCATCATCTGTGGGCAACCGATGGCTCGGTACGCTGGGACGAGAAGGCACACATGGGCCGTGTGTACTACGCATCCACTAGTCGACGCCTTGCCGACGATGTCGGACAGCTTCTGCTGCGCCTCGGGATTCACGCTCGCATCGCTCGTGTTCAGAAGTCCGGGTATCGGCCATGCTGGCACGTGACTATCGATCGCGTTGAGAACCAGACGCGATTCCTGCGCGACGTCAATGTCAACGGAGCCCGGGGCGAGTCTGCACGTGAACTCCTCCGGCAACTCGAGTCCATTGCTCCTCGGCCAGGCTCTGACACTGTCCCGAAGGAAGTCTGGACCAAGGTTAGCGATCTGCTGAGGACAAGGCAGATGACCCACAAGGAATTCGGCGCCGCACTCGGTTCCAGGTTCTGCGCATCCAAGTGGAAGCACGCTCCTGGGCGCGCGAAACTAGCTCGTGTAGCCGCCGTCCTCGACGACGCCGACATCGAAATGTTCGCGACCAACGACGTGTTCTGGGACAAGATCGTCGAAATCACCAGCCTCGGTGAACAAGACGTCTACGACGGTACCGTCCCCGACACGCATAATTATGTGGCCAACGGAATAACCTCGCATAACAGTCTCGAGCAGGACGCGGATATGGTCATCCTGTTGCACCGGCCCGACGCATTCGAACGCGACGACCCGCGCGGCGGCGAGGCCGACCTGATCCTCGGCAAGCACCGTAACGGTCCGACCGCCACGATCACCGTCGCCCACCAGCTGCACCTGAGCCGATTCGTGGACATGGCACGCGGCTGAGACGAAATTCGCCGACGTGCCGGTCTATCGCTTCGTATCCGACGGGTCGACAGGGCGGCAGCGGCGACGGTGCTCATGACGGCCGTGGCGTCCTCGACCGCACCGGCCGGATCGCCCGTGAAGACGCGATGGCCGGCGCCGTCGGCCAGGACTCCGCGCGGCGAAGTGCCGGTGAAAGTTCGAGGGCACGGTCCACATCGGCACGTGCGAACCGACGTCACCCGTCGAGGAAGCGCAGCAGTTCCGCGGTGACGAATTGGGGGTTCTCCTCGACCAGCCAGTGTCCCGCGTTCGGAACGTCCACCGCGCGGACGATGTTGGTGATGCGCGGGGCCGCGGTGGCGCGGACCGGGTCGAGTTGGCCTTGGGCGGTCATGAGCAGGGTCGGAGTGTTGACCGGTGCGGCCGCGGTGGTGTCGCGGACGTCCTCGTCGAGGGCGCGGTAGAGCTCGAAGCCGCCCGACAGGACCTCGGGTCGGCGGTAGGTGCGCGCGTACTCGTCGATCTCGGTGTCGGTGAACGGGGATCGGTCCGAGGTGCCGCCGAAAGCCGTTCCGCCGTAGGAGACTTGGGGGTAGAACAGGGCTAGGTACTCGCGGACGTCGTCGCCGACCACCGCCTCGGGGACCCGGCGCTGGGAGTGCAAGGCGATGTGCCAGCTCAGTGTTCGATATGTCGCCGCGTCTATTCCGGGACCGGGGAGCGGGAGGTCGAGGTAGCCGAGGCGCGCTGTGTCGGTGGGGAACTGGGCCGCGTACTGGAAAGCCACGGCGGCGCCGAAGTCGTGCCCGATCACCCGGGCGTCACGCACGCCGAGCTGCTCGGCGATCAGGGTGTGCACGTACCGCGCGAGGGTGGCCTTGTCGTAACCGGTTGGGGAGCCGGTGCTGTCGCCCAAGCCGGGAAGGTCGACGGCATAGACGGTGTAGTGCTCGGCGAGCGCGGGCATGATCGGCCACCAGCCGAACCAGGTCTGCGGCCAGCCGTGGATCAGCACCACCGGCGGGCCGCTTCCGCCGGTCACGTAGTGCATCCGGACGCCGTCGACGTCGGCGAATGCGTGCCGGAAGGTGCTGGTGAACCGCGGGTCGTCCTGGGTGACGGCGGCGTAGGCGGGGACATCGTCGGCGGCCGGTGCGGCGCACGCCGCGGTGCCGATCGTGAGCAGGAGGGCGAGTACGGCGGCCGCCACGGTCCGCGCGGGCCCCGAAATAGTCTCGGCAAGAGGGTAATTCGGCTTCGGATCGCTGGTTGCCGTTCGGGTCGCGCAGACGCCGTCCCTGAATGTGACCGCATCGGTGGTGCTCATCGTGGCTCCTTCTGTCGGGACGCCACGAGTCTCACCGGGCCGACCAGGATCTGGCACGCCTCCTTGCGGTTCCGGCAAGATTAGCGCGTGGACCGCGATACGGAAGACGTGCTCGACGCGGTGGGGCCCCGGCTCCGTGCGCTGCGCCGCGACCGCGGCATCACCCTGGCGGATCTCGCCGCCACGACGGGGGTTTCGGAGAGCACCCTGTCGCGACTGGAGAGCGGGCAGCGGAGGGCGACACTGGAATTGCTGCTGCCGCTGGCCCGCACCTACGACATTCCGCTGGACGACTTGGTCGGCGCACCGCGCACCGGCGACCCGCGAATCCACCTGAAGCCGATCCGGCGGTTCGGGATGACCTTCATTCCGCTGTCCCGGCGGCCGGGCGGCATCCAGGCGTTCAAGATGATCATCCCCGCCCGGCCGAAACCGCTGGAACCGACACCGCAGACGCACGAAGGCTACGAGTGGCTGTACGTGCTCAACGGTCGCCTGCGGCTGGTGCTCGGCGAGCGCGACCTGACGCTACCGGCCGGCGAGGCAGCCGAATTCGACACGTCGCTGCCGCATTGGCTGGGCAGTGCCGACGGCGGGGTGGTCGAACTCCTCATTCTGTTCGGCCCGCAGGGGATGCGCGCGCACGTGCGATCCGGCTCGCACAGCGGTATCGACCATGAGCCGAGCGGGCCGACCACCCGTCCCTGATCCTCAGTCCAGCACCGCGAACGCCTCCACCTCGACGACTAGAGCGCCCGGCCTTTCACCAGCTGGGCGAGCCGATTCCACGCCGGGGACGAGACTCCGGCTCGCGACAGCGCGGCCAACCGGGCGACGGTCGGGTTGTGGATGGTCTCGGAGGGGCTGTGGTGGTCGACGTACCAGTTCCTGGTGCGGTCCGCGAGGGCGGGGAGGCGGGGATCGTTCGGCGACCAGTCGAAGGCGGCGTCGTGTTCGAGGTAGAGGGCGCGCAGTTCGGGATCGGTGAGGAGCTCGCGCTTTTCGGCGATCCACGCGGCGGCGTCCGCGGGCGAGGCTGTTTGCATGAGGATCCAGCCGTCGCGTTCCAGACCCAGCTGCCGTTCGCTGACGCCGAGTTCGCGCAGCTCGTCGAGCAGGTCGGCGACTTCCGGGGAGACGAAAAGCCGGTCGCCGCCGCGCAACTGGGCGAGTTGCTCGCGGGTTCGCCGCAGCTGCGCCATGCGGTCTCGGAGGTCGCGGTCGATTTCGGTGATGGCTGCCGTCAGCGCGTCCGGGTCGGCATCGAGGAGGTCTTTGATGTGCGCGAGCGGGACGCCCGCGCTGGCCAGTGTCCTGATCTTGACGAGGGTGATGGCGTCTCGAGCGGTGTAGCGACGATAGCCGGACGAGTCGCGGTCGGGCTCGGCGAGCAGACCGCGCTCGTGATAGTGGCGGATGGCTTTGATGGTCACTCCGGCGTAGTCCGCGAGCTGGCCGATCGTGAGCATGGTCGACATCCTTCCAGGTCCTTCGAATCCGTCAGGCCCGCCGGGTCAGGCGGCCGCCCGCGTTGCGGAAGCGCGTTCGACCGTCGCGGACGTCGTGGTAGGAGACGAGCAGCAGCCGCAGGTATCCGTCGAACGCCTCCAGCGGATATCCGGCGGGCGCGAAGAGGCCGGGCCGGATCGGCACGTAGCGCTGCGGAGGTGCGGAGGTCGCACCGCCGGTGAACTCGGTGAAGATGCGCTCCTGCGAGGCGTCGGACGGTTCGTAGGTGACCCGTTCCTCGAGCTGACCGTCGACGATGTCGACGTCGATGCGGAGCTGATCGGAGCGGTAGGTGCCCGCATACGGCGTCAGGTCGACGTCCTGCGCGAATTCGGTGATCAGAGTGGGGATCTGGACGCGGAGGTACTCGCGCAGGAGCCACTGGAGCAGTTGGTCCTGCAACATGATCGCCCCGGGTGTGTTGCCGAAGGCGGTGAAGACCAAGTCGTGTTCGGGCACGACGCACAGGAGGGACACGCCGCCCGGCGACGCGCCCGACATGGCGAGGACGGTCGTGTCGCCGAACGGATACAGCACCCAGCCCAGCCCGATCGGCGGGACGTTCGGGCTGTCCATGTCGTAGGCGACTTGCCGCATCAGCGCGGTCGACTCGGTGGAGAGGACGCGTGCGCCGGTGGGCGACACACCGCCCGCGAGGTGGGTGCGTCCGAAGGCGAGCAGGTCGGCGATGGTGCCGATCGGTGTGCCGCCCGCCGGTCCCCAGGTTTCGGGCAGCGTGAACATGCGGGTGGGCGCGGCCGCCATGGTCTCGAGGTCGTTGAAGTGGCCGACAGCGGTGCTGCGCAGAATGGCCTGTTCGGCCGAGGTGCTGGAGTCCTTCATGCCGACGGGTCCGTAGATGTCGCGCGCGAGCAGGTCGGGGAAGGACAGCCCGGTGATCACTTCGAGGAGGCGGCCCGCGACGATCATGCCGCCGTTGGAGTAGCTGAGCTGTTCGCCGGGTTCGAACAGGGTGCCGCCGTTGGTCGCGAGGCCCTCGACGTAGGTCTTCAGTGCGTCGCGCCCCTTGGCATCGGGAAAGTACAGGTCGGCGTCGATGCCGTTGGTGTGCGAGATGAGGTGCCGCACCAGGATTTTGTCCGTCGCACCGGGAACGGTCAGTGCGAATTCCGGTAGGTACTTCACCACCGGCACGTCGAGGTCGAGGAGGCCGCGCTCGACCTGCTGAAGGACCAATGTGGTCGTCAGGACCTTGGTGACGGAGCCGAAAAGGAATCCGGTGTCCGCGAGCATCGGCGCGCCGGTAGCGACGTTCGCGGTGCCGTGCGCGACAACGATCTGCTCGCCCGCGTGATAGACGCCGGTGACGAAACCGGGGATGTTGTTGGATTCGCAGTAGGACGCGATCTGTTCGCGGATCTGGGCTTCGACGGTGTGGAGTGCGTTCATGCGAAGCATCGTCGAACCTTGACCCAGGGGCAAGGTCAAGCCCGTCGTCGAGCTGGTCGATTCGGGTGCCGTACAGCGAGTGCGAAAAAAGTTCCGCGGCGGATGTCGAGAACGCCGTGACAGTTCCGTCCCAGGGGTAAGCGACCAACTAGGGTCGCAAGTCCGAAGGGAGAATCTCATGGCCAAATACCTGCTCCTCAAGCACTACCGAGGCGCCCCGGCGGCCGTCAACGACGTGCCGATGGATCGGTGGACGCCCGCCGAGATCGAAGCGCACCTGAAGTACATGAACGACTTCGCGGCCCGCCTGGAGGAAAGCGGCGAGTACGTGGACGGTCAGGCCCTGGCACCGGAGGGCGCGTGGGTCCGCTACGACGGCGAGGGCAAGCCGCCGGTGACCGACGGCCCGTTCGCGGAGACCAAGGACCTGATCGCGGGCTGGATGATCATCGACGTCGACTCCTACGAGCGCGCCGTCGAGCTGGCGGGCGAGTTGTCCGCGGCGCCGGGCGCGGGCGGCAAGCCGATCCACGAGTGGCTCGAGGTTCGGCCGTTCCTGACCGCTCCGCCGACCGTCACCGAGTGATGGGCGCCGACGCGGTGGACGAGGCCGAGCTGCGAGACCTGATTCCGGGCGTCTTGGCGGCTCTCGTCCACCGCGGGGCGGATTTCGCGACCGCCGAGGACGCCGTCCAGGAGGCACTGGTCCGTGCCGTCGAGACGTGGCCGAACCGGCGCCCCGAAGATCCCAAGGGCTGGCTGGTCACCACGGCGTGGCGCTGCTTCCTCGATCTCGCCCGCTCCGACACCGCGCGGCGGCGCCGTGAGCTGCGGGTCTCCGAGGAGCCGCCGCCGGGACCGACCGCAACCGTTGACGAAACGTTGCGGCTCTACTTCCTGTGCGCGCACCCGAGCCTCACCCCCGCGTCGGCCGTCGCACTGACCTTGCGCGCCGTCGGCGGCCTGACCACCCGCCAGATCGCGCAGGCGTACCTCGTTCCGGAAGCGACGATGGCCCAGCGGATCAGCCGGGCCAAGCGCACCGTGAGCGAGGTCCGGCTGGATCGTCCCGGTGACCTGCGCACTGTGCTCCGGGTCTTGTACCTGGTGTTCAACGAGGGGTACAGCGGCGATGTCGACCTCGCCTCGGAGGCCATCCGGCTGGCCAGGCAGCTCGCGGCGACCACGGGCGATCCGGAGGTCGCGGGATTGCTCGCGCTGTTCCTGCTGCACCACGCGAGACGGCAGGCCAGGACGCGCGCCGACGGCAGCCTCGTGCCACTGGCGGAGCAGGACCGCGGCCTCTGGCGGCGCGATCTGATCGCCGAAGGCGTTGTGATACTCCAGGCGGCACTGGCCCGCGACCGGCTCGGGGAATACCAGGCGCAGGCCGCGATCGCCGCGCTGCACGCCGACGCGCAGACGGCCGAGGAGACCGACTGGGTGCAGATCGTCGAGTGGTACGACGAGCTCGTCCGTCTCACCGACAGTCCGGTGGTGCGGCTCAACCGCGCTGTCGCCGTCGGCGAGGCGGACGGACCGCGCGCCGGGCTCGCCGCGCTCGCCGACCTCGACCCGAGGCTTCCGCGGTACACCGCTTCCGCCGCTTACCTCCATGAGCAAGCAGGCGACATCGCCACGGCGGCAAAGCTTTACGTGGAGGCGGCGGCACAGGCGCAGAACCTCGCGGAGCGCAATCACCTCACGCTTCGCGCGGCGACCCTCCGGCAGCGCCTCTCGGGCGAGGGCTGAGCGCCCGCTCACGATCATCGACCAGTGGGAATCGAGGTGTGCCCGGGGATCGCCGGAAGGCCCAGCGAGGTTTCGACGCGGATGGGCCGAACAGGGATTCGTTCCAGCACTCCGCCCGCGAACACGTCGTAGAGCGGCAAAGTTTCCAGGTGGACGTAGCCGATGTGGCAGTCGCATTCGGTGCGTGGACAGGGCCGGGGAGCGAGGGCGGTTCGGTAGGAGCCGTCGTAGAGGTTGCCCAGGGTGGCCGGGACGAAATGGCAACGGCGGACGTCGCCGTCGCCGTTCACCGAGAGGACCGAGGAACCGGTGCGGCACGGGAGGCCGGCCGAGACGTGGGGATGGCGACTGAACGGAAAGAGGGGATCGAGAGCGGTCCAGTCGGCCGCGGCGGCATCGGTGTAGGTGTGGCCTTCGGCGGCATTGACCCAGAGGTAGACGTGCTCGGGCAGGTCGGCGCGCAGGCGGCGAGCTTGTTCGAGATGTTCTGGTAGTCCGACGATTCCGACGCTGAAACGGACGCCCGCCTTTGTCAACCGCGCGGTCTTGTCGAGAAAGCGGTCGTAGGGGGTCTGGCCGGGGTGGTAGGTGCACCAGAGGGCGACGGTATCGAGGTCCGCGTCGGCGAGCCATTCGGTGCGGCAGCTCAGGTTGGTCTGGATGGCGACGCGGTCGATGTGCGGCTGGTGCGACAGTTCGACCATGACGCGGCGGTACCAGGACCGCACGAGCCCTTCGCCCCACGGGGTGAACAGAATCGAGAGGCGGTCGTCGGTCTGCGCGCACGCCCACCGGGTGAATCGTTCGAGGGCGGCGCGGTCGGCGCGGAGCTGGGCGGTCGAGTCGCGGCGTTTGGCGAAAGGGCAGTACGGACAGTCGTAGTCGCAGGAGGCCAGCGGTCCGCGGTAGAGAATGGTGAGATCCACTGCGCCTCACCGATGTTCGTAGGCGGCCATGGCGGCGCGCACCGCCGGGGAGAAGAACTCGGGGCCGATGGCGTCGGAGTAGGCCAAACCCGTTGCGGTCAGCCGCAAGTGGCCCGATCGTGGGTCTGCTAGCCAGCCCCGCTCGGCGAGCATGTCCAGTTCGGACGCGAAGCTGTCGTATGGCTCGCGGCCGAAGCGCAGCCGGTAGTCGGCCACCGCGAACCCCTCGGCTTGGAGCAGCGATTGCAGCAGGTAGCGGCGCTCGGACTCGTCGCCGTCGATCACTCGTCCATAGGCGGCATGGGTGAAATCCGTTGTTGCCACATAGGTGTCGATGATCGCGCGCACTTCGCGCGGGCCGACGGCGTAATCGAAGGAGTAGTGCGTGCCGGAGGTGTAGGAGCGCGCTCCGCAGCCGAGGCCGATCATGCCGTCGGTCTGGCAGGCGTAGTCGTCCGGCCCTTGCGGCGGTGCGTCGACACGGCGGAACATACGCATGGAGACCTGCTCGTAGCCCTCCGCCAGCAGGTGGTCGCGGCCCTCGGCATAGCGTCGTAGCCGCTGTTCGTCCCAATCACGTTCGGCGACAGCGGGATCGGTGTGCCGTCCGAGCCCGGTCAGCGGGCGGACGTAGAGCGGATAGAGGTAGATCTCCTCGGGGCGCCACGCCAGTGCGGCGTCGAGCGATTCGCGCCAGGTCGCGGCGGTCTGACCGTCGATGCCGTAGATGAGGTCGATGTTCAGCACCGGGATCGCGGTGTCCCGGATTCGGCCGAGCGCAGCCTCGACATCGGCGCGGCGCTGCGGCCGAACGGCGGCGCGTGCCTCCTCCTCGACGAAACTCTGCACACCGAGACTCAGCCGGGTCGTCCCGCGTCCGGCCAGGACCGCGAGGCGGTCGGCGGTCGCGGTGCTCGGCGAGGCCTCCACCGAGAGCGGGATCGCGCGCAGGTCGGCGCCCATGATGTTTTCGGCGATGTCGCACAGCCGGGTCAGCTCTCCCGCTTCGAGGAAGGTGGGCGTGCCGCCGCCGATCGCCGCGGTGGCGAAACGTGGTGTCTCCGCATCCCCCAGTGCCGCACGAACGGCCTCGGCTTGGCGGGTGAGCGCGTCGAGGTAGCGACCGGTGAGGCCGTCGGGCGCGCCGACGCGGGTGAACAGATTGCAGAAACCGCAGCGCACCTCGCAGAACGGGATGTGCAGATACAGCGAGAGCGCTCGCCGCGACTGTCCGGCCCAGAGGTCGGTGAGCGCGGGTCGCGGAGCGAGCGGGCGATAGGCGGTCTTGTGCGGATAGGCGTAGACGTAGTTCTGATACGGCCGGGGCAAGGTGATCGTGCGGGTCATGCGGGTGGCTCCAGGAAGAAATGTCCGTAGGGGACGGTCCATACCGATTCGTGCCCGAGCCGGTGCCCGGTGAAGCCGTCGTCGCCGTACGCCGTGCCATGATCGGAACACACGATGGCGAAACACCGTCGGCGCGAACGCATCACGTCGAACAGTCGGCCGACGTGCTTGTCGATGTATTCCAGTGCCGCCGCGTGGGTGGCGCGGCTGTCGCCCGCCTCGCGGGTCGCGCCGGGCAGGTGGAACCAGTTCGGCTGATGCAGCGCGGAGGCGTTGACGAAAAGGAACAGTCGCCGCTCGAGAGGCAAGCCCGCTATCACCTGTTCGGCGCAGTCCACCTGCGCCTCGAAGGAGGTTGGCGAGGCGACGGAGAACTCCGGTTCCCAATGGCTCTCGGCGAACAGCCCCGGCAGGACGCTGCCGAGCGCGCCCTGCTTGTTGAAGAAGCCGACGCCGCCGATGCAGGCCGTGTGATAACCGCGCGCGGCCAGCGCGGAGACCAGATCGGGCTCATCGAAGACGAAGGTGCGCTCGGCGGTGGTCTCGCTGCCCGCGAAGCGCGCGGCGAACAGCCGGGGGTGCGGGCCCGGTGTCGCCGGTGTCGGCAGGAATCCGGCGAAGATGGCGTGATGCGCCGCGTAGGTGAAATTGCCTGGGGCGTGGCGTTTCTCCCAGCCGCCGCCGGGGAGGTGCGTGCTCAGGTTCGGTAACCGGCCCGCTGCCGCGAGTTCGGCCGCGACGTCGTAGCGCAGGGTGTCGAGGGTGAGCAGCAGCAGATCGTCTCGGCCGATGACGGTGTTCATATCCGGCTGCTGTGCGATCGTCACAGTGGGACTCCTGTCCGCGAATCGGATTGCCGGGCAGAGTGATAGCGAGTTGTCGCGGCGACGATCTGAGCCGTGTAGGTGTCCAGTCCGGCGGCCGGCCCCTCCGGGAGTCCGGAGAGCCGGGGCAGCAGATCCCCGAAGGCGTTGACCTCGCCGACCACGAACCGTCGCCACCCCACGGCGGGCAGCAGATCCACGCCGACACACAGCGTCGCCGGAAAACACGCGGCCGCCTGCTCGCAGATCGACAGCGCCGTCGCCCAGTACTCGCCCGCGGCGGCGCGGAAGTCCGCCAGATCGCCGCGGGCGCCGCCGAGGTGCAGGTTGGTCAGCGGCGTGCGGCTCGTCCGGACGACGGCGTGGGTCGCGCGCCCGCCGATGACCACGACCCGAAGGTCGGCGGATCGGCCACCTTGGGAAACCTTGGGAATCCAGCGTTCCAGGTGCAGTCCGTCCGGTGCGAGCCGGTCGACGATGTGCGCGATCTCGCGTTCGGCGGTGTAGCGGCGCACGCGCAGCGAGTTGTGCAGGCGCCCCTCGGGTGTGATCTCCACCGAGGTGGTCGCGCGCAGTCGTCCGTCGCGGGTGGATTCGATGGCCAGCACGCCGGAGGCCGACGAGCCGTGCGCGAGTTTGACGAACACGCGCGGCATTTCGGCCTCGCGCATGAGGCTGCGCACGTCCGCCCAGCCGCGCACCGTGGCACGTCCGCCGGAGGTGGGCGAGGACGGCACCGGTACCCCGGCTCGCGACAGCCTCGCATGACACCGCCGCTTGTCGAACAGCACGGCCAGGTCGTCGGTGTCGTCGAGCCGAAAACCGCCGCGCAACGAACGCGCCGCGTTCAGGAACCGCGCGTACCAGCGGGCCGAACCCTCCACCCGCGTCGGCTCGAAACTCCCCCGCAACAGCCGATCGACCTCGGGATTCTCGCCGGGCGAATCCAGCCGCACGATCTCGTCGTCGCTGAAATCGGCGCCGCCCGAACCGAGTACGTCACGCCATTCGACCACGCGGACTTCCGCCGATCCCGCGGCGCGGGCGGCATCGGTGAACATGCCGACGCGCCGGTTCTCGCCGTTGCCGACGATCACCCAGCGCGCCGGTGCCGGGGCGGACACGGGTCATTCACCGACGGAGACGAACCGCCAGACGGTTCCGTCGTCCTCGTCGCTGTCTTCCTCGGCGTCGTCGGAGTCGAGATCCAGGCGGACGCCGGCGGGCTCCAGGGTCTCGCGCAGCCGATTACGCATCTCGTCGGACAGGTAGTTGTAGTGCATGTCGAGCGAGTTCAGGTGGCTCAACGGCTGACCGGACAGCAGCGCCGCCGCGCCGTCGTCGGTGAGCACGCCCATCGAGACGTCCAGGCTCTCCAGCCGGGCCACCACGGGCGCCGCGGCGAGGGCGGAGCAGATGTCGTCCTGGGTCTCGCTGTTGCGCAGGGCGAGATGCTTCAGCGCGGGCAGGCGGTCACCCGACAGGATCGGTGCGAGGTCGGCCACCTCGCTATCTCCGCCGTACTCCGACGTGCCGAGCCACAGGTCCAGGTGCGTGAGCGCGGGAAAGTCGCAGGCCCCGATGCCGCGTACGACGTCGGCGGGCAGGCCGCCGCTCTCCACGACGAGAGTGTGCAGGCGTTCGTGCCGCACGGCCGGGAACTCCAGGTTCTGACCGCCGCGAACACCGAAAATCTCCAAGTCGGAGAAGGTTTGGAGCAGCGGGGTGACCAGGCCCTGGTTGATCCAGGAGACCTCGCATTCCTCCATGACGATGTCGCCGAGGAACAGGGCGCGCAGCGCGGGCAGCCGGTCCTTGGCGGCGCACAGAGCCTCGATCACCTCGCCGGGCCCGTTGTCGTACACGTCCTGCCACGTCCCGACGATCAACGCGGTGACCTTCGTCGTATCGACCGCACCGACGAAGCGCGCGAAGCACTCCGGCCATGTCTCCTGTGCGTCATAGGTTTCCACGCTCAGTCGCCACGCGACCGCATCCGGCTCCGGCAGCGCAACGCTTTTCGGCTTCTTTTTCCTCTTCGCGTCGGTTGCTGGGGCATCGGGGAAGGCGAAGGCGGGCAGGCCGCCGAACTCCTGCAAATGGTCGCCGATGGTCATGTGATGTCCCCGCCCCTTCTGGCAGTGCCGTGATCGTCACGAGGTTTCTACCAAGCCGCACCGACAGCGGGGCGAGCCGGGCGGTTTGTCGGTGGCCGTCGCTACGGTCTCGGGGCAACGGCGCCGAACTCACGCCGTGACGGGAGGAACTTCATGTACCGGCAAGGCGATGTCCTGATCGCACCTCTTGCGGAAAGTGCTGTACCGCAGGAACTTCTGCACGCACCTTCGGTGGCGCGTGATCCGCGCGGGCGGTTGGTGCTCGCACTCGGTGAGGTCACCGGACACGCGCACGCCGTGCAGGGTCCGGGCAGGCTGATCCGCGCAGCCGGTGCGACCGGACCGATGCTGCTGCATCTGCCGGAGGGTGGACGTGTCGTCCACGAGGAGCACGCGGCGATCACGTTGCCGAAGGGGTGGTTCCGGGTGGTGCGCCAGCGGGAGTACGTGCCCGGCTCGGTCCGTGTCGTTGCCGACTGACCGCGCTGAAAGGCGTTCGATGACAACCGAATCGAGAGAGCGTGTGACGAAGCGTGACGAATGGCGGTCGGTGTCGGCGGCCACCGGGCCCGGGGACCGGGCGGCGGCCGAGGACGCGGTGCGGGCGGCCTACCGACAGGCCGGGCTCGATACGCCGGAAACCATCGTGTGGGCACGCTCGCCCTTGGAGGCGGTGCGGATCTTGCGGGCCGCGCAGGACACCGGCGCATCGGTCCGCGAGGCGCTGCGCAACGCTCCGCTGGCGGCCGAACGCGCCCGCGTCAACGCCGAACTCGGCCACACGGGTTTCAGTGCGCACTGGAGGGAGACCGGCGCGGACCTCTGGGAGCTGACCGCCGCCGTGGTCGATCGAATCCGGGCCGGTGTCATCGACGAGGTGGGCGGTAACCGTAAGGAGCGGAACGCGATTCGCCTGCTACTGCTCGACGCCGTTCTCGGTCAGCACGATGCCGCGTGGCTGTCGGCGTTCGGCACCGAGGCAGGTGAGCCGTTGGCGGCGGCGGCGAGCGTCGCCCGCGAGGCGGGCTGGTGGTGGCCCTACGAGAAGATCGCGGTGATCAGCGAGCGGCCGACCGCACTGCACCGCGACGAAGCGGGGCGGCTCGACAACGGAGACGGCCCAGCCCTCGCCTACGCCGACGGATTCGCCCTGTTCGCCTGGCGCGGCATGCCGATCCCCGCCGAATTCCTCGACGACCTGCGCGCACTGACCCCCGAGCGGATCCGCGCCGAGGAGAACGCCGAACTGCGCCGAGTGATGCTCGAGTACTACGGCTACGACCGCTACCTCGACGAATCCGGCGCGCGACCGATCCACCGCGACGAGACCGGCGTGCTCTGGCGCATCGAACTCGACGGCGACGAGGACGTCGTGATGGTGGAGGTGATCAACTCGACCCCCGAACCAGACGGCACCAGCCGCACCTACTGGCTGCGGGTGCCGCCGGACACCGAGACCGCCCGCGCCGGCGTCGCGTGGACGTTCGGACTCGACGCCGGGGAATACCAGCCGCTACGACAGACCTGAGAACACCGGGATCGTTGGGGAGAAGAGCGCTTACCTGTCAGGTAATCGATCTCGGTCCGTTCTCGTGCCACGCTTGCGGTATCACGAAAGATGTTGGACCGGAAGGACGCCCATGCCCGCCTATGTCATCGCCCACCTGCAGGACGCGGCGCCGCATGCGGAGATCGCCGAATACATCGAACGCCTGCCCGGAACCTTCGAGCCGTACGGCGGACGCTACCTGGTGCACGCCACGCAGCACGAGGTGAAGGAGGGCAGTTGGCCAGGGGGCGTGGTGATGATCGGATTTCCCGGTATCGACGAGGCGCGGACCTGGTGGGACTCGGCCGCGTACCGGGAGATCGCGCCGCTCCGTTCGCGGCACATCGAGGGCGACATCATCATGGTCGAAGGGGTCCCCGAGGGCTACACCCCGACCGCGGCCGCACAGGCGATCCGGGAGGCCGCGGCCGCCGGGTAGTCCGCTGAGCTCATCGCGGACTCGAGGCGTGAGGTCGGTGGATGAGACCGGCTATCGCGGCGGCGTTTCCATCACCCGAGGCCACGGTCGGCGGGGAGATCCGGACACGGTGCGGCGCAGGCATCGCTCCGGCCGACCCGAAACCGACCGTGGCCAGGCGTTCTTCGCGATAGCCTTGAGCAGGCTTCGTTGCGATGCGGCCTAGCGACCGGCCAGGTAGGACTTCTCGAATTCCTCGAAGCTGATCTGGTCGTCCTTGTTCTTGTCGAGCAACCCGAAATACCTGGAGCTGGCCGCATCGCTGGTCGAGCGGGTGCGGTTGAGGTATTCCTTCAGCTCGGTGACGGAAATGTAGCCGTCATCATCGAGATCGATTTCGGCGAAGATCTGCGTGGCGTCGGCCATGGCAACTCTCCTTCGTAGCTGTCCGAATGGTGTCCCATCTTCTGGTCGAACTACGAGCCTCGAGCCTGTCGAATATACCGCCGCGATCGACCCGCGCGGACCGCTTCCGGAGGTGACCATGGATCTGCCCGAAGATGCTGTCGCCCCGGCTGGGTCGGCGTCCGTGCGGAATCGATCACAGTAACGCTCGCCGGTCGAAGCGCGACGTGCTTGGTGACACATGGCCCGTCGGGGGGCCTGTCCACCTGTCGGTACTGGAATGGGATCGGGACATGGCTTTTCGCGAGTTCTTCGCGCGGCATCGCATCGCTTCGGCCGTTGCCGCACCAGCAGTTCTCGGCGTGGCGGCGATAGTCGCCGCGTCGTTCGCCATCAATTCACCGCCGCACACGGCGGATACACAGCTCAGGGCTTCGGTCACGGAGTGCCACGACATGGTGACCATCTCGGTCGCCGGTCGCGGCGACACTCCCACGGCGGGGACCACGAAGTTGCTGGTCGACGCCAACGGCAACGAGTTGCCCGCCGCGCTGGCCGGTGACCACAACAGCCGCTGGGTCGACCCGGTCGTGAACGCTCCGGCCGACGACGTCGAGCCCGGCTCCTACGCCGCGGTCTACATCGCCTATCCGGCGAACATGGCCACCTACGAGGACGCCGTCAACGCGGGCGTCGCGAACACCCAGCAGGTGATGCGGGAGATCGCGCAGGCCTGCCCGGACACCAAGTTCTCGATCGTCGGTTACAGCGAGGGCGCCGACGTGGTCCGCCGCGTGGCGATGAACATCGGCCACCAGGAGGAGGGCGATCCGGCGATCGTCGATCCGGACGACGTGCTCGGTGTCGTCATCCTCGCCGACTCGGGCCGCTCGGCCGGCGACGGGCCGTTCCCCGGCTCGAAAGATCCGTTCAGCAACCCGGACGGCTTCGACCAGCAGTATCAGGACGGCAGGACGCCGGTCTCGGGCCAGGGCGCGCTGCCCGGCACCAGCGGTGACTTCGGCAAGCTGAACGGCAAGATCGCGTCGTTCTGCTCCGAGGGCGACCTGACCTGCGCGGCTCCGGAGAACATCTCGCTGTTGCAGCTCGTCGTGAACGTGGGCAGGCAGATCAACGTCGACCAGCTCGAGCGCGAGGGGCTCAACCCGACCACCGGCATGGACGTCGCCGTGGTCCTCGGACAGATCGCGATGGCGGCGTTCGCGGACATCGCGTCGCAGCCGAACTGGATGGCGAGCGACGAGACCTTCCTCGAGGTCCTGCTGCGCGTCTCCGACCCGGAGTACAAGCCGGGTCAGCAGCCGAAGGAGCCCGCGAAGGCGGACTCGATCTCGACCGAGCAGATGTCGCCGCTGGCCTACCTGCCGCAGAAGGTGCTGAACGAGATCATCGGTCTCGTCGTGACCAACCAGAACACCATCCCGGTGATCATGAGCGACCCGTACAAGCTGACGCTCGGACCGGACCACACCGGCCACCACTTCGACTACTGGCGCGACGCCAACCCGGGCGAAGGCAGGCCGCTGACCTCCGCCGAGTACGCGGCCGCGTGGCTGACCCATCTGGCGAAGCAGGCGCAGGCGGGCGAGACGATCGACAAGTCCTCCGAGCCCGACGCCACCGATTTCGCCGCCGCGCGGGAGGCGGTGGAGTCGGCCACGAAGCCGAAGTCCGCCTCGACCACGACGACGACCTCGGCCGCGCCGACCACTACCACCACCGCGCCGACCACCACGTCGACGACGAGCACCGTCGCACCGACGACCACTGCGCCGACCACAACGCCTCCGGCCACGTCCGAAACCTCCAGCACCACAACGGCTCCGGAGACCGCGAACCCGCAGGCGCGGACCTCGGTCGCGGCCCCCGCCCAAACCGTGGCACCGGCCGAGCCCGTGACCCCGACCACCACCCAGCCGACCACAACCCAACCCACCACCACGACCCCGGCGCCGACCACCACGGCCACCCGGTAGCCCGGCGATGTGGCGGCCACCGAACAGCCGCCCACATCTCCCGACAACGCCTTCACGATCGTCGATCGCGAAGGCGTTGTGCGTTGTGGGCCAATCGCTCAGCCCGCCACACAGGCATTCGACGTGTCACATAGGCACCGGCTGTGTGAGGCGTGTGAAAGGTGTGTGGGATGGCGCGCCCGACCGCGGTCAGCGCGGTCCCGGGGTGGGCTCGGCGGTTGCAGTGGCGAAGTCGATTTGGCGGCGTGCGTTGGACAGAGTGGTCACCACGCAGGTGCCGACCGCGCCGGTGCGGTCGTAGAGGGTGGCGCTGCCGACAGAGATGCCATCGGCGGCGATGGTGTTGTCGGCGCGAAGCCCGAGTTCGTAGCCGATCGGGAGACGAGACAGCGATACGGTGACATCGGCGTTGATGTAGCCGGCGCCTTCGGATCCCCAGTGGCACACGTGGTTGGTGGCGTCGCCGAGAATCGCGGCCCGCTGGAACGGGGTGATCGGCTCACCGGCAACCAGTGGCGGCAGGCTGTGCCAGGAGACCTTGCGTTCGGCGTTCTGATTCGCCGCGAAGTCGGAAGTCCATTCGCGCTCAACGCTTTTGAACAACGGCGGCGAACCCTCCGGGGACACGCAGCCCTCCGGAGGCATCGGCAGGTCTTGGATCGCACGCCACACCTGCCCTGGGGGCTCGGCGCCGGTGGCCAGGAAGACAACCGATGCCCGAGCACGCTCGTGGCCGTCTTGCACCATGGCGGCGTCGACGACGGCGATCCGTGAACCTCGCCGAACCACCCTGCTGCGCAGCTCGAACGGTGCGTTGGCGACAGGCTGGTACAGGTCCACTGTCAGCCGAGCCGGGACGAAGCCGTCGGGGCAGTGGGCTTCCACTTCACGAGCGAGCAGGCCACATACGCCGGTCCCGCTCAGCTTGGTCGGTGCCCACGGGCTGACCGCCAGCTTCGCAGCCACCAGCTGATCGCCTTGCCTGACAAAGAAACTCACCATTGCGCCGATACCCCTTCCGGACCGCTACCCGACCCCGAAGTGAAACACGTTACAGGTGCGAAGCCGACGCGGTCCGCACCAGCGGGTCCGCACGGCGGGTCGTCGTGATGGCGTCGCCGACCGGCGGGTGACGATCCGACTCGGCGGGCAGTATCGCTGCGCCACATAGGCATTCGACGCCTCGCATAGGCACCGGCTGTGTGAGGCGTGTGAAAGGTGTGTGGGACGCGCATGTGTGCCGCGGTTGTGGGTGGCGCGTGCAGGTCGGGTTCGCAGGGGGTTTGACGCCTCGCAGAGGTTGCAAGGTCTGCGAGGCGTGTAGCGGGGCTGCGAGGGTGGTGGTGGGTCGGGGCGCGGGTTAGGACGGGATATGGGTGGGCGCCGGGCGGGACAGGCGTACGGTTCGCAGCGTTCGGAGCAGGCCTGGGCCGCTGCGCGTTGGGATGTCGCGGGCGTTGAAGCCGTTGCGGCCCAGGGCGATCAAGATGGCGGCTAGCGTGGCGGAGGTGATCAGGGCCAAGGGGGAGACGGGTTCGGATGGAGTGCGGCCGACCCATTCCAGTGGGGAGAGGTTGCGGGTCCATTGGGGGAGGCGGAGGGTGTCGGCGAGGGTGGCGATCAGCGCTACGCCGATGAAGGCGGCCCAGCTCGCGGACAACGCGGCGGGGCGAATGCTGTAGAGCGCAACGGCGAGTCCCAGGAGTACGAAGACGGACGGTAGGTACGAGAGTGTGGCGAGGGTCAGGCGCAGCACGGCCGAGGAATCACCCACCGCCAGCGCGTCGCTCACGCCGAGTGCGAATCCGCTGACCGCGGCGACCACGACGGTGCCGCACGCGACGGTGAGCACGTCGGCGGACAACCATCGCGACCTCGAAACCGGCCCGGCCAGAACGGGTTCCAGCCGACCGCCCGGCTCGTCCTCCGCGATCCGGCCGACCCCTTGCACCGCGAATCCGGCGACGATCAAGGCCAGCAGCACAACGACGAACGACAGGTACGCATCCGGATCGGCACTGCCGCCGCCGAAGACGTCCTGGAGGGCGGCGTTGTCCGCCATCACGGTGCGGATCGCGTCGGCGAGCGCACCGAACGAAATGGCGACGAGCGCACCGATCACGCTCCACGCGACGATGCCGCCGCGATGCCTGCGCAGAGCGAAGCCCAACGGCCGCAGCAATATCGGTGCCGCCGATGTCGGTCCACGACGGGCGGCGAGCACACCGGCGCCGTGGTCGCGGCGCCCCGCGATCCAGCAGGCCGCGCCGAAAAGCACCGCGGCGAAACCCAGCGCCAGCAGCACCGGCCACCATCGCGCCGCGCCGAACGGGCGCGTCTGCTCCGCCCAGCCGATCGGCGAAAGCCACACCAGCCCGTTGCCGCGCACGTCGCCGATGCCGCGAAGCAGAAATGCCGCGATCAACACGGCGAGACAGATTCCGAGGACGTTTCGCGCCGACGCGACCACCTGCGCCGCCATAGCCGCGATCGCGGCGAAGCAACAGCCGAGCGACAACAGCGCCGCCGAATAGAGCAGGGCGCCAGGCAATTCCAGTCCCGCCACCAACAAGGCGACAACCATGGATACGGAAACCACCATCAGCGCGGAACCGGTCAGCACGACCGCCGCGGCGACTCCGGCGACCCGGCCGACGGATCCGGCCCGCAACAACTCCGCCCGCCCGGATTCCTCTTCGCGCCGCGTCATCCGCGTCACCAAATGAATTCCCATGAGCGGGAAGGCGAGTGCGCTCATGAACCCGAATTCGTACGCGATGACACCGCCGAGATCATCGAGTCCGTAAGGCCTGCCGTTGACCGCGAACAACGCCGTGCCCGATTCGGTGGCCGCCCGATAGCTCGCCAGCTCCTCCGGCGTGGAATACAGGCTGTCCAACGACCACACGGTCCCCGCGAAGACCGCCGCGAGTCCGAGAACCCAACAGAGAATCTGCCGACGGCTGCCGCGCAAGCCGACACCCGCCATCACCATGAATCCGCGCATCGCTAAACCGCCACCGTCTCGACGTCCCCGGCGGACGCGTAGTTGCGCAGGAACAACTCGTCCAGGCTCGGCGGATTCGCGGTGATCGACACCAACCCCGCCGCGTGCAGCGCGCCGACCGCCGTCCCGACGTGCCCGGCGTCGACGCCGAACGAGACCGCGTACCCGGCGCCGTCACGCTCGATGCGCACGGCACTCACCTCGGGCACGTCGTCCAATCCCGGCGGTGCTGTCGTGACGGCGTGCACGTGAGTCGTTGTGTGGCGGCGCAATTCGTCCAGCGTCCCCGTCGAGACCGTCCGTCCCTGCCGGATGATGCTGACCCGGTCGGCGAGCGCCTCGACCTCGGCGAGGATGTGACTCGACAGCAGCACGGTGCACCCCTCGCGCTTGCGTTCGGCCAGCGTCTGCTGGAACACCTGCTCCATCAGCGGGTCGAGGCCGGAGGTCGGCTCGTCCAGGATCAGCAGCTCGCTGTCGCAGGCGAACGCCGCGACCAGCGCGACCTTCTGCCGGTTGCCCTTGGAGTAGTCCTGGCTCTTCTTTCCCGGATCCAGCTCGAACCGTTCGACGAGGGCGTCGCGGCGGGCGCGGTCGAACCCGCCGTGCGCGGCGGCGAGCACGTCGAGGCATTCCCCGCCGGTGAGACCGGGCCACAGCGAGACGTCACCGGGGACGTAGGCGATGCGGTCGTGCAGCCGCACGGCGTCGCGCCACGGATCGCCGCCGAGCAGGCGCGCGGTGCCGCCGCTGGACCGGATCAACCCGAGCAGGATCCGGATCGTCGTCGATTTGCCCGCGCCGTTCGGCCCGAGGAATCCGTGCACCTCGCCCGCCTCGACCCGCAGGTCGAGCCCGTCGAGGGCGGTGAAGTCGCCGAACCGCTTGCGCAGTCCGATCGTTTCGATGACGGCGTCGGCCATAGCCGCTCCCACCTTTCAGAATGTCGGTGTGTACCGATGGTACACACTAGAGGTGCGAACGACTAGGTCCTAGGATGTGTGCATGCCGCTCCCCCGCTTCACCCGGCTACCCGCCGACGAACAACGCCGCATCCTCGATGTCGCGCAGCGGATCTTCGCGGAGGACGGCGTGGAAACCGCCTCCTACAACCAGATCATCGCGGCGGCGGGCATCTCGAAATCCTCGGCGTACAACTACTTCGACGGCCGCGAAGACCTGCTCTACACCGCACTCGACGACGTCGCCGCCCGCCTGGCGGAGGTGCTCGGCACGTGGCGGCAGGTCGCGGACAACGCCGAGTTCTGGGCGCAGTTGAAGACCGTCGAGCAGCGGCTGCGCGCCCACATCGAAACGCACCCCGCCGACCTCGCCCTGATCGATCCGGCCTTCCTGCTGCGCGAACAGGGCGCGTTCACGTCCTGGATCGCCGACTTCGTCGCGAACGGAATCGCCATCGGGCTCATCACCGTCGAGACCGACCGCAACCTCCTCGTCGCCGCCACCGCCGCCGTCCTCCGAGCGGTCGACGGCTGGGGCGCCGCCGAGATGAAAGCAGGCCGGACGCCCGACCCGGATCAGGCCTGGATCCTCCTGCGCAACCTGTGGGGCACCCCACGCACTTGACCCAACCGCGTACCGGTCAGGTTCGGCGCGATCCGCCTACTCGGTCGCTGATCGGCGGATGCTCGCGAAAGTCTTTGCCGCGCCGCCCTATTGCGCGATACACCGGCGTCGGAACCCAAAGGAATCGACGTACCGAAAAGACCGGTCGCCCAGCGAAATCGGATCTGTCGGATCATGGGATCACCCGCTAGGCTCCTCGTGGATCGAAAGCGAGCGAGAGCATGAAATCTGCGGCGACGGCTCGGGAGACGGCGCGATGAGCAAGCGCGGTTGGCTGCTGTTTCTGGCGATGGGCGTGATCTGGGGTGTGCCGTACGCGATGATCGCGGTCGCGGTCGAGGACTTCGACCCGGCGTTCGTCGCGTTCGGCCGGACGCTGATCGGCGGCCTGTTGCTGCTGCCGATCGCGCTGTACACCGACGCGCTGCGCCCGGTCTTCCGACGCTGGCGACCGCTGCTGCTCTACACACTGGTGGAGATCTCGGGTCCGTGGTTCCTCATCGGATACGCCGAGACGACGCTCAACAGTTCCACCGTCGGCCTGCTGATCGCTGCGGTGCCGTTGATCGCGGTGCTGATCGTGTCCCGCCTCGGCCACGAAACGATCGACGCGCGAAGGCTTTTGGGCCTGGTCGTCGGCTTCGCGGGCGTCGCCGCGTTGGTCGGCCTCGACGTGGACCTGTCGAATCCGGCGGCGATCGGCGCCATCGTGCTGACCACCATCGGCTATGCCGTCGGCCCGATCGTCATCAACCGTTCGCTCGCGGATCTACCGCCGATGGGCGTGGTCACCGCCTCGCTGCTGCTCGCGGCGGTGCTCTACGCACCGTTCGCCGCGCTGCGCAGGCCCGAGCACTTCCCCGCTGATGCCTCGCTGTCGGTGCTCGGCCTCGCGATCGTCTGCACGGCGGCGGCGTTCCTGCTGTTCTTCGCGCTGATCGGCGAGGTCGGTCCGGCGCGCGCCACGGTGATCACCTACATCAACCCGGCGGTCGCGATCGTGCTCGGCGTGACGCTGTTGAACGAGCCGCTGACCGCGGGGATGGCGATAGGATTCCCGCTGGTAGTGCTCGGATCGTTCCTCGGAACACGGCAGTCTCGCGCCGCCGCTCCGCAGGACGACCCCGCGCTCTCCGCGACGCCATGAGACACCTTTCGCGCAAAGGAGTTCCGGTTTGACCCATGCCGATGTCGACGCCACCCGCACGGCCTACGACGACATTGCCGAGCTCTACACCGGGCTCTTCCGTGGACATCTGGCGGCCCAGCCTTTCGACCGCGCGGTGCTCGGCGCGTTCGCGGAACGGCTGCGGGCCAATGGTTCCGGGCCGGTCGCCGACATCGGCTGCGGCCCCGGCCGAATCACCGGGCACCTCAAGTCACTCGGCGTCCCGGTCTTCGGCATGGATCTCTCGCCGCGCATGATCGAACTGGCGCGCAACGAGTTTCCGGGCCTGCGCTTCGAGGTGGGATCGATGGAGGAACTCACCATCGAGGACGGCGCGTTGGCCGGACTCGTCGCCTGGTATTCGATCATCCACCTGCCGCCGGAGCGGGTGCCGCACGTGTTGAACGAGTTCTACCGGGTACTCCGGCCTGGAGGGCACGCACTGCTGGCATTCCAGGCGGCGGATGCCGCGGCCACCGTACTCGCCTTCGATCACAAGGTGACTCGGGCCTACCGTTGGTCACCTGACCGGCTTGCCGGACTGGTGCGCGAAGCGGGCTTCACGGAGATCGCCAGAATGGTCCGCGCGCCGGACCCCGACGAGCGGTTCGATCAGGCATACCTGATGGTTGCGAAGCCGGTGCGCTGATTCGGCGCACGCTCCCGGGTACCGCCGGGTAGGTTTGGTACGGGTGCGTAGGTTTCTGTGGTGCGTCCCACCCGACAACGTGGTCGATTGTTCATTGCACAAGATCTCCACCGTCGTCAGGGGGCGACTCATACATGGAATTCATCGCACCGGTTGATGCCGTGTTTCTGCTGGCCGAATCCCGCGAGCACCCGATGCACGTCGGCTCGCTACAGCTGTTCGAACCGCCGGAGGGGGCCGGTCCGGAGTTCGCAAGGGAGACCCACGAAAAGCTGTTGTCCTGCCGCGAGATTCACCCCACCTTCCGCAAGCGCCCGGCCAATCTGCTCGGCTCGCCACAGCTGGCCTGGACGCTGGAGGACGAGGTGGAGCTGGACTACCACGTCCGCCGCATCGCGCTGCCCGCTCCCGGCACCCACGAGCAGCTGATCGAGCTGGCCTCCGGCCTGCACAGTTCGCTGCTCGACCGGCACCGTCCGCTGTGGGAAGTGCACCTGATCGAGGGTCTGAAGGACGGCCGCTTCGCACTCTATTCGAAGATGCACCACGGCTTGATCGACGGCGTCTCGGCACAGCGGCTGCTCCAGCGCACGTTGACCGACGACCCCACGTCGACCGAGGCGCGGGTGCCGTGGAACCTGCCCCGCTCGGGACGCAAGAAGGAGCCGTCGAATTCCGGATTGCTCGGCGCGGCAAGAACTCTCGTCTCCGCCGCCGCTTCCGCCTCGCCGCTGCTCCGTGCGGCGCGCACCGCGCTGCGCGAACAGCAGGTGACGCTGCCGTTCGAGGCGCCGAAGACCATGTTCAACGTGCCCATCGGCGGCGCTCGCCGCTCGGTCGTTCGCTCCTGGCCGATGGAGCGGATCAAACAGGTGCGCAAGGCGACCGGCACGACGATGAACGATGTCGTGCTCGCGATGTCGGCGGGCGCGCTGCGCACCTACCTCGCCGAGCGCGACGCGCTGCCGGACAAGCCGTTGATCGCCATGGTGCCGATGTCGCTGCGCACGCCGGACGACACCGAGACCAACGGCGTCAAGGTCGGCGCGCTGCTGTGCAACCTCGGCACCGATCTGGCGGACCCGATCGCCAGGCTGCGGACGGTGAGCGAGTCGATGCAGAAGAGCAAAGAGGTCTACAGCGAGCTCTCGCCGGTGCAGTCGATGGCGCTCTCGGCGCTGATGGTCAGCCCGATCGCGTTGAACCTGATCCCCGCGCTCATCCCGTGGACCAGCCCGCCGTTCAACATCGTCATCTCGAACGTGCCCGGTCCGCGCGAGCCGATGTATTGGAACGGCGCCCGGCTCGACGCCATCTACCCGCTCTCCATCCCGTTCGACGGCCAGGCCGTGAACATCACGCTCACCTCGAACGCCGACAATCTGGACTTCGGCCTGGTCGGCTGCCGCCGCAGCGTGCCGCAGTTGCACCGCATGCTCGACCACTTGGAGGGCGCGCTCGCGGAGCTGGAGAACGCGATCTAGCCCCGCCCGAGGAAGGGGTACCGCGACAAAACTAGAACGTGTTACTGTCGAGCTATGGTGCCCCCACCGGTCGATGACGACGCCGCCACGGCATGGCGATACCCGCGGTGTTCGGCGGATTCGGCCGGTCGGGGCGGCAGTCCGTCGCCCGCGAGGCGAAACCCGCGCGGCAACTATGTAACCCGTTCTAGAACGTCCGCGGCCGCTGCGATCCGGTCACGGCGTAGGTAAGGGAGACCAGCACCCGATGCGTACCGAAATCTGCGACCGGCTGGGGATCGAGTTCCCCATCTTCGCCTTCACCCACTGCCGCGACGTGGCGGCCGCGGTCAGCAATGCCGGTGGGCTCGGCGTCCTCGGCGCGGTGGGCTTCACCGCCGAGCAGCTCGAGGTCGAGCTCGCCTGGCTGGACGAGCACGTCAACGGCGTGTACGGCGTCGACCTGGTGATTCCCTCCAAGTACGAGGGCAAGGGCATCGACGACCTGACCCCCGAGCAGCTGGAAGCCAAGCTCGGTGAGATGGTGCCCCAGGGCCACCGCGACTTCGCGGAGAAGATCCTGGCCGATCACGGCGTCCCGCGCCTGCCCGCGGAGGAGCATCACAACCAGCTGCTCGGCTGGACCGCGACCACGGTGGCCCCGCAGATCGAGGTCATCCTGAAGCACCCCAAGGCCAAGCTGGTCGCCAACGCGCTCGGCACGCCGCCCGCGGACGTGATCGAGCAGATCCAGGGTTCCGGCAGGTTGATCGGCGCGCTGTGCGGTTCGGTCAAGCACGCGCTCAACCACAAGGCCGCAGGCCTGGACTTCGTGGTCTGCCAGGGCACCGAGGGCGGCGGGCACTGCGGCGAGATCTCGTCCATGGTGCTCTGGCCGCAGGTCATCGACGCGATCGGCGATATGCCGATGCTGGCCGCAGGCGGCATCGGCGACGGCCGTCAGGTCGCGGCTGCCATGGCCATGGGCGCGGCGGGCGCGTGGACCGGCTCGCTGTGGCTGACGGTCGAGGAGGCCAACGTGCCGCCCGCGCAGATGCAGACCTACATCGACGCGAGCAGCCACGACACCGTGCGCTCGCGCTCGTGGACCGGCAAGCCGTGCCGCATGCTGCGCAACGACTGGACCGACGCGTGGGAGTCGGCCGACACCCCGGACCCGCTGCCGATGCCGCTGCAGATGATGGTGGCGCTGGACGGCGTCAAGCGCGGCCACCGGTACCCGGAGGCCGCGAAGGACGTCAACTTCAACCCGGTCGGTCAGGTGGTCGGCATGATGACCAAGGTGGAGCGTTCCGCCGATGTGGTCCAGCGGCTGATCAACGAGTACGTCGAGGCGTGCGACCGCCTCAACAAGCTCAACGGCTGATCACGCGGGCCATTCCGGCCAGCGCGCCGCTTTCTGTTCGAGCACCGGATCGGTGATGCCGCCCCAGCAGGCCAGCCGGTCGGTATCCCATCCGGCGAGCTCGGCGCCGTTGGCGTAGACGGATTGGAAGAACTCCAGTGCCGCGCCCACCGGGTCGCCGGTGCGGCGCGCGTCGTCGTAGGCGTAGTACGCGGAATGGCCGGAGCCGGAGGCGACCCAGCGCGCGCCCGCGGGCTTCAGCGCCCGGTCCGCGAGCCCGTCGGGTTCCGGCGCGACGTAGGAGTAGAAGGTCGGCTCGGGCACCTTGTCGTCGCCGAACCAGAATCCGGCGCTGATCACCTCGCGCGAATAGGCCTCGCGGGTAACGGAATCGACCGTCGCGGGCATCTCGATCTGGCGCGGCGAGAACCGCTGCACCGCGATATCGAATGTGTGCCAGAACAATTGGACCGGGCTGATCTTGCCGGAGTAGGTGGCGCTGAACTCCTCCAGTATTCGCCCGACCTGGCTCTGCACGCGAAAAGCCCTGCGCGCCTTGTCCGGATCGTAGGCGGCGTGGTCGGTGTCCTCTTCGAACCACCGGTCGGAGTCGGGCAGGTCGAAGGGGTGCGGGTGCGGCATGACGACCTGGATGCCGAGGTCGCCGAGTCCGCCCATCACGTCGGTGTAGAAGGAGGCGACGGACTGCTGGAGCAGGTCGATCTCCACCTCGACGCCGCGATCGGTGGCGATGCGCAGCACGTGGTCGAAGAAGTCGAAGGAGCAGGTGAAGACCGGCCCGTTGCGTGCGGTGCCGAGCGGAACGGTGGTCCAGCCCCGGGCGGTCAGCCGGAAGGTCATGTGCCACCAGTGGTTGCGGCGGATGCCCTTCGCCAGGGCGACCTTGCCGACCACCTGGGCGAAACGGTGCAGCGTGTCCTTGGTAGGACGCCAGGATTCCAGCGGTATGGCGGGCAGCGATTCTGCTGGCTCGGTCATGACGAAAACGGTACGACCGACTCCGGCAATTCGCTGGCAAATCGTTCGGTCGGCCTGCCCGCTTCGGCAAGCAGTCACCGACACGTGCACTTGTGCGGGGCCGGCAGACCTGCAAGCCGTATTTTCCGTTGGTAGGCACTCCCCCGGAGATCCACACCACGAGTAGGCACACCCGCCCCCGCCAGTCCGATGACGGGACGGCCCGACGCCGTGCGCTGCGGCGCCGAGTCCGCGGGTCGCCGCGCGCCGTCGAGGATCCGGCCGCACCCATCACGCCTCCCCGTGATGGGACAGCGGCGGCGGTAGCCCCGAGCGCGTCGGCGACGCCGTCCAGCCAGACTCAGAATACCTGTCTCAGACGCAGTATGCCGAGATACGTAATGAACAAGTGACCAAGTCGCCGAAGAGCCGCGAATCGCGCGACCGCCCGGAAGGGCTGGACTCAGACAGTCTGATTTGTACGTTTTCCCCGAATCAGGCGGTCGCCGCGTGCGCGTCCTCGACTTCGGCTTCCCCGCCGCCGAGCAGTTCCTCGAATCGCGCGATGACCTTGTCGTGGTACATCCCGAACAGGTCCTCGAACAGCGCGAGCTGCGCCTCCGACGGGCCGGAGCCGGATTCCCAGACCGCGACGAGCGCTCGCCACACCAGGACGTGCAGGTCGGCGGCGCCCGCGAAGTACGCCTCGATCGCCTCGGGCACCTCGAGCACCATTTCGCCGATGGTGTTCATGATCGCCCGCTGCATGCTGAGCCCGAGGGCGGTCAGCAAACGCCGGACCAGAGCGACCTCGATCGCCAGGATCTGGCGATAGTCCGGAACCTCCAGGCGGGCAAGGGCTTCCAGTTCGTCGATGGCCGCCTTCAGCTCGGCCGGGTCGATCTCCTGTTCGCTCGCGGTGTAGGCGAGCAACGCTTCCATGACGATGCCGCGCTGAACGTCGACGATGTCGTGGAACATCTCGATCGCAACGTCGGGCATCGGCACCGAGAAGCGGAACAGATGGCGGTACACGTCGAGGCCGCCCGCCTCCCGCACATCGCGAATGGTGAAACCCTTACCGCGACGCGCCTCGACGAATCCATACGATTCCAGCCTGCCCAAGGTCAACTGCGCGGTCGCGCGATTCATATCGAATTCTTCGGCGACCTGGCGGACCGACGGCATCAAATCCCCCGGCTGATATTCCCCCGCGGCAACCCGGCGCGCCAACTCGTCGGCAACGTCGGCGACTACCGTTTGGGATCCCATCGGATGCCACCTTTCGACTGTTTTCCCGATACGTCCCAGACAGTCTAAGCCCTGCTGTGCGAGACTGCACCTGTGTAACACTGATCCGTGCACAGTGTGAGGTGATTCATGGCCATTCGCCGTCGGCCTGCGCCCCCGGGCACCGAATCCCGAGGTAGACGCCTTTTCGCGGTGCCGACGGATGGTGCGCACCGGAACTCGCCGAGCCCTACCGGATCGCGCTGAGCCGCCTCCAGGACGCCGCGCCCGCCATGCTCCCCGCCGCCGTGGACGCCGCCATGACGGCGAGCATGGGACCGGACTGGCGCTGGCATTTCCGGGAATTCGACGAGCGCCGCGCGGCGGCCGCCTCGATCGGCCAGGTGCACCGCGCGGTCTGGCGCGACGGGACGCCGGTCGCGGTGAAGGTGATGTATCCCGGCGGCCGCGCGGCGGTGGCGGGCGATCTCGGGCAGTTGCGCCGATTCTCCGCGCTTGCCAATGTCTTCCTGCCGGGCGCCGACGTCGAGGGCGTGCTCGCGGCGATCACCGAATGTAGCCGCGCAGCGGTCTGCTGTACGGCGATCCGCACCCCGGCAACTTCCGGGTGCTGCCCGACGGCAGGCTCGGCGTCGTCGATTTCGGGGCGTGCGCGGTCTGGCCGCCGGACGGGTTCGACGAGTTGGCGCAGGACTGCGTGCGCGCGGTCTTCCGCGGCGGGCCCCGCGAGCTGGAGGCGGCCCGGCGCCCGCCCCGCCGGTTGCTCCCGCCCCGATCTCCCTGCTTCGCGCGGCCGACTCGGCGCAGGTTTCCCTGGGTTGACCTGCACGAAGTCCGGAAAGATCGCGCTGGATTCCCGTCTGGGACACTGCTACTCTCGCGGTAGGCGTACCTCCGCCTTCGCTCCGGCCGTGCGCGGTCCAAGGACGGATTTCTCCGGCAGCGCTGGTTGTGCGTACCTCCGCGTCCGCTCCGGCCGTGCGCGGACTGTGGACGGACTTCGTCCGCAGCGGTGTTCAGCCCTACCAACGGAGGTAAGTCGTGTCGAGCGCAGCGAGCCCGCGTCCCGTCGAGCGACCGGAATTCGAGGTCGCGATCATCGGGGCGGGCCCGGGCGGTATCGCCGCGGGCGTGAAGCTGAAGAGGGCGGGCATCGATGATTTCGTCGTGCTCGAGCGCGCCGACGAGGTGGGCGGCAGCTGGCACGAGAACCACTACCCCGGCCTCGGCGTGGACATCCCGTGCTACGCCTACCAGAGTGTTTCGGTACCGGGTCTACCCAACCGCTGGACTCTCGTTGGGCCGTACTCGTGGACAGGAAGCGGCTGGCACGCCTTCGTCGAGATGACCGCCGACCACGCCGTCCGCGCGATCACCGAGGCCAAGCGGCGCGCGGCGACCGCGGTGGAGGTGAAGCGCTCCCGGCACGACGCCTACCACCGCGACATCCATCGCAGGGGTGCGGCGCTGCGGTACTACCTGGCCGAACTCAACGGACACGTGCCGACCTACTACCGGAACTCGCGCGGCGACACGACCTATGTGCGCCCGTCCGGATTCTTCGAGGCCCGGCGCGGCAATCGCCGCTTTCCGTTGGACGACTACGACTATCGGTCGCTGAACTCCGAAACGCTCAGCGGGACAACCACTTCAGCCAGACCGGCATGATCAGCTCCGCGACCGCGTCGTAACCGGCCGCGCCGGGATGCGCGCCGTCGCCTTCGCGTACCTCCCGCATCCACACCTGGTTCGCGCGCAGTTCGTGGTGCACGCGGGCGTACGGCGCTCCGGCCGCGGCGCAGATCTCGGCGAAACGCTCGTCGAGGTGGGCGGTCCTGGCGTTGTGGGCTTCGTCGTCGACGGGCGGTGGGGCGACGATCATTGTCTGCCAACCGCGTTCGGCTGCGTGCGCAAGCAGTCCGGTCAGGTTGTCCGCCGATTCGTCGGGATCCACCCGCGGCGAACCGTTTTCGAGCACGGTGTCGTTGACGCCGAACGAGAAGACCACCCTGGCGTCGGTTCCCTCGGGCAGCCGCGGCGTGCACTCGGCCTGCCAACGCGCGGCGATGTCGGCCGAGGTCTCGCGCCGCACGCCGAGGTTGTACCCGGTGAACGGCATGGCAGCGGCGCCGAGACGGCCGGCCCAGCCGAGGCAGCGGGGATCGCCGACACCCGCGACGAACGAGTCACCGACGAAGCAGATGCGAAGATCACGAGCCACCGGTCGATCCTCTCGCGACCGGTCCCGCTGTGGAATCCCGGCCGCTCGAAATTCGGCGGACGAAGGCAATAAGATCGGCGTGTTCGTCCGGGAGGGAGTGACGTTGTCAGGGGAAACGGTGAGTCAGGCGCCCGCGTGGTTCACGGAGTTGTTCGCGCATCGGCGCTGGATCCGGCGGTCGCAGCCGTTTCCGCACGTGTATGTGCGCGACGTCTTCGTCGAGGATTTCTACCAGCGACTCGCCGCCGAGTACGAACGGGTGCGCGCCGCGCGAGCGGAGGCGTTCTCGAAGGTGGCCACCAACTACAGCGCCAGCGGAATCCCGCTGGCCGAGTTGCGCAACGGACCGCTCGCGCTGTTCACCTCGCGGGAATGGCACGACCTCATCGCGTCGGTGGCCGGGGTGGAGGTCACCGGCGACGTGGAGGGGTCGATCCACCACCATCCGCCGGACAGCCCGGCGGGCTGGCCGCACAACGACCTGAATCCGGCGTGGTTCTCCGGTCCCGCCCCCGGCCCCGGCGAGGTGCGGTTACCGGACCCGAGCGTAGACACGAAGACGGGGGCGAAGTCCGACGGCGTCACCGCGCGGGAGACGGTGCGCGCGGTCGCGGTGCTGTTCTATCTGGGCAATCCGGGATGGCAGCCGGGCGACGGCGGCGAGACCGGCTTGTACGCCAACATCGCCGACCCGGCGCCGACGCTCGCGGTGCCGCCGCTGGACAACTCGATGGTGCTGTTCGAGTGCTCGCCGCGTTCCTGGCACACCTACCTCGGCTACAACCGAGCGGCGCGCAACAGCATCGTGATGTGGCTGCACCGGCCGAAGGACGACGCGATCCAGCGTTGGGGAGGAGACCGCATTGTCCAGTGGTAACCGGCGGGTCTGCCTGCTCACCGGCGCGGGCGGCCTCCTGGGCGACGCCTTCTGCCGCGCCCTCTACACCGCCTACGACATCGTCGCCGTCTGCGGCACCCGCATCCCGGCGACGCCCTCGCAGCACGAGTGGTTCGTCGATCCGTTCGACCCTCGGGGCACGGTGCCGGAGAACGAATCCAGGGTCTTCCTGATCCGTTCCGATCTCACCGCGCCGGGTGAGGTCGACCGGGTCATCGATCTGGCGCTCGCCAAGTTCGGCGGCGTCGACCTGCTCGTCAACAATGCCGCGAGCCTGCGGCTGCATCCGCAGGGCATCGTCGACGGCGACTCCGCCATCGACGACTTCGAACCTCAATTCGCGCTGAACGTCGGTGTGCCGCTGCGACTCTCGGCTCGACTGGCGCAGCGCGGCTGGATGCACGACATCGACGGCAACCGCGCGCGCAACCGGAACATCGTCAACGTCTCCAGCCTGTCCGGCTCCAACGTCTATCCCGGCGGCCAGGCGGTGTACGCCGCGTCCAAGGCGGCGCTGAACCATTTGACCAGGCACCTTGCCGCGGAGTTCGCCGAGTTCGGAGTCCGCGCCAACGCGGTGGCTCCCGACAGCTTCCCGGCCCGGGTGCCGACGGAGAAGGTGTTGCAGGCGATCCTCGAGCTGGACACCGGCGCGATGACCGGAGGCGTGTACAGCGTCGTCGCCAGCTGAGCCCGCCCTGCCGCCGCGGCACCGCCTCTGGCAGGGTGAACACATGCGAGTCGACGGGCGGGAGATCCCGGTAACGGGTAGTCTCCTGCAGCCGCTGATCCGGCGGACCACGGACATCGTCCGGGTCATGCTGGCGGCGCTGTGGCTCGGCGTGGTGATCGCGGCCTCGGTGATCACCCGGCCGGAATGGCTGGCGCTGGAACGGTCGGTCTCCGAGATCGTCGACTTCCTCACCCCGGACCAGTCCAACCTGGTCTACCTGATCTACGGCATCGCGATCCTCATCCTGCCGTTCGCGATCCTCATCGAGCTGATCATCGGGCGGGCGTGGAAGCTGCTCGCCGGCTACGCCGCGGCCGGGCTGGTCGCGGGGCTGCTGCTCTCCATCACCGGCACCGGCATCTCCGCGCCGCAGTGGCACCTGCAGGTGCCCGATCGGCTGGACACCTTCCTCTCCCAGTTCCTCGACGACCCGCGCTGGATCGCCATGCTCGCCGCGGTGCTGACGGTCTCCAGCCCGTGGCTGCCGACCAAGCCCCGGCGCTGGTGGTGGTTCCTGCTGCTGGCCTTCGCGCCGATCCATCTGGTGGTCAGCACCGTGGTGCCCGCGCGGGCGATGTTCGGGCTCGCGGTGGGGTGGCTGGTCGGCGCGGTGATCGTCTGGGTGGTCGGCACCCCGGCGCTGGAGGTGCCGTTGGACGCCGCGGTGCGGGTGCTCGCCAAACGCGGGCACACCGTCACCGGATTCACCGTGGTGCGACCGGCCGGGTCGGGTCCGCTGGTGCTCGCCACCGCCGTGACCGGTCCGGAGCGCGAGCTGACTGTCGAGATGTACGGCAAGAACCAGCGCAGCCACGGCGCGCTACGCATGCTCTGGCGCTGGCTGACCTTCCGCAGCAGCGAGACCGGTGCGCTGCATGGTTCCATGCACCGAGCCGTCGAGCATCGGGCGCTGATGACGATCGCCGCCGGCGATCTCGAGCTCGCCGGTCAGCAGGTGATCGCGGTGGCGGCGCTGGATCGCGGCTGGATGCTGTACGCGCATACCGACTCCGGCGGCGCCTCGATCGCCGAAACCCCGATCGACCGGTTGCCCACGGTGTGGAAGGCGCTCGACGCGCTGCACACCGGCCGGATCGCGCACGGCGACCTGCGTCCGGACGACATCCGGGTCACCGAGGACGCCGTGCTGTTCAGCGGTTTCGGCAACGCCGAGTTCGGGGCGTCGGACACCCAGATCCAGTCCGACATCGCGCAGCTGCTGGTCACCACAGCCGCGATCTACGGCAAGGAATCCGCGGTGCGCGCCGCCATCGACGCGCTCGGCGAGCAGACCGTGCTCACCGCGACCCGCCGCCTCACCAAGTCGGCCATGCCGTCCGGTATCCGGGTCTCGATTCCGGAGTGGGGTTCGATCGTCTCCGAGACCCGCGACGAGGTGCGCGAGCAGACCGGCAAGGATCGGATCGAGGCCGACCAGATCACCCGGTTCTCCCGCAACCAGATCATTCAGCTGGTGCTACTGATCGGGCTCGTCTACGTGGCGTACCCGTTCATCAGCCAGGTCCCGACCTTCTTCACCCAGCTGAGGACGGCCAACTGGTGGTGGGCGCTGCTGGGGCTCGCGGTCTCCAGCCTCACCTACATCGGCGCCGCGGCCGCGCTGTGGGCGTGCGCGTCCGGCATGGCGAGCTTCCGCAACCTGGTCGTCATGCAGATCGCCAACACCTTCGCCGCGACGACCACGCCCGCGCGCGTCGGCGGTCTCGCGTTGAGCGTGCGGTTCCTGCAGAAGAGCGGGCTCGGCGCGGTGCGGGCCACCGCGGCCGTCGCGTTGCAGCAGGCGGTGCAGGTGATCACCCACGTCAGCCTGTTGATCCTGTTCAGCATCGTGGCGGGGACCTCGGCGGACCTCTCGCATTTCGTGCCGGACCCGCTCGTCATCTATCTGGCCGCTGGTGTCGGCGTCGGCATCATCGGCACCTTCATGTTCGTGCCGAAACTGCGGCGCTGGCTGAACACTTCGGTCCGTCCCCAGCTGCAGGAAGTGCTCGGCGAACTGGGCCAGCTGGCACGGGACCCGAAGCGGTTCGCCACCATCGTGGCGGGATGCGCCGCCATCACGCTCGGCATGGCGGGTGCGCTGTGGGCCAGCGTGGAGGCGTTCGGCGGCGGCACCACGTTCGTCACCGTCACGATCGTCACCATGATCGGCGGCACGCTCGCCTCGGCCGCGCCGACCCCCGGCGGCGTCGGCGCCGTCGAGGCGGCACTGATCGGCGGTCTGGCCGCCTTCGGCCTACCCGCGAACATCGCCGTGCCCGCGGTGCTGCTCTACCGCGTGCTCACCTGCTGGCTGCCGGTGTTCTGCGGTTGGTTCACCATGCGCTGGATGACCGCGAAGAACATGATCTGAGCGATTCGCTCCGGCCGTGCGCGGGCTGCGTCCGTACTTCGCACTCCCGCTTTCGCCGTGGGTGGATCCGGCCGCGCCTGTATTACTTCGTGGCGAGTAGGACTCCGGCAATCGGTGCGACCGTCTCGAACTCGATCGAGCGGAACCCGGCCGCCGACAAGGGTTCTCGGTAGCGGCGGATGTCGATGGCGGCGAGCGGGTCGGCGTGCTGTCCGGCCGCGTCGCCGGTGCGGTGCGCCGCGAAGCGCGACATCGTGCGGATCACCGCGGGCAGGACCCGACCGGCCGGGTGGGTGTCGGCGAGCAGCAGACGGCCGCCGGGGCGCAGCACCCGGTACATGTGCGCGAGGGCGGCTCGGCGCTGGGTCTCCGGGATGTGGTGCATGACGAAGGTGCAGGTCACTAGGTCGAACGAGGCGTCGGGCTGGTCGAGGGTTTGCGCGGGGCCGAGCTCGAAACGGCAGTTCGGCTGTTTCGTGTGCGCGGTGGCGTAGGCGATCATCCGCGGTGACGGGTCGCGGCCGACGACCTCCCCCTGCGGGCCGACGCGGACTGCCAGCCTCCGAACGAAATCACCGGGGCCACAGCCGATATCGAGTACGCGATCGCCGGGGGCGGCGCCGCTGCGGGCAACGAGTGCGGCGTCGAGCGCGCGACCGCGGCCGAGCAGGAACGCGGAGCGGACCAAGCGGTAGCCGCGCGGGCGGGTGAGGAGCAGGCCGATCTCGGCGGCCTGATCGTTTGTGGACTGTTGTGCGTTTCCGGACATATGTTCATGATCGGAGGTGGTCGCCGCGGCGACCAGAGGCAGAAGCACGGAATCCGTCCGGTTCGGGACAACACCGCCCGATCCGTCCGGAAACGCGGGAATCGATGATGAACGAGACAACCGACCGCCGGGTGCGGCGGACAAGGGCGACGTTGCACAGGGCGCTGATCGAACTGTTGCTGGAACGCCCCTACGAGCGAATCACGGTGCGCGACATCCTCGATCGCGCGGACGTCGGACGCTCTACCTTCTACGCGCACTTCCGCGACAAGGACGATCTGCTGCTGGTGAGCAGCACCGAATACCTGCGCGCCGCCATCACCGCCGCCCGCCCGGAGGACCCCGCCGCGCCGCCGATCTCGGCTCCCCTCGCGCCGGTCTACACCCTCTTCCAGCTGGCCGAGGAGAATCCCGAGGTGTACCGCGCGCTGCTTGGCCGCAAGGCGGGCGGTCAGCTGCTCCGCGCCACCCGCGGCATGGTCGGCCGGGTGCTCACCGAACAACTGTCCGGGCGCTTCGCCATGGACGACGAGGAGTTCACGGCCATGGTGAACTTCCTGTCCTGGGGCGTGGCCGGCACGCTCGGCGCGATCGCCGACGCGGATCCGCCGATCCCGGCGGAGGTGGCCTATCGGCGCTTGGAAACGCTGCTCGGCCCCGGCCTGGCCACGCGCACTCCCTCGCAACGCACCGCGACGTAGGCCTGTCCAGCGCTCAATCCATCGAGTCTGTCGATGAGCATCGCGTACGGCGGAATGATTGTCGCTCAACGCATATCGCGTGTTCAGCGGCGGAGGAGGGCGAGGGCTTCGGTGGCGGTCAGGCAGCCGGCGGTGACGAGTTCGAGGTTGGCGAGGGCGGCTTCGTGGGCGGTGGGGTCGGCGGCGGTGACGCAGTCGGCGATCGGGTGCACTGTGAAGCCGAGATCCGTTGCGTGGCGGGCCGTTTGCTCAACCGTGAGGTTGGTGGCGACGCCGGTGAGAAACAAGGTGTCCAGGCCGCGCTCGGTCAGCCAGTCGGGCAGGGCGCTGCCCGCTAGCCCGGAGAGCTTCTGATTGTCGTAGACCGCGCTCGGCTGGTCCTTCATCTCCGTGATTACTTGCGCGCCAGGTGATCCCGGGCGGAATTCGGTCTGCGCCGCGCCCACCGACCGCATGAAACCGGTGTTGCGCACCAGCGCTCCCTCGCCGACGGGGATGGTGAAGCGGGTGAAGATCACCGGGAGATCGGCATTGGCGGCCGCGTCGTGGAAGTCCACCGCGCGCGGCACGACGCCGCTGGCCGCCACCGGCCCGGCCAGCATCGGACCGAAGAACCCTTCGGGCCGAACGATGTTCACCTGCCAATGCAGGGCCAACACGGCGGCGCGGACGCGGGGGATCGCCATGCCTCGATCCTCACGCATCCGCGCCGCGCGTGTGGCCGATTTCCACCACCCAGTTCGTGGAAATCGGCGGACGCGCACGGATCAGGACGAATAATCCTTGCGCAGCTCTACTTTCACGACCTTGCCGCTGGCGTTGCGCGGCAGTTCCGGCACGATCACCAGATCCTTGGGGTGCTTGTAGCGAGCCAGATTCTCGTTGAGGAACGGCTCCAACTCCGCGAGGGTGAGCTCGGCGTCCGGGTCGGTCAGCGCGACGACGGCGACCGGCACCTCACCCCACTTCTCGTGCGCACGAGCGATCACCGCGGCCTCGCGGATCTTGGGATGCCCGAAGAGCACGTTCTCCACCTCGGCGCAGTAGATGTTCTCGCCGCCGGAGATGATCATGTCCTTCTTGCGGTCGACCACCCAGACGAACCCCTCCTCGTCCGTGCGGACCAGGTCGCCGGAGTGGAACCAACCGCCAGCGAAGGCCTCGGCGGTCGCCTCGGGCTTGTTCCAGTAGCCCTGCATGAGAGTCGGTCCGCGGTAGACGATTTCGCCGACCTCGCCCGGCGCGACGTCGTTCATCTCGTCGTCCACGATGCGGGCCTGGATGGTGGGGATCGGCTTGCCAACCGAACCGAGCTTGCGCAGCGCGTCCTTGCCCTCCAGCACGCAGGTGATCGGCGACATCTCGGTCTGGCCGAACACCGCGACGTTGGCGGCGTTCGGGAAGCACTCCGCCATGGCGCGCAGCACCGAGTCCGAGGCGGGCGCGGCGCCCCAGCTGAGCATGGTGAGCGCGAGCTTGCGGTCCTTCACGGTGGGCTCGGCGCAGATGGCCTGCCACTGCGCGGGCACGCAGAACGCGGTGGTGGCCTGTTCCTTCTCGACAGCGTCGAGGAACTCGGTGGGATCGAAGGCGCCGAGCGGGTGCAGCACGGTCTTGCCGCCGAGCAGGAAATACGGTGCGAGACTGCCGAGTCCGGCGATGTGGAACAGCGGCGAGGTGCAGAAGCCGATGGACTCCGGACCGAGGTTCATGGCCCGGATACAGGTCAGCGCTTGCGAGTTCATGTTCGCGTGCGAGAGCACGGCGCCCTTCGGGCTGCCCGTGGTGCCCGAGGTGTACATGATCAGCGAAGGGGTGTCCTCCGGGATGTCCAGCGGCGTGTGGGGCGTCCCCTCCTCAGCCAACACGTCGTCGTATCCGAGGACGCCCTCCGCGCTCTTGCCGCCGATCACGACGCAGGTCTCCAGTACGGGCGACTGCGCGAGCACGGCGGAGGCCAGCGGCTGGAGGACGGTGTCGGTGACGATGGCCTTTGCCCCGCTGTCGCCGACGATGTAGGCGACCTCCGGCGGGGTGAGCCGGAAGTTCACCGGCACCGCGATGGCGCCGAGCGCGTTGATGCCGAAGACCGCTTCGATGTATTCGGGGTAGTTCAGCGCGAGGATGAGGACTCGATCGCCGAACCCGATGCCGCGCCTTGCGAGCGCGTCGGCGAACTTCTGCGAGCGCTCGTGCAGCTGCTGCCACGTCGTGTCCACACCACGGAACCGCAGGGCGACCGCGTCCGGGCGCATCTGCGCATGGGCGGCGATCTGGTTGTTCCAGTGGTTGCGCCGCGACCTGATCGGCTCGTCGAGCGCCTGTGCACCGGTGGTCATGCCACGTACTCCTCTCGGACCGCCTACAGCGTCCGCCGGGGTGGCCGACCGCACGGGCGGGCTGAATTGAGACGAGAATAACAACTAACTTAACCGGACGGCAAGAGATCAAGAGATGAATCATCGTTAATTGACTCAATGCTGTGGTCAAGATATTGAAAGTGCTTCTAGCTGCGCTTTCGGGTGTCGGTCGCGCGTTCGGAGCCGGTCCACCTGAGCCACGACCCTCGTTAGCTATGCGAACGGCGGCTCACTTACTGGTTGAACGTGAGCCGACCCTCGTGTCACGATCATGCGGTCGGGCGGACCGGCAGGCCGTCGCGGGCCTGCGGTGCGGCAAGCCGTCGCGACGAGACAGATCAGCGGTGCGCGATCCACGGACGCCGCCGTCACACGGAGGAGAGCGCAATGCTGCGGACCAGGTTCACCGAGGAGTTCGGGATCGAGCACCCGATCGTGCAGGGCGGCATGATGTGGGTCGGCCGGGCCGAGCTCGTCGCCGCGGTCGCCAACGCGGGCGGACTCGGTTTCATCACCGCGCTCACCCAGCCCACCCCCGACGATCTGCGCAAGGAGATCGAGCGCACCCGCGAGCTGACCGACAAGCCGTTCGGCGTGAACGTCACCATCCTGCCCTCGATCAACCCGCCGCCGTACGCCGAATACGTGCAGGCCATCATCGAGAGCGGCGTGAAGATCGTCGAGACGGCGGGCAGCAATCCGGAGCCGTTCCTGCCGTACTACAAAGAGGCAGGCATCAAGGTGCTGCACAAGTGCACCAGCGTGCGGCACGCGCTCAAGGCGCAGAAGATCGGTGTCGACGGCGTGAGCATCGACGGGTTCGAGTGCGCGGGTCATCCCGGCGAGGACGACATCCCCGGCCTGATCCTGATCCCCGCCGCTGCCCGCGTGCTCGACATCCCGATGATCGCCTCCGGCGGCATCGCCGACGCCCGCGGCCTGGTCGCGGCGCTCGCGCTCGGCGCGGACGGCGTCAACATGGGCACCCGTTTCCTGTGCACCGCGGAGTCGGCGATCGACCAGAAGGTCAAGGAACAGATCGTCGCCAACAGCGAACTCGACACCCAGCTGATCTTCCGCACCATGCGCAACACCGCGCGCGTCGCGGACAACGAGATCAGCCGCAAGGTGGTCGAAATCGAAAAAGCGGGCGGCACTTTCGAGGACGTGCGCGAGCTGGTCGCGGGCGCGCGCGGCCGCCGCGTCTTCGAAGAGGGCGACCTGGACGCGGGCATCTGGTCGGCGGGCCTGGCCCAGGGCCTCATCCACGACATCCCGACCTGCGGCGAACTCATCAGCCGCATGGTGTCGGAGGCGGAGCAACTCATCACCGCCCGCCTCGCCGACGTCGTCGCCTGAGGACGAAATCGACGGTAGTCGAATGGTTGCTTATCAAGATCAAAAATCCGCCATTCGACTACCGTCGAATCCATTTCACTATCGACGGTAGTCAAATGGTGGAAGCCCCCTAGACAACGCGACAGAACAAGCCCACGACCGCCCCGAAACGCAACCACAGCCGGTCGACCACGCCGGAACCCGAACCCGCGCCCGCCAACTGCGGGAGGTAAGCCGGGTACGGCACCCATCGGGCCCAGCACCGCTCAGAGGAAACCTGGGTAGGCCAAACTACTCGGAACCTCGACCGTCCCCCAACGCCGCCGAAATCCCAGCTCACCGTGTGTCGACCACCAAGCCCGCCCCTGGCGAGATTCGCCGGTGCCACCGCCTTCGGGAGCCGCTCAACATAACTCAAAGGCCATGCCGCAGCAATCGGTGCCACGCCAGCAGCCGCAGCATCGCTGCTCCGCTCGAACGCCTACGCCGGACGGCGGTGCCGCTCAACGCAAACCGAGGCCGTGCGATGCAGAGGCAGCCTGGCCACCGGGCGCGACGCCAGGCCTTGCACGGCAAGCGGCACCCGGTGGCCGACAGCATCGCTGCTCCGCTCGAACGCCTACGCCGGACGGCGGTGCCGCTCAACGTGAACGGAGGCCGTGCGATACAGAGGCATCCCTGGTCGCAGAGCGTCGACGTCAGGCCTTGCACGCCAGAGACACGCCGGGGCGATGCCAGCCGTTGCACAGCACGCGGCACCACCCACGCCTGCCGCACAGATCACGGCTCCGCTCGAACGCCTGCGCCGGAGGGCTGTGCCGCTCAACGCAATCCGAAGACGTGAGGCGCGGCAGGCGGGGGTGGTCCCGCGTGCTGCGCAAACGCCGGAGGGCTATGCCGCTCAATGCAATCCGAAGACGTGCGATGCAGTAGCACCCCGACCGGTTGGCGCGACGCCAGGCCGTTGCACAGCACGCGGCACCATCCCCGCCTGCCGTGCAAATCAGACTCCGCTCGAACGCCTACGCCGGAGGGCGGTGCCGCTCAGCGCACTTGGCGGCCCTGTGCGGCGGGCGGTACCAAGTCCACGCCGCGTGGATCGCGGCTCTGCTCTGACGCACGGCGGGCGGCAGGCTCAGCGCGATGGGTTGTGGGTGGCGCGGGCGGTGACTGCGGCGTGGTCGTGGCCCGCGACGATCTCGATGTCGTCGGGGAGGGCGTGTAGGCGGTGGATGACGGCGAAGGCGGCGTCGCGGTCGGAGTCGAACAATTGGCCTGGCATGGGGGCTTTTTCGCGCAGCAGGTCGATCTGGAGTTTGCTCCATACGGCGTCGCCGGCGAGCAGCACGCGGGTGCCGTCGTCCACCGCGAGCAGCACGCCGATGCTGCCGGGGGTGTGGCCCGCCAGGTCGAGCAGCAGGACCGAACCGTCGCCGAACAGGTCCTTGCTGCGCGGGAAGGTCAGCACCGGAGGGCCGTCGAGTTCGAAGGGGTCGAAGGTGCGACCGCGCAGTGGGCCGCGCGCCACGCCGACGGGTGCGTGCGCGCCGAGCATGCCCCACGCGTGTTCGGCGGCGGCCAGCCGGACCGGCACCTCGGCGGGCAGCTCGAGCAGACCCGACACGTGATCCCAGTGCAGGTGCGTGGCGATCACGAAATCGATGTCGCCGCCCGCCAGGTCGCGCGCCGCCAGCGCGTCGGACAGGCCGAGCACCGGTTTGTCCGGCGCGACGAGCAACGGCACCGGGAACGGCAGCTCCGGTATCACCCGCTCGTGCACGCCGGAGCACAGCGCCGGGTCGACGATGAACCTCGCCTTCGGGTGCTCGATCAGGAACGCCGACATGATCAACGGCAGTTCCCGCAGGCTGCGCACGCCCTCGGCGACGATGGTCTCCGGCGCGGTCATGTCGCCCTGTGCGAGGACCGTCAGCCGGACGGTCGCGGTGGGACGCGGCGGCTCGGCGACGGTCAGCCGGGCGAGCAGGTCGGTGTCCGGGCGGCGGGGGCGCAACAGCCTGCCCGGGGTCGCGGCGAGCGCGGCGCAACAGCGCAGCACGGTGGGCAGGGTCGGCGTCCGCTCGGCGCGCGTCGCACGGTCGGGTTCGGGCACGGTTGCCACCGTAGGGGATGGGCCGGTTTCCGGAAAGCATCCGGACGACACGCGGGGGCCGCGAGAACTCTTGGCGTGTCGCCAAACCCGCAGGCGAACAGCGGAAAACGGACGTTTTCCGGCCCCTTCCGGTACGGCATAATCGCGGGGGTACCGTTCCCGGGCCGCAGTCCGCCGGGAGACGGGGAGGGAGGACGAGATGCGGCCCAGTCAGCCGGACGGGCGAAGTGATACCACCGGAAACGGCCATACCGGCGTGCGCGATCGACGCGCCGCCCTCACCGACGCCGCCGTCACCGCGATCGCCGGGTTGCTCGGCGTCGCGCCCGCGGCGGTGTCCACCCGCACGCCGTTCGCCGAGCTCGGGCTGAGCTCGACGCAACTGGCGCGGCTGACCGCACAACTCGAGGACGCGATGGGCGTCGAGGTGTCGCTGGAAGCCGTGTACGACCACCCCGATATCGAGCAGTTGGCCGAGTTTCTCGCGATGCGATGACCGCACGCACTCCGTCCACGCAGCCATCGGTCGCCATCGTCGGCATGGCGTGCCGGGTGCCCGGCGCCGCGGACCTGGACGAATTCTGGCGGCTGCTGATGGCCGGACACGACGCCACCGGTGATCCGCCTCCCGGCAGGCAGGTGACCAGGCGGGCCGGCTATCTCGACGACATCGAGTGGTTCGACAACGACTGGTTCGCCATCTCCGCGCGCGAGGCGGCGATGATGGATCCGCAGCAACGTCTCGCGCTGGAAGTATCCGTCGAGGCGCTCGACGACGCCGGAATCGGCTATCGCACACGGGGTTCCGACGCCGCCGTGGTGTTCGGCGCGTGCGGATACGACCACGGCGTCACGGTGCTCGGCGGCGGTGAGCAGGACGCGCCGTACGCGGTGACGGGTGCCGCGCTCAGCATCATCGCCAACCGGCTGTCCTACGCGCTCGACCTGCACGGTCCCAGCCTGGTGGTGGACAGCGCGTGCTCGTCCTCGCTCGCTGCGGTCGACATCGCCCTGCGGCTGCTCGCGGACGAGACCGTGCCCTTCGCGATCGTCGGCGGCGTGAATCTGACGCTGCTGCCGCACACTTCGGACTACTTGGCCGAAAGCGGATTCCTTGCCGAGGACGGACGGTGCAAGCCGTTCTCCGCCGCGGCCGACGGCTACACGCGCAGCGACGGGTGCGGCGTGCTCGTCCTCCAGCGCACCGCGGACGCGCGACGCGAGGGCAACCGGGTGTACGCCGAAATACTCGGGGCGGCAGTCGGTTCGGACGGCCGCTCGAACGGTCTCTATGCACCGAACGGACGTGCGCAACGGGAGACCGTGCGCGCCGCGTGGTCCCGCGCCGGGCTCGACCCGCGCCGCGCGGGCTACCTTGAATGCCACGGCACCGGAACGGCTCTCGGCGACGCGGTCGAGGTCGGCGCGTTGGCCGCCGTGCTCGGCGCGGGCGCGGACACTTGGATCGGTTCGGTGAAGTCCAATCTCGGCCACCTCGAGGCCGCGGCGGGCGTGACCGGGTTGATCAAGACCGCGCTGTCGATCCACCGCGGCGTCATCGCGCCGACCATCCATGTCGACACCCCGAACCCGCTGCTGAAACTTGCCGAGCGCGGACTGCGGGTGCCGACGGAGCCGATCGACTGGACGACCGCGCCGGAGGAGCGGCTGGCCGGGGTCAGCTCGTTCGGATTCGGCGGGACCAACGCGCACGTCGTGCTGCGCGGGTATCCGCGGTCGGCGGCGGCGCGGGGTGACGAGCCGCCGGTGCTGATCCCGGTGACCGGGCGCGACGTTGCGGATTTGCAGATCCAGGCGCTGGCGTTGGCGCAGCGGTTGGATTCGGCGGGTGAGTTCGCGTCGAGTTGTCGCGGTGGGGCGGTGGATGATTCCGCTGGGGCTCGGATTGCGGAACCCGCTGGGACTGAGTTGGAGATGCCCGGCGCGATCGGTCAATTCGGCGAATCCCCCGCCACCGCGCGGCCTGTCCCCCGCGCGCCCGGCGCTGTTGCTGCGGCCGCCCTGGATCAGGGGAACTCCCCGGACCTTCTTGCGCAGTGCGGCGTCGACGGCATAGAGGTGACGACCGAACAGCCTGCGCGCGCGACGACACCCGGACGGGCAGCACGACCAGCGGCGACCGAACACACAGCGCACGCAAGAGCAACCGGCCAGCCGACGCACGGGACAGCAATCGGACGGCCAGCGCACACGGCAGCTACCGGCCAGCCAGCGCGACCAGCGGCAACCGAACACACAGCGCACGCAAGAGCAACCGGCCAGCCCACGCACGGGACAGCAATCGGACAGCCAGCGCGACAGGCGGCGACCGACCACACAGCGCAGGCGACCGCAACCGAACAGGCAGCGCGACCCGCGGCGACCGACCAAACAGCGCACGCGACAGCGAGCGAACAGGCAGGGCACGCGACCGCAACCCGCCCGACAGCAACCGGCTCGGCAGCGCACGCGACCGCAACCGAACACACAGCACGCGCGACGGCAACCGGGCAGGTGGGACGCGCGACGACGACCGGACAGACCGGGCGCGCGACGCCAACCGAACAAGGAATTCACGCGACCGCGACCGAACACACAGCGCGCACGACGACAGGCGAAAAGGCAGCGACGGCAAACGAACAAACAGCACGCACGACGGCGACCGGATGGTGCCGCTGTTCCGCGACCGCGATCGCGGAAACCGCGACACCCGGGCGGAATCGCGTTGGCGAGTCGACGGCGAACGCCGGAGGTGAAGGCACCACGGCGACAGGGCATTCCACCGAATCGCCCGCCCTTCGCCCACTCGCCGCGGCGGCGTCCCGGCTGCTTCCCGAGGACGCGCGCGCCAGCGTGATCGCGCACGACCGGGCGGAGGCGGTCGCCGGACTGCGAGCGTTGGCCAGGGGCGAGAGCGGTCCCGCGATCATCGGTCCCGGCACGGTCCGGCGACGCGGCGGAGTGCTGTTCCTGTTCTCGGGGCAGGGCGGGCAGCACGCGCGGATGGGTCGGGCGTTGGCGGCGCGCTATCCCGTGTTCGCCCGTGCCCTCGCCGAGGTCACGGACGCGATCGTGGCGCACGGCGGGCCGAAGGTGTGGACTCCGCGCTACGGCTTCGGTCTCGGCGAGGACGGGCGAGCGGCCACCGAACTGGTGCAGCCCGCGATCTTCGCCTACCAGGTGGCCTCGGCGAAGCTGTTGGCGTCCTGGGGGATTCGGCCGGACGCGGTCGCGGGGCACAGCCTCGGCGAGATCGCGGCGGCGACGGTCAGCGGCGCGTTGACGCTGGACGATGCGGCGCTGGTCGCGGTGCGCCGCAGCCGTGCCTTGGCGAGGCTCGACGGACAGGGCGCGATGGCGTTGCTGGAGGCGACGCCGGACGAGACGGCGCGGCTGGTCGCGCCGGTGCGGACCGAGGTGGCGATCGCCGCGGTGAACGGACCGCGCTCGGTGGTGGTGTCGGGAACGCCGCGCTACATCGACACCGTCGTGCGGCGGGCGAAGCGCCGCGGCATGTTCGCGCAGCGCATCGCCGTCGACTTCGCCGCGCACAGTCCGCAGGTCACCTCCGTGCTGCCCGAATTCATCAGCGGCCTCCGTGATTTGGCACCGCGAACGCCGCACACGCCCGTCTACTCCACGACCCGCCGCGGCGCGGCGCTGACAACTGCCGCGCTGGACCGGGGCTATTGGGCCGAGAACGCCTCGGGCACCGTGGAACTCGCGGCCGCCCTCGAGCGCGCCGCCGCGGACGGACTGGCGACGGTGCTCGAGATCGCGCCGCACTCGGTCCTCGCTCCGGCCGCCCGCGAGTATCCGGAATTCCTGGATGCGACGCACCCGATCGCCGATCGCGACGACGAAGCCGGGGCCTTCCTGCGCTGCCTGGCCGGTTTGTACGGCGAGGGCCGTACTCTCGACTGGTCCGCGAACGGACCTTTCGTCGTTCCGCCGCCCCGCAGGCGTTGGCGGCGCGGCCAATTCGAGCTCGTCACCCGAGACCGGAGCGGCCGAGCGGCACCCGCCTTCCGCACCGGCTCGCTGGAAGACCATGTGGTGCATGGCGTTCCCACCGTGCCCGCCGTGCACTGGGTCCGCAGGCTGCTGCACCAAGCGCACAGTGCGGCGGCCGGGATGATCGCGGACTTCGTCGTCCACGAACGCGCCGACCTGTCCGTGCTTCCCGAAGCCGTCTACCGCACCGACCACGCGGGCGTCCGGGCGCAGATGGGCGCGACGGTGCTCGCCTCGGCACGGCCCGCGCCGGGACCCACCCCCGCGGATATCGTCGCGTGGATGCGCGCCGTCGATGCCAATCGCGCCGCCCAGCACCGAATGCGGCCGCTTACGGCGGGTTCGTTCTACGACGCGCTGCGCAGGAGGGGACTCGAATACGGCCCGCGCTTTCGTTCGCTGCGCGCCCTCGCCGCCGTGCCAGGCAGCGCGATCGGGCACTTCGATGCGGCCGAATTGCACAGCGCCGCAACCTTGGACGGTTGCCTGCATCTGCTCGCCGCCGCGGACGGCGCGCTGCCCGACGGGCTCGTCCCGCTGCCCATCGCCATGGACACGGCGTGGGTGTCCACCGAGCCGGGGCGCGTGGTGGCCGAGGCGCACGCCGTCATCCGCGAGCGCACGGCGCGCGGGTTGATCGGCGACATCGTCGGCACCGATCAGCACGGCGTGCCCGTGCTGGCGTTCGGCGGCGTGCGGGTGCGTTTCGCGGACGCCGGGTCGATGGATCACATCCGACTCGATGAGGATTTCGGCGGTGCGGAGCGCCGCGTCTTCCGCGTGGAAACGTGGCAGCCGATCGGAAGCGCGGGCCAGGGCTCCGGTCCCTCACCCACCGACGCCGTGCTTCGACGGCACGATCCCGCGGGTCCGGCAAGCACGTCCGGTACCCCGCCCCTGAGCCGCGCGCTCGTGGTCGGGGAGTCCGATCTCGCCGTTCGACTCGCCCGCGCCCTGGAGCGCACGCTGCCGACCGAACGGATCGCGCGGGAACCCGACGCCGCGGATGCCATCCTTGCGTCGGTTCTGCTGGCGCGTGACGCCGCCGAGCGCACCGCGCTGGTCCTCGTCTGGCCGGGCGACGAATTCGCGGCGGGGACGAGCGCCGTCGCCCGCGTGCTCGACCTGCTGCAACGCGCGCAGTCCGATCCGGCGACCGGCTCGCTGACCGTCCTGCTTCCGCAACGAGCACGACACGGCAGCACAGCGAACGCCCTGGCCGGTCTGACCCGCACGCTCCAGCTCGAATCGGGTCGTCCGGTACGGCTCGTCTGGACCGACACCGATCCGCGCACGCTGCCCAAGCTCATCGAGCTGATCACCGAGGACGCGCACCCGGCCGAACTCGCCGTCACGGAAGGCGAACTGGCGGTGCGGCGCTTCGTCCCGGCCACGCCGGACGTCCCGCCCATCGTGATCGACCCGGACGGAACCTATGTGGTGACGGGCGGTCTCGGCGCGCTCGGCGCGGTCGCGGTGCGCTGGCTGCTGGACGCAGGAGCGCGCGACGTGGTGGTGCTGACGCGTTCACCGCGCCCGGTGCCCGCCGTGCTGGACGGCTCCGAGGACCACGTGGTCGTCGTCGGCTGCGACGTCGCCGATCGCAGCGACCTCGCGAACGCGCTCAACGACATTCGCGAATGCGGTTCCACCATCCGGGGCGTGGTGCACGCCGCGGGCGCGCTGGAGGACGCCGCCTTCGAGGCCGTCGACGCGGACCAGCTGGCCAGGATGTTCGCGCCGAAGGTCGGCGCGGCCGCCGACCTGGTGGCGCTGACGGCCGCCGACCCCGTCGACTTCGTACTCCTGTTCTCCTCTGCCACCGGCGCTTTCGGCGCACCGGGTCAGGCGGCGTACGCGGCGGCCAATGCCGCGATGGACGCCGTCGCCGCCGCCGCGGAAGACCGCAGGGTGCTCAGCATCGGCTGGGGAGTGTGGGCGACGGGCCTCGCCGCGACGGCGGGCGGCGCGGAGCACCTGCGCCGGGCGGGGATCAACGCCATCGTCGCGGATCGTGGCGCCGCGATGCTGGGCAAGGCTTTGCGGTACCGCGGACCGTATCTGCTCGCTCTGGACTACACGCCGACCGACGACCGGTCGCCGGTGGCGGCCCGGCTTCGCGAGCTCCTCGGCGAACCGTCCGCCTTCGAGCGATCGCGGACTACGACCGGCGCCTACGCGACGGCGGCGCGCGCTTCCGCTACGGCGACCGGCGCTTCCGCTACGGCGACCGGCGCTTCCGCTACGACGGCGGGCGCTTCCGCTACGACGGCGGGCGCTTCCGCTGCGGCGCTCGGCTCTTCCGCTAACGCGGTCGGCGCTTCCACTGCGACGGTCGGCGCTTCCGCTACAGGGGTCGGCGATACCGACAACCCGATCCGCCGACCCGGAGGCGCACCGACCGAACCCGAGCCGATCACCGCCGCGATCCGCCGCGTACTGGCGGCGACCCTGGATCTGCCCGCCGAAATGATCGGCCCGACCGACGATTTCAACGACCTCGGCCTCAGCTCCCTGCTCGCCATCGAGGTGCGCCGCACGCTGGAGGCGCGGCTGCGCATCGCGATCTCGACGGCCGAACTCTTCCAGCACCCCACCATCGCCGCCCTCGGCGCCGCGCTCGCCGACCGGGTCGCCGCGAACGACAGCGAGGCACCGTGACCGCCGAACTACCCAACCCGCTCGCCGCACGTGTCGCCACGAACGACAGCGAGGCACCGTGACCGCCGAACTACCCAACCCGCTCGCCGCACGTGTCGCCACGAACGACAGCGAGGCACCGTGACCACCGGATTCCCCAGCCCGCTCGCCGCACGTGTCGCGGCGTGGGCGGCGACCAAGCCCGATGCCGAGGCGTTCATCGAATTGCGTTATCGCGGAACGGCATGCGAGCCACGTGCGTTGACCTACGCGCAACTGCACCGCGCCGCAGGCGCACTCGCGCGGCGCCTCCGCGAGGCGACCGAGCCGGGTGACCGCGTGGCGATCCTGTGCGCGCACGGCTTGGACTACGTGGTGGCCTTCCTCGCCTGCCTCTACGCCGATCGCATCGCGGTGCCGCTCTTTCCGGTCTCCGGCACGCGCAATACCGCGCGGCTCGAGGGCGCGCTCGCAGACTCCTGTCCCGCGCTGAGCCTGCTCTCCCCTGGCGACACGGTGACCGAGGCGAGCGTCGGCACGTCGCTCGGCCGAATCCACTACCTACCCGACGAACTGGAGACCGCGGACCCGGTGCTCGATCCCGTCGGCGCCGGACCCGCGTATCTCCAGTACACCTCCGGATCGACCAAGGCGCCCGCCGGCGTCGAGGTGACGCACGCGAATCTCGGTGCGGCACTGGAACAACTCTGGACCGCAGTGCCCGCCGCGCGGCACAAACCGATCGTCACCTGGCTGCCGTTCTTCCACGACATGGGCTTGGTGCTGGCGCTGGCACTGCCGCTGTACTCCGGCGTGCTCGGCGTGACCATGGCCCCGACGGAATTCGTCAAACGCCCGATCCGCTGGTTGCGCGCCTGCGCCGATTATCGAGCCGGTACCACGGGCGGCCCGAATTTCGGTCTGGCCCTGGCTGTTTCGGGCACCACAGCGCAGGAACGTGAGCAACTGGATCTCTCCGCCCTCGACGCGCTGCTCAACGGCGCCGAACCGATCCGCTCCGAGGTGCTGGAGACGTTCTCGAAGACGTTCGCGGCCAACGGTTTCCGGCACTCGGCACACACTCCCGGCTACGGCCTCGCGGAGGCGACGCTCTCGGTGACCATCGGCGCTCAGGCCGCCGAACCCGTGACGCACCGCTTCGACCGGGTGGGACTCGCCGAAGGCAGGGCGCTCGTCGACGAGACCGACGCGGCGGGAGTCCCGCTCGTCGGCTGCGGCTTTCCCGCCGGACAGCGGGTCGCGGTGGTCGATCCAGCCGCCCGAACCGAGCTGCCAGCGGCAATGGTGGGTGAGATCTGGGTGGCGGGCCCGAACGTCTGCGGCGGCTACTTCGGCAATCCCACCGCGACCGAGGAGACGTTCGGCGCCAGGCTGGCGGGACGGGCCGAACACTGGCTGCGCACCGGCGATCTCGGCTTCACGTTCGACGGCCAGCTGTACATCGCGGGCAGGCTCAAGGACCTCATCGTGGTGGACGGCCGCAACCACTACCCGTCGGACATCGAATCGACGGTGGCCGACCACGCGCCGGAAGTGCGCCCCGGCCACGTGACCGCCTTCGGCCACGACGACGGGCGGCGCGAGGATCTCGTGGTTGTCGCGGAGCTCGCCGCGGCGGCCGCCGAGGCCGACGTGCTGGCGGATATCGCGCGGCGCATCAGGGCCGCGGTCGCCACGGCACATGAGGTGATGCCGGGTTCGGTGGTGCTCGTGGAGCCGGGCGGAATCCCCAAGACCTCCAGCGGAAAACTGCGGCGCGGCGAATGCCGCAGACTCTTCGGCGCGGGCCGGCTTCCGCACCTGGTGACGATCGGCAATCGGCCCACGCCGTGAAGGTCAGTCCTCGGTGCGGCCGAGGAGACGATCGGTCTCGCGCCGCTCCCGCTTGGTGGGGCGACCGGAGCCGCGGTCTCGGCGCGGCATGGTCGCGAGGATTTCGCGGGAGGGAGGCGGCGGGCTGCGGTCGATCAGACACTGCGCGGCGACGGGGGCACCGACGCGCTTGGTGATCACCCGCTCGACGATCACGATGCGTTCCACACCGCCCGCGCGGATGCGAATCTCATCGCCCGGCCGCACGGGCTGGGCGGGTTTCGCGGTGCTGCCGTTGACGCGGACGTGCCCGCCTCGGCAGGCTTCCGCAGCGGCGGACCGGGTTTTGAACAGGCGCACCGCCCAGGTCCAGGAATCGACCCTGGCCTGTGTCAAGGCAGTTTGCTCTCCCTGCGGCACTTGTCCAGCCTACGGCGTGCTTCCGACGCGACTCCAGCCGTGCGGTTGCTCATCGAAGCCGCGCTGGGCTTGATGGCGCTGGCCTGGATGAAGCTGCGCTGGGCTGGAATGGAGCTGCGCTCGCGCCCGCAGCCGCGCTCGGGTGTTCGGAGCTTCGCTCAGTCGACGATGCGACGCGCGGTGACGACCATGTCCGGACGCAGCGGGGTGTAGGACACCGGCTGGCCCGACTGAACCGCGTTGAGCAGCTTGCCGTCACCCGCGTACAGGCCGACGTGGCCGCCGCCGTTGGTCACGACGATGTCACCGGGCTGCAGGTCCTGGAAGGCGACGGGAGCGCCGACGTGGGACTGCTCGAAGCTGGTGCGGGGCAGCTCGATACCGGCCTGCCGGTAGGCCCACTTCACCAGGCCGGAGCAGTCGAAGCTGGACGGGCCCGCGGCGCCCCAGGAGTACATGGCGCCGACCTTGGTCTTGGCGGCGTCGAGAGCGATGTCACCCGGAGAGCTCTGCACCTCGAACGGGTTGGGCATCTGGAAATTCGGGAACTGCGGCGCGGCGAGCGGCGCCTGCTGCGGGGCACCGGCCTGCGGCGCGGCGAGCGCCTGCTGAAGCTGCTGGTTGAGCTGCTGGACCGGCTGTTCGAACTCTTGGGGTACCGGAACATCGAAACCACCGATGCCGGGGATGTTGATCGTGGCGGCCATCGCGGGCACCGCGGGCATCGCGCCGGTAGCGGCCACCGCGCCCATGACGAGAGCACCCTTCACGGAATTCGGCAGTCGCGATTCCCGCTGCAAGCTGTGTTTACCCACCGAGCTGAGTCTCCGATCTTCCTGCTCTTCCGCCGACCGGGTTAGCTGACGGGTTCGGGCCGGGAAGATCGGCCCTACCACTCCGGCCTCGCGGCCTTTGCGGATTCACCCCAGACGAACCTGTGGGTCCCCGGCACGGCAGGCGGATCCTGGTGGGCCGTCTGCCGTTTAGGCGGTGACTTCATGGCGCCACTCCACTTACGAAGCGACTCCCTCCACGAAGTCACGAAGAGATTACGATGTCGGCGCGGTGTTGTCCAGCGCACAGCAAGTGGTTTTCCAGTCCTTGTGAGAATTCACTGGACGACCGGGCGAAATGATGCCGAGGCGCTCAGGTCACGGCCAGGTCTCGGCGCGCGAGACAGTGTTACGAAGCGAGACGGGCGAGTTCAGGACCGTGCGTCGCGCTCGGCGAGCGCTCGCTCCAGCTCCTCGATGCGCCGCCTCGCCTCGGCGAGGCCGACCTCGAGTTTGCCGAGCGCCATGACCAGCGGACCGACCGCGAGATCGGCGACCAGCTGCGGATCGTCGTAGCCCTGCTCGATGGCGACGAGGATGTTGGACCGGATCAGCCCGGCCTGGGTCGCTCCGGCGGGCACGGTCCAGGACTCGACCACCTCGGCGGTGGTGTGGGGAGCTGGCTCCTCGGACATGACTCCTCCGTTTCCCACGCGGGCCGTTCACCGAACCGCCCCAAGCGTAAAGACTTCCACGCGGAAGACAAGGACGAAATACTCCTCTCTACGACATCGTCTAGAGATAGGAAGATTCTTCTGCCCGAACGCGCTACGGTGTGTCGGCATGGACCCCGTGCGCAATCCGTATGCACCCGGCGCGGGCCAGCGCCCGCCCGAACTCGCCGGGCGCGACAAGCAACTGAAGGCCTTCGACATCGTGCTCGAGCGCGTCGCGCGGGGCAGGCCGGAACGCAGCGTGATGCTCACCGGTCTGCGCGGCGTCGGAAAGACGGTGCTGCTCAATCAACTTCGCTCGGCCGCCATCTCGCGCGGCTGGGGCACCGGCAAGATCGAGGCGCGGCCGGATCAGGAGCTGCGCAGGCCGCTCTCCTCCGCGCTGCACATGGCCACCCGGGCCATCGCCATGGCACACCGCAATCCGGAGCGGGTCGACGACTTCCTCGGCATCCTCAAGGCCTTCGCGTTGCGGGCCACCGCGGACAAGGGCATGCGGGAGCGTTGGCAGCCCGGCATCGACGTGCCCGCGGTCTCGGGCCGCGCCGACTCCGGCGACATCGAGATCGACCTGGTGGAGCTGCTCAGGGAGGCGGCGGGGCTGGCAGGCGACATCGGCGTCGGCATGGCGATCTTCATCGACGAGATGCAGGACCTCGGCGCCGCCGACATCTCCGCGATCTGCGGCGCCTGCCACGAATTGAGCCAGGACGGCGCGCCTTTGATCGTCGTCGGCGCGGGTCTTCCGCATTTGCCCGCGGTGCTGTCCGCGTCGAAGAGCTACTCGGAGCGCCTTTTCAGCTACCACCGAATCGATCGACTGGACCGCGAGTCGGCCGACCAGGCGCTGATCGCGCCCGCCGAGCGCGAGGAGGTGAAGTTCACCGAGGAGGCATTGGACGCGCTGTACGAAAGGGCCGATGGCTACCCATATTTCGTGCAGGCGTACGGCAAGGCAGCCTGGGATCAGGCGCCGGAGAGCCCGATCACCGCCGAGGATGTCGAGGTGGCATCGCCGGCGGCCGAGGAGGAGTTGGCGGTCGGCTTCTTCGGCTCCCGCTATGAGCGGGCAACCCCGGCGGAGCGGGAGTACATGCGCGCCATGGCCGATCTGTCCGGCGACGACGGTCCGGTCGCGACCGCCGCGGTGGCGAGCGAACTCGGGCGCAAACCGGCCTCGCTCTCGCCTGCGCGGGACGGCCTGATCAAGAAGGGGCTGATCTACTCGGCCGAGCGCGGCACGATCGGTTTCACGGTCCCGCATTTCGGCCGCTATCTACGCAGTGTGTGATCACTCGGGGGCGCGCGGCCCGCGATACGACCTTGCTCTCTATCAAGATCATTAGAAATCAGTAGAAATCGATCGGGCCAATCCCTACCGGTGAGTAACCGACTTTCCTACACTCGAATGTGATTCTGATCACGTCCGAGGAGGACACCATGGCGACTGCCGCGAAAGTCGACGCCACCGAAGAACAGGCTCGCGCACTTGTCGAGGAATCCCGCGAAACCAGCTGGGCCAAACCGTCGTTCGCCAAGGAGATGTTTCTCGGACGGTTCCGGCTCGATCTGATTCACCCGTACCCGCGGCCGGGCGGGGAGGAGGCCGCGCGCACCGAGGCCTACCTGGCGCGGCTGCGACCGCTCTGCGAGAGCATCGACGGCTCGGTGATCGAGGCCGAGGGCCGCATCCCGGACGAATACGTCAAGGGTCTCGCCGAGCTCGGCTGCTTCGGCCTGAAGATCCCGGAGTCCTACGGCGGCCAGGGCCTGACGCAGTACGGCTACAACCGCGCGCTGATGCTCGTCGGTTCGGCGCATCCGAGCCTCGGCGTGCTGCTCTCGGCGCACCAGTCCATCGGCGTTCCTGAACCGCTGAAACTGGCGGGCACCCCCGAGCAGAAGGCCGAGTTCCTGCCCCGCTGCGCCGCGGGCGCGGTCAGCGCGTTCCTGCTCACCGAACCCGACGTCGGTTCCGACCCGGCCCGCATGGCGAGCACCGCGACGCCGACCGCCGACGGCGAGGCCTACGAGCTGAACGGCGTGAAGCTCTGGACCACCAACGGCGTCGTCGCCGAGCTGCTCGTGGTGATGGCGCGGGTGCCCAAGAGCGAAGGGCACCGCGGCGGCATCTCGGCGTTCGTCGTCGAGGCCGATACCCCGGGCATCACGGTCGAGCGCCGCAACGCGTTCATGGGTCTGCGCGGCATCGAGAACGGCGTCACCCGGATGCACAACGTGCGCGTACCGAAGCGCAACCTGATCGGCAGAGAAGGCGACGGCCTCAAGATCGCGCTGACGACGCTGAACGCAGGGCGGCTCGCCATTCCGGCGATGTGCACCGCGGCCGCGAAATGGTCGCTGAAGATCGCAAGGGAGTGGAGCGCACAGCGCGTGCAGTGGGGCAGGCCGGTCGGCGAGCACGCCGCCGTCGGCGAGAAGATCTCGTTCATCGCAGCGACCACCTACGCGCTGGAGGCGGCGCTCGACCTCTCGGCGACCATGTGCGACGAGGACCGCAACGACATCCGCATCGAGGCCGCGCTCGCCAAGCTGTGGGCCAGCGAGATGAGCTGCCGGATCGCCGACGAGCTGGTGCAGATCCGCGGCGGACGCGGCTACGAGACCGCCGCGTCGCTCGCCGCGCGTGGCGAGCGGGCGGTCGGCGCCGAACAGCTGCTGCGCGACCTGCGCATCAACCGGATCTTCGAGGGCTCCAGCGAGATCATGCGGCTGCTGATCGCCCGCGAGATGGCCGACGCGCACATGGCCGCCGCCGGCGCGCTCGTCGACCGCAAGGCCGAGTTCAAGGACAAGGCCAAGGCCGCCGTCGGCGCCACCGGCTTCTACGCCAAGTGGTTCCCACAGCTCGCGGTCGGCGCGGGCACCGTCACCGGCACCTACGCCGAATTCGGCACGCTGGCACGGCACCTCCGGTTCGTCGAACGCAGCTCGCGCAAGCAGGCACGCTCGCTGATGTACGGCATGGCGCGCTGGCAGGCCGGCCTCGAGTACCGGCAGAACTTCCTCGGGCGCATCGTCGACATCGGCGCCGAGCTGTTCGCCATGTCGGCGGCCTGCGTGCGGGCCGAAGCCCAGCGCGCCACCGGTGAGCCCGAGGGCCACGCGGCCGTCGAACTCGCCGACACGTTCTGCCGCCAGTCCCGCATCCGGGTGCGCGAACTCTTCGACGGGCTCTGGGAGAACACCGACGACGAGGACCGCACCCTCACCAGGGGCGTGCTGGACGGGCGGTACACGTGGTTGGAGGACGGCGTCATCGACCCGAGCGAGGGCACGGGGCCGTGGATCGCCGAGTGGCAGATCGGTCCGTCCACGGAGACCAATCTGCTGCGGCCGTTCCTGCCGTCGACGAAGGCGCAGGTGAGTCCGTAGCGAGTCGGGGCGTGCGCCCGGTGGGCCGTCCCACCGGGCGTCGCGCGGTGCACGATTGCCTCGTCGCCCCCGCCTCATGCGGGTGCACGACCGCTGTGTCGCACCGGCGTCATCCGAATCTGCCCATGTATGGCAGATCTGCTAGATCCAATTAGATTCCAATACACGTGCGGTAGAAAAATCTACCCAGCTCTAGGAGGTTCGATAGACCACCCGATACCGAGGTCGCGAGCGACCTATCGATCAAGATCTAGTCCTATCTAACAATTCGACTAGGTTTCCGTAGATTCTCCGGCGAAGCGGCCGCGAATCAGGCGAACATCCGCCTGCTCACCCGACGGACGCGGCCTTCGTCCGGCCGCACCGCCCGGCGTGATCGACCGGCGGCGTCGGTTGGACAACGTGTCCATAACGCCCGGTATGGGTGGTTAACGGCGCGGAAATGGATATCGACATCCTGGCAAGACGCTCCGACCAGGTGCCCCGCCGCAGGAGAATCTCATGTCGACCATCGCCCGCCGCGCCGCCGATTACGACGGCCATCGTGTGACGGTGTCGGCCGATGACGGTGTTCCGATCTCGGTCCGCACCTTCGGCGCCGACGACGCGCCGCTCACCGTCGTGTTCGTGCACGGGCACTGCCTGCGCACCGAATCCTGGACCTTCCTGCGCGAAGAGCTGACGCGTCAGTGGGGCGACAGCGTCCGGATGGTCTTCTACGACCACCGCGGCCACGGCGAGTCCGGCGTCGCCGACCCGTCCACCTACACCATCGACCAACTCGGCCACGATCTCGACGCGGTGCTGCGCACGATCGCCCCGACCGGCCCGGTGGTGCTTGTCGGGCACTCGATGGGCGCGATGGTGATACTCGCCTACGCCCGGCTGTTCCCCGAGGCCATCGGCACGAAGGTGCTCGGCGTCGGACTGATCGCGGGCATCGCCAACGGGCTCAACGAGGTGGGCATCGGCAGGCTCCTGCACCGGTATGCCGTCACCTCGCTACAGGCGGCGGTGGTGCGCGCGCCGCGGGTCATGCAGGCGTCGAAGCAGTTCTCCCGCCGCATCTTCGAGCCGATCATGCGCGAGGCGAGCTTCGGCACCAGAAAGATCAACCCGAGGATGATCGCCGTCGCGACGGCCATGCTCAACGAGACGCCGCTGCTGACCATGTCCAGCTTCCTCGGCTCGCTGATCACCTTCGACGAGACCGCCTCGCTGCACCGGCTCGGCGACATTCCGGCGCTGGTGCTGGCCGGCTCGGCCGACATCGTCGTGCCGTTCGCACACTCGGTGTTGCTCGCCTCCCAGCTCAGCAGCGCCGAGCTGGTGCGGATCGAGGGCGCCGGCCACAGCGTCATCCTGGAGCGCGCCGAGGAGGTCGCCTTGTCGATCGTCGCGCTGGTCAACCGCGCCTCGGGAACGATGACCACGCCCGGCCCCGAGTACGCCGCGGCCAGCTGACCCCCGCTCGAATGTCGCCCCTGCGGTTGCGAACCGCCGGGGAAGCACGCACGCTGGAACCATCCCCCGATGATGCGGGCTATCTATCCGCAAATCTGAGAACTCCCTAATCACACGAGCCTGTTCGGGATTCTTTCTGTACTGTGTTGTAAATCACGTTGTGTGGTGGGTCACACGACTCGGTGGTGTGCGGCCCTGGGGAGATCTCCGGAACCGCTGGTGCCGACCGGGCTCGCACGGCCACCGAGGAACACAGGAGGTAACGATGACACGCAGCGACATCGCGGAACTGCGCTACGCGGTCAACCAGCTCCGGCAATCCATCGGCGCACTGCGCTCCCACTATGGCGACGCGAATACGGTGCGGCGGCTGGAGAACGACCTCGAACGGCTCGTCATCGACGCCGACGAGTTCGAGCAGTCGCCTCCCCCCGAGGTGACCCGCCGACCGCAGGAGACCATCTACGTCCCGGACAGCAAGTCCGACGAGGCGGCCTGGATGGGCGCGCAGGACGAAGGCCTAGGTTTCCACTCCCGGCCGCGTACGAAGTAGCAAACCTACAGCGGTGCTCGTCCGCGAGTGCGGACGAGCACCGTTACCGTTCGGCCTCAAAGCCGATCTCACCCATCGCGGCGCGAGCTGATCCAAACCCCACGCGTGCTTCCAATGCGCCATGCTCGCTATGACGCGCGGACCCGATCGCATCGACGGAAATCCGGGGCAGGCGAATCCAGCACATCGAGCCGACGCGAAACTCGTTCTCCCCGAACGATGTTCGAATTGTTTACCGCACCGCCGAACTGGAGACGCGCGCGAGGCCGCTGTGTGGCGCAAATCATAGGCGGCCACACCGGTCGGGATTGCCGGGACCGCGCTCGAGCCATAGCTGGCGTGTCGTATGGTGCTCAGCATCACATTGGATCGCGGTCGGTATCGATCACCGTCCGCAGAGCAGATCAGCGAGGCATCCACCTGTGAGTGCCGCACCGACCGCCACCCCCGAGCAGGGGACCGGCGTTTTCAGCAAGACCAGGGCCCGCATCGCCGAGCGCACGCTACGCACCGACCGCTGGTGGGTGCCTCCGCTTCTCACCGTGCTCGGGCTGTCCGCCTTCATCATCTACGCGACGGTCAGATCGTTTGTGCGAACGGCGTATTGGGTGCCGGACTACCACTACCTGACACCGTTCTACTCGCCGTGCCTGAGCGTCTCGTGCGTCCCGGGCTCCAGCCACTTCGGCGAGCCCTTCCCAGAGTTGCCGATGTGGATACCGCTGGGCTTCGTTGTCCTGCCGTTCCTGCTCGGCTTCCGCTTGACCTGCTACTACTACCGCAAGGCCTACTACAGGTCGGTGTGGTTCTCCCCGCCCGCCTGCGCCGTCGCCGAACCGCACGCCAAGTACACCGGCGAGACCCGGCTGCCGCTGATCATCCAGAACGCGCACCGCTACTTCTTCTATGTGGCGCTGGTGGTTTCGCTGATCAACACCTACGACGCGGTGATCGCCTTCCACGGCAAGGACGGCGGGTTCGGCTTCGGCCTCGGCAACATCGTTCTACTCGGCAACGTGATCCTGCTGTGGGCCTACACGCTGTCGTGCCACTCGTGCAGGCACATCGCGGGCGGCAGGTTGAAGCACTTCTCGGCCCACCCGGTGCGGTACTGGTTCTGGACCCAGGTGTCCAAGCTGAACACCCGACACATGGCGCTGGCGTGGACCACGCTCGGCACCCTCGTGCTGACCGACTTCTACGTGATGTTGGTGGCCAGCAACACCATTTCGGACCTGCGGTTCATCAACTGACCGCTCGACTCAGGAGTACTCGCGGCAATGCCAGAAGTGGAACGGCACAAGTACGACGTCGTCGTTATCGGTGCCGGTGGCGCCGGACTGCGCGCGGTGATCGAGGCCCGCGAACACGGGCTCTCCGTCGCGGTGGTGTGCAAGTCCCTGTTCGGTAAGGCGCACACCGTCATGGCCGAGGGCGGCTGCGCCGCCTCGATGGGCAACGCCAACGAAAAGGACAGTTGGCAAACCCATTTCAAGGACACCATGCGCGGAGGAAAATTCCTCAACAACTGGCGCATGGCGGAACTACACGCCCAGGAGGCACCGGACCGGGTCTGGGAGCTGGAGAGCTACGGCGCGCTGTTCGACCGCACCGCCGACGGCCGGATCAGCCAGCGCAACTTCGGCGGCCACACCTACCCCCGGCTCGCGCACGTCGGCGACCGCACCGGACTCGAGATCATCCGCACCATGCAGCAGAAGATCGTCGCGCTGCAGCAGGAGGATCACGCGGAGACCGGCGACTACGAGTCGCGGATCAAGGTGTTCGCCGAGTGCACCATCACCGAGTTGCTCAAGGACGGCGACCGGATCTCCGGCGCGTTCGGCTACTGGCGCGAATCGGGCAAGTTCGTGCTCTTCGAAGCGCCCGCGGTGGTGCTGGCGACCGGCGGCATCGGCAAGTCCTACAAGGTCACCTCGAACTCCTGGGAGTACACCGGCGACGGTCACGCGCTCGCGCTGCGGGCCGGGGCGACGCTGATCAACATGGAGTTCCTGCAGTTCCACCCGACCGGCATGGTCTGGCCGCCCAGCGTGAAGGGCATTCTGGTCACCGAGGGCGTGCGCGGCGACGGCGGCGTGCTGAAGAACACCGAAGACAAGCGGTTCATGTTCGACTACATCCCGTCGGTGTTCAAGGGCCAGTACGCCGAGACCGAGGCCGAGGCCGATCAGTGGCTGAAGGACAACGACTCCGCCCGCCGCACACCGGACCTGCTCCCCCGCGACGAGGTGGCGCGCGCGATCAACTCCGAGGTCAAGGAGGGCCGCGGCACCCCGCACGGCGGCGTCTACCTCGACATCGCCTCGCGCCTGCCCGCCGAGGAGATCCGGCGCAGGCTGCCATCGATGTACCACCAGTTCAAGGAACTGGCCGACGTCGACATCACCAAGGAGCCGATGGAGGTCGGGCCGACCTGTCACTACGTGATGGGCGGCATCGAGGTCGATCCCGACACGGGTGCGGCGACGGTGCCGGGGCTGTTCGCCGCGGGTGAGTGCTCCGGCGGCATGCACGGTTCGAACCGGCTCGGCGGCAACTCGTTGTCGGACCTGCTGGTCTTCGGCCGCAGGGCCGGACTCGGCGCGGCGATGTACGTGGAACAGCTGACCGAGCACCCCGTCGTGGCCGACGCCGACATCGCCGCTGCGGCGAAAGCCGCTGTGGCGCCGTTCGATCCGCCCGTCGAGGGCGCGGGCGAGAACCCCTACACCCTGCACACCGATCTGCAGCAGGCGATGAACGATCTGGTCGGCATCATCCGCAAGGAGCACGAGCTGGAGCAGGCCATCGAACGGCTCGGCGCGCTGCGGGAACGCTTCGCGCACGTCACCGTGGAGGGGCACCGGCAGTTCAATCCCGGCTGGCACCTCGCGCTCGATCTGCGCAACATGCTGCTGGTCAGCGAGTGCGTGGCGCAGGCGGCGTTGCTGCGCACCGAGAGCCGCGGCGGGCACACCCGCGACGACTTCCCGTCGATGGACCCGGCCTGGCGCAACAAGTTGCTGGTCTGCGCGATCGACCCGGCCGACGCGGCGGCCGCCGTGCCGAGGGTGCGGGTGACACCGGAGGACCAGGAGCCGATGCGCGACGACCTGCTCGCGCTGTTCGACCTCGCCGAACTCGAAAAGTATTACAACTCCGCCGATCTCGCCCGGCACCCGGACGGTTCGGTCTTGGCCACGGAAGGTGAGGCGTAGCAATGGGTTACGACGCCAAATTCCGCGTGTGGCGCGGCGATCAGGACGGCGGCGCGCTCGAGGACTTCACCGTGGAGGTGAACGAGGGCGAGGTGGTGCTCGACATCATCCACCGGCTACAGGCCACCCAGGCGCCCGATCTAGCGGTGCGGTGGAACTGCAAGGCGGGTAAGTGCGGTTCCTGCTCGGCGGAGGTCAACGGGCGGCCGCGCCTGCTCTGTATGACCCGCATGTCCACCTTCGAGCCGGACGAGCTGATCACCGTGACGCCGATGCGCACCTTCCCGGTGATCCGCGACCTTGTCACGGATGTGTCGTTCAACTACGAGAAGGCCAGGGAGATCCCGTCGTTCACGCCGGCGCCCGACCTGAAACCCGGTGACTACCGGATGAAGCAGGTGGATGTGGAGCGGTCGCAGGAGTTCCGCAAGTGCATCGAATGCTTCCTGTGCCAGAACACTTGTCACGTGGTGCGCGACCACGAGGAGAACAAGCAGGCCTTCGCCGGTCCGCGTTTCCTGATGCGTATCGCGGAGCTGGAGATGCATCCGCTGGACGTCGCCGATCGCCGCGAATTGGCCCAGCAGGACCAGGGTCTCGGCCTGTGCAACATCACCAAGTGCTGCACCGAGGTGTGCCCGGAGCACATCAAGATCACCGACAACGCGCTGATCCCGCTGAAGGAGCGGGTCGCCGACAAGAAGTACGATCCGCTGGTCTGGTTGGGGAACAAGCTCTTCCGTCGCTGAGCTCTTTCGAGCGAGAGTTCTTCGAAGCCGATGTCAACCGGCCGGGTTCACACCCGGCCGGTCGGCGCACCCGTTCACAGCATCGCGACAACGCCGATGGCGACCAGCCACACCAGCACGCCGACGAACAAGGCCGACAGCAGTGAGCTGGTGAGTACATACACGCCCACCGATGACACCGCGAAAAGCAGCGCGACGATCAGCCATTCCACCCAATCGCCCGGCCGCAACTTCTTGTACCGAGGTGGGGGGTTCTTCAACCCGCGGTCCACGAGATATGGGCTACCCGTTCACATCCGAGGTAAACGTCATTCGTTGTCGAATCTGCTCCGTTTCGTGATCTTCGCGCCAGACATGATCACGGCGCGGGAATGAACACAGCGCGGAGACGGGCACAACGCGGCCCGGCCGACGGGCTTTCGCGCCGCCGAACCGGGCCGTCGGATCTCACGGTAGATCGAACTCGCCGTCGTGCACCCCCGCGGTGAAAGCCGCCCATTCCCCCGGGGTGAAGATCAGCACGTGACCGTCCGGGTCCGAGGCGCTGCGCAGTGCGACATGACCTGCCGCCAGCAATGCCACCTCCACGCCGTCGGGTCCCGCGCCGCCCGCCTTGCGCCACTCGGCGTCGGCCAATTCCACCGCCGCACCGAGCTTGTCGCCGACGGGGCCGCCAGAAATGTTCACGGGCGGGCGAATTCGCCGTCGGCGACGCCCGCCGAGAAGGCGTCCCACTCGCTGGGCGTGAAGATCAAGGCCGGACCCTCCGGGTTCTTGCTGTCGCGGACGCCGACCTGCCCACCGGGCAGGAAGGCCACTTCCACGCAGTCCCTGCTGCCGGAACGGGTGCTCTTGATCCAGGTCGCGCCGACGAGTTCCGTCCTCATACCGCACACTCCTTCGCTAACTGCCGAAGCAGATGTCTACTGGGTTGGATGTCCAGCGCAGAGCGCTGGAGGCACTCGTGTGCCAGGTGGTAACGCTCAACATCGGCCGGTCTTTCGAGGTAGAGGTCTCCGGTGAAACCCTCTACGTACACCACCGGTGGCTCTACCTGATGTCCCTTGCTGTCGGTGCCGAACCCTAGAACGGTGAACGGACCCGTGGAATCGCCGAGCGGGACGCCGGCCGCGAACGGCAGGATACGCAGGGAGACATTGGGTCTGGTGCTGAAATCGGCAAGATGACGTAGCTGCGCCGCCATCACTTTCGAGCCACCCACCGCGCGGTGCAAGACCGACTCGTGCAACACCACGTCCACGACGGCGGGGGAGGCCCTTCGGGTGACGAGAGCTTGGCGTTGTATGCGCAGCTGGACGCGCCGTTCGATCTCGTCCTCGGTGTCGTCGGGGTAGCAGAGCCGGCTGAGCGCCCTGGTGTACTCGGGGGTCTGGAGCAAACCAAGGACGAGTTCGGACTGGTAGGAGCGCAGCTCGCGGGCCGAGGCCTCCAAACCGACGTAGACGTCGAAGTTTTCGGGGATTAGGTCGCCGAAGGCGTGCCACCAACTCTTGACCGCCGCCTGCTGCGCCAGGCCCTTGAGTCCGTCGCAGAGCTCGTCGGGGATGCCGTAGATACGGCACAGCTCCTGGATGTCGATGGTGCGGATGCGGTCGGCCTGGCCCTTCTCCAGCCGTTGTAAAGTGCTGGCGCCCCACTCCATCAGGCGGGCGGCCTCGGCGATGGTGAGCCCGGCCTGGGTACGCCAGTCCCTGAGGTATCGCCCCAATTGGCGGCGCGGTAGAGTGGACGAGCCGTTGTCGGAGGCCGCGGGCGTGCGGTGCGTCTCCGCGGCCGCGCGCTCCGAATTCACTGCTGCTCTTGCCGAACTCGCTGACACAGTAACGCTCCGTTCTGTGCTCGGTCTCCTCACCCGAGGCGGTCAGGGGCGTACCCACAAGCTCGGTTCCCCGTGACTTCGCTTGGGCAATAAGGGCAATGGGCTTCGTGTGGCGCTGCTTCATCCACTATGGAGAATCCTGCCCTCCCGGCTGGTTTTCGTGCTGGGAATTCGCGCGAAATCTTTGGATATCCACGAAGGACGCCGTGTCGCGGCCGCCTCGGTGGTGTGCTGGGAGTGTGCTCGGATCGAGCGCGGCACCGTAAAACCGCACGCAGGAACGAGGAGTCATGGCCGTACAAGTCATAGGGTCGTCGTTGATGACCAGCGATCTGACACCGCATCGAGCGCGCAGCGTAGGGCAGGAAGGCTGGGTGGTCTCCTATTTGCCCGGGCGCACCCTCACGTGCGCGCAGGCGGTTGCGGCGCTGCGGGTTGCCGAGGTGGTGCCAAGCCTCCTCGACACCGTCGGTCAGCTCGCCGACGAGGTGGGGCTCACCGCGCTCGAGGCGGTCGGCATGGCGGCGCACCTCGCGCCGTGGGACGAACGGCCCGCGCCACGACGCTCCCGACTACTCGGTTCCGCCCGCGAGCGGGTTGGGGTCGCCTGATGCAACTGACGAATCTGAACATGCACGTCGCGGGTCTGCTGGTCTGCGGACGCGACCCCGGCGTGATGACCGACGAACAGGCGCACGCGGCAATGCAATTGCACATCGACTGCACCGTCGACCAGTGCCTGGTGCGCCGACGCGCCCGCACCACCCTCGTCGAATCGGGCAAATGCGTCCTGGACGAGCGCGCATTACAACTGTGAGCCCGACCGAATGTCACCGGCACAGCGTGTGACCGACCGAAGGTTACCTTCAGTGCCAGGTGTGATCGGTGAGTGGGGTGCGTGGGCCGAACTTCGGCTTGTGTGCCTGGCCGCTGATCTCCAGGAGGCGGATGGCCCGGTAGCGGTGGGGGCGTAGGGGTTCGAGGTATTCGACCATCGCGTCGTCGTCGATCGGGCGTCCGAGCAAGGTCCAGCCGACGACTGCCGCCAGGTGGTAGTCGCCGACCGAGAGCGCGTCGGCGTCGCCGTAGGCGCGCTGGGCGGTCTCGGCGGCCGTCCACACGCCGATGCCCGGCACCGAGCACAGCCGTCGCGCCGCCTCGGCCGGGTCCTGATCGGCGGTGCGCTCCAGCGATTCCGCGAGCCGCGCCGCGCGCACGATGGTCTGCGCGCGTTGCGGTCCGACGTTCGCGCGATGGTAGGTCCAGGACGGGATGCGCCGCCATGTCTCGGCGTCCGGTGGTAGGCGCAGCCCGTCCGGCGCGGGCCCCGGCGCGGGCTCGCCGAACTCGCGCAGCAGCTTTCGCCAGGAGGCGCGCGCCGAGATGGTGTGCACCTTCTGCTCGAGCACGGCGGGCACCAGCGATTCCAGGACCAAGCCGGTACGCAGCATGCGCAGGCCGGGGAAGCGGCGGTGCGCCTCGGCCAGCTTGGGGTGCTCGGGAGCGAAGCCGGACAGGTCCTCGTCCAGGCACAGCATGTGCTCGAGCCGGTCGAGGAACTCGGCCGCGCCCGCGCCCCATGCCTGTGCCAGCACCGAACACCGATCGCCCTGGACGAGCCGGTAGGTCACCGGACCGCTCGGCATCCGGGAAGCGCGCCAGTGCGCGCCGTCGGCGGTCACCCGATGGCAGGGGTCGCCGGTACCGCGGCGCAGCGGCGCGAGGGTGTGCGCGAGATCGATCGGCCGGTCGGACGTCACCGTTCGAGCCAGGCCGGACCGCGCGGCCGTTGCCATCTGTTCGCGCACGGACCCATTCTCCGCGACTCGGGTGCGGCTAGCGCACCCGGCCCGGTCGGCGACGGCATCACCTGGGGGCCCGGAACGAGCGGACCTCCGCGGCCCGAATCTGTAGGAACCAGGCTCGATGCGCCAATGATCTTGTCGTCGAACACAATTCCGCCGCGTGCGTACCGCACCAAGATTTGATCGGGCGACCAGGCTCGGATATAACCTTCCATAACTTTCATCGTTGTAATTCGCCCGTGAAACCTTCTGCACGCCAATCGGTTTGCTGCGTTCACGGGCCGGGAGGGTACGGAAATCACGCGTCTGGCCACCAGAAAATTCGGCCGTAAGGCTCTCGTCGCGGCATTGCCGCTCGCGGTCGCGGTGACCTTCGCGGGCGCGGGAGCGGCTTCCGCCGACGCCTCGGGCATCGCCCCGCAGTCGGCTGGCGTCGTGCAGGCGGTCGAGACTTCGGACACGGTTCAGCAGGTCATCCCGGTCGTCGCCCGGCCCGCCGCCGCGGATGTCGCACAGCCAGCCACCCCGGAGGTGGCGCAGCCGGTGGCGGCCACGGCTCCGCAGGACATCGCCACCAACCCGAACGCGGCCAACCACGATCCGCTGGCCAATGGCGCGGCGGCGGGCGCGATTGTCGGAGCCGTGTTCGGAGCCGTAGTCTGCGGCGCCACCATCGTCGGGATTCCCCTCATCCCGCTGTGTGTCCTCGGCCCCGCTTTCCAGGGCGCCTTGGTCGGTTTGATCGTCGGCGCGATCGCCCCGGACGTCATTCCGCAGGTTCTGCCCTGATCCCTCGGGATCGACGATTCTCGTTTTCGGACGATCCAGGTGCGCGGCACTGATCGCGACAGTGCCGTGGACCACCTGTTTGTCACTCGCCCATGAGGAATTGCGCCAGATGCAGGCCGGGGCGGCCGGTCAGCTGGGCGCTCTGGGTGCGACAGGAGAAACCGTCGGCGAGGAATATCGCGTCGTCGGGCGCCTCGCGCAGCGCGGGTAGCAGACCATTACCGGCCACCGCGACCGAAATGTCGTAGTGGCCTTTCTGCATGCCGAAATTGCCGGCGAGGCCGCAGCATCCGGCGATCTCCGTCACCCGCGCGCCGGTGCCCGCCAATATCCGGCGATCCGCGGCGAAGCCGACCACCGAATGCTGGTGACAATGCGGCTGGACGACCACTCGGCTGTTCGGCCGCCGCGGCGGCTGCCAGTCCGGGTGGTCCAGCAGGAACTCGGCCAGCGTGCGGACGGCCGCCGCGGTGGGTGCGGCGCGCGGGTCGTCGGCGAGGAGTTCGGGGAGGTCGGCGCGCAGGGTGGCGGTGCACGAAGGTTCCAGGCCGACGACGATGCCGCCCGCGCGAACGTGCTCGTCCAACTCGGCCAGGGTGGCGCGGAGTTTGGCTCGCGCGCCGTCGAGTTGTCCGGTGCTGATCCAGGTCAGGCCGCAGCACACGCGGCGGCGGGGGATTCGGACGCGGTGGCCGAGCGATTCGATCAAGGTGACGGCGGCGTGGGCGATGTCGGGGTCGAAGGCGTCGGTGAAGGTGTCGACCCAGAGGAGTACGTCGGGGGTCGGCGGTTCGGGGGACAGCAGCGCGCGGGCGCGGGCGGTGCGGCGGAACGGGCGGTCGGCCAGGCGGGGGATTTCGCGGCGCGGGTCGATGCCCGCCGCGCGTAGGCCGATCCGGCGTAACCAGTCGATTCCGGCTATCGCGTTGGCGGCGCGGGGGATTCGGCTCGCCGGGCGGAGCCAGCGCGGAAGCCAGCCGAGGGCGTAGTGGTCGAGCGGGCGTGGCCTGCGGCGGTAGCGGCGGTACATGGCCTCGGCCTTGTAGGTCGCCATGTCGACGTCGGCCGGGCAGTCGGAGCGGCAGGCTTTGCAGGAAAGACACAGGTCGAGCGATTCGGCGACGGCGGGCGCGGACCAGGGCAGTTCGCCGCGCACCACCTCTTGCAGGACGCGGGCGCGGCCTCGGGTGCTGTCCTTCTCGTCGGCGGTGGCCAGGTACGAGGGGCACATGAAACCGCCCGCGGCGGAGCTGTCGGCGCGGCACTTGCCGACACCGACGCAGCGATGCACCGCGGTGCCGATGTCGCCGTCGTCGTGCGGGAAGGCGAAGCCGGCGCCGGGAACCCGCGGCAGACCAGCGACGCGCAGGTCGGCGTCGACCGGGCGCGGCTCGACCAGAACGCCGGGGTTGAGCACGTCGTCGGGGTCGAACAGCGCCTTGTATCCGGCGAAAGCGGCGAGCGTCCCGGGGGAGTACATCACCGAGAGCAGTTCGGAGCGGGCCCGCCCGTCGCCGTGCTCGCCCGACAGCGAACCGCCGTAGCGCACCACGAGTTCGGCGGCGTCGAACACGAACGCGCGGAAGCGTTGCGGCGCTTCGGTGATCGGCAGGTCGAGGCGCACGTGGATACAGCCGTCGCCGAGGTGGCCGTAGAGCAAACCGTCCACTCCGTGCTGCGCGGTGAGTTCGGCGAAATCGCGCAGGTACGCGCCGAGGTGCTCGGGTGGGACGGCGGAATCCTCCCAGCCGGGCCAGGCCGGACTGCCGTCGGACGTGCGTCCGGCGAGGCCTGCGCCGTCGGCGCGGATCCGCCAGAGCGCCGCGACCGCCGCGATGTCGGTGACGATGCGGGCGTCCAGCGCGTGCGTGGTCCGGCACAGCGTTTCCGCCATCGCGAGCGCTTCGGCCGCGTTCGCGCCGGTGGTCTCGACGAACAGCCAACCGTTGCCACGCGGCAGTTCGGGCACCGTGCCGCGGTGCGTGCGAACCACGTCAACCAGGCGGGCGTCGATGCCCTCGACCGCGATCGGCGCGCACGCCATGACGGCGGCGACATCGTCGGCGGCGGTCGCGATGTCCGGGTAACCGAGCACCGTGAGCACGGTGGCGCGCGGCAATTCGACCAGTTCGACCTCCGCGTCGAGCAGCAGCCCGCAAGTGCCCTCGCTGCCGACGAACGACTTGGCGACGGCCGAACCGCGTTCGGGCAGTAGATGTTCCAGTCCGTAGCCCGACGCCTGCCGATCGAAACGGCCGAGTTCGGTGCGCAGTACGGCGAGGTTGGACCTGGTGAACTCGGACAGTCCGGGCACGGCGGCGAGATCGTTCCCGAGAACGCGCTCGGTTCCGGTTCCGTCGAGAATGCGCAGCTCGCGCACGGTATCGGAGGTGCGGCCCCACGCGACGGCGCGCGGACCGCAGGCGTTGTTGCCGATCATGCCGCCGAGGGTGCAGCGGTTCTGCGTGGACGGGTCGGGGCCGAGCCGCAACCCGTGCGGTCGAGCCGCGGCCTGCAATGCGGACAGCACCACGCCCGGCTGCACCCGCGCGGTTCGACTGTCGGGGTCGATGCGCACGATGCGGTTCATGTGCCTGCTGAAGTCGAGCACGAGCCCGGCGCCGATCGCATTGCCCGCCACCGATGTTCCGGCGCCGCGTGCGGTGACCGGCAGGCCGTGTTCGCGCGCGAAGTGCAGGGTTACGGCGACGTCGGAGTCGGTGCGCGGGAAGACCACCGCGGTCGGCGGCACGCGATAGTTCGACGCGTCGGAGGAGTACTCCGCGCGGCGGCGGGGTGACGCGTCGACCTCGCCGTCGACCCGTGTGCGCAGCGCTGCCAGCATCCGCTCCTCGGTCACGATGCCAGCCTAGGGCGTGCCTTCGGGTTCGCTCCGACCGTGCGCAGGCTGTGCGGGAATCGGCTTGATCTCAACCTTTGTTTAGGTCCTAGTGTCGGTGGCCAGTAGTTGGATGGCGGGGGTCGAGAGGGAGCGATCGTGAGTATCGAATCGGTGGCGTGGAGCCAGATGTATCGGCGGATGAACGCGCCCGACGAGCAGCGCCCGTTCAGTCTCGCCACCGCGAAGCGCATCCTGCGGTTCGCCGCGCCGCACCGGCGGCGGATCGCGGTGTTCCTGGTGTTCAGCGTGGTCTCGGCGCTGCTCGCGGTGGCGACGCCGGTGCTGGCCGGGCGGGTGGTGAACGACATCGTCGGCGGGGCCGCGCCGCGCGTTGTGGTGACGGTGGCGGCGATCATCGGAGTGCTCGCCGTGTTGGACGCGGCCCTCGGGCTCGGTATCCGCTGGCTGTCGTCGCGGATCGGCGAAGGTCTGATCCTTGACCTGCGCCGTGCGGTGTTCGACCACGTGCAGCGGATGCCGATCGCCTTCTTCACCCGCACCAGGACCGGCGCGCTGGTGAGCAGGCTGAACAACGATGTGATCGGCGCGCAGCGAGCCTTCAGCGACACGCTGTCCGGTGTCGTCGCGAACCTGGTGACGCTGGCGCTCACGCTCGCGGTGATGCTCGGCATCTCCTGGCGGATCACGCTGCTCGCGCTGGTGCTGCTTCCGGTGTTCGTCATCCCGGCGCGGCGAATGGGCAACCGGCTGGCCGGGTTGCAGCGCGAGGCCGCGCGGCTGAACGCGGCCATGAGCACGCAGATGACCGAGCGGTTCTCCGCGCCGGGCGCCACGCTGGTGAAGTTGTTCGGCCGCCCCGAGCAGGAGTCCGACGAGTTCGCGCTGCGGGCCCGGCGGGTGCGCGACATCGGCGTGCGCACCGCGATGTTGCAGACGGTGTTCGTGACCTCGCTGACGCTGGTCTCGGCCCTGGCGGTCGCCCTGGTCTACGGGCTCGGCGGCTGGTACGCGCTGCGCGGGCAGTTGGACGCGGGCGCGGTCGTCGCGCTCTCGCTGCTGCTGACCAGGCTGTACACGCCGCTGACCGCGCTGGCCAGCGCGCGGATGGAGATCATGGCCGCGCTGGTGAGCTTCGAGCGGGTCTTCGAGGTGCTCGATCTGCGTCCGCTGATCGAGGACGCGCCCGACGCGATCGCCGTGCCCGAGGGTCCGGTCGCGGTGGAGCTGGACGACGTGACCTTCGCGTACCCGTCGGCGGACAAGGTGTCGCTGGCCTCGCTGGAGGAAGTCGCGACGCTGGACACCAGGGGCGGGGTCGACGTGCTGCACAATGTGTCGCTGCGCGCCGAGCCCGGACAGCTGGTGGCGCTGGTGGGCTCGTCGGGAGCAGGGAAATCGACCATCGCCCAACTCGTTTCGCGCCTGTACGACGTGGACGGCGGCGCTGTCCGGCTCAACGGCGCCGACGTGCGGCAGATCGGCGCGCGCTCGCTGCACGAGACGGTCGGCCTCGTCACCCAGGACGGGCACCTGTTCCACGACACGATCCGCGCCAACCTGCTGCTCGCCCGCCCGGAGGCGACCGAGTCCGAGTTGTGGGACGCGCTGCGCAGGGCCCGCCTGCACGATCTGATCGCCGGGCTACCGGACGGCTTGGACACCGTGGTCGGCGAGCGCGGTTACCGCCTCTCCGGCGGCGAACGCCAGCGCCTGACCATCGCCCGCTTGCTGCTCAAGCAACCGCGCGTCGTCATCCTGGACGAGGCGACCGCCTCGCTCGACTCGACCTCCGAAGCGGCCGTGCAGGAAGCCCTTTCGGAAGCGCTGGAGGGCCGCACGGCCCTGGTGATCGCCCACCGCCTCTCCACCATCCGCGCCGCCGACCAAATCCTCGTCCTGGAAGAAGGCCGAGTCGTCGAACGCGGCACCCACACCCAACTCCTCGCCGCCGAAGGCCGCTACGCCGAGCTCTACCGCACCCAGTTCGCCGACGACCCGGTCACCATCGCCGCCTGACCCGCTCCCAGGAAAGGCCGCGCCGAACCAACCGGCGCGGCCCGCGGTCTGGTCGGCTCAGAATTCGCCGGCGACGCCGAGGACGGTTCGGCCGGTGTGGTTGCCGCTCTTGATGTCGCGGAGCACGGATTCGACCTCGGTGATCGGGGCGTAGTTCTCCAGGGTGGAGAGGTGGTGGGGGCGTAGGTCTTTGCCGAGGCGGGACCACAGTTCGCGGCGCTTCTCGATCGGGAGGTTGACCGAGTCGATGCCGAGCAGGGCGACGCCGCGCAGGATGAACGGCATGACGGTGGCGGGGAGGTCGTGGCCGCCGGTGAGGCCGCTGGCCGCGACCGCGCCGCCGTAGCCGATGCAGCTGAGCACGTAGGCCAGCGACTTGCCGCCGACGCTGTCGACCGCGCCCGCCCACTGCGCCTTTGCCAGCGGGCGCAGCTTCGCCTCGGGATCCTCGGGCAGACGGCCGATCACCTCGTTGGCGCCGAGTTCGGAGAGCAGGTCGCCCGCGTCCTTCTTGCCGGTGGAAGCGATGACCTCGAAGCCGAGGCCGGACAGGATGTCTACCGCCACGCTGCCGACGCCGCCGGTAGCGCCGGTCACCAGGATCGCGCCGTCGTCGGGGGTCAGGCCGCGGTCGAGCAGGGCCTGCACGCTCATCGCCGCGGTGAAACCGGCGGTGCCGAGGGCGGCGGCGTCGCGGGTGCTCAACCCGTCCAGCTTCACCACCCATTCGTCGGGCACCCTGGCGTATTCGGCGAAACCGCCGTTGCGCGAGACGCCGATCTCGTAGCCGTGCGCGACGACCAGGTCACCCGGCGCGAAATCGTCGGATTCGGAGGAGACGACCTCGCCGGTGATGTCGATGCCGGGCACGATCGGGTAGTTGCGGACCACACCGCCGCCCGGCGTGATGGCGAGTCCGTCCTTGAAGTTGGCGCTCGAGTAGTGCACCTTGATCGTCACGGTGCCCTGGCCGAGGAATCCCTCGTCGACCTGCTGCCGCGTCAACACGATCCCGCTGTCCGATTCGTGTGCCACCATCGCCCAGAACTCCATGCGGACGAGCATACGAGGATCGGCGGCCGCTCGAGGCGCTCCGCGACGGCCCGCGCGGTTGCCGCACCTCTCGGGCGACTGTCCGATTCTCCGGGCCACGATCCGCAGCACGTCAACGCCTGCGGATCGACACCAAGGGCCGTTACCCCTCGGGCACGAACTCCAACCGCACGCCGAGCAGACGAACGGGGCGGTCCAGGTCGAAGCGGTCGATGATGCGCAGCGCGGTCTCGGTGATGGTGGCGACGTCGGCGGTCGGCTCGGGGAGTTTGGCCTGTTTGCTGCTGGTGTAGAAGGTTTTGGTCCGCACTGTGACCGAGACCCGAATGCTGATCCGGCCCGCCTCGGCCATCTCCTCGGCGACCTCGGTCGCGATGCGCGCCACCTGCGCGCGGATCTCGGCCGGATCGGTGAGGTCGTGCGGGAAGGTCTCGGACTTGCTGCGGCCCACCGGGATTCGCGGCTCGGTGGTCACCTCGGTGTCGCCCTTGCCGTGGCCGAGCACCCACAGGTAAGGGCCGGTGGTCGGGCCGAACGCGTCGGCGAGGCGGTGGCGGTCGGCGGCCATCAGGTCGGCGACGCTGTCGATGCCGAGGTCGGCCAGCCGGGCGGCGATGCGGCTGCCGATGCCCCACAGCGCGTCGGTGGGGCGGTGTGCCATGACCTCGGTCCAGTTGGCGGCGGTCAGTCGGAACATGCCCGCGGCGGCGCCCGCGCCGGGTGCGTCGGAGGATTTGCCCGCGGACTTGGCGAAGCCGGTGGCGAGCTTGGCGGTGAGTTTGTTGTCGCCGATGCCGATGGAGCAGGTCAGGTCCAGCTCGGCGATGGCGCCGCGGATTTCCCTGGCGAGCAGTTCGGGATCGTCGGTGTCGGCCGCCAGGAACGCCTCGTCCCAGCCCCACACCTCGACCCGACCGGGGAATGTGCGCAGCAGCGCCATGACCTCCTCGGAAGCCTCTTCGTAGGCGGCCATGTCCAGCGGCAGGAAGATTCCGTCCGGGCATTTGCGCAGTGCGCTGCGCAGCGCCATGCCCGCGCGCACGCCGTACGCACGGGCGGGATACGACGCGCAGGTCACGACCTTGCGCGGCTCGTTCGGGTCGCCGTGGCCGCCGACGATGACCGGCTTGCCGCGCAGTTCCGGGTGGCGGCGGAACTCCACCGCCGCCTGGAATTGGTCGAGATCGACATGCAACAGCCATCTGGCCACGTCTCCGTAATACCGCACTGGTACGACAACCATGCGGGAGCGGGTGAACCTGCTCATGGGGTGGTTCTCTGCGTAAGAACCTGGCGGCGGGAAAAACAGGGTCCGGTGGTGCGTCTCCGCACAGGGGAGCCGGCCAGGGCATTGCCGCGTTGCGGCGGCGGGAAAACAGAACTAAATTCTGGTTATGAAGATCCGAGATCGGTTACTTCTGGCGGCCGAGCGCCAGTTCGCCGAGTACGGAGCGCTGGACGCGACGCTCGCGCAGATCCGCGAGGCGGCCGGAGCGAGCGTCGGCGCGCTCTACCACCACTTCCCAGACAAGGCGGATCTGTACCGGCAGGTGTGGGCGCACGCGCTGAGCGACTACCAGCAGCACTTCTGGGTGGTGGTCGGCCAGAGCACCGACGCGCGCGAGGGCATCACGGCGGGCGTGCGCGAGCACCTGCGCTGGGTGACCGAAAACCAGCACCGCGCAAAGGTTCTCACCTCAGCGCGCCCGCCCGGCGTGCGCGAGAGCGAAACCAACCGCACCTTCATGACCGACATCGCGCGCTGGTACCGCACCCACGCGGCCTACGGCGCGGTGCGCGCACTGGACCTGGATCTCGTCTACGCACTGTGGCTCGGCCCCGCGCAGGAGTACTCGCGGCAGTGGCTGGGCGGCAACATCCGCGTCGCGCCGACACAGGTCGGCGTGGAACTCGCCGAGGCGGCCTGGCTCGCCCTCGACGCCGGATCGACACCGAAAAGAACGGAGCGGCAATGACCGTCGACACCACAGCACTCGACCTCGACCTGGCCGAACAGATACTGACCGCGCAACCCTTCGCGAATCTGGTCGGCACCGAGATCACCCGATTCGGCGACGGCGCCGCCACCCTCGTCATCCCGATCCGGCAGGAACTCGGCCAGCAGTTCGGCTTCGTACACGGCGGAGTGCTCGCCTACGCGGCCGACAACGCCCTCACCTTCGCCGCAGGAACCGTGCTCGGCCCGAACGTGCTGACCGGCGGGTTCACCATCACCTACCTGCGCCCGGCCTCGGGGGTGCGATTGCGGGCCGAGGCCTCGGTGACGGGGTCCACGCGTCGGCAAGCCGTGGTGAGCTGCGAGATCTATGCCGAGTCCGAGGAGGGGGAGGCGGTGCTTTGTGCTGTGGCGCAGGGGACTACGCGCAGTGTCGAGAGGGAACTCGGGGGCGCTTGATCGCCTGCGGTGCTGTCCGGGCTGGTAGCTGCTGGCGGGTGGGTGGCGCCGTCCGCACGGGCTGATGGTTGCGTGCGGGTGGGTGCTTCGTCCGGATCGGTTGGTTGGTTGCGTTGGTGGACGTGGTTCCGGAGGTTGGGGCTACCTAGTTCACGCGCGCCTACCCGAGCACCCACAACAATGGGCGAAAGTACTGGTAGGCGCACCCCTTGGGTACCCCCAACACGGAAAACCGTCACCCCAACGCAACACCCACACCAAACCGAGCCCAGCTCCAAACAAGCTGCGGCAGGCACACCCCTTCAGCACCCGCGGCGTCGAAAGAGAACTCGGGGCGCTTGATCGGGTTCGCGGGGTGGTGGCACATAGGGTTCGCACGCCTCACATAGGCGGTGCCTATGTGAGGCGTGCAAAGCATGTGTGGCACTAGTCAGGGGTAGCGAAAGCCTGCCCGAACCGGAAGGGCCGGGCGCGGTTTCCCGCGCCCGGCCCGGAACTCATGCGGTGGCAGCGAAGGCGGGCCGATTCACCGCGGGCTCCACCACCGGCTCGATGGCGTAGGCCAGGATGTCCGCCACGTCGGCGACCGGTCGAACATCCAGCGCCGCAAGCACTTCGGCGGGCACCTCGTCCAGATCCGGCTCGTTGCGGGCCGGAATGAACACGGTCTTCAACCCGGCGCGCTGCGCGGCGAGCAGCTTCTGCTTCACGCCGCCGATCGGCAGGACCCGACCGTTCAGCGTGACCTCGCCGGTCATGCCGACGTCCGAGCGCACTTGGCGGCCGAGGGCCAGCGACACCAAGGCGGTGACCATGGTGACGCCCGCGGACGGACCGTCCTTGGGCACCGCGCCCGCCGGGAAGTGGATGTGGATGTTGCGGTCGAGCACCGACGGTTCGATGCCGATCTCCTCCAGGTGCGAGCGCACGTAGGTCAGCGCGATCTGCGCCGATTCCTTCATGACGTCGCCGAGCTGGCCGGTCAGGGTCAGCGAGCGCTCGCCCTCCGCGGCGTTGGCCTCGATGTAGAGGACGTCACCGCCCGCGCCGGTCACCGCGAGGCCGGTCGCCACGCCGGGGACCGCGGTCCGCTCCACCGAATCCGGGGTGAACCGGGGACGGCCGAGGTAATCCTTGAGGTCGCCGAGACCGATGGTCAGGTGACCGGAAGAGATCGTGTCGTAGCCGAGTTCGGGGTCGTAACCCAGACCGATGTCGGACACCGTTGCGCCGGAACCGACTTCGTCCTCCGCGAGCCGAGTCGCGGCCTTCCGCAACGCCTTCGCGATCAGGCGCTCCATCTGCCGCACGCCCGCTTCCCTGGTGTAGTTCGCCGCGATCTCGCGCAACGCCTCCTCGGTGATCGAAACCTCCTCGGCGGTCAGCGCATTGCGCTCGAGCTGGCGCGGAATCAGGAAGTCGCGGGCGATCGCGACCTTGTCGGCCTCGGTGTAGCCGTCGACCGTGATCAGCTCCATGCGGTCGAGCAGCGGACCGGGGATGGTCTCCATGACGTTCGCCGTCGCGATGAACAGCACGTCGGACAGGTCGAGATCCAGGTCCAGGTAGTGATCGCGGAAGGTGTGGTTCTGCGCCGGATCGAGCACCTCGAGTAGGGCCGCCGCCGGGTCGCCGCGGAAATCGGAACCGACCTTGTCGATCTCGTCGAGCAGCACGACCGGGTTCATCGAGCCCGCCTCCTTCATGGCGCGCACGATGCGGCCGGGCAGGGCGCCGACGTAGGTGCGGCGGTGGCCGCGGATCTCGGCCTCGTCGCGCACGCCACCCAGGGCGACGCGAACGAACTTGCGCCCCAAGGCCCGTGCGACGGACTCACCCAGCGAGGTCTTGCCGACACCGGGCGGACCGACCAGCACGAGCACCGCGCCGGAGCCGCGTCCGCCGACGACCTCCAGCCCGCGCTGCGCGCGCCGGGCCCGCACCGCCAGGTACTCGACCATCCGGTCCTTGACCTCGTCCAAGCCGTGGTGATCGGCGTCCAGCACCGCGCGTGCGGCGGAGACGTCGGTGGAATCGGTGGTCTTCTCGTTCCACGGCAGTTCGAGCACGGTGTCCAGCCAGGTCCGGATCCAGCCGGATTCCGGGCTCTGGTCGCTGGACCGCTCCAGCCTGCCGACCTCGCGCAGCGCCGCCTCGCGGACGGACTCGGGCAGGTCGGCCTGCTCCACGCGGGTGCGGTAGTCCTCGGCGCCGTCGGGCTCGTCCTCGCCGAGCTCCTTGCGAATGGCGTTGAGCTGCTGGCGAAGCAGGAACTCGCGCTGGCTCTTCTCCATATTCTCGCGGACCTCGTCACTGATCTTCTCGGTGACCTCGGCCTCGGCGATGTGCGCCTTTGTCCACTCGATGAGCGTGGTCAGGCGCTTGGCGACCTCGGGAGTCTCGAGCAGTTCGCGCTTCTGCTCGGGGGTCAGGTACGGCGCGTAGCCCGCGGTGTCGGCGATCGCGGACGGGTCGGTCAGCTGGTTGACCGCGTCGATGATCTGCCACGCCTCGCGACGCTGCAGCACCGAGACGACAAGCTTCTTGTATTCGGCGGCCAGCTCCTTGGTCCGGCCGTCCGGCGCCGGATTCTCGACCGGTTCGGCCTCGACCCACAGCGCGGCGCCCGGCCCGGTGACCCCGTGGCCGATCTTGGCGCGCCGCTCCGCCTTCAGGACCGCCGCGGGCGCGCCACCGCGCATCCGGCCGACCTGTTCGATGGTCGCGACGACGCCGTACGAGGCATAGCCCTCGGTCAGTCGCGGCGCGAGCAGCACCGCCTCGGACTTGGCTGCGCGCGCGGCGTCGATCGCGGCCTGCGCCGATTCGTCCAGTTCGATGGGCACGACCATGCCCGGCAGCACGATCGGATCGGTCAGGAACAGCACCGGCAGATTCTGAGGTGTAGTCACGTCTTCGACCCTTCCAAAAGTTGAGCGATGCCTACTCAACCCCACCCTTCCCGTCTTTGTTCCGCGCCCTCATGGACGTTCGCTCAGAGCGAAGACAGAACGGAACCTCGGCCGTCTGTGACAGTTCCCGCTCCCGCGTTGACACCCTCGCAATCGCAATGAGAATGTGGGGTCCTCTTCAGCTCGCGCCATTAGGGGGATCCCAGGATGACCACTCTCGCCTCAGGGGTGTTCATCGACTGGGAAGAGCTCACCGGCCAGACGAAGTTCGTCGTCGACCTGGTCACTTTCCCCATTTTCAGCGCACTCGCCGGCTGGCTGACCAACTGGACCGGCGTGCTGATGCTCTTCTGGCCGGTACAGTTCCGCGGCTTCCGCGTGCCGGGTCTGCACGTGCTGTACCCGTACCTGCCGCGGCGGGTGCAGGTGCTGCCGACCTTCTCGGGCGACGGCCGCCAACTCGGCTTCCAAGGCTTCATTCCGGCGCGCGCGGAGAAGATGGCGAGCATCTGCGTCGACAAGGCGCTGATGCGGATCGGCAGTCCAAGGGACTTCATCCACGAGCTCGATCTGTACGGCATCGCCGACTACATCGCCGAGCTGGCGCGTAAACAGGTGCAGCCGCTCGTCGACGAGGTGATGTACCGGGAGAACCCGGACCTGTGGCGCTCGGTGCCGCGGCAGATGCGACAGGTCATCTACCAGCGGGTGGACCGGCAGCTGCCGAAGCTGACGCGCCGGGCCTTCGATTCGCTCGGCGACAACATCGATCAGCTCATCGACATCAAGAGCTTCGTCATCCGCTACCTGCGCGAGAACCCCGACATCCTCAAGGACCTCACCACCACCATCGCCGCCCCCGAGCTGAAGTTCATGGTGCGCATCGGCTTCCTCGGCGCGCCGTTCGGCCTGCTGATGGCGCTGTATCTGCACGTGCACGACCGCATTCCGGTGCTCGGCTGGGTGCCCGCCTGGGTGATCGTGCTGCTCAGCGCGGCGGCGATCGGCGTCATCGTGAACGTCATCGCGGTGAAGATGGTCTTCGAGCCGGGCGATCCGCAGCCGCGGTACAAGTACCTGTGGCGCCAGGCACTGCTGGCCAAGCGCCAGCCGCAGGCCGCGACCGACCTCGCGCGCATCCTGGCGTACCAGGTGCTCACGCTGCCGAACCTGGCCTCGGAACTGCTCGACGGTCCGAACGGCGACAAGACCCGCCAGCTCGTCGAGCGGCTGATCTCCGAGGAGATCCACCGCCAGCTAGGGCCCACGCACTCGATGGTGCGCGCGGCGTTCGGCAAACGGCAGTTCGACAATCTCAAGGTCGGCGCGGCCGGTGCCGCTGTCGCGTTGGCGCCGAGCATGATCGAGGACGAGGAGTTCGCGCGCGAGCAGGCGAAGAAGATCGACGAGTTCGCCGCGCGCAAGCTGCAACAGCTGAGCCCCGGCGAGTTCATGGAGATGTTCTACGCCTCGGTGGAGCAGGACGCCTGGCTGCTGTACCTGCACGGCGCCGTGCTCGGGTTGGTCGTCGGCGCGGCCCACCTGGTGCTTTTCGGGTGGTAGACCACGCGGAAATACAAGCACGCGTGCTTGCATTTTTTCCGCGCCGCTGCGATGCTGGGTCACACCAGGCACACGCGGCGGTGTGCCCGCGATCGGCAAGGGAACTCATGGCTGACCTCGAGGCGCTGCTCGGCGATTTCGCCGACGAATGCGCGGACCTGGAACGACTTGTCGCCCCGCTGGCGCCCGCGGACTGGGCCCGGCCGACGCCCGCGCCCGGCTGGCGCATCGCCCACCAGATCGGGCACCTCACCTGGACCGACGAGGTCGCGACCATCGCCGCCTCCGATGCCGACGAGTTCGCGAAACAAGTCACCGCCGCCGCGCCCAAGGCGCTGACCTTCGTCGACGAGGCGGCCGAGGAAGCCGCCGCGGCCCCGCCCTCCGAGCTGCTCGAGCGCTGGCGCGCCGGACGCAAGACGCTGATCGAGGCGCTGCGCGCGGTACCTGCCGGGACCAAGTTGCCGTGGTTCGGCCCGCCGATGAGCCCGGCCTCGATGATCACCGCGCGGCTCATGGAGACGTGGGCGCACGGTCAGGACGTGGCCGACGCGCTCGGCGTGACGCGCGAGCCGACCGCGCGGTTGCGCAGCGTGGCCCATCTCGGCGTGCGGACCAGGAACTTCGCCTATTCGGTGCGGGGCAAGGCGGCGCCCGCCGAGGAATTCCGCGTCGAACTCACCGCGCCGGACGACTCGGTGTGGACCTGGGGTCCGGAGGACGCGGCGCAGCGGGTGAGCGGGCCCGCGTTGGACTTCTGCCTGCTCGTCACCCAGCGCCGCCACCCCGACGACCTGGCGGTGCGCGCCGAAGGCCCGGATGCGCAGGAGTGGTTGACGATCGCCCAGGTCTTCGCGGGACCGTCCGGGGAGGGCCGGGCCGCAGGGCAATTCGCCTGACCGCTGCCGAAATGGCAGGCAGCCCGGCCGGACAACGTCCGACCGGGCTTCACCCGACCCGATTTGAGAACTCGGGAGCGGGCGAGCGCCACACTTGGGTGCGCCGTTCGCGTCGACGGCCGGACGCCGTTGGCCGGGTGTCTAAGAGTGGCAGTCGAGAATGACGCTCGCCAGCTAACCGATTTTTACCCCCTCGTCAGATGCCGGAAACATCCGTAGCGCGGTCTATTGTGATCCTGCTCGCACGGATGCCGTCCAAGATCGCGAAGCGTCGTAACCTGGACAGGCGTTCGGCTTTCAACGATGCGGGCCGACGACGCGAGGGGAGTCGGGGCGGAGGGAAAGGAACGCATCGTGACGGCACACAAACCTGCTCAGATCATGCGTCATACCGCGATCGTGTTGGCCGGCGCGGCCAGCCTCAGCCTCACTTTTGTCGCAGGTGGGTACGTCGTGAACCAGATGGCCGACACCCACTCCGGCGCCGGACGAGCCGCGCCGCCGCCCGCGCCGATCGTCGAGCCCTTCGCGCCACACCCGGGTCCGCGACCCGTCGAAACCTTGCTCGCCGGTAAGGCGCACGTGCTGCCGACCTACCAAGCCTCCGTTTTTCCGGCGGAAGCTGTTGTGCCGCAACCAGATCCGGCCGCCGCTCCGGCGCGACCCACTGGACTCGGCGGGCGCCTCGGCCTCGGCACCGCCTACGTTGGCGCGCAAGTCGCCCCGGTCCGCACCGGCACCGTCGCGTTCACCGTCGACACCAACGCCTTCTCGACGCTCACCGGCCTCGTGCTCTCCGAGCCCGTGCGCGCCCACCTCGGCATCGACCTGGACCCCACCGGAATCACCCAGATCCGCGCCGAAATCGACACCCGCAGCGGCGAAATCGCCTTCGTCCTCTCGGACGCCAACCTCGGCGAACACACCATCGAACTCCAGCGCCACCCGGCCCCAACCAACCCGGCCGCCCCCGCCGCTCCGGACGCCCCCGCCGCTCCGGACGCTCCGGACGCTCCGGACGCCCACGCCACCACCATCTGACCCGACTCACCAGCCAGGAGGCTTACGCCACCGCCCGGCCACCGGATCCGGTAGCTGGTGCCGGTAGAAATGCCGAGCCGACAGATTCGCCCACCAATGGCCGCCGGGTCCTTCGGATTTCAGCCCCCGCAGCGCCCCGGCGAGTGGCTTCGATCCCGGGTTGACCGTGCCCACGGGCACCTGCCCGCGAGCGATTCGCAGCGGCAGCGCGAGGTCGGAACCATTCGAAATGACGAGCGCGCCGTCGATATCCCGTCGGTAGACATCGGCCAGCAGATGTGTCGCGACATTCACGTCCGATCCTTTCTCCTCCCGCATTCGCACGGTCGCGAGCAGGACGTCGTCGCCAGAGCCGTTCGTTTTGCGGCGGATCGGCAAGCCGGGCGACCACGACTCCGCACCTGTCGGTACGAACACCTCCGCTCGGCCGGTCTTAGAGGCCGTCGCGAGCGGCGCGACCTTCGGCCATGCCACGTAGCGTCCTAGTTCCAACGTGTCGATCGAACGGTGCGCGCGAAGCGCCTTGAGGTAGACATCCTGATCCGCGTAAGCGCTGGGATTGTCGCCTGCATCGACACGTGCTGTGCAGTACACGACGCGCGTGATCGCAGAGCCCTGCCAACCGCATAGAGATTCCGCCAACGCCCGAACATCCAGCCAGCGCCAACCTGCGGTACCGCGGCCACAAATGCCGCGCATGCCGTAGTACGGGTTGTAGGCGTCGACGTACACGCCAATCCTCATGCGGACCCCCTCGACTGCAAGCTCAGAGCAAGGCGACGTTCAGAAGACCCCGGGAAACCGGCAAAAAAAGACCCAGCCCTATCGAGAGGACTGGGTTGGTGACACCACCATAGGAAGTCCTCTTCCGAGTGTCAACGCATTATCGCCTCACCCCGGTACTGTCGGCTGACGTGTACGACTTTTGCGTGATCGGGGGTGGGATCGTCGGGGTGGCGACGGCTCGGCGGCTGGTGGAGCGGCATTCCGGGGCTCGGGTGGTGTTGGTCGAGAAGGCCGGGGCGTTGGGGGTGCATCAGACGGGGCACAACAGCGGGGTGATTCACTCCGGGATCTATTACGAGCCGGGGAGTCTGAAGGCCGAGTTGTGCAGGCGGGGTGCGCGGTGGACGAAGGATTTCGCCGCGGCGCAAGGGATTCCGTACGAGGTGTGCGGAAAACTGCTGGTGGCCACCGATGCCGACGAATACGAACGGATGCTGGCGCTGTACGAGCGCTCGGTCACCAACGGGGTGGAGGTCGAACTCGTCGACGCCGCCGAGCTCGTGCGGCGCGAGCCGCGGATCACCGGCGTCGGCGCGCTTTTCGTGCCGGGCACCGGCATCATCGACTACCGCGAGGTGACCGCGGCGCTCGCCGAACAGGTTCGCGCGGCGGGCGGTGAGATCGTGCTCGGCGCGGAGGTCACCGCCATCGAGGAGACCGACTCGGCGGTGACGATCACCGGCAAGACCGGCGCGTGGACCGCACGCACCCTGGTGGTCTGCGCCGGACTGCAAGCCGATCGGATGGCGCGACTCGCGGGTCTGCCGATCGACTTTCGCATCGTCCCGTTCCGCGGCGAGTACTACCAGCTGCCGCCCGAACGCGCCGGTCTGGTGCGCACGCTGATCTATCCGGTGCCCGACCCGAACCTGCCGTTCCTCGGCGTGCACCTGAGCCCGACCATCGACGGCGAACTCACCGTCGGCCCCAACGCGGTGCTCGGCCTCGCGCGCGAGGGCTATCGAAAGGGGAGCGTCGACCTGCGCGACGCCAAAGAGGTCGTGGGCTTTCCCGGCGTGCACCGGGTCGCCCGCGCGCACTTCAAGACGGGTCTGCGCGAACTGCGCAATTCGGTGTTCAAGCGCGGCTATCTGGCCGAATGTCGCCGCTACTGCCCGGAACTCACCGCCGCCGACCTGCGACCGCGCCCGGCAGGCATCCGCGCGCAGGCGGTGTTGCGCGACGGCACCCTGGTCCACGACTTCATGATCGAACGCACCGCGCGCTCGGTGCACGTGCTCAACGCGCCCTCGCCCGCGGCGACCTCGGCAATGCCCATCGCGGAGTACATCGTCGACCTGATCTGACGAAACGCCGACCGCGGAAACCGGACCGGAAGTACCCAGAGAACCAAGCAACCGGCCGGTCGCGATATGGAAAGGACCGCTACCCGAAATCCGCCCAACCCCTCGAATAAAGAGGAGAGCTGTAGTACTTTTGTCCGCAGCCGTGGATCAGGGAGGGCCTATGGGCCACATCAAGTACGCGAGTGACGTCGGGGCACCCGTCGAAGTGGCGTTCACGTACACGGACAACCACCTGTTCGTGCCGGATTGGATGTTCGGCGTCGCCTCCTTCGAGCCCACCGGCGAACTGGACCAAGGTCCCGGCGCCCGCTTCGCTACAACGGTCCGACTCGGTCTCTGGCGTCCGACGATCCCCTGCGAGATCACCGAATATCGCCGCAACGTGGTGATCGGGTATACGCTGCGTGGGCGGTTGTCGGGAACGCTGACGCTGCGTTTCGACCCGCTCGGCTATGGACGGTCGGTGCTGACCTCCGAAGCGGAGTACGCTGCACCTCGCGGCTTCCTCGGCCGCATGTGCGCGGGCTTGGTCGACAATGCCGTGCGATCGGCGTTACGTCGCACCGAGTCTCAATTGCGAAGGGAGATAGAGGAATTCCACGGTACCGATCTTGTCGGTCGGATTGCGTAGGGTGCCAGCCATGATCATCGTGAGCACCGACGGATCCTGCCTCCGAAATCCCGGCGGCGCTATCGGCTGGGCTTGGGTCAATCATCAGGGGGGCGCCTCGCGCAGCGGGGGAGCCGCGACGGGGACGAATCAGATCGCCGAGCTACGCGCGGTCCTGGAGGCCATCGAGGCACACCCCGGCGCCGAACCCCTTCTGATCGAAAGCGATTCGCTCTACGCGATCAAGTGCGCGTCGGAATGGATATCGAGCTGGCGGCTGAACGGCTGGCGCACGTCTACCGGCGGCGCCGTCAAGAACGTGGAGATCATCAAGCAGATCGACCGCGCCATCGCGAGCAGGCCGGGTCCGGTCCGATTCCGTTGGGTGCGCGGCCATGTCGGCAATTACTTCAACGAGATGGCCGACACCCTGGCGGGCGAAGCGGCGCGGAAGGCCGCCGCCTCGGCGTCCGCCGCCGAGGTCGACACCACCGAACTCGCGGCGGTGGATACGCCGAAAACCACGGTGCCGCTGGCGAAGACGACCGTGCCGCTGTCGGTGACGCTGGCGAAAAGCGCTGCACCGCAACAGCGAAATGCCGCACCGCAACAGAAGACCACCGGGCCGCGGGCCTCGGGGAAGGCGGTCGCGTCGGCTCCTCAGACTTTGACTCTGTTCTGAGCAGCTCCGCGACCGCAGGAGGACCGCCCGAAAGACCTCCGGCGGTGGTGACTGGGCCCACCGCCGGAGGCGCTTTCGGAGAACTGTCGAGCGATCAGTTGCCTGGCTGTGGCTGCGGCTGCTCGGTCGGGGCCGGAGCGGGCGCGGGCGCACCGCCGGGCAGGCCGGTGCCGCCGCCCTTCAGCATCGGCGAGTCGAGCTTGGCCACCTTCCACTTGCCGTCCTCGTTCTGCAGGTCGGCGACGATGACCACGAACTGTCGATCCGGCTGCTGCTGGGTGAAGTTGGTACGGAACTGGGTCAGCGTCACCAGCACCTTGGCTTCGCTGGTGTCACCGGACTGGTACCCGCACTGCACGTCGTCGGCCCAGGACTTGACCTGCGCCTGCACCATCGCGTCGGTGAGCGCGGTGGTGGCGTCGGTGAACTCCTTCAGGAACTCGCCGGTGGAGCCCTCCTTGACCTTGGTGAAGTAGCCCTCGAGGTCCTTGGAGTAGTCGTAGACCGAGACGTCGCGGCCGAAATCGCAGGCCGCCCGCGTCGCGTCGTTGACGGCGGCGAGCTCGTCCGACTTCTTCTGTGCCTGCAGGTAGAAGACCACCACCGCGGTGACGGCCGCGACGAGCAGAATGCCCGCCACGAAGGCCGCGATCACCGGCAGCAGATTCGAGCGGTCCTGGCTCGCCGCGGGTGTCGGCTTCGGCTTCGGCTCGCTCTTCGTCTGCTTCTCGCCCGCCTTCCCCAGGTCAAGCTTGGCCGTCGCCGCGTCGCTCGCCCCCGCCGCGTCGGTCGCGGCGCTCTCCTCGGCGGTCTTCTTCGTGGTCTCGGCGTCTTTATTGGTGTCGGCGTCGTCGGTGGACATCGATAAATCCTGCTCTTTCCCGGCGCGCGCACGCACCGATTCGGCTGGCTGGCCCGCATGGGCAAACCGTACGGGTTCTACCAGCGAGTATGCCGGGCCGACCGGACAGCCGGTGGCCCGGGTCACTCACCGCACCGGGGGAAGGGTCCGCTCGTTGGGATCCACACCCGGAGGCATCTGGGCGCCGTTGTTCGGCACGTTCGGCCGCGGCGCGTTCGCGGCGCCACGGATCTGCTGACCCGGCGGCGGGTTCACGCAGTAGTTCCACTTCGGGATGCTGCCGTCCTGGACGACCTCGTTGCGGATCTGCGGGGTGTTGTAGGTGCAGTACGGCCGGGGCCAGATATCGATCATCGCGTGGAACTCGTTGTCCCACGCCGGGACACCGAGCGCCTCGGCGCCGAGCGCGAGCGACGGGAACAGCGCGCGCAGCGCGGGCAGGCGCAACTGCGCTGCCTTGGTGATGGCGACGAAGTTGGTGACCAGGCTGGTGATCGGGTCCGCGGTCTTGTCCAGCACGGCGCCGAGGCTCTCCAGCTGTCCCGGGCCCGAGTCCAGCACGCCCTGCAGCTCCGCGTTGGCCGCGTTGAACTGTGCGAACAGTTCCCCGGAGTTGGCGGTGAGAATGGCGAGATCCGGCTGCGCCTGCGACGTGGTGTCGGCGATGGTGCGCAGGTTGGTGATCAGGCTGGTGGTTTGCGGGAGCAGCGAGTCGAGGCCGGACGTGGCCAGGCTGATGCCGTTGACCAGACCGCGCAGCTGATCCGGGCCGCCGCTGAGCGCGATGTCCAGCTCCGCGAGGATGACGCTGAACTTGTCCGGATCGACCTGCGCGATCAGCGCGCTGGTGTTGTCCAGCACCGACCACACCGGCGTCGGCGTCTTGACGGTCTCTGGATCGAACTGGACGACGGCGCCGTCGGCGAGGAACGGTCCGTCCTCGGTGCCGGGCCGGAAGTCGATGTACTGCTCACCGGCGGCAGACAGCGCCTGCACCGCCACGTCGGTGTCGACCGGGATCTTGTACCGGCTGTCGATCTCGGCGCGGGCGGCGATGGCCTGGCCGCGGTCGGTCAGCTCGATCGAGGTGACCTTGCCGACGCGGTAGCCGCGCAGGGTCACGTCGTTGCCCGGCTGCAGACCGCCGGAGCGGTCCAGGTTCACCGTCACGGTGTAGCTGGACCGCAGCGGATTGATCCGCATGACACTCACCAGCAGGTACGACGCGCCGACGAGCAGCACGAGCACCAGGCCGATCCCCGAGAGGATCAGCTTGTTCGACCAGATCTTCGAGACCGCGCTCACCGGTGGCCCCCCGTCACCCGCTGCTGCACGAGTTGCAGCACCTGGATCAGGCTGCCCGCGAAGTCCTGCAGGTCTTCCAGGTTCGGCAGCCTGCCGTGCTGCGGGTCGGTCAGCGCGCTGATATCGAGGTTCGTCGCGGTGGCGTAGACGGCGAAGCTGCGGCCGCGGAAGGTGGCGTCGACCTTCGGCCGGATCTCGTGCAGACGGTCCATCAGCAGGCCGAAGTCGTCGCCGGTTCGCGCGAGCGCGTCCATCAGTGCCTGGGTGTTGTCCAGCAGGCTGGCCAGCTGGTCACCCGTGGTGTCGGAGTAGTCGCCGAGCGCGGCGCTGGTCTCCGAGATCTTGGTCAGCAGTTCGCCGATCGCCCGGTTGTTCTCGGCGACAGCGCCGATCATCTGGGGCAGCGTGTCGGCGACCTGACCGAGTTCCGCGCGCCGCGACTCGAGGGTGGTCGCCAGCGTGCTGAACTGGTTCAGCACCGAGTCGACGCGGGCGGTGTTGTCGTTCAAACTGCCGACCACACCGGTCAATTCGTTGATCAGGTGCGCGACCTGCGGCCCGCGCCCGCCGACGATGGAATCCAGCTCCGAGGTCAGCTTGGTGAGCGAGGCGATGCCGCCGCCGTTGAACAGCATGGACACCGAGATGAGCAGCTGCTCGACGGAGGCGCCCGCCGAGGTGTCCTCGATCGTCAGTGTGTCGCCGTCGTGCAGCATCGGCGCGCCCGGCTCGGCCTTCGGCTTGGACAGCGCGACGAACACGTCACCGAGCGGGGTGGCCTGGCGCAGTTCGGCGGTGCTGCCCTTGGGCAACTCGATATCGCTGCGGATGCTCAGGTCGACGACGGCCTGGAAGTTCTTGGTCGTGATGTTGGTGACCACACCGACATCCGAACCGCCGATCTTCACCTTGGCCTGGTCGGGCAGGTTCAGCGCGTTCTCGAACACCGCCTGGACGGTGTAGGTCTCGCCCGCCTGTCCCGGCTTGGGCAGCGGCAGGTCTTCGACGGTGAACCCGCAGCCAGAGGTGATGCCCACCCCGGCCACCGCCGCGATGGCGACGAGCGCCCTGCGTGCCTTGATCGTCATGCGGTACGTCATTTCGTCAGTCCAAGCAGTGCGGCGGTGAGCCCGTAGTCGGGTCCGAAGTCCTGCATATTTCCGGTGCGGCACCCGTCGGCCTTCATCTGGATCCGCTCGCAGAACAGGGCGACGATCTCGCCGTTGAGCGCGGTGCCGATGATGGCGTGCAGCCGCACGAAGCGGCCCTCGCGGTTGATGATCCTGTCGATGTTCTGCATCGCCATCGGGGCCACGTCGGCGACCTCGGTGAGGCCGTAGGCGTTGTCCCGCAGCTGATTGGTGACGTTGGTCAGACCGGCGAGGCTGGCGGCCAGCTCGCCCTGGTAGTCACCGAGCGTCGTACTCGTGTTGGCCAGGAAGTCGTTGAGCTGGTCGAGCGTGGCCTGCAGACCCGGAGCCTGCTCGGCGAGCAGCCCGGTCATCTGGGTCACCCGGTTGCTGAAATCGCGCACGGACTGGTCGTTCTCGGCCAGCATCGTGGTCAGCTCGTTGAGCTGGATGATGATGTTGGAGATCGCGTCCTTGTTGTCGACGCCGACCTTCAGCGCGCCCGACAGCGCGTTGAGGGTGTCGCGCATCTTCTCGCCGTTGCCGTTCATCATCGGGTACAGCACCCGTCCGGAGAGCGGGCCCAGACCCTCGACGCCCTCCTGCGGCTTCAGCGCGGCCGCGAACTGATCGATGGTCTTGATCATCGTGTCCAGTTCGACGGGAGTCCTGGTGCGCGCCTTCGGCAGGTGGGTGCCGTCGGTCATCGTCTCGCCCTCGGTGTAGACGGGGGTGAGTTCGATGTGCCGATCGGTGACGATCGACGGCGAGACGATCGCCGCCTCGGCGTTCTTCGGAATCTTCACGCCGGAATCGACCGACAGGTGCACCTCGACGAGGGTGCCCTTCGGCACGATCTTGTCGACCTTGCCGACCTGGAGCCCGAGCACCGTGATCGGGTTGCCCTCGTAGATGCCCGCGATGTTCTCGAAGTCGGCGGTGATCTTCATCGTGCCGCCGAGCGCGTCGTTGACCGAGGTCGGCAGCAGCGAGCAGCTGCCGACGGTGAGGGCCGCGGCGCTGATCGCGACCAGCTTGGCGGCGGATCTCAGCTTGGCAGCGGTGGCGAATTTCATCACTGGCACCCCTCGATAGCTTGGGCGAAGCACAACCAGTTGTCCGGGAACAGCCACGGCAGACCCACGTCGCCGTACGGGCCGCTGCCACCCCACGAGTTGGCCAGGTAGCGCACGGTCGGCGGAAGCAACGACAGGATCCGGTCCAGATTGTCCTTGTTCTTCTGCAGACCCTCGGCCATCGTGTTCAGCTGCTGGATGGTCGGGCCGAGCTGACCTTCGTTCTGCGCGCCGATCTCCTGCAACTGCCTGGTCAGCGCCGCGATGTTGTCGAGCAGCTGGCGCAGCAGGTCCTGGCGCTCCATCACCCGGTTGGCGATGGCCTCGCCCTGGGTGATCACCAGCAGCACACTGTTGCGGTTCTCGCCGAGGATCGTGGTGACCCGGTCCAGGTCCTGGAGCAGCTTGTCGACCTCCTCGCGGCGGGTGTCGATCACCTTCGCCAGCGCGCCGACGCTGTCCAGCGCCTGCGCGGTCAGCTCGGGCGAGTCACCCATCGACTGATTGATCACGTTCAGCGATTCGGCCAGCTTCGCGGTGTCGAGCGCCTCGAACTTCGGCGTGCCGATCTGCACCACGTCGGCGAGGTTGTACGGAACCGCGGTGTTGGACACCGGGATTCGGCCGTCCTTCAGGCCGGAGCCGTCGCCGGGATCGAGGTCGACGTACCTGGCGCCGAGCAGGGTCGCCATCTTGATCGAGGCGCGGGCGTCGGGGCCGAGCTTGACGTTGTTGTCGACGTTCATGGTGAGCAGCACGTGGCTGCCCTCGAGCTTCGCGCCGGTCACGGTGCCGACCGGAACGCCCGCGGCGTTGACCTTGTCGCCGACCTTGATCCCGGCCGCCTGCACGAACTCGGCCTTGACCGTCTGATCGCCGACACCGAGCATCCGGATGATGCCCGAGGCCATCAGCAGCACCACGATCAGCACGGCGCCGATGATGCCGAGCCAGAAGTAGCGGTTGCTGTCGAAGCGGTTCCTCATCTTCGCGATCATGGGCGGCACACCGCCGAGTGCGCAGTGCCACCGATCTGCGAGAACAGACCGCGGGGGAACAGCACGCCGTAGAGCGAGACGTCCAAGCCGCAGAGGTAGGCGTTGGCGTAGGCGCCCTCCGAGGTGTGCCTGCCCGCCGCCGAGAGGACGTGCGGCAGGTCGATCGCGGCCTGGTCGAGCTTGGCGCCGTTGTCCAGCAGCAGCGTCAGCGCGGCGCTGGTGGAGTTCTGCGCCGTCTGCAGCCTCGGCTGGATGTTGCCGACCATGCCGACCAGCGACGTGGTCGCGCTCGCGATCTGCTCGGTGGAGGCGAGCAGGGACTGGCCCTGCTCGTACAGTCCGCCGATCAAGGCCCGGGTCTGCGTCACCAGGGTCTCCAATTCATCACCTCGTTTGGCCAAGCCCGCCATCACACCGGACAGGTTGGCGATCACGTCGGACAGGATCGCGTCGCGACGCTGGAAATCGGTGGCCAGCTGGGCGGCCTGCACGATGAACGAGCTCAGCGAGACGCCGTCGCCCTGCAGCGCCTGGATGAACGTCTCCGAGAGCCGGTTCACCTGTTCGGGCTGCAGCACCTGGAACAGCGGCTGGAACCCGTTGAGCAGACCCGACACGTCGAACGACGGCTCGGTCCGCTCCAGCGGAATCGAGGCCTTGTCCTTCAGCGGCGCCGGGTTGGACGCTTCGCCGGGGGCGAGCGCCACGTACCGCTGGCCGATCAGGTTCTGGTAGCGGACAAGGGCTTTGGTGTCGTCGTAGATGGTCTGGTCGCTCTGCACGATGAACGTCACGTTCGCGACCGACTTCTTCGTCCGATCGTCGCGGGCCAACTCGATCTTCTCGACCTTGCCCACTCGAACGCCCGCCATGCGCACGTCGTCGCCTTCGCGCAGACCGAGCACATCGGTGAACGTCGCGGAATAGGTCTTGGTATCGCCCGCGACGACTCGCGCGAGGGTGTTCCAGACGACCACCGTCACCAGGATGGAGACGATCGCGAAGATACCGAACCCGATCAGCGGCTTCTTGATACTCATGCCTGCGCCTCGCTGACGCTCGGCGCCGGCATGTGCATTGCACGCTGGCACATGATTCGCTCACTGCGTTCGCTCATCGAGCCCCACCTTCGGACACTTCCATCGTTCCGCCCTTCAGAATCGGACTCAGCAGCAAGTACTCCGCGGTGGTCGGCTTGCGGCCGAGCAGCTTCTCGATCGCCGCGTCACCCTGGTAGGAGATCGGCCTGCCGGCCGCGGGCGCGTCCGCCGGGGCCGCCGCGGGGGCGGGGGCGGGCGGCAGCAGGCCGGGCAGACCGGGCAGGACCGGGAACAGACCCTCGAGCGGCGTACCCGCGAACGGCTGCTGCGCGGTTCCCTGCAGGTCGGCGACGACTCGGCCCGGATCCGGCATGGTGACGCCGGGGATCAGCGGCAAGCCGGGCATCGGCACCACCGGCGGCAGTCCGGCGGCCGATTCCAGCGCGCGCGGCCGCAGGTTCTCCGGCAGCGGCGGCAGCTCGTTCACCTCGGGCGCGGTGGCGCAGCTCGGTCCGGCCATCTCGTCGTAGCGCGGGCAGTCCGCGACGGTGTACGGCTTGTACGGCGTGAGCGTGATGCCCGCGTTCCAGATCTGCTGCTGCTGCGGACCCCAGCGGAACGTGGTGTTCATCGCCCGGACCGACTCGCTCAGGTTCAGCAGCGTCCTGGTGATCGCGCTCGGGTCGGCGGTGAGCGCGCCGAACAGGTCGGAGGTGCCGACGGTGACTTCCTTGCCGACGTTCGGGTTGCGGGCGAACAGGTCGTTCACCCGGTCGACGGTGCCGCTTGTCCCGGTGATCAGCGCGACGAGCTCGTCGCGGCGTTCGGCGATGGTGCTCGCGGTCTGCACCGAGCTGCCGAGCACGTCGAGCAGTTCGGGGGCCGACTCGTTCAACGCGCGGAACGAGCTGGAGAAGTCGTTCAGGAAGACGCCGAGATCCGGGATGGACTCGTCGACGGCGAGCACCCAGCGGTCCAGCCGCTCGATGGTCGAGCCCGGCATCCGGCCGCTGCCGTCCAGCGCCTGCGAGAGGGTGCCGAGCACCCGGCCGAACTGCACGGGGTCGATCTTCTCCAGGATGTTGCGGACCGTGGTCAGCGTGTCCTGCAGCGCGATCGTGCCCTTGCTGCGGTCCTCCTCGATGACCGACCCTTCCTTCAGGTAGGTGTCGGACGGGCCGTTGAAGACCAGTTCGATGGAGGTGACGGCGAACAGGTTGCTCGGCACGACGCGCGCGGTCACGTTGGACGGAATGTCGCCCGCGTACTCCGGCTTCAGCTCGATCTGCACCTTCTGCAGTTCGCCCTTGGCCGCGACCTCGACCTCGTCGACCGCGCCGACCAGGACGCCGCGGAACTTCACGTCGGCTTCCGACGGCAGGCCGTCACCGGTGGTGGTCAGCTGCGCGACGACGTTCACCTTCGGTACGAAGTAGCCGGTGTAGCGCGCCATGAGGAAGCCGAGCACCAGCGCGAACACGATCAGTCCGCACACGCCCGCGATCAGCAACTGCCGCATCGTGGGCCCGCGCCCACTGGGATCGATGATCATCTGGCCCTTACCCCGAGATCCGGATTCCGGGGTTGACGCCCCAGATCGCCAACGTCATGAAGAGGTCCGCGAAGACGACCAGGATGATGCACATCTTGATCGCCCGCCCCGCCGCGACACCCACGCCTTCCGGCCCACCCGAGGCGAAGAAGCCGTAGTAGCACTGGATGAAGGTGGTGATCGCGACGAAAATGATCGCTTTGAGCAGCGAGTACAGCACGTCGGTCGGTATCAGGAACTGATAGAAGTAATGCGCGTAGGTGCCGCTCGCGGTGCCGCCGATCAGCTGCACGGTCAGCGAGCAGGAGATGTAGGCGGTCGCGAGACCGAGGCAGTACAGCGGGACGATCGCGATGATCGCCGCGAACATCCGGGTGCTGACCAGGTACGGCAGCGGCCGGATGGCCACCGACTCCAGCGCGTCGATCTCCTCGGAGATGCGCATCGCGCCGAGCTGCGCGGTGAACCGACAACCCGCCTGCGCCGCGAAGGCCAATGAGGCGAGCAACGGACCGAGTTCGCGGGTGGTCGCGAACGCCGAGATCGCGCCGGTGATCGGGCTCAGGCCGAGCAGGTTCAGCGAGGTGTAGCCCTGGATGCCGACGGTCATGCCGCCGAACGCGCTCAGGATCACGATGACGCCGATGGTGCCGCCACCGACGACCAGGTTGCCGTTGCCCCATGTGACGTCGGAGAGCAGCCGCCACACTTCCTTGGGGTACTGCTTGAGCGCCAGTGGAATGGAGCCGACGGAACGCAGGAAGAAGAAGCCCTGGTGGCCGAGCCGAGCGACGAGATCGACCGGCGCCTGCGCGGAACGCTTGAGTCCCTGGAGTGGCCGCAGCAGTGGCGGTACGTAGGTTGATGACACCGGCTCAGACCACCTGTGGGGGGAAGAGTGCGTTGTAGACCTGGGTGATGATGAGGTTCACGCCGAAGAGCATCAGCGCGGAACTCACCACCGCCGAGTTGACCGAGTTCGCGACGCCACCGGGTCCACCGCGCGTGTTCAGGCCGGTATCGCAGGCGATGATGGCGGCCAGCAGACCGAAGATCAGCGACTTCACCAGCGCGACGAGCAGATCGCGGGTCACGGCGAACGAGGAGAAGGTGCTGACGTACGAGCCCGGCGTGCCGCCCTGGGCGAAGATGTTGAAGATGTAGCCGGTCAGGAAGCCGACGAAGACGACGAAGCCGCAGAGCAGGACACTGACCAGCATCGCGGCGCCGAGCCGCGGCGCGACCAGGCGGCGCAGCGGGTCCACGCCCATCACCTTCATGGCGTCGATCTCCTCGCGGATGGTGCGCGAGCCGAGATCGGCGCAGATGGCCGAGCCGACCGCGCCCGCGATCATGATCGAGGTGACCAGCGGTGCGCCCTGCTGGATGATGCCGAGGCCGTTGGCCGCGCCGATGAACGACGTCGCGCCGACCTGTCCGGCCACCGCGCCGACCTGGATCGAGACGATGACGCCGATGGGAATCGCGACGAGCAGCGTGGGCGCCGCGGCCACATTGGCCATGAAGGCGCACTGACGCACGAATTCGCCGAAGGGGAACCGTCGCCGGAAGATGGCGAGGACGAGTTCCGCCACCGCGGCGATGCCCATCGTGATCTGTCGGCCGAAGGTCTCCAGTGACCGCTTGGGATGGTCTTCCCAGTACGACCTCGTCCAATCGACCGCTTCACTTATCCGTGATCCCGTGGGAGGACTCTTGGTCGACTGCACTGGCTAACCCCTCTCGACGCCGGTTGCTCACCCCGACGACTTGTTTGCTTGACGCACCTTACTACGGAGTAGTGCGGAACACACCATCGTCATGTGATTGCAGTCATAGATGCGAGTCACTGTCGGGAAAAGCCCTCGAGCACGTGCTCCAACCTTTGTCTTGCATCCCAAAATAAAGCGTACAAATTTTAGAACAGGTTACAGTTGAGGCCCCTCTATATGGGCGTCGTCCTCTATCACCGATCAATTACGCGGAAACTATTCATCTAAATTTGACGCCTTTTCGAAGGCCTTCCGAATGTGTTCGATCCCGATTGGAAACGCATTGGGCGTGTCGAACGACGACCTTTGTTATAGATCGTAGCTATCACTATTACGATTCGGCGGCACCCTCCGCCGGAGCACCCGTACGAGACGCGCCCGAGACCGAATACTGACACGATGTATGCGACAGATTGATATCGTGCGGGCTTCCGACGTCTGGAGGGACATGTTCAGCAAACTCGCCAAGGCGGCCAACGCCGTCTTCGCCGTCGCCCTCGGTGCGGCGCTGCTCGGGACGGGCGCAGGCCCCGCGGCCGCCGCGCCAGGTCCGCCGGTGATCGGGGGCGGATCCGGCATCGTCATCGACAACATGTTCGAGTGCACCGTCACCACGGTTGGTCACGACAACGCGGGCCGACTGGTCGGGCTCACGGCCGGACACTGCGGTGACCCTGGCGCGGAGGTGTACGCGGAGGTCGATCGCGAGGCGGGCGTGATCGGTCGCTTCGTCTACTCCAACTCGGAGCTCGACTACGCCGTCATCGAGTTCGAGCCGGGCGCGATCACCCCGGTCAACCGGATCGGCAACGTCACCATCACCGGCATCGGCGGACCGGCCCAGTTCCCGATGATCGTCTGCAAGGAAGGCCGGACCACCGGCAACACCTGTGGCATCACCTACGGCGACGTGTTCGGCACCAACATCGAGACCTGGACCCAGATGTGCGTCGTCGAAGGCGATTCCGGCGCACCCGTGGTCGCGGGCACGACCCTGGTCGGCATGGTGAACGCCTACCTGGCGATCGCGTGCTTCGGCCCCGAGGTCGGCACCAACATGAGCGCGATCATGAACGACCTGAACGCGCGCGGCGGCCCCGGCGCGGGTTACGTGCCGATCTGATCGGCCACAGCACAGACGACGAGGAGCGGGCGACATCGCCCGCTCCTTTCTTTTACGCGGGGTTCGTAGCCTTCGGCGCGACCGCAGGACCCGCGACCGCGCACTGCGGCAGGCACTCGACGCTCGCCGGGTCCGGCGCCCGGCGCGGCGGACGCAGCAGCACGGCGGCGATCAGTGCGCCGGCGGCCAACAGCCCGACGCAGATCCACATCGCGGTCTCGAACCCGTCGTCGAACGCGGCCGGGTCGGTGAGCGAGCCGGAGATGCCCGCGAGCCCGGGCAGCGCGGCGACCGCGAGCAGCTGAGCGGTCCTCGCCACGGCGTTGTTCACGCCGGAGGCGATCCCGGCCTCGGACGCGGGCACCGCGCCGAGTACGGCGCCGGTGAGCGGGGCGACGAGCACGGCGAGCCCGAGCCCGAAGACCACCACGCCCGGCAGCACATCGCCGACGTATCCGGCGGCCGGTCCGATGCGAAGTAGCAGGATCAATCCCGCCGCCGCCAGCAAGGGTCCGAGCGTCATCGGGACGCGCGGCCCGTGCGCCTGTGCCCACCGTCCCGCGGGCGCGGACAGCGCCAGCATGATCAGCGTGATCGGCACCGTGGCCAACCCGGAGAGCAACGGCGAGTAGCCCGCCACCAGCTGGAGCTCCATGACGAGCAGGAAGAAGACGCCGCCGAGCGCGGCGTAGACGGCCAGCGTCACCAGATTGGCCGCGGTGAACACCCGGGAACGGAACAGCGCGGGCGGCACCAACGGATGGTCGCTGCGTACCTCGATCACCACGAAGACAGCGAGCAGCAGCACGCCGGAGACGGCGAGCAGCGGCATCGCGTCGATCAGGCCGAAGGTCAGCGCGCCGAGGGCCAGCGCGACCACCACCGCGCCGGGGACGTCGAGCCGCGCGGCGGCGTTCGGGTCCGAGCTCTCCGGCACGTGGCGCAGCGCTACGCCAACGACCACGGCGACCAGCGGCACGTTGATCAGGAAGATGGACTGCCAGCCCACCCAGTCGATAAGCCAGCCGCCGAGGAACGGCCCGAGCGCGCCCGCCACGCCGCCGAAACCGGACCAGAGCCCGATCGCCGCGCCGCGGTCGCGTTCATCCAGCGACGAGGAGATCAGCGCGAGGCTGCCCGGCGTGAGCATCGCCCCAGCCACGCCCTGCAACACCCGCGCCGCGACCAGCATCTCGATGTTCACCGCCGCCGCGCACAGCACCGAGGTGACCGCGAAACCCACTGCGCCCCAGACGAAGACCTTGCGCCTGCCGAGCTTGTCGCCCAGCGAGCCGCCGAGCAGGATGAACGAGGCGAGGGTCAGGGTGTAGCCGTTGAGCGTCCATTGCAGCCCGGCCACATCGGTGTCCAGCGACTCCCCGATGCGCGGCAGCGCGATATTGACGACGGTGGCGTCCAGCGAGGCGACCGAGGAGCCGAGGATGGTGGCGAGCAGGATCCAGCGTCCGGTGGCCGAACGCAGCCGGGGTAGCTCCGAGACGGTGCTCACCGGTCCAACCTATCGGTCAGAGTTCCTCGACGCAGACCACGAAATCGCGTTCCCCGTACTCGAATCCGATGCCGGTGGCGCAGGCGCCCGAGTCGCTGACGCCTTGCTCGATGCTGGTCACCCGAACGCCCTGGGTGCCGCGCTCGGTGCAGTCGATCCGCTTCGGGTCGTCGCCGCCGACGTCCATGCAGCCGCCGACCACCCAGTCGATGTCCAGGCACAGCGCGCCCTGCTGCACGCCGTTGATGGTCTCGGCGTAGTAGTTGTCGCGATCCGACGGGCAGGCCGAGCTGGTCTCGGTCTTTCCGATGACCTTGTAGTTGGACGCGCGGCTGCCGCAGGACGCCTTCGCGATGGTTGCGTTGGTCGTGGTGCCGCCGAGGGTGACGCAGTCGCCGATGGACGCCTCGAAATCGGTGCTGCCGCCGGTCGGCGTCGGGCGGCCGGAGGTCGGCCTGCCACTGGATTTGGGCGCGGAGGTCTTCGGGGTGCTGGTGTTGACGGCGTCGACGGTCCCGCTGTCCAGCGCGGGCTGCGCGGTGCCGTCGATGGTCGAGCTACACGCCACCAGGGTGAGCGCGGTGGCGGCGGTTCCGAGCGCGAGCGCGAGACCGGATAGCAGTTGGCGAGACACGTACAGTCCTCCCGAGCTGTAACGCTCCGAACTCACACCCCCGTAAGAATCCGAAGTTGACGATCTGATCTTCAAATATCACGCCATGCATACACCATCACGGACGCGGTAGTCGAGTCGAAAGGGACACAGTCCGAGGCGTGCTGCGGAAAGGCCTCGCAGGCAATCGACCTGGGTATGGTGGGCCCTACGGTGTGAAAGGGGTAGACCGTGAAGCTGATCAGCGCGATCATCTGCTCGACCGCCGCGGTGGGATCCTCCTTCGCACTTCCGGCCCTCGCTTCGGCAACCGATGTGCATTGCGGTGCGGAGCACGGCGTGGACGTCACCGTCATCGATGGTCGCGCCGGGTGCCGGGCCACCACCGACCCGGACGGGCAGGCGCGATCGGCCGGTTTCGACGGGGTGGGTTACGCCCGCGCAACCGCGGGCGCGACGGCGCTCGGCGTCGGCGCGGCGGGCGGCGTCGGCGCAGGCGAGGGGGCGGGCGGGATCGCGATCGCGCTCGGTTTCGGCCCGGACGCACTGGCCATGACCTCGATCACCGATTCCGACGCGGCGGACGGCAGGACGATCGCCGTCACGATCGCCTTCGAAGGCTCGCGCGCCCAGGTGAGCAGCGAGGAACGCACCGTGGTGTGCCTCGGGTCCGCGGCCTTCGCGTGGAACGCGGCCACCGGTGCGTCCTGCCTCGCGACGCCGTTCGGCCGCTGGGCCGCGGCGCATTGAGCGAGCCCCCACGGTCGAACCGCCGCCATGGACTTCTCGTAGGTAAGGGCATGGCGACCGAGACCGCAGCACCCGCTCAGCCGCGGTTGTTCGCGCTGCACGCGCTCGCGGCGGGGTTGGACTTCGAGCGGTATTTCCGGTGGCGGCGGGCGCGCGAGGGTGACCCGTTCTACGTCAGGTTTCCCGGCTTCGGCGCGGTGCTGTTCACCGGAACGCCCGCGGGCGCGCGTGACCTGTTCCGCGCACCGATCGACCTGCTCGAACCACCGCGGCCGAATCCGATCGAGCCGCTGGTCGGACCGGCCTCACTGATCCTGACCTCGGGTGCCGCGCATCGACGGGACCGGACCTTGCTCGCGCCCTTGTTCCACGGCGCGCGGATCCGCGCCTACGGCGAGCTGATCCGGACCGCGACGCTCGACGAGATCGGCGGCGGTCCGGCGCCGTGGCGTCCGGGTGCGCGCGTCGATTCGCGCGCCGCGGCGCGGTCGATCACGCTGCGGGTGATCCTTGAGGCGGTCTTCGGTGTACGCGCCCACCGGCGACGGGCCGCGTACACCGCCGCGATCACCGAGTTCCTCTCCGCCTTCTCCGGCCCGCTGCTGCTCGTGCCCGCCCTGCGGCGCGGTGCGTTCGGCCGCGCGCCGTGGGACCGGTTCGTCGCGGCGCGCGCCCGCTTGGATCGGCTGATCCGCGAAGACCTCGCCGAGCGCGAAAGCACTGCGCGCCAAGACGACTCCGACATCCTCGGCCTGCTGCTGAGCGCGCGCTACGACGACGGAAGCGCGCCGACCGACGCCGACCTCGGTGACCAGCTGCGCACCCTGTTGGTCGCCGGACACGAGACCACGGCGACGAGCCTGGTCTGGGCGCTGTACCACCTGCACCGCGCGCCGGAGGCACTGCGCAAGCTGCGCGCGGAGCTGCGCGAGGCAGGCGATTCGCCCGCGGAAATCGCGGCGCTGCCCTACCTCGACGCCGTCTGCCAGGAGACTTTGCGGCTGCGTCCGCCGGTGCCGATCGTGCTGCGCCGGGTGACCGAACCGTACGAGCTGCGCGGCGTCCGACTGGCCGCGGGCGACACGATGGGGCTCGCGCTACCCTTGCTGCACAGCGATCCGGACATTTGGGACGATCCCGAGCGGTTCCGCCCCGAACGGTTCCTGGACCGTCGCTACGGCCCGTTCGAGTTCGCACCCTTCGGCGGCGGACATCGGCGCTGCGTCGGCGCGAGCCTGGCCGACTACGAGCTGCGCATCGTGCTCGCCACTCTGCTCGGCCGGGTGCGGCTCGCGCTGCCGCCGCGCTACGCGCGCGGGCGGGCGCCGCTCTCGGTGCCGCACAACATCGCGACGGGACCGCATCGGTCGATCCCCTTCGACGTCCTGGCGTGATTTCGGTCACGAAAGCGTTTTAGCTTGCGCAAAACCGGACGGACCGCAGGTTGCCGCACTCGAACCGGACTTGCCGACCTGACCGGGCCGTTTGCCCAAAGCTGGTGACCACCAATGGCTTATGTGTCCCAGGACACATCTGACCAGTAGGTCGAATAACCGAATATTGGCACTGGCTAGCCGTTGCATCCGGACGGTAGGAATGAACGGGGTCGGGCGTCAATACCCGTGGGGTGCTTCGCAGGCCCCCGTCAGTATCCGTGGCAGCTCCGAGGGACCCGTGACGTCCGCGCGCGGGCGCCGAGCACCACACCGATGAGCCATCTCGCCCGCGTACGCGCGCGCGAGAGCTGGAATGGACGAATAACCTATGCATGCCGCTTCGAACAACAGAACGCTGTCGACTTTCCGCGAGGAAGGACGGCTAGCCCGCCGGATCCGGCGGGGCGTTCTCTTGTCCGCGGCGATCGCGGCGGCCGGTGCCATGATCGTCGCTCCCGCTCAGGCCGAGCCGGGCCTCCCCGGAGTCGGTTCGGGATCGGCGGCCGCGGCCACCGATCCCGCCCCCCAGGCCAACTTCGCGCCGCCGAGCATCAATATCGCCGACGGCGAGACGGTCGGCGTCGCGCAGCCGATCATCATCACCTTCCAAGAGCCGGTGACCGACCACGCCACCGCCGAGAAGGCCATCAAGGTGACCTCTTCGAAGGACGCGCCCGGCCACTTCTACTGGTTCAGCGACAAGCAGGTGCGCTGGCGGCCGAACGACTTCTGGCCGGACAACACCGACGTGACGGTGGTGGCGGGCGGCACGACCAGCTCGTTCCGCATCGGCGACGCGCTGATCACCACCGCCGACGACACCACAAAGACCGTCACGGTCACCCGCAACGGCGAGGTCGTGATGGAGATGCCGGTCTCGATGGGCAAGCCCAAGTACGAGACCCCGAACGGCATCTACATCGTCGGCGAGCGCCAGCGCAAGATGATCATGGACTCGTCGACCTACGGCGTCCCGATCGACGCCCCCGAGGGCTACAAGCTCGAGGTCGAGTACGCCACCCGCATCTCCAACAGCGGCATCTTCGTGCACGCCGCCCCGTGGTCGGTCGGCCAGCAGGGCGTGTCGAACGTCAGCCACGGCTGCCTGAACGTGAGCACCGAGAACGCCCGCTGGTTCTTCGAGAACGCGCAGAAGGGCGACCCGGTCATCGTGCAGAACACCGACGGCGGGACGCTGAACTCGCGCGACGGGCTTGGCGACTGGAACTGATATCCGGGCGATAGCCACCGAAACGCCGACCGTGCACCCGCGCGGTCGGCTTTTCGTTTCTCCGGCTCGCTCCGCCGCGAAATTGCCGCGCGGGGTTCGTGATTCGACAACGCGCCGCCGGACTGGTCGCGCGTTCAACGCGCCGCCGGGCGATGTTCACCGATCATTAGCTGTTCAGGTCGTAAAGTTTCCGACGTGCGAATACGGCTGAAGCGCCGACACGAGGAGACGACAGCATGGCGACGGTGCATTTCGACCGGGTGACGCACCGATATTCCGGTGCGCCGAGGCCAACCGTCGAAGACCTGGATATCGAGATCGCCGACGGGGAATTCGTCGTGCTGGTCGGGCCATCGGGCTGCGGTAAGTCCACCGCTCTGCGCATGCTCGCCGGATTGGCGACGGTGGAGCGCGGGCGCGTTCTGATCGATGAGCGGGACGTCACCGACTTGCCGCCGCGCGACCGCGACGTGGCGATGGTTTTCGGAAACGACGCGCTCTACCCGAACATGACCGTCGCCGAGAACATGGGCTTCGCGCTCCGCGACGCTGGCGTGCGCGAGGCCGACGCTCAGGTTCGGGTCGACGAGGCCGCGAAGCTGCTCGAGCTCGAGGATCTGCTCGACCGCAAACCCGCGAAACTCTCCGACGGGGAACGCAGGCGCGTCGCGCTGGGACGGGTGGTCGTGCGCAGGCCGCAGGTCTTCTGCATGGACGAACCCCTGTCCAACCTGGTCGCCGGGCTGCGGGTGAACACATGGTCCCAGATCGCCTCCCTACAGAAGCGCCTCGGCACCACCACCGTCTACGCCACCCAGGATCAGATCGAGGCGATGACCATGGGGGACCGGGTCGCCGTGCTCCGCGAAGGCAAGCTCCAGCAGCTCGCCGCCCCGCGCGTTCTCTACGACGACCCGGTCAACACGTTCGTCGCCGGCTTCATCGGCTCACCGGGCATGAACCTGCTCGACGCCCCGGTGCGCGACGACGCCGCGGTACTCGACGACCTGCGTATCCCGCTGCCGCGTAGCGTGCGGGCTGGCGCTCGCGTCATCGTCGGCGTCCGCCCCGAAGCCTGGGAGATCACCACCGATTCCGCCGCGAGCCTGTCGATCGCCGCCGAGCTCGTCGACGAAGTCGGCGGCGAATCGTTCCTGTACGGCCACGCGCTCTCCGACGACTGGCGCAGCCGCACGGGCAGAGTGGTGGTCCGCGTCGACCACCACTTCCGCGCCGCCCTCGGCGCCCCGCTGCAGCTGCGGCCCAAGCCCGACGAAGTCTTCTTCTTCGACGCCGAGACCGAAAACCGCCTTCGCTGAATCCTTTTCGGCGCTACCAGATCTTCACGCGTTCGCCGGGTTCCAGGTAGAGGGCATCGCCGGGGCGAACGTCGAAGGCTTCGTGGAAGCTGTCGATATTGCGCACGACGGCGTTGCACCGGAATTCGGGCGGCGAGTGCGGATCGACGGCGAGGCGGCGGATGGCCTCCTCGGTGCGTGCCTTGGTCCGCCAGACCTGGGCCCAGCCGTAGAACACGCGCTGCAGTCCGGTGAGGCCGTCGATGACCGGGGGCTCGGCGCCGTTCAGCGAGATCTTGTACGCCTCGAGGGCGATGGACAGACCGCCGAGATCGCCGATGTTCTCGCCGATGGTGAATTCGCCGTTGACGGTGTGCTCGTCGGACAGGTCCTTCGGGGAGAGCACGTTGTACTGATCGATCAGCGCCTTGGTGCGCTTGGCGAACTCGGCACGATCGGCGTCGGTCCACCAGTCGATCATGTTGCCGTCGCCGTCGTACTTGGCGCCCTGATCGTCGAAGCCGTGGCCGATCTCGTGACCGATCACCGCGCCGATGCCGCCGTAGTTGGCCGCGTCGTCGGCGTTCATGTCGAAGAACGGCGGCTGCAGAATCGCCGCGGGGAAGACGATCTCGTTCATGCCGGGGTTGTAGTAGGCGTTGACCGTCTGCGGGGTCATGAACCACTCGTCCCGGTCGACCGGTCCGCCGAGCTTGTTCAGGTCGCGATCGTGCTCGGCCGCGTAGCCGCTGCGGTAGTTGCCGACCAGGTCCGCGGGATCGATGACGACGGCGGAGTAGTCGCGCCAGCGCTCCGGGTAGCCGATCTTCGGGGTGAACTTCTCCAGTTTGGCCAGCGCGGCCTTCCTGGTGTCCGGACCCATCCACTCCAACTCGGAGATGTTGCGGCGGTAGGCCTCCTGGAGATTGGCGACCAGCTCGACCATCCGAGCCTTCGCCTCCGGCGGAAAGTGCTCGGCCACATACAGTTTGCCGACCGCCTCGCCGAGCAGTTCCTGCACCAGGGAGACGCCGCGCTTCCAGCGCTCCCGATTCTCCTGGGCGCCGGTGAGCGTGCGTCCGTAGAAGTCGAAGTTCTCCTCGACCAACTCTTCGGTGAGATACGGTGCGCGCGAACGCAGCACACGCCACGCCGCCCACGCCCGCCAGTCGGCGAGATCCGCCTCGGCCCAGGTCTGCGCGAAGGTGCGCAGGTAGGAGGGCTGGCGCACGACCACCTCGGCGAACAACTCCGCGACCGGCTTGCCGACGCCCTCGGCGAGCGCCGAAGCCCAGGCGTGCCAATCGAATTCGGGGTTCTCGGCGACCAGCGCGTCGAACGTGACCAGGTTGTAGCTCAGTTCGGCGTCGCGGCGGCGGACCACGTCCCAGTGGCCCGCGGCCAGCTTGCGCTCCAGCTCGAACACCCGCTGCCCGATCGAGTCCAGGTCCTCCGGGAGCAGCGCGGCGATACGCGGATCGGCGGCGGCGAGGGCGAACATGCGGCCGATGTGCGCGATGTACTTGGTGCGGATCTCGGCGAATTCGTCCTGGCGGTAATAGGACTCGTCGGGCAGGCCGATGCCGGACTGGGTGGCGTGCACCAGGTAGCGGGTGGAGTCCTTGTCGTCGGTGTCGACGTAGAGGGCGACCGCGCCGCCGACACCGGTGCGCTGGAGCCGCCCGAGCAGCGCCGCGAAGGCGCCGCGGTCGGCGACCTCGTGTACGGCGGCGAGTTCGGCGGAGATCGGCGCGAGCCCGGCGGCGGCGACCGTCTCGGTGTCCATGAAGCTGGAATACAGGTCGCCGATCTTGCGCGCGTCGCTGCCCGGCTCGGCGCCGGCGGCGGCGTTCTGGATGATGGCCTGAACGTCCAGCTCGGCCTGGTCGTACAGTGCGCGGAACGCGCCGTCGACCGCGCGGTCGGCCGGAATCCGATATTCGTCCAGCCATTTGCCGTTGACATGCGCGAACAGGTCGTCCTGCACGCGCACGGCGTCGTCGAGGTGGGACAGGTCCAGGCCGGACGGGCTGATCGGTTCGGAAGTCACGATCTCCAGTATGCCGAGTTGGCGCGGCGCGGCGAGGTGCGAGTCGTCGGGGCCGGGGCACTTTCACGCAGAGTGAACCCCGGCCGCGCGGGGCGACCGGGGTGGGCGGTCAGGCAGGAAGGATGATGCGGTCGAATTCGCCGTCGTAGGCGCCTGCGAGGAAGGCTTCCCACTCTTCGGGGGTGTAGGTGAGGGCGACGTCGCCGTGGCGGAGCGTGGTGGTGCCGTCCGCGGCGGTGTGAACGACCAGGTCGGTGTGCGGTCGTCCACTGGTGAGCAAGGTCAGGAACGAGGTCCATGCGCTCGCGGTGACGGTGATGATGGGCTCTTCGGCGGGGCGGTTGGCCGGGTTGCGGCGGTATTTGCTGTCACGGATGAGCACCGCATCACCATCGAACCTGACCTCGACGCATTGGTTGCCGTTGTTCGATCGGGTCGACGTGAACCAGCCGGAGGATTCCGGCCGGTCGCTAGCGGTGGTGGCCATGGGCAGGATTTTACCCGAGCGCGTGCCGCCTGATCAGGGCCAATGACTCGTCACGGGTCAGCGATTGCTCGAGCGCCCGCAGGTAGGCGAAGCTCAGATCGCGCACCAGATCGGGGTCGTCGACCGCGCCGCCGAACACCGCGCTCTCGGCCCAGCCGAAGGTCGGCAACTGCTCGCCCGCGAAATCGATCAGGTGGAAGCTGCATCCGCCGAGGGTGGCGCCCGCGGTCGCGGCGAACGGGATGACGCGCACCTCGACGCTGTCCAGCTCTTCGATCAGCTTGGCCAGGTGCTCGAGCTGACCGCGCAGCACCGAGGGGCCGCCGGTCTGCTGCAACAACGCCGCCTCGCCGATGACGGCGGTGAGCTCGACGCGGTCGGGTCCACGCAACCGATCCTGCCGACGCATGCGAATGGCCACCAGCTGTTCGACCTGCACCGGGCGGATCATCACGTCGGCGCTGATGAGCGCGCGAGCGTAGGCCTCGGTCTGCAGCAAACCCGGAACGATGAGGCTGTCGTAGCTGCGGATGCTCTGCGCGCCGTGCTCCATGCCGTACAGCCGCTGCAACTCGGGGCCGATCAGCGCCGAGGACTTGGCCCACCAGCCGCGCTGCTTGCTCGCGTCCAGCAGGGCGAGCAACTCGGTGCGCTCCTCGGCGGTGACTTCCAGCAGCTCGAGCACGGGACCGATGGTGTTGCCGGTGAGTACGCGCCTGCCCTTCTCCACGTGCGACCAGTTCGCCGGGGTGAAGCCGACCCGCTTGGCGAAGGTCGCGGAGTCGAAGCCGCGCTGCTCGCGCAGTTCGCGAAGGCGCAGCACCAGTTCCCAACGCGCGACAGTAGGCGAGACGGGTGCCATGACACGCGATGCTACGCCTCGGCAACACGCCAGCGTGTGACTATTGTCAACCTAGTTGCGCCGGACTAGGGTCGACACCAGCGGCCGATTCACCCGTCACGTTCCCTCCGCATCGAGGCGAGGTTCGTCATGAGCACGTTCCGCACCGAATCAGGCAGTCACGGTCCGCTCGGGCAACCGGACGCCTCGCCATCCCACGCGGCCGCTCCGGAGTTCTCGGCCACCCAGGACGCGTTCGTCCGCTGCCGCCACTACCGCAAGGACAACGGGCTCTACGCGGTGGTCGACCCGGCGCTCGGCCGCATCATGCTTGAGGTCGGCGCCGTCGGCGCGGTCGTCATGCCCGCCTCGCTCGGCACGAAAGTGCGCGCGCTGCTCACCGCGGGCGGGCGACGCGGCGGACCGATCATCGGGCATCCGCGTTCCGGACGCTGGACCTTCCTGACCGGGCCGACCGACAACTCCTACCTGGACATGGCCCTGTTCGCCGACCTGTTCCGGGTCTGCGCCTCGGTCGCACTGCCAGGCAGCACGATCGTGCTGCCCTCGCCCGCCGACGAACACAGCGGCTACCGCACCTGGATCGCGCGGCCGGATATGGACTACCGGCCGGAGCTACCCGAGGTGATCGCCGCTACCAGGACCGCGGCGATCCCGTCCAAGGACAAGTGAGTTCGGCTACGGCGTCGGCCGCGGTGTCAGCGTGACGCTGAAGCGGTCCTCGATGTTCTGGTTCCACTTCCGCTCGCACTCGTCGATCTTGGCCTGATCGTTGCCCGCCTTGTCCAGGCAGTCGATGAAATCCTTGCCCCCGGAATCGACGAAGAAGCTCCAGCCGACGATGGCGATGAGGACCGCGCCGATCAGCGCGAGCACGCTCAAGATCAGACCGGTGACCGCCATGCCGGTGCCGCCCGCGGTTCCCTTGCGCGCCTTGACGAACGCGATGATGCCGAAGATGAGTCCGAACAGCCCGAACAGGAAGCCGCCGAGGATGGACCAGAAGGTGAGCAGCGCCAGGATGCCGAGCACCAACGCGGTGATGGCCAGGCCCTTGCCCTTCGGCGATTCCTGCCAGTAGCCACCCTGTCCCGGCGGTGGGTATCCGCCGGGTGGCGGCGGATACTGGCCCGGCGGCGGGTATTGGCCGGGCGGTGGATATTGCGACATGGACTTCCTCTCAGTCGGTGCCGCTGGGGGGACTCGCTGCGGGTCTCGCGGGTCCTGCGGGTGCGCTGCGCGGCGGTCGCCTACTGATCGCGCTCCCTACGCTCGGATGTTAATGGGGCGAACCGGACGGTGGACCGCTCATTGACCGCCGAGTCGCGCGTGCATCTCCCAGACCAAGATCTCGGCGGGACCGTGCGCGGTGATCCGCTGACCGCCGCTGCGCGTCAGCCGCACGGCGTCGCCCTCGTACAGCGGGCCGACGCCCTCCATCTCCACCTCGCCGCGGGCGACGAACAGGTGCAGGTACGGCGCGTCGGGCAGGTCGATCACCTGCGGCGCGGCGCCCGGCTCCGCGCCGGGCATGCGGGCAACGTGCAGTGCGGAGTGGCTGCTGTTGATGGCGATCGCGGCGCGTTCGCGGTAGCGCGGCAGGCCCGAGGCCACCGTGACGAGACCGCCGCCCGCCAGCTCGTCGTCGATTTCCAGCTGCTGGTAGCCGGGGGTCAGGCCCGGCTCGTCGGGCACGACCCACATCTGCACGAAATGCACGGGCTCCTGGTGCTCGGCGCTGTCGTCCAGCCGCCATGAGTCGTTCTTCTCCGAATGCAGGATGCCGGTGCCCGCGCTCATCCGCTGGGCGAGGCCGGGGTAGATGACGCCACTGTGACCGAGCGAGTCCTGGTGCACCAGGCTGCCGCCGAGCACCCAGGTGACGATCTCCATGTCACGGTGCGGATGGGTGTCGAAACCCTGCCCGGGCAGCACGATGTCCTCGTTGTTCACCAGCAGCAGGCCGTGATGGGTGTTCTCCGGGTCGTAGTGCTCACCGAACGAGAACGAATGCTTCGAATCCAACCAGGACACCCGCGTTTTCATGCGGTCGCCGCCACGGTGGATATCGATGTGAGGCGTCGTGAGTGTGGACATCAGGGTCCTCCTCTCTCCGACCGTGCACCGATCACCTTTCAGGGTAGGAGCACTCGAGGTCGCGGCACTCCTGATTCCTAGTAAATTGTCCAGCACTCGGCATTTTACGCGAGCGACCAGCGGGTGAACGGCAGGCGAGCAGTACCTACCGGTGCGGTGAAGCGGGGACGGGACACGTAGGGTTACCGGCGACGGAGCCCCTTCCCGACGGCACCGGGTTCGTAACACGAAGCGCCCCAACGGAACCGGAGGTGAGAGCCGAATGCGACCGGAAGCGCTCGATCGCATCGAGCGACAGCTCCGCGCCGAGGCGCGCCGCGACGGCATCAGCGACTTCGTGGTCGGCGTCGCGGTCTTCCGCGACCGGAAGCTGCTCGTTGTCCGGCGGGTGCCCGACGACTATCACGGGGGCATGTACGAACTGCCCGGCGGCGGCGTGGAATCGGGGGAGACCTTCGCCGAGTGCGTGGTGCGGGAGCTGTTCGAGGAGACCGGGCTGCGGGTGCGCACCATCACCGAGTTCCTCGGCGGCATCGATTACGCCACCCGCACCAAGCCGCGGGTGCGCAAGTTCAGCTTCCTGGTCGAGGTGGAGCCCGGCGAGGTGGCGCTCGCGCCCGGCGAACACGACGCCTTCGCCTGGATCGACGCGAGCGCGCTCGACGAACTGCCGATGACGACGGATATGCGGGCGGCGGTCAGTTCCCTGGTCAGCTCCGGCTGAGGAAAGCAGGGCACAATCAAGGCGGTGTCGATCGGTCGCCAGGAAGACAGCCCGCCCGCCGACGCGCCGCGCGTTCCGTTGCGCACGGCGCTTCGCGAGAGTCCAGGCGTGCTGCGGTTGGCGATCGTGCGCTTCGCCGGACAGTTCGGCGACGGGATGTTCCAGGCCGCGCTTTCCGGGGCGATCCTGTTCAACCCCGAGCGCGAGACCGACCCGCTGGCCATCGCCGCGGGCTTCGCCGTCCTGCTGCTGCCGTATTCGCTGATCGGGCCGTACGCCGGTGCGCTGCTGGACCGCTGGGACCGGCGCGCGGTGCTGCTGGTGGCCAACGTGCTGCGCGGCGTGCTGATCGGCGTGACGAGCGTCGGCCTGGTCGCCGGGATCGCCGAGCCGCCGCTGCTGTTGCTCGCGCTCGCCGTGGTCGGCATCAGCAGATTCGTGATGGCGGGTGTCTCGGCGGCGTTGCCGAAGGTGCTCGCGCAGCAGTGGCTGGTGCCGATGAATTCGGTGCTCGCCACCGTCGCCTCCGGCTGCGCGGGTGCGGGCGCTGCGATCGCGGTGGCCGTCATCGGAGTGATCGGGGCGGGCGATTTCGCCTCCGCCGTCGCCGTCGCGATCAGTGGCGTCGGCTCGGTGCTCGGTGCGTTGCTCGCGGCCGGCTTCCGGCACGGCGTGCTCGGACCGGAGGACGGGAGTGCGGTCCACGAGGGGACCGTGCACGCGATCCTCACCGGGTTGCGCACCGGGGCGCGGGCGGTGTGGCAGTCGGTCTCGGTGACGACGGCGATGGTCGGCATCGGCACGCACCGCGTGGTGTTCGGCGCGAACACGCTGATCATGGTGCTCGTACTGCGGCAGGCGCCCGAGGGTTCCGGTCTGAGCAGCGGGTTGATCGGGTTCGGCGTGGCGATCGCCGCGACGGCGGGCGGCATGCTGGTCGCCGCCGTGGTCGCGCCGCTGGTGATCCCGCGGTTGGGTCGTTCGCGCACGGTGGTCGCGGGGCTCGTCGCCGCGACGATCGTGCAGCTGACGCTGGTGACGCCGATCGCCGTCGCCGAGGCGGGCGCGGCGGCCCAGCGCGCCCATCATCTGCTGCTCGCGGGCGCCTTCCTGTTCGGGCTGGCCGGGCAGACGATCAAGCTCACCGGCGACGCCACCATGCAGATAGATATCGACGACGCCAGGCGCGGACAGGTGTTCGCCCTCCAGGACACGGTCTTCAACATCGCGTTCGTCCTGGCCATCGCGCTGGCCGCGCTGGTGGTCCCGGACGACGGGCGATCGCTGCCCGTGGTGGTCGCGGGCGCGGTCGGGTACGGGTTGGGGATTCTGGCGATCGCGTGGAACAGCAGGCGGCGAGCCAAGGCGTAGGACCGCGGCCGATGCCGGGCAGGTGCCGGGCAGGTGGTGGCACAGCACGCGATCGATCCTGCCCCGGACGCGGCTACCGTGCCGGTCGTCGGCGCGTGGCCTGCGGTAGGGCCTGGCGTTTCCGCCCGAGCGCAGCACCGTGGAGGAGCCGACCGATCAGAAGCGCGAACCCTAGAGATCCATTGTCGCGGCTGGTAATTCGGTGTCCGGCGCGGTCTCCGTCGTCGGCGGGACCGCGTCGGGCGGGCGGTTCGACCAGATCGGGTGCTCGCCCAGCGGCGCCGAATTGTACGGAGGCTCAAACCTATTGGGCGGAATCGGCTGGTCCACCGTGCCGCCGTGGGCGGTCGGCTCCGGTGCGATCGGGTAGTCTGCGAGCGCTTCGGTGACCGCTGGATCGGCGGCGTTCTGCGGGGCGGCGAGCGGGTCGGGGCCGGTGCGCACGATCCAGTCGAGCGGTTCGCTGTTCGCGTCGGCGGCCGAGCCGGTGATCTGGTGGTTCCAGGTGCCGAGGCCGGTGGGGTCGGTATAGAAGTGGTCGAGCACCCCGTCGTCGTCCAGGTCCAGCGCGGCGACGTCGGCGATGCCGGTGCCGTGCGAATCCCACAGGGCGTCGTCGGCGAGGCCGTCGCCGTCGAAATCCAGTTGGATGGCGTCGGCCGTGCCGGTGCGGGCCAGGTCGAGATCGGCGGGTGACGACCAGACGTGGACGGCGCCGTCGCCCGTCCCGAAGCCGTACTCGATGTCGTTCATATCTGCTTGGACGCGACCCGCCCGAATCCGGTTCCCTCCCGATTCCGATCGGCACCGCACGGCGCCCGGCCGCTGGCCATCGGTTCCGGTAAGTTGATCACGCTGCGACCGATTCGACCAGGGAGTCAACAGGTATGGGAGCGCTGCCGCGGAAGCTGGAATCCCCAGCGCTCTTCGGTGTGCTGCTCGCCGGCGTGCTCTCGGTCCCCGCGCCCGCGCAGGCCGCGCCGCACCCGTGGGCGCCGCCGCCGGTGAACATGTGCGGCGAAACGGGATTCGATCCGCTGGCCCGCGAGCCCGATCCGAGCCTGCCGCCGCCACCTCCGATCGTGATCCCGCCGCAGATCGACATCCCCGTGCCGATACCGGAGATCACGCCGGTGCCGGTGCCGGATCCGCCGCAGGACAAGACCAGGATCGTCCCGGAGCCGCTGCCCGAGGATCCGTGCCGGAACCCGTGCCCCGACATCCGGGACACGCCGAAGCCGGATATCGAAGCGGCGGACACGGAGACGCCCGAGGCCCCCGCTCCCGGCGGCACCGGATCGAGCTCCGGCAGCGGCAGCGGTTCCGGCTCGGGCAGTGCGGACACCGGCAGTGCGGGTTCGGGCAGCGGTTCCGGCGACGGCGGAATCCAGTTGCCGCGCATCGAGTTCCGACCCGAGATCGAGCCGATCCCGATTCCGGTGCCTGGCGGTCCCGGCGACGAGCCGCAGCCCGCGCCGCCGCCGGTCGTGCACCCGATCGAACCGGGACCGGTCGCCGAGGCCGTCGTCGCGCCGTGGGTCGGGGAGGTCGACCTGGTCGGCCAGGTCACCGGTCACGGCTCGAACAACCGCACCGATATGCGCTGGCAGGTCGACGGCACCGACCTCGGCCTGATGTGGGAGACCAAGCCAGGCGAGGTCGCCGTCGTCTTCGGCGACACTTTCGGCGAGGGCTGGGTGACCGGCGGAGCGGGCGGCCCGGACTGGCGAAGCAACGTGCTGGCCTACAGCACCGACCGCGACCTCTCCGACGGTCTCACGCTGGACACCATGGTGCAGGACAGCCGCTGCCACGCGGCGGAGATCCTGAGCAGCCGCAAGATCAAGAACTGGGAGACCACCGTCATCCCGACCTCCGGGTTCGCGATCGGGAATCGCCAGTACCTGAGCTATATGTCGGTGAACAAGTGGAGCCGCGTGCCAGGCATGTGGTTCACCAACTACGGCGGCATCGCCTACTCCGACGACAACGGAAGCACCTGGACCAAGGATCAGCACGCCAGGTGGGACAACCTCTTCGGCATGGGCCGCTTCCAGGTCGCGGCCATGGTCCCGCAGGGCGACTACGTCTACATGTTCGGCACGCCCAACGGCAGGGTCGGCGTTGTCGGCTTGGCAAGGGTGCCCAAGGATCAGGTGCTCAACAAGACCGCCTACCAGTACTGGGTGAACGGCGCATGGGCTCCCGCGATCGAAAACCACGCGACGCCATTGTTTCTCGGCATCGCGAGCGAGGTCTCGGTGCGCTACGACGCGGCCACCGAGAAGTGGCAGATGGTGTATCTGGATTCCGCGCAGGGCGCCATCGTGCTGCGCGAAGCCGCTGCGCCGCAGGGCATCTGGACCGACACGGTGCCGCTGGTCAACACCTCGGACTACCCGAAGGCCTACGGCGGCTTCATCCACCCGTGGTCCTCGGGCCGGGACCTGTACTTCACCATCTCGGCATGGGACACCTACAACGTGTACCTGATGCGCGCCGACGTCGGCACGCCCAAGTGATTCAGCCCGCGCGCCGAAACCGCAGTCGCTGACCGGGTCTGGCCTGCGCCACCGCGTCGACATCGGCGTCGAGCACCACCGCGATCACCGGATAGCCGCCGGTGATGGGGTGATCGGCGAGAAAGATCACCGGCTGGCCGCTCGGCGGCACCTGAATAGAGCCGAGCGCCATGCCCTCGGTGCGCAATTCGCCGGTGATCCGCCTGCGCAGCGCCGGGCCGCCGACGTGGTCGATGCGGGCGCCGACGCGGTCGGTGTCGGGGGAGACCGCCCACTCGGCCGCGAAAAGCGCTGCGGCGTCCTCGAACCAGTCGTCGCGCGGGCCGAGCAGCGCGCGCACCGTGACGACGTCGCCGGGTGGCGCGTCGACCGGCGCGACGTCGACGAGCGGCAACGCGCGCGGAACGGGCCCGATCGGCAGCCGATCACCCGGGCGCAGCGGTTCCGGTCCGATGCCGGAGAGGGTGTCGCGGCTGCGCGAGCCGAGCACCGGCGCGATGTCGATGCCGCCGCGCACGGCGACGTAGCTGCGCAACCCGTTCGCCGCGAAGCCGAGCCGAAGTGTCTGTCCCTCTTCGATTTCCAGCACGCTGGCATGGCCGACCGGGATGCCGTCCAGCACCGCCTGGGCCGGAGCGCCCGCGACCGCGACGGTGTGGTGCCGCTCCGCGCGCAGCACCAGCCCACCGAGCAGCACCTCGATCGCCGCGGCGTCCTCCGGATTGCCGACCAGTCGATTGGCCAGCCGCAACGACGCGCGGTCGGCCGCGCCCGAGACCCCGACACCGGAATCGAACCAGCCGGGCCGACCGAGATCCTGGATGGTGGCCAGCGGGCCGACCCATTCGACGAGAATCATTCGGCCACCTCGAAACGAACCAGTCCGCCCGCCCTGATCAGCGCGGGCGGATCGCGGTCGACGTCCCACATCGTCAGATCGGTGCGGCCGATCAACTGCCACCCGCCGGGTGTACTGCGCGGATACACTGCGGAGAAGCCGCCCGCGAGGGCGACCGCGCCTGCCGGTATGGACGTGCGGGCGGTATCCCGGCGCGGCACAGTGAGTCTCCCGTCGGGGGACTCGAGATAGCCGAAACCCGGTGCGAATCCGACGAACGCGCAGCGCCACACCGTGCCGGTGTGCGCGGCGATCACCTCGTCCTCGCTCATGTCGAGCAGCTCGGCGACGTCAGCCAGATCCGCGCCGTCATAGCGCACCGGGACGACCAGCGGTTCGGGAGAGACGTTGTGCGGCAATGTTCCACGGGAAACATCGCCCGAATCCTCCTGCTGCTGCGAGCTTTCCAGCAAGGCGCAGATCTCGCGGCGCGCCGCTTCGGCGTGGTCGCTGGAGGACAGTGTCACCAGAACGGTTTCCGCGGCGGGCAGCACGTCTTGCACACCCACCGGTGCGCTGACCCGCAGAGCCTCGGCCAACCATGCGGCGCGCACGGGTTCGTCGGGCGTGACGAGCAGCGCCCGGTCTCCGGCGGCACGAATGTATTGCAACCAGGGCGATTTCGGCTCCCTCATCTGGCGCTCCGATCACCCGAACGACGCGACCGGCACACCCGATTCCGCGAGCGCGGCGCGAATCCGCCGCGCCATCTCCACCGCGGCGGGCGTGTCACCGTGCACACACAAGCTCGCGGCGGACACCGCGACGTCGCCGCCGTCGACGGTCCGCGCCTTGCCCGTCGTCGCGATCGAAATCGCCTGGGCGACAGCCTCGTCGGCGTGCAACACCGCACCCGGCAGTCCGCGCGGAGCGAGCAATCCGGTCGGGGTGTACGCGCGGTCGGCGAAGCCCTCGCCGACGAACCGGACCTTCGCCTCGGTAGCGGCCGCCTCGAGCTCGGTTCCAGACGGGCCGAGCAGCGCGAGCTCGGTGTCGTACTCGGTCATCGCGGTGAGCAGCGCTTCGGCCAGCTCGCCATCCGCCGCGGCGGCGTGATACAGCGCGCCGTGCGGCTTCACATAGCGGACCCGATCGCCCGCGGCCTTGGCGAAGGCGTCGAGCGCCCCGATCTGGTACAGCACCTCGTCGCGCAGCTCGGCGGGCGCGACCGCGATCGCGCGCCTGCCGAAACCGGCCAGATCCCGGTACCCGACGTGCGCGCCGATCCGCACCCCCTTGCGCACCGCCGTCGCGCAGGTGGCCCGCATGATCGACGGATCGCCCGCGTGGAAGCCGCAGGCGATGTTGGCGCTGGTCACGATGTCGAGCATCGCCGCGTCGTCGCCCATCGTCCACGGGCCGAAGCCCTCGCCGAGATCGCTGTTGAGATCCAGCGCCATCGGTGTCCTCCCGCCGTCGAACCTGCGTGCCCGTGACATTCTCGTCCTCGCGCGGCGCGCGGGCCAAAGAATCGGCAGACCGGCGCCCGCCTGCGCGGATGGTCGCACCGCTCGACGGCAAGTACTCTCGGAGCAATCATGGCCACGTATTTCGATCCGAAGTCATGGTCACCGCTGCGGGCCGTCGACTTCGGCAAGCGCCTCTTCGATCAGTCCTGGCTGGAGCAGTGGATCGCGACGACCACCTCGTGGGTGGATCCCGTGGTCGACCTCGGCTCTGGCACGGTCACGGCGCTGATGCCGGACGTGCTGATGACGGTGCTGAGCGAAGGCATTCTGAGCCGGTTCGGCGGGCAAGAGGTGCACGCCACACTGCTCGGCCACGAGGTGAACGCGACCTTGCAGGTGCTGAAGGTGCGCAGGCGCGGCGCGCACTTCCAGACCAAGACGGTGTTGTCGCGGCTGAGCTGGGACGAGCATCCGATCGAAGCGGTCACGGTGATCGCGCACGGCGTGCGGCTGATCCCCGGTGTCCCCACCAAGTTGCGGGCCGCACAGCTGGACCTGGAGGGCACTGTCACCACGGCGGCCCTGGTCGGCTGGCTGAACACCCAGCCGCTGGACTGGCGGCTGAGCGTGCACGAGAGCGGCCTGATCCGTGCCGAGCACCGAAGACGCAGGCTGACCGCGCTGGTCGACGCCGAGGTCGAGAACAACCTGCTCACCATCGAGATCCACCGGGCCAACTGGCTCGGCCTGCGGATACCGCGGCGGATGATCACCGCGCCCGCGATCCTGCTGGAGAACCTGCCGCGGCACGCGCGCATCGTGCGGGCCGCAAGGGACGGTGATCTGGTCAGGTTCCGCGTCGACCTGCCCGAGACGACCGGCTCGTTCGATCTCGCGCAGATCCGCGACGCGATCGTCGCGGGCACCACGCTCATCGTCTTCTGAGCGCCGAAAACCTGGTCAGCTCTGTGTCTTCCACCATTCCAACAGCGCCGCCTCGGCCTCGTCGCGCGTCATCGGGCCGCGGTCCAGGCGCAGCTCCTTGAGATAGCGCCATGCCTTGCCGACCTCGGGGCCCGGCCGCAGGCCGAGCAGCTCCATGATCGCGTTGCCGTCCAGGTCGGGGCGGACCTTGGCCAGGTCCTCCTCCTGCTGGAGTCGTTCGATGCGCGTCTCGAGGTCGTCGTAGGTGGCGCGCAGGGCGGCGGCGCGGCGCTTGTTGCGGGTGGTGCAGTCCGCGCGCACCAGCTTGTGCAGCCTTGGCAGCAGCTCGGCGGCGTCGGTGACGTAGCGGCGCACCGCGGAGTCGGTCCACTGCCCCTTGCCGTAGCCGTGGAAACGCAGGTGCAGGAAGACCAGCCGGGCCACGTCCTCGGTGAACTGCTTCGGGTACTTCAGCGCGCGCATCCGCTTACGCACCATCTTGGCGCCGACCACCTCGTGGTGATGGAAGCTGACGCCGCCGCCCGGCTCGTTGCGCTTGGTGTCCGGCTTGCCGATGTCGTGCAGCAGCGCGGCCCAGCGCAGCACCAGGTCCGGATCGCCGTCCTCCAGGTCGATGGCCTGTTGGAGCACGGTCAGCGAGTGCCAGTAGACGTCCTTGTGCTGGTGGTGCTCGTCGATCTCCAGCTTCATGGCGGGCACCTCCGGCAGCACCCGCTGGGCCAGACCGGTCTCGCACATCACATTGATGCCGTCGATCGGATGCGCGCCACCGATCAGCTTGTCCAGTTCGACGCGCACCCGCTCGGCGGTGATGCGATCGATCTCACCCGCCATCGCCTCGATGGCCGTGCGCACCCGCGGGGCGAGTTCGAAACCGAGCTGGGAGACGAAGCGGGCCGCCCGCAGCATGCGCAGCGGATCGTCGTTGAACGAATCCTCCGGCGCCGCAGGCGTATCCAGCACACCCTCGAGCAGCGCGTCCATGCCGCCGAGCGGGTCGATGAACTCGAGCGAGCCGTCCGCGGCGATCTTCACGGCCATCGCGTTGACGGTGAAATCGCGGCGCACCAGGTCGCCTTGCAGGGTGTCGCCGAAGGTGACCTCGGGATTGCGCGAGACCCGGTCGTAGGTGTCGCTGCGGAAGGTGGTGATCTCCAGCTGCTGATCGTCCTTGGCCGCGCTGACCGTGCCGAACGCCAAGCCGCCGGTGTCCCACAGGTGATCGGCCCAGCCGCGCATCAACTCCTGCACCTGCTCGGGTCGCGCGTTGGTGGTGAAGTCCAGATCGGTGCCGAGCCGCCCGAGCACCGCGTCGCGCACGCTGCCGCCGACCAGGTACAGCTCGTGGCCGCGCGCCGCGAACAGTTCGCCGAGCGGCGTCAGCACATCGGCGAGTCCGCCGAGGGTGACCGCCGCCGCGGCAAGCAACCGGGTACGCCGATCCTCGGAAGGCAACGGGGCTGGATCGGTCACTTGCGCATCCTCGGACTTGGACGAAACCACGAAGCAGCAGCTTACCGAGGCGGGAAAAGCGGAATTCGGGCACGCGACCGAACGCAGGCATCGAACGGCCGGTGACGTACATCCCACCTGACAGGCAATGGTGATCCAGCTCCGGACAATCCCGCTGCGAACAGAGCATTCGCGCACTGCTGACCACCGCGGGGGCGAGTCTTACGAGCCCCGCTCGCGCCCGTCTCGCTGCCGCGTGGTCCAAGCGCATGCGACGCCGTCGCGAGTCTCGACCGCTAGCCAGTCAGTCGCAGGGATTGGAAACGAACGGAACGGAACATCACATCCCCACCCACCCACCACGGAGCGAGCCCGACGAGCGACCGTTCGCGGCCGTCTCGCTTCCCAGCGCTCGAAGCGCATGCGCCGCAGGCGCGAGTCTCGAGCGCTGGGAAGCGAGACATAAGGGCCGCGAACACGCCGCGCCGGAGGCGCGGCCATTCAACACAGTAGGATTGCTTGGTGTCTCCGGCCGATCGCGCGAACAGTCGACGCCGCCAGCCTCGGCGCCGCGGTTCGGCGGCCAACGCGGCGAAACCGCGCATGCGCACGGTACGGGAGACTTCCGCGGGGGGATTGGTCGTGGACGGTCTCGAGGGACCGAGCGATAAACGCAGCGCCGCCTTGATCGGTCGCACCGATCGTCGCGGGCGGTTGCTGTGGTCGTTGCCGAAGGGTCATATCGAGGAAGGCGAGACGGCGGAGCAGACCGCGATCCGTGAGGTGGCCGAGGAGACCGGCATCCACGGCGTGGTGGTGGCCGAGTTGGGCAGTATCGATTACTGGTTCGTCACCGAGGGCCGCCGGGTACACAAGACCGTGCATCATTATCTTTTGCGTTCCGTCGGCGGCGAGTTGTCCGACGCCGACGTGGAGGTCACCCAGGTCGCGTGGGTTCCGTTGAGCGAGCTCGACTCTCGATTGGCCTACGCCGACGAGCGCCGCTTGGCCGAGGTCGCGAACCGGTTGATCGACCGGATGGAGACCGGCAAGCGATGACCCAGACTTTTCGGCATCGCGCAGCGATTCCGTGGAGGGTGGTGGCCGGGCGACGGGCGGGCCTGTTCCGGATCATCGTGGCGGTCCTGACCCTGCTCGGTTCGGTGACGGCCGTGCCGGTGCTGCTCGCGGCGCCTGCGGGCGCGCAGCCGACCGGGTCGAACAATTCCACGACGCCCAAATTCTTGAAGTTGTCGCTGGATTCGGTGACGCCCTCGGCGGTGACCACCACCAGTGATCCGCTGCTCACCGTCTCCGGCACGGTGACCAACATCGGCGACCGCGTCGTCGACGACATCAGCGTCCGCATTCAGCGGGCGCCCGCGGTGTCGGCGCCGAGCGGGCTGCGCTCGGCGTTGCGGCTTGATCAGGTCAACTACGAGCTGACCGGTCCGTTCGAGGATGTGGTCGAGCGGCTCAGTCCCGGCCAGCGCAAGCAGTTCACGTTGAGCATTCCGCTGCGCTCCGGCGGCGACGCGTCGTTGCAGATCGATGAGCCGGGCGTGTATCCGCTGCTGCTGAACGTCAACGGTGAGCCCGCCTACGGCAGCCAGGCGCGGCTGGACGACGCCAGGTTCCTGCTGCCGGTGCTCGGTCTGCCGCCCGCGGGGCCGGACGCGACCGAGCCGGTGCCCGCGCCGACCGACGCGCCGGTGGCGACCACGTTGCTGTGGCCGTTGGCCGACCGGCCGCGGCTGGTGGCCGGCGTGCCTGGTTCGGTGAACGGGAACGTCGAGCTGACCGACGACGAGCTCGCGGCGTCGCTGGGCAAGGGCGGTCGGCTGGAACAGCTGCTCGGCGCGCTTGAGTCGGCGATCGGCACGGGGCCGAACCGGGATCGCGGGCTCGCCTCGGCGGTGTGCGTCGCCGTCGATCCGGATCTGCTGCTCACCGTGCAGGCGATGACCAGGGGTTATCGCGTGCTCGCCAGCCCGTCGGACCCGGACGGCGCGACCAGGGAGGGCACCGGCGCCGAACACGCGCAGACCTGGCTGGACCGGTTGCGCGCGCTCGCCTCGTCGGTGTGCACGGTGGCGTTGCCGTTCGCGCAGGTCGACGTGAACGCGCTGGCGGCGGTGAACGATCCCGAACTGTCCGCCCGCGCGTTGGACGCGCCAGCGGAGATCGTCGATTCGATCCTTGCCACCCGCTCGCAGCGCGGCGTCAGCCTGCCCGATTCCGGCAGCATCGACGCGAGCGGCGCAATGTTGTTGCGCAGCCGCGGTTTCGGTACCGCCGTGCTCGCCGACTCGGCCGCTGTGCCGGTCGGCCAGGCCGATTCGGTGGACTTCAGCAGCAGTCGCGGTTCCGCGCTCACGACGGCGGACGCCACGGAGACGGCGGCGCCGGAGCTCGTCCGGCTGCCGGGCGTCACCGCGCCGACGCCCGAGCAGGCGCCCCCGCCCGCCGCGCCCGCCGATCCTTCCGCGCCACCCGCTCCGCGACCCGATCCCGCGCTGCACGCGGCGACCTTCGACATCTGGTCGGCGACGGCGCTCGCGGCGGTCGGCTCGAATCCGCCGACGCCCTCGTTCACGCCGGACCGGGTGCGCTACGACGTGACCAACGACTCGCGCGCCGCCCGCCTGCAAGACGCGTTGGGCGCGATCTCGTGGAGCGCGCTGCACCCGGAGCCGGGCAAACCGCGTTCGCTGCTGCTCGTCCCGCCGCAGCAGTGGGGCGCCAACCGGGACGAGGCCGCCGCGCTGCTGAAACAGCTCGACCTGCTCATCCAGAGCAATCTCGCGACGCCGCGCCCGTTCGCGGACCTGCTCGCGCTGCCGCCGGACCCGCAGCCCTACGAACTCGACTATCTGCCGCAGGCCGCCGAGGACGCGGTGCCCGCGCGGTTCGTCCTGCCGACGCGCGAGCAGGGCCACCGGATCACCGAGCTGATGCGAGCCCTCGTCGACGTGCCGGAGATCGAGCCGACGCCGCGCCAGTTCCTCACCCCGCTACGCGACGACCTGATCCGGGTGCTCTCGCTCTCCGATCGCCGCACCGGCAACGCCACCCAGCCGGACACCTTCGCGCAGCGGCGGCTGGACCAGACGACACGCACGATGAACAACCTGTATCGGTCGGTGACGGTGCTTCCGCCGGGCGGCGTGTACACGCTGGCTTCCGAACAGAGCCCGTTGCTGCTGGTCGCGCGCAACGATCTGCCGGTCGCGATCCGCATCAGGTTCCGCATCGAGGCGCCCGCCGAGACGAACATCACCGACATCGGCGAACAGCAGCTGCCGCCGAATGGCACCCGGTCGTTCCAGATACCGACCGAGGTCAGTGACAGCCGCAACCTGGTGATTCCGATCTCGCTCAACACGCCGGACGGCGTCGCGCTGGGCAATGCGACATCGGTCTCGGTGCGTTCCAATGCCTACGGGCAGGCCTTGGCCATAATTACGGCATGTGCCGGACTGCTGCTGTTCCTGTTGGCCGGGCGTCGGCTGTGGCGGCGCTTCCGCGGCGAGCCCGATCCCGCCGACGAGGGCTTCGACCCAGGCATCCGGCGTCGGGTCAACCGGTACCGTCGTGCCCGCCAGCGAGTACTACGCGAACAGGCACAAGGGCACGATGAGGGATGATCGATCCGATGCCCTCACCGTGCGGGACAATCGGTGGACGTCCGCGCCCGCTTCGGAGCGCGGGCGGGTACCAGCACGACGGGGGAGGCTCGATGGGCGAAACGCCGATCGGGCATGCCGGATGCGCAGGTCCGGTACGACACAGGAGGCATGATGAGCGACGATGATTTATCCGCTCATCGGCCTCGACCTGATGAACGACCTGACGGGCCGCCCGCCCGTCGGGCTCCCGCCGCGCCTTGGGAACGGGGGATGCGGCCGCAGAGCGAACCGCAGGAGGATCCCGGCATGACGCACCGGGACCCCTACGGCGAGTATCCGAGGGTGCCTCGGGTCAGCCGCCCGTCCGGACCGCCGCAGGGCGGTCGGATGGCGCCCCCGTCGGGCCCGATGCCCGCCCAGCGCGGACCGCTTCCCGGACAGTCCGGCCCCATGCCCGCCCAGCGCGGACCGGCCGGTCGTCCGCCTGTGCCGCCACAGCGGCCCGGCGCCGCGCCGCATCCCGGTCAGCGCCAATATCCGCCGCAGCCGAGCCAAGGACCGCGTCCCGCACCGCCGGGACGTCCCCTACCGCCGGTGCCACCGGTCCCGCCGTCGCCGACGCAGCGCCCGCCCGCACCTCCGGAGGGCAGGCCGGCGCCGCCAAGGGTGCCGCACGGCCAAGGTGAGCCGATCCCGCGAACCCCGGCGCCGCCGCAGCGGTTCGCGCCGCCGCCCAAGTACGCGCCACAGGAGCCGAACCCCGCGCCGCTGCGTGGCAGGCCCGCGGCCGCGGTACGCGACACGCCGCCGCCCGCCAACCGGCCGCGCACACAGGAGTGGGCCGTCGCCGAGGCCGAGCCGGAGCCGACCGAGACCAAGGAGAGCGCGAGCTCCCGGCTGCTCAGGGACTCCGGTTCGATCGCGATCGCGACGCTGATCAGCCGCATCACCGGTTTCGGCAAGCAGCTGCTGCTCGCCGCGGTGCTCGGCCCCGCGATCGCCAGTGCGTTCACCTCGGCGAGCCTGATCCCGAACATGATCACCGAGCTGGTGCTCGGCGCGGTGCTGACCGCGATGGTCGTTCCGACGCTGGTGCGCGCGGAGAAGGAGGACGCAGACGGCGGGGCGGCCTTCGTCCGGCGCCTGGTCACGGCCGCGTTCGTGGTGCTGATGGGCGCCACCTTGCTGGCGACGGCCGCGGCGCCGCTGCTGGCGACGCACGTCTTCGTGTCCGCCGACGGCAAGGTCAACACCCAGTTGACCACCGCGCTGACCTTCCTGCTGCTGCCCGCGATCCTCTTCTACGGCATGTCGGCGCTGTTCACCGCGATATTGAACACGCGCCAGGTGTTCAAACCCGGTGCGTGGGCGCCCGTGCTGAACAACGTCGTGATGCTCGCGGTGCTCGGCCTCTACGCGGTGACGCCCGGCGAGATCACGCTCGACCCGGTGTCGATGAGCGATCCGAAGCTGCTCGTCCTCGGTATCGGCGTCACGCTCGGTGTCTTCACCCAGGCGGCCGCGCTGCTGCCCGCGATCCGCCGCGAGGGGATCGACCTGCGACCGCTCTGGGGCGTCGACACCCGACTCAAGCAGTTCGGCGTGATGGGCGCGGCCATCATCCTGTACGTGCTGATCAGCCAGGTCGGCCTGGTCTTCGCCAACCACGTCGCCTCGACGGCGGACGAGGCGGGCCCTGCCATCTATTCGCTGGCCTGGCTGCTGCTCCAGCTGCCCTACGGCGTACTCGGCGTCACGGTGCTCACCGCGATCATGCCGCGCCTGAGCCGCAACGCGGCCGAGGGCGACACCCCGGCCGTCGTCGACGATCTGTCCGTCGCGACCCGCCTGACCATGATCGCCCTCTTTCCGGTCGTCACCTTCCTGACGCTCGCGGGGCCGCAGCTCGGCGAGGCGCTGTTCGGGTACGCGCGCTTCACCGGCGACGCCGAACGGCTCGGCTACGCGGTGAGCTGGTCGGCCTTCGCGCTGATTCCCTACGCCCTCGTGCTGATCCACCTGCGGGTGTTCTACGCGCGCGAGCAGGCGTGGACGCCGACCTGGATCATCCTCGGCATCACGGCCGTCAAGATCGCCCTCTCGGCCCTCGCGCCGTTCATCGCCGACAACAGCGATCAGGTCGTCATCGTGCTCGGCGTCGCGAACGGACTCGGCTTCACGGCGGGCGCGATCATCGGCGGCTACCTGCTGCACCGCAGCCTCGGCGATCTGCGGATGGCCAACGTCGGCCGCACCGTCACCAGGGTCGTGCTCGCCTCGGTGGCGGGCGGCGCGGTGATGCTGATCGTGGACAAGGTGCTCGGCCTGGAACGGCTGTCGGAGTCCATGGGCGGTCCCGGTTCGCTGATCCGGGTGATGATCACGGCGATCGTCATGTTCGCGACGGCGTTCGGACTCATGCGGCTCGCGGGCATTCCAGAGATCGTCGCCATCACCGTGGCCATCTCCCGGCGCCTCGGCATCACGCCGCCCGCGCCGGATCTGGACCTCGAGGGACCGGTCGAGGACGACTACGCCACGCAGGTGTTCCGCAGGCCCGATCCGTACATGTACTCGGGCTTCGACCCCTACCTGGATTCGCAGGCCACGATGGTCTTGCCCGTGATCAGACCGGATGCTGTTGACCGCACCGGGCGGGGTGAGTTCCCGTACCCTGTTCGGCAGAGAAGCACAAGTGGCGAGTTCGCCGGAACTTCGACATATCAGGGCGAAGGAGGAAACAGGGTGAGCGACGACGCGGCGGTGGGCGGCGTCCCAGCCGCCGATCCTTCTGCGACCAAGGCCGGTGGCCTGTCCACCGACCACCCGCCCGCCGCGGAGAACCCGTCGGACCCCCAGCATCCGAACGCGGGCCCCGACACCCCGCCCTCCGCCGACGGGCAGCACTCCCCGCGCGAGACGCATCACCAGGCGCCGCAGCGCGACCCGATGTACGACACCGGAATGATCCCCATTCCGCAGCTGCCGCCCGCCGGGGCGGAAGCGACGGGTGCGCGGCGAACTCCGCGCGGCCCCAAGCTGATTCCGGGCGCGTCGGTCGCGGGCGGTCGCTACCGTCTGCTCGCCAGCCACGGCGGCGCGCGTGGACTCAAGTTCTGGCAGGCCCTCGACATCAAACTCGATCGCGAGGTCGCGCTGACCTTCGTCGACGCCGATCAGAAGGCCGCCGACAACTCCGGCCACGACGGTCCGCAGGCCATCCTCTCGCGCACCCTGCGGCTCGGCCGCATCAATTCGCCCGGTCTTGCCCGCGTTCTGGACGTGGTGCGCGGCAGCTCCGGCGGCATCGTGGTCGCCGAGTGGACCCCCGGTCGCTCGCTGCGCGAGATGGCCGAGACGGTGCCCTCGCCGATCGGCGCGGCCCGCGCGATCCGCGCGCTCGCCTCGGCCGCCGAATTGGCCCACCGCGGTGGCGGTTCGCTGTCCATCGACCACCCCGACCGCGTGCGCATCAGCGCCACCGGTGACGCCGTGCTCGCCTTCCCCGGCACGCTCGGCGATTCCGACGCCCAGTCCGACGTGCGCGGCCTCGGCGCGATGCTCTACGCGCTCATCACCGCGCGCTGGCCGATCCGCTCCGGCGGCCTGACCGGCACCGCGGCCACCGTCGGCGGACTGCGCCTCGCGGACTTCGGTCCGGACGGAACGCCGGTAGAGCCCAGACAGATTCGGCCCGAGGTGCCCTTCGAGATCTCCGCGGTCGCGGTGCGCTCGCTGGAGTCGAACAAGGGCGTGCGGACCGCCGCGACCGTCCAGCACGTGCTGGAGCAGGCCTCGGTCGTCGACCAGAAGACCGATTTCATCCCGGTGCTCCGGCTCGGGCAGCGCGCGCAGCCGGTCAACGCCGACGATTCGCTCGCCGATCCCGAATTGCTCGCCGCCGAACGCGAGCGGTCGCAGCGCATGATGTGGATCATGGTCGGCCTCGGCATCCTCGCGGCGCTCGTCGTCGGCATCGTGATCTGGTGGATGGTCAGCGTTTTCGCGCCCGGCGCGTCCGACGCACCGATCGACGAATCGCGCAACATCGGCCTGACCACCAACAGTTCCGTCTCGCCGACGACCCCGCCCGGCGCTGTCCCGAGCAACCCGGCGGCAGGCGGCGTGCCCGTCCCGGTGACCAACGCGACCGTGTTCTCGCCGGAGGGCACCCCGGACAACGTCAGCGGCGTCGGCGCGGTGCTTGACGACGACCCGGCCACGGTCTGGCGCTCCGATCAGTACTTCCAGCAGTTCCCGGCCCTCAAGAAGGGGGTCGGCCTGCTGGCCACGCTGCCGAGCCCGGCGAAGCTGACGAACGTCTCGATCACCTCGCCGAGCCCCGGTACGTCCGTGGAAATCCGTACCTCGCCGACGAATTCGCCGACGTTGGACCAGACCCAGCTGATCGGCGCGGCCCAGCTGGTCGACGGAGTCACCGAAATCCCCGTGAGCGCAGACCAATCCGCGCGCTACGTGCTCGTCTGGATCACCGGTCTCGGCAACTCGGGAAACCAGTTCCAGACGACGATCGCCGATCTGCGGTTCGACGCCGCACCCTGATCGCCCACGTCGAATTCTTCCCGCTCCCTGCCTGATCGGGCGTTGGCCTGCGAAGTCCGCCCTGATCGCTAGTGGTCTTGTTGCTGCCGCTTCGGCAGTCCCGATATGATCGGCTAGCGCTCTCAGCAGGGGAGCTTCCCGGGACCTGGGTTTTTCGATCCCGGATGCTGCGAAATATTTACGGCGATGGTCCTTTTGGGCTGTCGTGAGTTGAGCGCCGTCCAAGGGGTTGGTTTTGTCGTCGGAATTGAACGAGGATTCCCGCGGGGGAAGTTCGCGGGTCGCGTCCCGTGAGCGCTCGTTCGTGCCCGGCGAGCTGTCCGACCGGGAATTGCTCAGCGCCCACGCGCGCGGCGAGCGGCACGCCTTCGCCGAACTACTACGCAGGCACAACGATCACCTCTGGCAGACGGCCTTGCGCACGTCGTACACCCGCGAAGACGCCGCGGACTCGTTGCAGGACGCGCTGCTCTCCGCGCATCGCACCGCGGGATCGTTCCGCGCCGAGGCCGAGGTGCGCAGCTGGCTGCACGCGATCGTGGTGAACGCCTGCCTGGATCGGATCCGCCGCAACAAGACTCGTCGGGCGGTCTCGCTTTCGCCGGATACGCTGCCAGAACCGCGCGACGAGCGGGACGAGTTCGCCGAGGTCGAGATGTCGATCGTGGTCGACCGCGCCCTGTTCTCGCTGCCGCCCGATCAGCGCACCGCGCTGGTCGCGATCGACCTGGAGGGGTATAGCGTGTCGGAAGCGGCGGCGATGCTGGGGGTTCCGGAGGGGACGATCAAGAGCCGCTGCGCTCGGGGTCGACAACGCCTGCAAGAGCGTTTGGAATTTCTCCGCGATCCGGGGAACCGGAAGTAGTGGCGATGCGTCATTAATAGTGACGAACACCCGAGCGATGTAAAGATGGCGCCCGCGAGTTCCGCGGCGCGACCGCGGCAGACAAGACAGTTACGTCGGATGAGAACACTGGAGGTGCGATGGCGACCCGGTCCGTACCGCAGCCTCCATTTTCGCAGGAGCTGCTCGCCGACCTGCATGCCGACAATGTGGATCCCGAGCTCGGCGCTCAGCTGTGGCCCGCCGTCCGCGCCGACTCCGACGCGGTGCGCTACCTGCGCTCGCTGGACGAGGTGACCACGCGGCTGCGCACCCTGCGCGCCGACGAGCGCGTCGTCCATCCGATGCCCGAGGACGTCTCCGAGCGGCTCGCGGCCTTCGTCGCCGAACTGGAGCTGGGGGAGGAGCCGACCGAACGCATCGGCACCGTCCATCGGCTCGGTGCCACGTCATCCGACGACGACGCGGCGCTCCGAGATCAACGGGTCCTCGGAAACGGTAGCGAGCCAACGGCTTCCGAGGACTGGACCGAACGCATCGCCACGCCGATTCCGCTCGCCCAGCATCGGAGCAGACGCTTGCGCTGGATCGCCGCCGCGGCCGCCGTCCTCGCGGTGCTCGCAGGCACCGGCCTCGGCGTCCAGCTTTTCCGCGGCGGTGACGTGACGACCACCGCGAAGCCGACGCCGACCGACGATCAGCTCGGCGACGACCTGACTCCGACCGCCGCGCTGGCCGCCCTCGGCCGCAACGACGTCACCGGGCCGCTCGGCAGCCGTCCCGCGCTCACCCGCTGCGTCGCCGCCGCGGGGATGGACCGGGCCGTCCTCGGCTCGATGAACATGCGATATCAGGGGAAGGACGCGGTGCTCATCCTGCTGAGCGGCACCGCCCATGGCAAGATCACCGCGCTGGTCGTCGGCCCCGGCTGCACCACGGGCGACCCGCAAGTGCGCAAAGTCACCGACATCGGCTGACCGAGTACGGGCCCACCGGCGCGGGAACAACAGCGTTTAGGCTGTTGTTGACCGTCACGTTCCCCTCAGATCTTCTCGGAAGGGCCCTATGAGCACGCCAGTTCGCGACCTGATCATCGTCGGCTCCGGCCCCGCAGGCTATACCGCAGCCGTCTACGCCGCACGCGCCGAACTCGAGCCGCTGCTCTTCGAGGGCACCCAGTTCGGTGGCGCGCTGATGACCACCACCGAGGTCGAGAACTTTCCCGGCTTCCGCGACGGCATCATGGGCCCGGACCTGATGGACGAGATGCGCGAGCAGGCCAAGCGTTTCGGCGCGGACATCCGCACCGAGGACGTGGACGCCATCGACCTGAGCGGACCGGTGAAGACGGTCACGGTGGGCGATCAGACCTACCAGGCGTACGCGGTCATCCTGGCCATGGGCTCGGCCGCCCGCTACCTGAACGTGCCCGGTGAGCAGCGGCTGCTCGGCCGCGGCGTGAGCGCCTGCGCCACCTGCGACGGCTTCTTCTTCAAGGGCCAGGACATCGTGGTGGTCGGCGGTGGCGACTCGGCCATGGAGGAAGCCACCTTCCTCACCAAGTTCGCGTCGAGCGTCACCATCGTGCACCGCCGCGAGGAGTTCCGCGCGTCGCGCATCATGCTGGAGCGGGCCAAGGCCAACGAGAAGATCAAGTTCGTGCTGAACGCCGAAGTGATCGAGGTGCACGGCGAGAACGCGGTGACCAGTCTCACCCTGCGCGACACCCGCACCGGCGAGACCTCCGAGCTGGCCGCGACCGGCCTGTTCGTGGCGATCGGCCACGACCCGCGCAGCGAGCTGGTGCGCGGTCAGGTGGAGCTGGACGACGAAGGCTACGTGCAGGTCGAGCACCCCACGACGGCCACCAAGGTCCCCGGCGTCTTCGCCGCGGGCGACCTCGTCGACCACACCTACCGGCAGGCCATCACCGCCGCGGGCACCGGCTGCCGCGCCGCGATCGACGCCGAGCGCTGGCTGGCCGAACAGGGTGACATCACCGCGAACACCCTGGACGCCGCCGGTCAGCCCGTCGCCGTGAACGCCAACTGATCTCTCTCGAACAGATTCACAAGGAGATACCCATGTCCGAGAACACGGTCACCGTGACCGACAAGTCCTTCGCCGACGAGGTGCTGCTCAGCGAGAAGCCCGTGCTCGTCGACTTCTGGGCGGATTGGTGCGGTCCGTGCAAGATGGTCGCTCCCGTGCTGGAGGAGATCGCCGCCGCGAACAAGGACAAGCTGACCATCGCGAAACTGGACGTGGACGCCAACCCGGAGACGGCTCGCGAGTACCAGGTGCTCTCCCTGCCCACTATGATGCTTTTCCGCGGCGGCAAGCCGGTCAAGCAGATCGTCGGCGCCAAGGGCAAAGCGGCCCTCCTGCGCGAACTGGAAGGCGAGATCTGACGGCGCGAATCCACGACGCGCCGTAGGATGCCTGCACCACCCCCGTAATTGTCGGATTCCGGGGCAGGTCTGAGACAATCGACCGACGCTCCGGTCGTGCGAGGGTGTATGCCGTCGCATGAGTGGGTACCCGGGTTGACGGAAGGAAAGGGCTCTCACGCATGCACCGACTTCGTCACGGTGATACCGGTCCAGCCGTCGCAGAGGTTCGGAGCACCCTGGCAAGTCTCGGCTTCCTGCACGCACACGCCATCGGCGCCGATCACGGCGACGCGCGCGAGTACTGGAAGGACACCGAAGCCTCCTTCGACCACCACCTCGACTCCGCGGTCCGCGCGTTCCAGCAACATCGCGGACTGCTCGTCGACGGTGTGGTCGGTCCGGCCACGTACCGGGCCTTGAAGGAGGCGTCCTACCGCCTCGGTGCGCGCACGCTGATCTACCAGCTGTCCGCGCCGCTGTACGGCGACGATGTCGCCACGTTGCAACGCAAACTGCAGGACCTCGGCTTCTACGTTCATCGGGTGGACGGGTACTTCGGCCCGCACACCCACGAAGCGCTCACCGCGTTCCAGCGTGAGATCGGCCTGTCCGCCGACGGCATCTGCGGTCCGGACACGCTGCGATCGCTGGAGTTGCTCGGCGCGCGCGTCACCGGCGGCAATCCGCATCGCATCGCCGAGGAAGAGGTGGTGCACCGGGCGGGGCCGCAGCTCACCGGCAAGCGGATCGTCATCGATCCGGGTCTCGGCGGTCCCGACAAGGGATACGCGGTGCCGACCGAGTACGGCGACGTCTACGAGTCGGAGATCCTGTGGGATCTGGCCAGCAGGCTGGAAGGCCGGATGGCCGCCACCGGCATGGAGACGTTCCTGTCCCGGCCGTGGGGAGCGAACCCCACCGACGCCGAGCGCGCGGAGACCTCCAACGCTTTCGACGCCGACCTGATGATCTCGCTACGCTGTGCCACCAACCCGAGCCCGTCGGCGAACGGTGTGGCCAGCTTCCACTTCGGCAACTCACACGGCTCGGTCTCGATGATCGGGCAGGTGCTTGCCGGGTTCATCCAGCGCGAGGTGGTGGCCCGCACGTCGTTGCAGGACTGCCGTACGCATTCGCGCACCTGGGATCTGCTGCGGCTCACCAAGATGCCGACGGTTCAGGTCGACATCGGTTACCTCACCAACGAATACGACGCCTCGGTCCTCACCAACCCGCGGATGCGCGACGTCATCGCCGAGGCCATCTTGATCTCGGTCAAGCGCCTGTACCTGCTTGGTCAGGACGATCAGCCGACCGGCACGTACACGTTCGCCGAGCTGCTTGCCGAGGAACTGGCCGCCGCCGACCGGACCTGAGTCTCCGTCTCGAAAGAAAGCCCCCGCCGAAGCTGTGATCGGCGGGGGCTTTCTCGTCTCAGCGTGCGCCGGCCCGGGTGGGGGCCGTCATGGACGCGGCGGCGAGCAGCTGATCGAGCGCGCGCTCCACGTCTTCCTTCCAGCCGTGATCGGAATCCAGCTCCAGACGCAGCCGAGGGAAGCGGTGGTGCGGCGCGACCACCTCGAAGCCGAACTCCTCCAGCAGGTCCGCCTCGATCATGCAGGTCTGCGGTGAGCATTCGGTGGGGGCGGCCGCGGCGGAACCGCGGACCGGGGCGCCGATCCGTTCCATGAGCGTCATCGAACCGACCAAACGGTCCGAAAGTCGCTTGGTCGGCGGATCGTTACGGATGCCGAACGCCTCCAGCGCGCGAACACCGCGGCGCACGAGATCCGACACCACGGCCTGCACCAGGCGGTGGGCGATGTCCTCGTCCCGGTGCGGGAACTCGGTGCGGAGGGTGGTCAGCAAGATGGCGTCCGGGCTGACCGGGGAAGTGGGGAACAGCGTCGCACGCGGCACCGCGCTGGGCGGCGAGTACAGCGCGCAGCCCGCCACGCTTCCGTCCACGTGGGCCACCTGGCCGCAGGAACCCCATTCGAGCATGACCGTCGAAAGCCAGGCTTCCTTTTCGAAAACCGGATCACTGAACGCGCGCGAGTCCTCCGCGACGGCGGGATCGATCTCCCAGAAGACACAGCGCCGGGCATGCGCGGGCAGCTCGTCCAGTCCGTCGAGGGTAAGTGCTGTGACGCTGGTCGACACCGCTCTGCTCAGCCTCCAGCTGTCCGATTCGTCCACGCTCACGTCGCATCAATGTCTTCTCGCCAGCAAGAATAAGCGATCAAGCGAATCCGCCTCATTCCACGTCGCTGTGCTGTTGGTTGGAGCCCTCGTGCCGGGTCGTCCGCGCGCGCAATGTCGCTGTCGCGCCGCCCTTTTCGACGCCGTCACAGTGACGTTTCGACGCCGGGCCCGTATATACCGAGAACACGGGGCTATTTTGCCTCTTCTGTCACTGACCGATCTGCTCTTGTGCCATCAGACCGACGATGCGCTCCAGATCCTCCACGGACCCGAACTCGACGACGATCTTGCCCTTGCGTTTGCCGAGACTCACGGTCACCCGGGTGTCGAACGAATTCGACAGCCGCTCGGCCACGTCCTGCAGACCGGGCATGTGGATCGGCTTGCGCCGGGGAGCCGGGGGAGTGGCCGCGTCCGGATCACGGTTGGCCAGGGTGACGGCTTCCTCGGTGGCACGCACGGACAGGCCTTCCGCGACGATGCGGGCGGCCAGCACCTCCTGCGCGTCGGCGCCCGCTTCCAATCCGAGCAGGGCGCGCGCGTGACCGGCGGACAGCACGCCCGCCGCGACCCGCCGCTGCACCGGGATCGGCAGCTTCAGCAGACGGATCATGTTGGTGACGACCGGACGGGATCGACCGATCCGGGTGGCCAGTTCTTCGTGAGTGACGTCGAATTCCTCGAGCAGCTGCTGGTACGCGGCCGCCTCTTCCAACGGATTCAGCTGCACCCGGTGGATGTTCTCCAGGAGGGCGTCGCGCAGCATCGACTCGTCGGCGGTCTCCCGGACGATCGCCGGGATCGCTTCCAGGCCCGCCTCCTGGGCGGCCCGCCAGCGGCGCTCGCCCATGATCAGCTGATAGCGGTCCGCCTCGACGCGGCGTACCACGATCGGCTGCATGAGGCCGAATTCGCGGATGGAGTGGACGAGTTCGGCGAGCGCTTCTTCCTCGAAGACCTGGCGCGGCTGCTTGGGATTCGGCTCGATCTGGTCCGGCGGGATCTCGCGGTAGACCGCTCCGCCCGGGGTGGCGAGGTCGGCCTCGTCGGCGGTGTCGTCGGGGTCGGGGACGCGGTGCAGGTACGCCGAAGCGGGCTGCGGACCGACGGGATCGAGACCGATCACCACGTTGGCCGCGGCGCTGCCGAGTCCCTGCGTTGTCGCGGGCCCCGTCGGGATCAGCGCGGCCAGACCTCGTCCTAGCCCACCCTTCTTCGCCTGACTCATCGGCCCACCGATCCCTTCCCTCGTTCGCCACCAAACCGGGTCACGCCGACCCGGGTCACCAGTACCCGAATCACTCCGCGCCGTTCGCGGCCTGCCGGGCCATCGCCCGCTGAGCCATCTCACGCCCGGCGTCGAGGTAGCTCATCGCACCCCGGGAGCCTGGATCATAATCGAGCACGGTCATTCCGTAACCCGGCGCCTCGGAGACCTTCACGCTGCGGGGAATCACCGAGCGCAGCACCACATCGCCGAAGTGGCCGCGCACCTCCTCCGCGACCTGGTCGGCGAGCTTGGTGCGGCCGTCGTACATCGTGAGGATCACCGTGGACACGTGCAGCTCGGGATTCAGATGCGCCTGCACCAGACCGATATTGCGGAGCAGCTGGCCGACGCCCTCCAGCGCGTAGTACTCGCACTGGATGGGGATCAGCACCTCCTTGGCCGCGACCATCGCGTTGACCGTTAGGAGGCCGAGGGAAGGCGGGCAGTCGATCATCACGTAATCGATGTCGTAGCCCGCGATATTGGCCTCCTGGATGGCGCCCTTGAGGCGGCCCTCCCTGGCGACCATCGAGACGAGTTCGATCTCCGCACCCGCGAGATCGATCGTCGCCGGGATGCACAGCAGCCGCTCGTTGTGCGGGCTCTGCTGAATGGCGTCCTTGACGGAGACCTCGCCGATGAGTAGTTCGTAGGAGGACGGGACACCCGAGTGATGCTCGATGCCGAGGGCGGTGCTGGCGTTGCCCTGCGGATCGAGATCGATCACGAGCACCTTCATCCCCTGATGCGCAAGGGCCGCGGCAAGATTCACCGCCGTCGTCGTCTTACCGACGCCGCCCTTCTGATTCGCGATGGTGATGATGCGCTGCTCGCGAGGTTTCGGCACTGTCACCTTTCCTGGATGCAATATCTGACTGGCGCGCTGAGCTTCGGCCGCGATCGGGGTCTCGCTGGGGGAGATGTGCCCGAACGGTGTGCTACCGAATGCTTCCGCGTCGAAGTTGCTGGAGTCCAGCATCCCCGGCACGCGCGACGTAGTTTCCCGTGAAACATTCGCCGGACCGCTCGACATAGACAGCTCCTAACCCGAGAACTACAGACCACGTGCCCTCGGCCCACGCCGACGCCGTGTCTTCAACAGCCTGTGTCGGATCGAACATGATGCTCCGTCGGGACGGCGCCCGATCAACCGAGCGGAGCTGTCCCGCACACCCACATCCCACCGTGGCATCAACGCTCACGCCCGACGCACACTAGCTTGCCAGCACTGAGCGCTAGAAGAAAGTTGAATCGCGGCGACACGCAGATCCACGCGAATGAACATTGCGTGCCGCAGGATTTCCGGCGGGGAGGGTGATTTCCACTGGGCGGACGAGGGGTTCAGAGGTGCCTGGTTGGGGTGTGTTCGACGGGTTGGACTTTGCGCGCCCTCGCAGACTTCTTGCGTGGAGGAGGAATCGCGGGGCTTCATCGGGTTGTGCTGCTCGTGCGGGGACTGCCGCGGGCGGGCGATGTTTCACGTGAAGCATTGCGTGAACGGGCGGAATGCCGCGCTCCTGCGGAGAGTGGCGCTGCGCCTTCCATTCACGCATTCAAGACGCTGACACTCTCGATGACGCGGCGTCGGTCGTGTCTCGTTGCGGGATGCCGCACAACCAATGGCGGGCGCGCGGCGCGGCTGGAACGTCCGCTTCTCGCGGCCGACTCACAATGGAGCGCTGCCCACAATCGAGCTCGAATCCCCGGCGATGCTTCACGTGAAACATCGAGCCATCGCGGTACTCCAGCGGGGTGCGGGCTGCCCCGGCCGCGCGCCCGCCAGTCTCGCAACCGAGCCGCGCGATCCGGGGGAGCAATCCGCCCGCGCCATCGGGCCGAATATTCAGGCCGAGCCATCGGGCCGAGCGGTGGTCGAGTTGTCGGCGGCGCGCATCCTCCGGTCCGGCCATTCCCGACGCGCGCCAACGGAAGAGGTGGCCCAGCGCGGTCGCGCGATGCGGCAACGCCCCAGCCGCGCGAATAGCGGTGAGCGTCCCCGGTTTGGCGAACCGGACGAGCGGCCCTCAGGCACCGCCGAATTCGTACGTCGGGCGATGCTTCACGTGAAACATCCACGATCCCCAGTTCCGCGCGTTCACACCAGATGCGGAGTCAGGATGGCCGCCCCTGCGCGTACGGCGGCCCAGTCGGTGTCGTCTTGCCGCGCCAACGCCCGCGGCAACCATGTCTGGCGCTGCGCCTGTTCTCGAATCAGCGCAGGGATATCGAGTTCGATCTCCCGGATACCACCGGCCGCAGCCAGGTGGTCCACACGCTCCTGCATGGCTTGCAGCAGTCGGTGGTCGAAATCGGCTACCGCGGCTATGAATTCCTCTGTGCCGACCGTCCGAACACCCGACGGCGGTGCGGAGAACGTGATCTCACCGTCCGGATCGGATGTGAATTGCCACGCCATGGTGATCGTGTCCTCGGGGCCGAGAGTGCGCCACCAGCGAAACGCGGGGCCGAATCGCAGATACGAAGTGTCGGTCCAGCGCAGGCCGTACGCCTCGGAGGCGGCCTCGATCGCTGGATCGTCGAGTAGAGCCAGATCTCCGGTATCGACCCACCCCTCGGCGCCAGCGGCGAAGAACTTCGCCAGATCTTCCGGTACCGGCTCGAGGGCCGAGGGCAGAACAGCGAGCAGGTCCTCCCACAGCCGCACCACGTAATAGTCCACCCATGACGTCACGGCGGCGCCGCCATCGCCTGTCGAGTTCCTGGGCCGCTCTGCATATCTCAGCAACTCCACACCACCAACCTCCAGGCAGTACCACCCCTGGGTGAGCCCGAACCAATGCAGACGGCGATGCTCCCCCCACGGAACGACCTCCTCGAGGGGCGCCAACTCGAACCGGACACGCATCATGCCTCGATCCAACTGATCACCCCGCGCTTTGTCGACCACATTCGTGGGTCGCGGGTCGATCGCCCCGCGGACGTTCTGCACCGTTCACTGGTGGCACTGGCACGGAGATCGAACAGGACGCGATGTAATCGGCGTGAGCGCGGGTTCGGCACTGCCGTGAGTCACGGCTGAACCGGACAGGGTCGACGTTCAGCGGGACTCGACATCAGCGAGTTCGAGCGCCGGGCGATGCTTCACGTGAAACATCCGCCGAGCGATTCCAATCGGACCCGATTCGAGACACCTCTCGCCCACAGAGCGAACCGCACAACTGAGCCAGTCGCACGCGTCGACGGCGGCCGGACCCGACGGTGAAGCGGCCGAGCGATCCGATCCAGCTATCCGGCCGAGCATCGGAAGGCCGGCATCGGAGGTGCTCCCATCCCCGCGCCATCGGAAGCACCGTCTCGTCACGCTCTCTGGCCGCGCCACCGCACCGGGCAATCGGCGGCAGGTGATCGAGATAGCCGGCGCACCGCGCTGTCGAGCCGCACGGGCGCTGCGTCGGACCGAGCCAACCGGCCGCCCCTTCCAGTCGATTGCCTTCGGGCCGCGCGATCCGGGTGACCAACCGGCGCGTCATCCGGCCGACCGTTTCGCAGCGCCGTCGGACTGCCCATCCGCGCGCGCCATCGGACCGCCCATTCGCCCGCGCCATCGGACCGCGCCATCGGGGCGTCCCATCGGACTGCGCCGACCGTCGATCGAGAGCGCGCCACCCGTGAAGTCATCCCACCCAAGCTGGCTGGCTGGGCCAGAGGGAGCGCACCCAGCCAGTTGCGCCGCGGGGCGGAGCCACCCGGCTACAGATCGGGCGCACCTCCCGCCGCGGCGTCGGACCGCGCATCCGCTTGCGCCGCCAGACCGCGCCATCGGGGCGTGCTGTCGGACTGCGCCAGCCGCCGATCGGGAGCCCCACCATCCACGAGCCGTGGGCCGAGCCACTCGCCCTGCCACCGGGTCCACCGTCCCGCCGCACTGTGGACCGCGCCGTGCGGCAAGCGATCAAGGACGCGCACCAGGCTGAGCCATCATGGTGGCAATGGGGCAAGCTAGCCGCACGGCTGCCCGCCCTGTATGGCGCTCAGAGCCACGCTCGGCGGGCACGAGGCACCAGCCGGTTGAATCCACCGGTCCCGCCGTGCAGCGCACCCTCCGGCCAAGCTATCCACCAAGGATCGGGAGCCAGCCGTCAGGCCGCACCGTCAGGACATCGAAGCAACCGGCGGGGGAGCACAGCCAACCGACCTATGGCGCCGAGACGGTCTGCTGCGCTGGGGGCGAGAGTCCGGCCGAGTCGTCCGGTAGCGCCAACGGATCGATGGATCTGGATGGAGCGGCGGATCGTGACGCTGTTTCATGTGAAACAGCGCGCAGGCGTAGAAGAGGGCTCGCGGCCCTACTTCCCGCTCGAGCGACGACGTTCGGTGCTGCGGCGGAGAACCCCGCCCTCGGGGCGGCCGACCGCGCGGCGGCTTCCGACCTTCTCCGTGCGGCGGCGTGGTGTGCGTTCCGCTCGCGGGAGGCGTTCGGCGCTGATCACCACCGTGGGCGTATCGAGCACTCCCACACCGCATTCGAGGACCTCGAAGTTGCCGGCGCCCGCGCGGGTCAATGCTTCGCCGTCGCGTTCCAGTTCTTCGGTCGCGCTCACGCCCTTGAGGGCGAGCATGCGGCCGTGGTCGCGGAGGAGGGGGAGGGACCACTGGGCGAGTTTGGCGAGGGGGGCGACGGCGCGGGAGGTGACGACGTCGGCGCCGCCCGCTTCCTTCATCACGCCGGATTGTTCGGCGCGGCCGCGGACGACGGTGATGTCGAGTCCGGCCGACTCGATGAACTCGCTCAGGAAGACGGTGCGGCGCAGCAACGGCTCGACCAAGGTGATGCGTAGGTCGGGGCGGGCGATGGCCAACGGGATGCCGGGCAGACCCGCACCGCTACCGATGTCGACGACGGTCGCTCCTTCGGGCATGAGCTCCGCGACCACCGCGCAGTTGAGGATGTGCCGATCCCAGAGCCGCGGGACCTCGCGGGGTCCGATGAGACCGCGCTCGACGCCAGAGGTCGCGAGGGCGGCGCAGTAGCGGCGGGCGATGTCGAGCCGATCGCCGAAGACGGTGGCGGCCGCCGCGGGCGGCTCCAGCTCGGTCGGCAGCGCGGCGCTTCCACCGAGTTCTCGTTCCACGTGAAACATCCTTCCGAGCTCGAGGTCACCAATTGCAAGACAGCGGGATGTCCGCCTCGGCCACGGGCCGCGGCGCCCCCGGCATGGAGAAGGCCCCCGGTCCGAAGACCGGAGGCCTAGACGACACTATCGGACGGCCGTCCGCCCTCGGACCGCGCACGGAGCGAAGGCGGAGTACGCCCAATCCAAGCGTCAATCGTCAACGTGACGAAACGCGCGGTCCTCCGGCACAGTCGGCGGATCAGCCCGGCACGACCACCACGAAGCGGTTGGGCTCCACGCCCTCGCTCTCGCTGCTGACCCCTTCGATCGCGGCGACGGCGTCGTGCACGATCTTGCGCTCGAACGGCGTCATCGGGTCGAGCGATTCCGGGGCGCCGGATTCGAGCACCCGCTTGGCGGCGGCGGTGCCGAGCGCGCTCAGCTCGGAGCGACGCTTGGCCCGCCAGCCCGCCACGTCCAGCATCAGGCGACTGCGCACGCCGGTCGCCTGCTGCACCGCGAGCCGGGTCAGCTCCTGCAGCGCGTCGAGCACCTCGCCGTTGCGGCCCACCAACTTCGACAGGTCGCGGCCGCCGTCGATGCTCACGACGGCACGGTCGCCCTCCACGTCCAGGTCGATGTCGCCGTCGAAGTCGAGCACGTCGAGCAACTGCTCCAGGTAATCGCCCGCGATCTCGCCCTCTTCGATCAGGGCTTCCTCGGCATCGCTCACGACATCGCCGGCATCCGCTCCGGCGTTCACCATCGTCGTCGCCACGGTGGCGTCCCCTCCGTCGGTCTCAACAGTCATTTGGATTCCTTCATCTGTCCATCGCGGGCGCCGGGCGCTCGGCGCCGGGCGGTTGCGCGATCACGGGATTGCTCGGCGGTCAGCGGCGACGCTTCTGGTTGGCCCGACCGCGCTGACCCGAACGCTTCGGCCCACCGGGCTTGCGCTGTCCGGCGGCCTTGCTTGCCGCGGTCTTCTGGGTGCCGTTCGCCGACGGTTCGGCCTGCTCGGCGTCGACGGCGGTGGCCGCCGGCTTCTTCTTCGTGCTCACCGGCTTGGCGCCCGGCTTCGGCGCGTTCTGCGCGCGCTGCTCGAGCTTGGCCTGCTTCTTGGCCTCTTCTTCCTTCGCCATCCGGCCGAAGACGAGGTGCTGCTGGCCGTAGGTCCAGATGTTGTTGGAGACCCAGTAGATCAGGATGGCGATCGGCAGGAACGGACCACCGACGAGCACGCCGAGCGGGAAGACCCATAGCGCCAGCTTGTTCATCAGCGCGGCCTGCGGGTTGGCCGCGGCCTCCGGGGTCTGCCGCGCGACCGAGGCGCGGGCGTTGAAGTGGGTCGCCAGACCGGCGATCACCATCAGCGGGATGGCGACAAGGGCGATGCTCACCCGGCTCGGGATGCCGCCATAGTCGGCGAAGGCGAGCAGCTCGTTGGCCGGGGTGGTGATGAACGCGGAGATCGGCGCGCCGAAGATGCGGGCGCTCAGGAAGGACTGGACGTCGGCCGCGTTGAAGACGTAGTTCGCGGTGTTCGCGTTCTCCTCTGGCGTCATGCCCAGCTGACCGAACCCGTGACCGGTGCGGTTGAACGAACGCAGGACGTGGAACAGACCGAGGAAGACCGGCACCTGCGCCAGGATCGGCAGGCAGCCCATCAGCGGGTTGAAGCCGTGCTCCTTCTGGAGCTTCTGCATCTCCAGCGCCATCTTCTGGCGGTCGTTCTTGTACTTCTTCTGCAGCTCCTTGATCTGGGGCTGCAGCTCCTGCATCTGCTTGGTGGTGCGCACCTGCTTCACGAACGGCTTGTAGAGCACGACGCGCAGCGTGAAGACCAGGAACACCACCGCCAGCGCCCAGGCCAGGCCGTTGTCCTTGCCCAAGCCCGGGATGGCCGCGAAAGCACGGTGCCAGAACCACAAGATCCAGGACACCGGGTAGTAAATGAAGTCGAGCACGGCTCTATGCACTCCCGTCGTTCGTGTCGCCGATCGCCGCGTGCGGCGATCCTTTACAAGCGTGTGGCGCCGACGTGGAGGCGTCGGCCGCAGCCTCGTTCCGTGCGCGATGTTCGCGCTCGGGAACGGGGTCCCACCCACCAGGGTGCCAGGGCGCGCATTTGGCCAATCGCACGACCGTCAGTCCGAGGCCGACGAACAGTCCTCGGGTTCGCAACGCGGTGACCGCGTACTCGCTGCACGTCGGGGTGAAACGGCACACCGGCATGCGGGTGGGGGAGACATAGGTCCGGTAGAGCTCGATCAGGAAGATCAGCGTGCGGGTGGGCAGCCTGCCGAGGACGGCGACGAATCTCACGACGAAACGTCCGCGTCGACGGCGACGGGTCGGACCCGTGCGCCGGTTCGGGCGGGGGCCTGAGCGACGCCGAGCTTGCGCAACCCGCTGCGCAACTGCCGCAGCAGTTCGTCGGATTCCGCGGTCGCGGCGCCGGGCAGCGCCCGGATGACGATGTCGGCCTCGGCGGGCAGTTCGCCGACCACCTTGGCGCACATATGACGCAGGCGGCGGGCCACCCGGTGTCGAACCACCGCGGAGCCCACCGCCTTGCTGACAATCAATCCGAACCTCGGCCCACCGACGCGAACGAGCGCTCCGGTGGCTACCGGAGCACCGTGTCGTTCGTCAGTGCCCACGACTCCGTCATACCCGTGCACGAGCGCGTGTACGACCAGATCTCGCCTCCCGATTCGCTGGCCGCGGCGCACCGTCCGGGAGAAGTCGGCACGATGATGCAACCGATACGGCTCAGGCAACACCCGAGCGTCCGAGAGCGAGGATCAGGCAGTGAGGGAAGCGCGGCCCTTGCGGCGACGCGCCGAAACGATGGCGCGACCCGCACGGGTGCGCATCCGGAGGCGGAAGCCGTGAACCCGCGCCCGACGACGGTTGTTCGGCTGGAACGTCCGCTTGCCCTTGGCCACGGTCAACACTCCTCGAGTTGGTGGGCGCCGTGCGGCGCCCGAAGCTTGTCGGTGATACGTATGTGCGCGATGAATCGCGATGTCATCATCGGCGCGCGTCGGTCCTGGCGCACAACGGTCGTCAAACGACCTAACGCGGTCAGCACGGGACCGCCACCGCACCAAGGGGTGACTGTACGAGGGTACTGATCAGCTGGAGACGGGTCAAACTCGGCCCCCGGGGAGATCCTGTGCGCTGCCGGGCGACGCGCCCGGGCTTCTTCGTGACTTCGTCCACACCCCTAGGCGTGCCGAGCGGGCCGACGGGCGACGCGTTGCCAGATGGTTGCTACAGATCCGCAGGTCGGGGCGTGATCCCCGCGAACTTCGAGCCTGTTTCACATTTCCCCAGGGTTTTCCACATCTGTGGATAATTGTGTGGAAAGACCCCTGGAGTGGCATATTCGTAGGCCGACGGCGCCAACGCCGCTGCCTTGGTACGGGGGAATCCGAGCAGCGTCCACGCGGCTACGGACGTACGCGGGATCACAGGATAGCCCATCCACGAACCTGCTCGCGTACCCCGGCCGTCTGCTCCTATCGACCTACTTCCGGGGAGGAAACTGCATGGACGACGAGCAGAACGTGCTGGCCACCGTGTGGCCCGAGGTGATTGCCGAGCTCACCACCGGTTCCGACGACGGCTCGATCCCGGCGGTGACCCGAGCACAGCAGGCCTGGCTCAAACTCGTCAAGCCGATCACCGTCGCACAGGGTTTCGCCCTGCTGTCGGTGCCCTCGTCGCTGGCCCAGGAGGCCATCGAGCGCGATCTGCGCGAACCCATCCTGCGCTCCCTCGCCCGGCGGCTCGGTCCCCAGGTCGAGGGCCTCGGCGTACGCATCGCGGCGCCCGCGACGCCGAACACCGATCGGTCGGCCGCCAACCCACGGCACGCCAGGATGACCAGTCGTCCGGAGCGAACAAGGGAGGCCGCCCAGCGGAACCGGGACACGCAGCGCACCAGGGAGGCGTCGCGCGGCCCCGTCGGTTTCCCGGCCGATCCGCCGAGCCGCACCGACTACCCGGCCCCGCGCTACGCGCAGCAGGACTTCGCGCCCGCGCCGGAGTATCCGGGACCGTCCGACTATCCCCAGTCCGGCGACTACGCGCCCGCCGCCGAGTACACCCCCGCGCCCGACTACCCGCCGAGTTCGGACTACCCGGCCGACTACCAGTCCGGCGTCGACTACCCGGCCGACGACTATCCGACCGCGGCCTACCGCGCGCCGGGCGCGGGCGACTACCCCGACTCCGCCGCGGTGCCCGAGGTGTCGACGGCGCCGCGGCCGGGGATGGGTTCGCGAAGGGATTCCACCCCGCCCGGCCAGGAGTCGTTGTTCAACCCCGAGCCCGCTCCGATGCGCGGACCCGCGCGGATGCCGTTGCGCGAAGCCGCGCCCGCCGCCGCGCACGATTCGGTCCGCGAGTCCGGTGAGGCGCTGCGCACCGAGCAGCCCGACGACGAGCCGGTCGTCAACGTCCGCAACAACTGGCCGACCTACTTCACCAAGAGCCAGGAGACGCCCGCTCCGGCGAACTCGTCGGCGAGCCTGAACGCGAAGTACACCTTCGAGACCTTCGTGATCGGCGCCTCCAACCGCTTCGCGCACGCCGCGGCGGTCGCCATCGCCGAGGCGCCCGCCCGCGCCTACAACCCGCTGTTCGTCTGGGGCGCCTCCGGTCTCGGCAAGACGCACCTGCTGCACGCGGCGGGACACTACGCCCAGCGGCTGTTTCCCGGCATGCGGGTGAAGTACGTGTCGACCGAAGAGTTCACCAACGACTTCATCAACAGCCTGCGCGACGACCGGAAGGTCGCGTTCAAGCGGCGCTATCGCGAGACCGACATTCTGCTGGTCGACGACATCCAGTTCATCGAGGGCAAGGAAGGCATCCAGGAGGAGTTCTTCCACACCTTCAACACGCTGCACAACGCGAACAAACAGATCGTGGTCTCCTCCGACCGACCGCCCAAGCAGCTGGCCACCCTCGAGGAGCGGCTGCGGACCCGGTTCGAGTGGGGCCTGATCACCGACGTGCAGCCGCCGGAACTGGAGACCCGCATCGCCATCCTGCGCAAGAAGGCGCGGATGGATCGGCTCGACGTGCCGCACGACGTGCTGGAACTGATCGCGAGCCGGGTCGAGCGCAACATCCGCGAGTTGGAGGGCGCGCTGATCCGCGTCACCGCGTTCGCCTCGCTCAACGGTCAGCCGCTGGATCTGCCGCTCGCCGAGGTGGTGCTGCGCGATCTGATGCCGGACACCGCGGCGCTGGAGATCAACGCGGCGACGATCATGGCCGTCACCGCGGAGTACTTCAACACCACGCTCGAGGAGCTGACCGGGCCAGGCAAGGCGCGGCCGCTGGCGCAGGCCAGGCAGATCGCCATGTACCTGTGCCGTGAACTCACCGACCTATCGCTGCCCAAGATCGGTCAGGCGTTCGGCCGCGACCACACCACGGTCATGTACGCGGAGAAGAAGGTGCGCAAGGAGATGACCGAGCGCCGCCGTGTGTACGACCAGGTTCAAGAACTCACAGCCCGAATCAAACAGCGCTCGCGCTGAGCGTCCTCCACAACCCCGCACCGCCCCTGACCAGGGGCGGTGCTTTTTTGTGCGTTGTGGATTCCTCGAGGATTCCCTGTGGAGTCCTCGAGGAATCCCCTGGTTTGTCCACCGATTCGTGCACAGGCTCGCGGAAGAGTGGACCGGCCGTCGCTCACAGCCGGCTATCAACATCATCCCCATCGATTTCTGCCCACAGGGTCTGACCAGCCACGTCTCGGTCGGGGGCTTGTGGAATCCTCGAGGAGTCCGTGTGGAGTCCTCGAGGATTCCTCGAGCTGTCCACCGTTCGGTGCACACGTGTGAACAACAGGGTGAATCCGGTGGAACAACTCGAGGACGGCTCGAGGATGAACGTGGGACAGTTTTCGAACCTCCACAGACGCCTACGGTTCATCCTCGAGTCACCCGACGGCCATCCCCACGGCACCACACCCCCGGACCAGCGAAAACGGGCTCAGTCCACAGATTCCACAGTGCCTACTACTACTTCAGTTCTTCTTCTTATAGATCTCTCTTCAAAACAGGGTGTGTGGAAAGTCGGTCGGGGAGCGTCCGGTCAGGAGCCACTCGTCTACCCAGGCAAGGAGAAGAGGGGATGGGCACTCGCGGATACACGGACACCCGTTTCGGACACGCGAGCGCGAATCGAGGGTCGGACTAGGTACCCGGGCCACACACGGGTACGTTTTATGTCGGTCGCCTGTGCCAGACTGCTGGCGCGGCCGATCCAGCACCCCCTGACGAGAACCACACGTTGTCGAGCCAACATGCTGTCGAGCCAACAGTGCTCGGACGGACGCCACACACGGATCACGGAACCGGGAGAGGACAGATCGGGCGATGGAGCTTGCGAGCATGAAGTTTCGGGTCGCCCGAGAGGATTTCGCGGAGTCCGTCGCCTGGGTCGCGCGCAGCCTGCCGTCCCGGCCTCCGGTGCCGGTCCTCGGCGGCGTGCTGCTGGTGGCGAGCGAGGACGGACTGACCGTCTCGGGATTCGATTACGAGGTCTCCGCGCAGATGCGCGTCGCGGCCGAGGTCGCCGGTCCCGGCGAGGTCCTGGTCTCCGGCCGTCTGCTCGCCGACATCACCAAGGCGCTGTCCAACAAGCCGGTGGACGTCTCGGTCGACGGCACGCGCGTGCTGATCTCCTGCGGCAGTGCCAAGTTCTCGCTGCCCACCATGCCGGTCGAGGACTATCCCCAGCTGCCCGAGGTGCCGCAGCAGACCGGTGAACTGAGTGTGGACGTCTTCTCCGAGGCCGTCGGCCAGGTCGCCGTTGCGGCGGGCCGCGACGACACCCTGCCGATGCTCACCGGCATTCGCGTCGAGATCGAAGGCCCCCAGGTCGTTCTCGCGGCCACCGACCGCTTCCGGCTGGCCGTGCGCCACATCGAATGGCAGCCTGCCCGCACCGACATCGAGACCGCCGTGCTGATCCCGGCCCGTACGCTCTCCGAAGCCGCCAAGACGCTCGGCCCCTCGGACGCGCCCGTGCAGCTGTCGCTCGGCACCGGCGCAGGCTCGGACGGCCTGCTCGGCATCGTCAACGCGGGCCGCCGCACCACCACGCGGCTGCTCGACGCGGAATTCCCCAAGTTCCGCCAATTGCTCCCCAAGGAGCACACCTCCATCGCCACGCTCGAGGTCGCGGCGCTGACCGAGGCCATCAAGCGCGTCGCACTTGTCGCCGAGCGCGGTGCGCAGGTGCGCCTGGAGTTCTCCAGCGAGGGCCTGCTGCTGTCCGCGGGCGGTGACGACGCGGGCCGCGCCGAGGAATGGCTGCCCGCCGATTTCCGCGGCGAAGCGCTGACCATCGCCTTCAACCCCGGCTACCTGGTGGACGGCCTGTCCGCGCTGCACTCCGATCGGGTCACCTTCGGATTCACCACCCCCAGTCGTCCCGCGGTGCTGCTCCCGGCGAGCGAGGAGGAGCCCGAGGTGCTCGACTCCGGCGCTTTCGCCGCGCTGGCCAGCTCCTACATCTACCTGCTGATGCCGGTCCGGCTCCCGGGCTGAGCATCTGTGCGTGATCGGGTGCCGTCGCCCGCGGTGACCGGGACGGTGTAGCGAATGTTCATCCGAGCGCTGTCGCTGCGCGACTTCCGCTCCTGGGAGCACGCGGAACTCGAATTATCCCCAGGCCGAACGGTTTTCTTGGGATCGAACGGCAACGGCAAGACCAACCTGCTCGAGGCGATCGGCTACCTCGCCACGCTCGGTTCCCATCGGGTGGCCGCCGACGCGCCGCTGATCCGGATGGGCGCGCAGCGGGCGCGAATCGGTGCGACGGTGGTCAACACCGGCCGCGAACTGCGGATCGATGTCGAGCTGAATCAAGGCGCGGCCAATCGCGCGCAGATCAACCGGTCGCCGGTGCGCAGAACGCGCGAGATTCTCGGCATTCTGCAAACGGTGCTGTTCGCGCCGGAGGATCTCGCGCTCGTGCGCGGCGACCCGGGGGAGCGCCGCAGGTTTCTCGACGAGTTGTGCACAGCCCGGCTCCCCAGGTTGGCTGGTGTGCGCTCGGACTACGACCGGGTGCTGCGGCAGCGCTCCGCCCTGTTGAAAACCGCTGGGCGGCAAGCCAGATCGAAGACCGACCTGGGGACACTCGACGTGTGGGACGGGCATTTGGCCGCGCACGCCTCGGTGCTGCTCGCCGAGCGGTTACGGCTGGTGCACGACCTGTATCCCCATCTGGCACAGTCCTATCGGTCGATCGCGCCCGAATCCCGGCCCGCCGCAATCGGATACCGCAGCTCGTATCTTCCACCGGACTTCCTCGATCCGGCCAGGGAGCCGCAGGCCGACGACGTCGCCGCGCTGGAGGGGATCGTGTTGCGCGAGCTCGCCGCGGCGCGGTCCAAGGAGCTGGACCGCGGCGTCTGCCTGGTCGGCCCGCACCGCGACGACCTCGAGTTGATACTCGGTGACGCGCCCGCCAAGGGCTTCGCCAGTCACGGCGAGTCCTGGTCCTTCGCTCTCGCCCTTCGGCTCGGCGCGTTCGAGTTGCTCCGGACCACCGGAGCGGAGCCGGTGCTGTTGCTGGACGACGTCTTCGCCGAGCTGGACCGCCGCCGACGCACCGCGCTCGCGGAAGTGGCGGCGGGCGCCGAACAGGTGTTGATCACGGCCGCCGTCCCCGAGGACGTGCCCGCCGAGCTTGCCGCGGTGCCGTTGCGGGTGGAGACCAGCGGAGAGGCCGCGCACCGCACTTCCCGCATCGACGAGCCCGCGCCCGGCTTCGCCTGAATCGCACGGTCTCCACAGATGGCCAGCCGGGTTGTGCACAGGTGGGGAATGCCGACGCAGAAGGGCCGTCTGCGACGGTTCGTCGGCGGGCTCCCGTACAGTTGCCCTGCACCGGGGCCTGGTCGGAGCCGCCGATTCATCCCCAGTACCTGTGGAGAACCTTGCCCCCGAGGCGTTTCCCAAGGTGCTGCGGTGATCGTTCGACAGTCGCCGCCGTGGTTCCTGAAAACGCCACGAACAGGCGTTCGACACCGGTCCGGCGATCATGCCGACCGGGCGTTTCGGCGCCGAACCCGGCCGCGCACCGGCTGGGGACAACAGAGCAAGATCTGGGGACAAACCCGAGGGTCGAACGGAGCGGGACGATGACCGACCAGCCCGAACCGGGCGCACAGCAGCCCGGCGGCGAGCCGCAGCTGCGCGGCATCGATCTGGCAAGGCGCGCATTGGAGGAGGCTCGCGCCGCGGCGAAGGCCAGCGGAAAGTCGGTAGGCCAGGGTCGTGCCTCGCCGGTACGGAAGCTGCGCACCGGCGGCCGCAGGCGCACGGGCTGGTCCGGCGCGCGCCCGGACGATCGCGATCCCCAGCTGCTGTCCCAGCTCGCCACCCGCATCGCCAAGAGCAGGGGCTGGGACGGCAAGGTCGCCGAAGGCACAGTGCTCGGGCGCTGGGCGGGTGTCGTCGGCGAGGACATCGCCTCGCACGCCACTCCGATCGCGCTGAAGGACGGTGTGCTGAGCATCGCCGCCGAGTCCACCGCGTGGGCGACCCAGCTGCGCATGTTGCAGGGCCAGATCCTGGCGAAGATCAACGCCGCCGTCGGTCATGGTGTGGTGACGCAGTTGAAGATCTCCGGCCCAGCCGCGCCGAGTTGGCGTAAGGGGGAGCGGCACATCAAGGGCCGCGGTCCGCGCGACACCTACGGCTGATCGGCGAGGGCTGGTCGCGCCGGAGTCGGCGGCCACTCTGGCAACTACCCGATACTCGATGTTACGTTTATCCACATATCCACAGGTATCTCCACAGTCCCCAGCCTCGGGACCTGCGGATTCCCGTGGAACGTCCGATTCCGCGCCTGCGGCCCGGATCGAATATGCACAGGAGAAACGGATCGATGACGATCAGCACCGCGGGCCCGTTCCCCGCCACGGCCACCACCACCGTCCGCCGCGGCGACGTCGAGCTCGCGGTGTTCGAATGCGGCGATCCCACGGGCACGCCCGTCCTGCTCGTGCACGGCTGGCCCGACACCCACATCCTGTGGAATCGCGTCGCCGCCCGCCTGGCCGATCGCTATCGCGTCATCGCCTTCGACAACCGCGGCGCGGGTGACAGCACGGTGCCCGCCCAGGTCTCGGCCTATCGCATCGAGGAACTGGCCGCCGACGTCCGCGCGGTCGTCGACGCGGTGGCTCCCGGGCAGCGCGTGCACGTGCTCGGGCACGACTGGGGTTCGGTGATCGGCTGGGAGCTCGTCAGCGACCCCGACGCCGAATCCAGGATCGCGTCGTTCAGTTCCGTCTCCGGCCCGAACCTCGACTTCCTCGGCGCGTACCTGCGCGGCCCGTTCTCGGCGGCGCGGCTGCGCGGGGCGCTCGCGCAGGGCATCGCCTCGGCGTACACCGTCGCCTTCCAGATTCCCGGCCTGCCCAATCCGGTGCTGCGCGCGCTGTCCGGACGCTGGCCGCGCTTCCTCGCCTTCTTCGACGGGCTCGACCCCGAGCTGGTGCAGACCGCGCCGACGTTGCGCGCCGACATGATCAACAACCTCAAGCTCTACCGCGCGAATATCCGTGGGCGCCTGCGTAATCCGCGCCCGCGCCCGATCGGTGTCCCGGTGCAGCTGATCGTCTCGACCGGCGACCGCGCGGTGCGTCCGGTGGTGCACGCCGAGGCTGAGCAGTGGGTCGGCAACCTGACCCGCACCGAGATCGCGGCCCGGCACTGGTCGCCGATCTCGCACCCCGATGCGCTCGCCGACCGCACCGCCGAATTCGTCGAACGGGTCGCGGTCTCCTGATGATCGCGGCGACCGTTCGGCACGGCGTGCTGAGCACATCTGAGAGTCCCTGAAACGGTCGCGAGGAAGACCGGACTCGTCGCCGGTCGATTTCTCGCAGCCATGAAGCCGTCAGGGGTGTCGTAGGTGCATTGTGGCGCGGGTCTACCAGTAGGATGGTGACGTAACTAGCGGCGAACCCTTCGGTGCGTTCCGCACAGCCCCCGCGTGGGCCCGTGAATCTCGACCTGTCAAGACACGGGCCGCGCTTGCGCTGTGGCGATCGTTGCGCCGGGGTCAGCAAGTAAGGAGAGCTACCGACCAGTGGCTGCCAAGGACTCCAACGATTCGACCAAGGCGACATCGGGCAAGCAGGACTACGGTGCCTCCTCCATCACCGTCCTCGAGGGACTCGAGGCCGTCCGCAAGCGCCCGGGCATGTACATCGGCTCGACCGGTGAGCGCGGCCTGCACCACCTGATCTGGGAAGTCGTCGACAACTCCGTCGACGAGGCGATGGCGGGCTACGCCACGCGCGTCGATGTGAAGCTGCTTGCCGACGGTGGCGTCGAGGTGGTCGACGACGGCCGCGGCATCCCGACCGGCATGCACGCGCAGGGCATCCCCACCATCGAGGTGGTCATGACCCAGCTGCACGCGGGCGGCAAGTTCGACTCCGAGGCGTACTCGGTATCCGGCGGTCTGCACGGCGTCGGCATCTCGGTGGTGAACGCGCTGTCGACCCGGCTCGAGGCCGAGATCGACAACGACGGATACCACTGGACCCAGGAGTACAAGGACTCCAAGCCGGGCAAACTGGTGCAGGGCGAGGCGACCAAGCGCACCGGAACCACCATCCGGTTCTGGCCCGATCCGGAGATCTTCGAGACGACGACCTTCAACTTCGAGACGGTCGCGCGGCGTCTGCAGGAGATGGCGTTCCTGAACAAGGGCCTCACCATCACCCTCACCGACGAGCGGGTCTCCGAGAGCGAGGTGACCGACGAGGTCGTCAGCGACACCGCGGAGGCGCCCAAGCATCTCGACGAGAACGCGCCCGTCGCCGAGGAGCCGAAGGTCAAGGTCCGCACCTACCACTACCCGGGCGGGCTCGAGGACTTCGTCAAGCACCTCAACCGCACGAAGCAGCCGATCCACAACTCGGTCGTCGGCTTCACCGGCAAGGGCACCGGGCACGAGCTCGAGGTCGCGATGCAGTGGAATTCCGGCTATTCGGAATCTGTCCACACCTTTGCCAACACCATCAACACCCACGAGGGCGGTACCCACGAAGAGGGCTTCCGCGCCGCGCTCACCACGGTGGTGAACAAGTACGCCAAAGACAAGAAGCTGCTCAAGGAGAAGGACGGCAACCTCACCGGCGACGACATCCGCGAGGGTCTCGCCGCGATCGTGAGCGTGAAGATCTCCGACCCGCAGTTCGAGGGCCAGACCAAGACCAAGCTCGGCAACACCGAGGTCAAGTCGTTCGTGCAGCGGACATGCAACGAGCACCTCGCGCACTGGTTCGAGGCCAATCCGGCCGACGCGAAGACCATCGTGCAGAAGGCCGTCTCCTCGGCCCAGGCGCGCGTCGCGGCCCGCAAGGCGCGCGAGCTCGTCCGCCGCAAGTCCGCCACCGACCTGGGCGGTCTGCCCGGCAAGCTGGCCGACTGCCGTTCCAAGGACCCGAGCAAGTCCGAGATCTACATCGTGGAGGGCGACTCCGCCGGTGGCTCGGCCAAGTCCGGCCGCGACTCGATGTACCAGGCGATCCTCCCGCTGCGCGGCAAGATCATCAACGTCGAGAAGGCGCGCATCGACAGGGTCCTCAAGAACAACGAGGTCCAGTCGATCATCACCGCGTTCGGCACCGGTATCCACGACGAGTTCGACATCGCCAAGCTGCGCTATCACAAGATCGTGCTGATGGCCGACGCCGACGTGGACGGCCAGCACATCTCGACCCTGCTGCTGACGCTGCTGTTCCGCTTCATGCGCCCGCTGGTCGAGCACGGCCACGTCTACCTGGCGCAGCCGCCGCTGTACAAGCTCAAGTGGCAGCGCAGCGATCCGGAGTTCGCCTACTCCGACCGTGAGCGCGACGGCCTGCTCGAGGCGGGTCTCGCCGCGGGCAAGAAGATCAACAAGGACGACGGCGTCCAGCGCTACAAGGGTCTCGGCGAGATGAACGCCAAGGAGCTGTGGGAGACCACGATGGACCCGGCGGTGCGGGTGCTTCGTCAAGTGACGCTCGACGACGCGGCCGCGGCCGACGAGCTGTTCTCCGTTTTGATGGGCGAGGACGTCGAGGCGCGTCGCAGCTTCATCACCCGCAATGCCAAGGACGTTCGCTTCCTCGACGTGTAGCCGGCGTGAGAACCCGCTGTTATCGAGCCTTTTCACGCCCCGCTAAGGAGACCGCATGACTGAGACAACGCTGCCACCGAACGGCGGTGCAGGCGACCGGATCGAGCCGGTCGACATCCAGAACGAAATGCAGAGCAGCTACATCGATTACGCGATGAGCGTGATCGTCGGCCGCGCGCTCCCCGACGTGCGCGACGGCCTCAAGCCGGTGCACCGGCGCGTGCTCTACGCGATGTACGACAACGGGTACCGCCCGGACCGCGGCTACGTGAAGTCCGCGCGCCCGGTCGCGGAGACCATGGGTAACTACCACCCGCACGGTGACGCGTCGATCTACGACACCCTGGTCCGCATGGCGCAGCCGTGGTCGCTGCGCTACCCGCTGGTCGACGGCCAGGGCAACTTCGGTTCCCGCGGCAACGACGGCGCGGCCGCCATGCGATACACCGAGTGCCGCCTGACGCCGCTCGCGATGGAGCTGCTGCGCGAGATCGACCACGAGACGGTCGATTTCACGCCGAACTACGACGGTCGTTCGCAGGAGCCGGTGGTTCTCCCCAGCCGGGTGCCGAACCTGTTGATGAACGGCTCCAACGGCATCGCGGTCGGTATGGCGACCAACATCCCGCCGCACAACCTGAACGAGCTCGCCGAGGCGATCTACTGGGCGCTGGAGAACTACGACGCCGACGAGGAGAGCACCCTCGCCGCGTGCATGGAGCGGGTCAAGGGCCCGGACTTCCCGACCCACGGCCTGATCGTCGGCAACCAGGGCATCAACGACGCCTACACCACCGGTCGCGGCTCGATCCGCATGCGCGGTGTTGTGGAGATCGAAGAGGACAACCGCGGTCGCACCACGATCGTCATCACCGAGCTGCCGTACCAGGTCAACACCGACAACTTCATCAACTCGATCGCCGAGCAGGTGAAGGACGGCAAGATCGCGGGTATCTCGGATATCCACGACGAGTCCTCCGACCGCGCGGGCATGCGAATCGTGGTGACGGTCAAGCGCGATGCCGTCGCCAAGGTGGTGCTCAACAACCTGTACAAGCACACCCAGCTGCAGACCAGCTTCGGCGCCAACATGCTGTCCATCGTCGACGGCGTGCCGCGCACGCTGCGCCTGGACCAGATGATCCGGCTCTACGTCGATCACCAGTTGCAAGTCATCGTCCGGCGCACCCGCTACCTGCTGCGCAAGGCCGAGGAGCGGGCTCACATCCTGCGCGGTCTGGTCAAGGCGCTCGACGCGCTCGACGAAGTCATCGCGCTGATCCGGCGTTCGGCCAACACCGACACCGCGCGTACGGGCCTGATGCAGCTGCTCGAGATCGACGAGATCCAGGCCACCGCCATCCTCGACATGCAGCTGCGGCGTCTGTCCGCCTTGGAGCGGCAGAAGATCGTCGACGATCTGGCCAAGATCGAAAGCGAAATCGCCGATTACAAGGACATTCTGGACAAACCGGAACGTCAGCGCGCGATCGTGCGCGACGAGCTGGCCGAGATCGTCGAGAAGTACGGCGACGAGCGGCGCACCCGCATCATCGCCGCCGACGGCGACGTGGCCGACGAGGACCTGATCGCCCGCGAGGACGTGGTCGTCACCATCACCGAGACCGGTTACGCCAAGCGCACCAAGACCGACCTCTACCGCTCGCAGAAGCGCGGCGGCAAGGGCGTGCAGGGCGCGGGTCTCAAGCAGGACGACATCGTCAAGCACTTCTTCGTCACCTCGACGCACGACTGGCTTTTGTTCTTCACGAACAAGGGCCGGGTCTACCGCGCCAAGGCGTACGAGCTGCCCGAGGCGAACCGGACCGCCCGCGGTCAGCACGTGGCCAACCTGCTCGCCTTCCAGCCGGACGAGAAGATCGCACAGATCATTCAGATCAAATCCTACGAAGATGCCCCGTATCTGGTGCTGGCCACCAAGAATGGTCTGGTGAAGAAGTCGAGGCTCTCGGACTTCGATTCCAACCGCAGCGGCGGCATCGTCGCGGTGAACCTGCGCGACGAGGACGAGCTTGTCGGCGCGGTGCTCTGCTCCGCCGACGACGATCTGCTGCTCGTCTCGGCGCAGGGTCAGTCGATCCGCTTCTCGGCCACCGACGAGGCGCTGCGTCCGATGGGACGCGCCACCTCCGGCGTGCAGGGCATGCGGTTCAACGCCGAGGACGAACTGTTGTCGCTCAACGTCGTTCGGCCGGAAACGTATCTGCTGGTGGCGACCTCGGGCGGCTACGCGAAGCGCACCGCGATCGAGGAGTACACCGCGCAGGGACGCGGCGGTAAAGGTGTATTGACTATCCAGTTCGACGCCAGGCGTGGCACTCTGGTCGGTGCGCTCATCGTCGACGACGAGGATGAGCTCTACGCGATCACCTCCGTCGGTGGAGTCATCCGGACGGCGGCAAAGCAGGTTCGTAAGGCTGGGCGACAGACCAAGGGCGTGCGATTGATGAACCTCGCCGAGGGCGATACGTTGCTTGCTATCGCGCGCAACGCCGACGAGCCCGATCAGGTCGACGGTGGCGACGACACCGGTTCCTCTGAGCAGTAACCCTTCCAAGCGGCGGCAACGAACGGATCTAAGGATTCCCATTGACCACTCCGAATCAGCCGAATGACGGACACCAGACGAACGGTGTGACCGAACGGATCGCACCGTCTCCGATTCCGCCGCGGCCGATCCCCCGGCCCGGCGCGGGCGAAACCGGACAGCCGGGCGGGGGCCAGCAGGGTGGCCAGCCGCAGCAGAACGTCGGCCAGCAGGGCGATTTCGGGCCCAAGCAGGGCGCGCCCAACCAGGGAGCGCCCAAGGGCGCGCCGGAGTCCGGCGGCGGGCAGGAAGGGTTCGATCAGGAGACCGTTCGGATGGGTTCGCCCGGTGAATCCGGCGGTCCCGACGGTGCGAAATCCGCGCCGGGCGGCGGTCAGTCGCAGTACAAGGACGGTTGGTCGCAGCTGCCGCAGCGCGAGCCGCAGTCGAACCTGTACCGCCCCGGTCAGGCGCCGGTGGCGGGCAGGCCGCCCGCGGACGGTGGCGGCGGGCTCGGCGCCGGTTCGGGCGGCGCGGGCAATGTCGGTCTGAACGGCGGCGTCACCAACGCGCGCACCACGGCCGACCTCGCGGCCAAGGCGGCGCGCAAGGAAGCGGCGATGGTGAAGTCGGTCGGCATCGACGGACCCACACGCAGCATCGCGCGGCCGGAACTGATCAAGGACATGCCCGACCTGTCCGAGATCCGGCACCCGCTACCGCACCCCGAGCCGGTCGGCATGAGCCCGCAGGCGCACATCTCGCCCGCGGCGCCGGTCGCGGTCGCGGCGGCCGTCGCCTCCGGCGAGCCGCTGCGCGCCACCGTGCAGATCCGCCGCATCGACCCCTGGTCGACGCTGAAGATCTCGCTGGTGATCAGCGTGGCGCTGTTCTTCGTGTGGATGCTCGCCGTCGGCCTGCTCTACATCGTGCTCGAGGGCATGGGCGTGTGGGAGCGGCTGAACAACACCTTCACCGACATGGTGTCCCAGGACAGCGGCTCGGTGGGCCTGATCGACGCGGGCACGGTGTTCGGCTACGCGGGCGTCATCGGGCTGATCAACGTGGTGCTGTTCACCGCGCTCGGCACCGTCGGCACGTTCATCTACAACCAGTGCTGTGATCTGGTCGGCGGTATTCAGGTGACGCTGGCGGACCCGGACTAGTCCGTAAGCGGGCGTTCGTCGTCGGCTCCGCGCACGGCTGGAGCGAAGCCGGATCTACCCGGTCCGCGAAACTTCTCGGCCGCGGCCGGTACCTCCCTTGAGGGCGGTACCGGCCGTTGTCATTCGTAGGGGCTCACGCCAGGTCGACGCGGGCGTGGGGCGCGGGAGTTCCCGCCAGGTCGACGCCGACCGTCGCCGTTCGCGTGGTGGGAGACCGTGGCAGGTCGGCGCCGGCCGTTGTCGTTCGAGGGGCGGGAGGTACCCACGTCAGCACGACGGTCGTCGTGGTGGCGACGCTGCGGCAGGTGGTCGCGCTGAGCCCGCTACCAGCCGTTTTGGTTGATTACGGTGGCGTCGGGTAACCTTTCTCCTCGGCGGGTTCAGGTACTTGACATTGAACAGATGCCACACGGGCCTATAGCTCAGGCGGTTAGAGCGCTTCGCTGATAACGAAGAGGTCGGAGGTTCAAGTCCTCCTAGGCCCACTCCCAAACATGACAGTAGGGTGGGAACCATGAAGATTCTCCTCACGGTCGGCGTCGTGGTCGCGGTTCTCTTCGGAATCACCAAGCTGCGCAAGCGTGACGAAGCGGACCTGTGGCACGAGGTCACCACCCGCTGAAAATCATTCCACCCTCGGGGACTCGGGGCCTTAGCTCAATTGGCAGAGCACTGCCTTTGCAAGGCAGGGGTTAGGGGTTCGATTCCCCTAGGCTCCACTCAACCGGCGCGTGCTCGTTCAGAGCACGCGCCGATTCTCGTTTCCGGGCTAGAGGTCGACGGCGGCGGCGCGCAGGCGGGCCAAGGTGGGGGTGTCGGGCCAGGTTTTGGCCAGGTAGCGGGGTGGGGAGAGGGTGCGGACCGGGACGAGGTCGGCGTTGGCGGCGAGGGTGGCGAAGGGGATCGCGAGGGTTTCGATGATCTCGTCGTTGTCGTCGGTCAGGCAGAGGTCGATGTAATCGGCTTCAGGAAGCAGGGTATCGATCTCGGCGGCCCAGGGAGCGATGGTGTAGAAACCGCTGTCGCTGTGCGCGAAGAGGAGCTCGCAGGGGTACGCGGGATCGATGCCGAACGGCGCGAAGCCGTCTTCCTCCTCCAGCGCCTCCATGAGCTCCTGGTGCTGCGCCTGGTACTCGGTGGTGGCCAGGCCGCAGCGCGCCCGATTGGCGGCGGGCAGCTGCGGATGCGGGCCTGCCCGGTCGAACGGGACGACCACACCGCGCTCGTCGGTGGTGTAGGCCTGCGGGGAGAGGCGGCGCACCGCGTCGACGTACTGGTCCTCCACGGCGTCGAAGAGCTGCTCGAGGAGTTCTGGCTCGTCCAGCGTGAGGATGAGGGCGTCGTCTTCCGGGATGAAGGCGACCGCGCGGCGGCCCTCGGCGCCGAGCGAGGCGAGCCAGCCAGGGAGGAGCGGCCAGGACGTCGCGTAGAAGTCGCCGGTGTCGACGATGCGGGTGAGCCCGCCATCGGACAGGTCGATCGAAGGCGGTTTCGCGGCGAGGTTCTCCCGCGCGGTCTCGAACACCTCGAAAACGGTGACGCCCCAACCCGCCACGTGATCGGTGGTGACGAGGACGCGCTTTTCGGGCATATCGATCGCGATCAGCTCGTCGATGAAAGGAAAGGCCGGGCGCGAGAGCGGGCGCATGGCCTGCCCGCCGTAGGTAGACGGGCGCAGCACCGGAAACAACGTGGGCCGCGCGCTTTCCCAATCCGTCGGGACTTCCTCGTCGGCGCGCAACGCCGAGAGGAACCGCGTGACGCGCTCCGACCGGTCCTCGGCCGTCAGGTCGGCGGTATCGCGAAAGATGTTGTGCAGGTTGACGACCAGGCCATCGGGTAGTTCGAAGCAGAACTCCTCGGGTTGGTACTTCGCGCCATCGATGCCGAGGTCGTCGAGCTTGCGGCGCACCAACGCGGCGAACTCGCTCGGCGTCGGAGTTGGTGAATTGTCCACTCGGCCAACGTAATCACCGGGGCCGACAAGCGCAGCCCGGTGCGCTCACATGCCGACGCAGTCGATGATCGGGGCGGGGTAGTCGGCGTCCGCGCGCCACGGCAGATGGATACGCGGCCCCTCCAGGTGCGCGAGTTCGGGTATCCAACGGCGGACGTAATCGCCGTCGGGGTCGTAGCGCTTGGCTTGGCGCAGTGGGTTGAGCACGCGATTCGGCCTGGTGTCGGTGCCGGTGCCCGCCACCCACTGCCAGTTGAGCTGGTTGTTGGCGAGGTCGGCGTCGACGAGCAAGTGCAGGAAGTGGGCCGCGCCGATGCGCCAATGCACCCGAAGGGATTTGGTGAGGAAGCTGGCCGTGATGAGTCGTGCGCGATTGGGCATCCAGCCCTCGGCGCGCAGCTGGCGCATGCCCGCGTCGACGATCGGATAACCGGTGCGGCCATCCCGCCAGGCGTCGACCGCGCGCGGATCGTCGCGCCATCGGATCTGGCGCGCGCGGTAGTCGTGCCAGGCGGCCTCGGGCCGGGCGGCGAGGTGCTGGTGGTGGAAGTCGCGCCAAGCCAATTGCCTCGCGAAGGCCTGACCACCCTCGGTCGACATGTCGACGCGGTGCACAACCTCGGCGGGGGACAGGCAGCCGAAGTGCAGGTAGGGCGAGAGGTGGGAGGTGGCGTCGGCGGCCAGATCGTCGCCGAGCCGCGCGTAGTCGGCCAGCGGACCGGACAGCCAGTCACGCAGCAGTTTCCGGCCCGTCGTCTCGCCGCCGACGGCCAAGTGCGGCGAGGATTCACCCGTGCACAGATCCTCGGGCTTCGGCAGCGGGTCGCCCGCTATTCGCGGCAGGGTGAGGGCACGTGGTTTGCCGAGGGGCTTGCGCCGGTGCGCTTCGGTCCACCGCCGGAAGTAGGGAGTGAAGACCGAGAAGTGATCGCGACCGGTGGACGGCACGAGCAGCTCCGGGTCGACCGCGGTGACGGTGGCGGCGTGCTCGTCGACGCGACAGTCACGGTCCCGCAAGTGTTCTCGCAGTCTCCGCGCTCGCGATCGGCTGTACCCGCTCACGTCCTCGGCGAGATGCACGCCGGCGGCGCCGGTTTCGGCGACGACGCGATCGACCTCGTCCACCACGTCACCGCGGCGCAGTACCAGTCGTCCGCCGATCGCACGGAGTTCGTCGTCGAGTTCGGCGAGGGCGGCCGCGAGGAAGTGGGCGCGGTTGGGCGGGCAGCGATCCGGCACCAGCTCGCGGTCGACGACGAACAGCGGCACCACCGTGTCGCCCGTCCGGTGCGCCGCGGTGAGCACCGGATTGTCGTGCACCCGCAGGTCGCGGGTGAACAGCGCCACCGAGGTGGTCATCGGTCGGCCCCCGGGCCCCACGAGGGTCGCGCCGCGCGGGCACGGGCGGCTCTTCCGTACCGGCGCGAACGCGACCCTCGCGGGGTCCGCACGCTGTCGAACATCACGCTGTGCACAGCGGCTCGATCGTGGACAACCCGCCTGTCGTCGGCGAGGTGAGGTAGAAGCACGAGTCTTGGCCCGCCGCGACGATCGCCGCCCGCACGTCCGACCAGGATTGCTCATCCAGCGCGGGTTCGCGGGCGAGCACGAAGCCCGAGGTGCGGTCCGGGTCGGTCACGAGGGCCCACGAATAGTCCGGGCCGAGCGCGGTCACGATGTAGTTCGTCGGACCGTCCAATTGATCCTGGGTGAGGACGCCGGGAAAGCTGACGTGCAACTGCGCGTTCGTCGCTCGATCGTTCACCCGCGCGGTGCCGCGGATCTCGTTGACCGTACCGGTCCAAGTGATGCAGCGATTGTGCACGGCGATGTCGCCGCGCGGGTCCAGCGCGTAGTCGGCGGTGGTGTCGCGGGCGCAGGCCAGGTTGAAGTACTGCGGTATCGCGGCGAGCTGCCGCCACTGGCCGAGGTAGCGGTCGAGTTCCAAACTGGGCACCGGGGCGGGCGGCTCGGCCGTGGCCGTTCCGGTTGCCGCACCGGCGACCGCGACGACTGCGGTCGCGAGACGCGCACACCATCGTGTTGTTCGGCGCGAGTCCATGGGACCTCCTCGGATTGGCGACTCTGGCCATGATATCAGTCAACGATGCAGAAACGATGCAAGTTTTCCGTCGGGCCCGACGCGAATCCGGGCGTCCATGCGGAACTGGACGACACCGACCGGGCAGAATGAGACGATGACCGCCGGTTCCGCCTCCGTTCCCGACGCGGCCGGTTACACGGTGCGCGCGGTGGCCGAGCGTCTCGGCATCCCGACGGCGACGCTGCGCAGCTGGAACCGCCGCTACGAGATCGGGCCCGCCCAGGATCGCCCCGGTCGTCACCGCCTCTACACCGAATCCGACATCGCGCTGCTGGAGCGGATGCTCGAACTGATCCGCGGCGGCGCGAGCCCGGCGGGCGCCGCCGCGGCCGCACGCGGGCCCGTGCTGGCGCTCGGCGATCGGACCGCGCTGCTCGCCGCCGCGTTCGCCTTGGAGACGGGCACGGTCACCGCCTTCGTCGAATCGCACGTTCGCGCCCACGGCGTGGTCGACACCTGGGAACGCCTGTGCCGCCCGGCTTTTGCCGAGATCGTGGCGCGGCAAGGCAGCGGCGAGGGGTGCGTCGATGTCGAACACCTGCTGTCCTGGTGTGTCGCGGCCGCCATGCAACGAACGAATCCGCCGGTCGGCCCCGCGGGTACAGTGCTCGCCTGCACCAGCGGTGAAACACATTCGCTGCCACTCGATGTGCTGCGGGCCGCGCTGGCCGAACGCGGCGTCGGCGCGCGGATGCTCGGGCCCGATGTTCCGACCGCGGCGTTGGTGGACGCGCTTGCCAGGCAGCGGGATCCGGCCGCGGTGCTGCTCTGGTCGCAGCGCGAATCCACGGCGTTGACCTCGGCCGTTCGTGCGTGCCTCGCGGCGGGTGCGCGGGTGTTCCTCGGCGGTCCTGGTTGGGACGACGTGATCTTGCCGGAAGCCGCTGTGCGGGTGGCGAGTTTGGCGGACGCCGTCGATCGGCTGCGCTGAATTCCCTGTTAGTGCCTGGTCCGCCCGAGCAGGTGACGCAGCGCCGCGTCGAGGCCGGGAGTTCGGAATTCGTGCCCCGCCGCGACCAGCCGGGTCGGCAGTACACGCTGGCCCGCGGCGGCGAGTTCGCGCGCGCCCTGCTTGCCGAGCAGCAGGTTCGGGCCGAAGTCTGGCACTGGAAGGAGAGCCGGACGGTGCAGCACGCGGGCCAGCACCTCGGTGTATTCGCTGTTGCGTACCGGATACGGCGCGACGGCGTTGACCGCTCCCGCGAGGGATTCGTCCCACAGCGCGCGGTGGTAGACGTCGACCAGGTCGTCGAGCGCGATCCAGGACAGCCATTGGCTGCCGTCCCCGATCCGTCCGCCGAGGCCCGCGGTGAACAGCGGGCGCAGCAGCCGCAGGGTGCCGCCGCGCGGGGACTGCACGATGCCGGTGCGGATTCGGACCGTCCGCACTCCGGCCTTCTCGGCGGGGCGGGTCGCCGCCTCCCAGTTCGCGACCACGTCGGCTAGAAAGCCGTCGCCCCAGTCCGCCTCCTCGGTGAGCGTCTCGTCGCCGCGGTCGTAGCCGTAGTAGCCGATGGCGGAGGCGCTGACGAATGCCGAAAGTCCGGAGCGCGCGGCGAGTTCGGCCAGCTTGCGGGTCGGTTGGATCCGGCTGTCGGCGATCGCCCGCTTGTGCCCCTCGGTGAACCGTCCCGCGATCGACGCGCCCGCCAGGTGCACCACCGCGTCGACACCGTCGAACAGCGCGGGGTCGGGATGGGCGGGATTCCACTGGCGTTCTTCGGGCGTGCGGGCCGGATGACGCACCAGCCGCAGCACGCGGTGGCCGCCGGTACTCAGAAAGGCGCACAGCGCGGTGCCGACCAGGCCGGACGCGCCCGTCACCGCGATGGTCGCCGGACCGAAGCCGTGCTCGGCGGCGCGGTGGTGGGCGAGCAGGTCGTCGGCCAGCTGGCGGTACCGGTAGTCGAACATCGGGCGAAGCACGAACTCGGGAATCGGCGTCCGCACCCGATCGATCACGCGCGTGTGGCGGGCGTCGACCTCCTCGAATTCATGCACGTGCCGCCAGCGGAGCAGCCCCGCGGCGGGCAGCGAGGCGAGCCCGTTCGCGGCGACGGCGTCGACGAAGCGTTGCGGTGGGAGGTAGCCGTCGGGATCGTGCCGCGCCACCCAGCGCAACCCGCCGGGCAGGCCGAGCACGGCGCGTCCGCCCGCCAGCGAATCGGCCTCGGCGATCGGGGAGACCGGCTGCCACGGCGGCGCGAGCCTGGTGAACGCGCCTGGGCGCGCGTACCAGGCGAAGACTTCGGACCGGGGCGCGGCGACAACGCTCGAGCACTCGATGCCCATGTCTCGACTGTAGTCGCGTGCCGCTCGGATGAAGCGTTTATGCGTCGTTCGGCTTCTCGATCGGCAGCGGACCGTGCTTGTCCAGGTGCAGGTACGTGTAGCCGGTGACGAGCAGGCACACCACCGTCGCCGTGATCAGCATCGCCCAGCCCGCGACCAGCAAGCTCAGCAGACCGCCGATCAGCGCGCCGAGCCCGAAGGACAGGTACAGCAGGAAATAGCCGAGCCAGTCGGCGTAATCGCCGCCGCCGATGTGGCGTTCGATGCCCTGGCCCAACTTGACCAGCGTCCCGGTGACGTAGCTGAGCGGCACCGAGACCTCGCCGTCCTTGACGAACGAGGTGTTCAGCGCGCCGACGCCGAAGGCGACGAACAGGATCGGGACGAAATCGATCCGGGACGTATCGGTCACGTTGTAGAGAACCAGGTCGATGATCGAGGCCAGGGCGAGGCACACGGTCGTGAGCAGGGTGGGTCCGTGCGGATGACCCGACCAGTAGTGCCTGCGACACCAGGAGGCCACGACCACGCCGGACAGGAACGCGGTCAACAGCAGCGCGGCCGCGACGGCCAGGTCGGGTTCGTCGTGAAACGCGCCGAGTACCGCGCGCTCGGTGTTGCCGGTCATGAAGGTGACGAAGTAGCCGGCGGTGTGCATGAAGGCCGCGGCGCCGATCAAACCGGCCAGCGCGGCCAGTACCCAGGAGAGTCGGGCCTCGGCGTCGAAGAGTTCCTTTCTGCGGACCTCGTCCGGCTGTTTCACAGGTCAGACTCCTCACGCGGTGGATGCGACCTCCCCAGTGATACCCGCGCGTCCTGAGAATCAGCTGACCAGGCGCTGGGTGTGTCCAGGGGTTTGCCGGACTCACATCGGCGCTGTGCTGTCGACGCCGTCACCCGGCTGGGACTCGGCCTGCCGGATCACACCGGCACTGTGCTGCCGTCGCCCGGCCGCGGATCTGCGGATCACACCGGCGCCGCAGCGGCCGCGTCGTAGGCGGTGCGCGCCTCGGCGATCTCGCGCTGATGATCCTCGGTCCAGGCGACCAGCGCCTGGATGGTCTCGTGCAGGCTGCCGCCGAGCGGTGTCAGTTCGTACTCGACCCGCGGCGGGACGACCGGATACACGGTGCGTCGCACCAGGCCGTCGCGCTCCAGGTGACGCAGCGTACGGGTGAGCATGCGCTGGCTGACGCCGTCGATCTCGCGGCGCAGTTCGGTGAACCGCATGGTGCGTTCCGCGAGCAGCGCGATGGTCAGCAGCGACCACTTGTCGGCGATGCGGTCGAGGATCTGGCGCACATCGCAGTCCTCGCGGGTGTCCCACTGGCGTGCGGTGTAGTCCTCGGTATCCGCGCAGTAACCGAGTGACTCAGAAGTGCCGTCTTCCATAGCTCTTCATGGTGTCCGATGATGCCCTTGGTTACAAGAAGTAACCGACAGTCGCATCGGGAACCGAAAGGACTTCGGCATGACCCAGAAGGTCGAGGATTTCGACGAGATCGAGGCGGAGTTCAACGCCTACGTGGGGCGCATCGTGTACGCGACGATGGTGACTGTCGACAGCAAGAACCGCCCGCGCACCCGCGTGCTCATCCCGGTCTGGGAGCGGGTCGACGGGGCTCCGCTCGGCTGGCTCGCCACCTACAAGACGCCGGTCAAGGCGGCGCACATCGCGCGGAACCCGCACGTCAACTTCTCCTACTGGGCGCGCGGCAACAACTCCGTCGCGGTGGACGCGACGGCCGAGTGGGTGGACGACCTCGCAACGCGCCGACGGGTCTGGGACCTGTACGCGCAGACCAGCCCGCCGGGCGCCGGCTATCACCTCGGCCAGTTCTGGCGCGCGCCCGACGATCCGACGCTGCACATCATGCGGTTGGAACCGTGGCGCGTCCAGGTGATTCGCGGCGCCGATCTGCGCAGCCGGATCTGGCAGCCCGCCGTCGAGGTCGCGCGGACCGGGTAAGTGCCCGAGTCGGTCGGACGCGGCCTTCGATCGGGCTAGCGTGCAGGAGTGGATTCTGTGCTCGACTATCTCCTGACCGAACCGCCCGGCGCACCGGTCGACTCCGTGACGGCCGCCTGGGCCGGGCACCGCGCGGTCGCGGCCCGTTTCGCGTCGCCGGTGGATGCCGCGATCGCGGGCGGTTTCGCGGCCGACCGGCTCGGCTTCGCTTTCCTCTCCGGCTACCAGGAGGCGCTGCGCGCCCTGCTGCCTGAGTTGCCTGCCGAGGACGCCGTCGCGGTCTCGGCCACCGAGGCGGGCGGCGCGCATCCCTCGGCCATCCGCACCGTGCTGACCGAGCGCGACGGCGCGGCGACGATCAACGGCACCAAGACATTCACCACGCTGGGCAGTCTGGCGCGCAAACTCCTCGTCGTCGCCAGCGCGGGCGTCGCCGACGACGGCCGAAACATCCTGCGGGCCGCCCTCGTCGAGACCTCGGCGCCGGGCGTCGCGGTGACGGATCTGCCCGCCGCGCCGTTCGCACCCGAGATTCCGCACGCCACCGTCACTTTCACCGACGCGCCCGCGACCGTGCTTCCGGGCGACGGCTACACCGATTTCCTCAAGCCGTTCCGCACCATCGAGGACGTGCACGTGCTCGCCGCCGCGCTCGGCTGGTTGGTGCGCGTCGCGCGCGAGTCGTCCTGGCCGCGCCCCGTGCTTCAGCAACTGCTCGCGCTGGTGGCGGCGGTGCGCGGGTTGGATCTGGACCGGCCGGGATCGCCCGGTGCGCACGTCGCGCTCGGCGGCGTCTTCGAGGAGTTCGGCCGGGTGGTCGACGAGCTCGCGCCGCTCTGGCGGACCGCGGATCCGGTCGCGCGGGACCGTTGGGAGCGGGATCGCCCGCTGTTCGGCACAGCCGGCCGGGTGCGGGCGCAGCGGCTGGCAACCGCCTGGCGCGCGGTCGGCTTCGACACCGAGAGCACCGACTGAAGGCGAGCGAAAAGGGTCCGGAAATGGGGAGCGGGCCTCGGCGAAGGGGGGGAGTTAGCCGAGGCCCGCGTAAGGTCGGCCCGGGGGGGAGGGGCCGACGTGACTGATCCTACGCGAAGATTTGGGATTGTGTGCGCATGGGGGTAGCCACTTTCGAAGAAATTTGGCACGGCGGCACGCGGTGCGATTGCTCGGTCGCGGCGTCGACCGCGCGCCCCGTGCGAGTCGTGCGACAGGTCCGTGACCTGGTGTTTGTCAAATACGTTGCGGTGCAGCCCATTCCAGGACGATTCCGGAGCGGCGGCGCGAAAAGCGGTTCCGAGCGGAAACATTCCGAGTGGTCTCAGTGTGGCGCGAATCCCTCCGCCGACCCGCGAGCGGGCTTGATTCTGCCGGGTTTGTCGCGTGTCGCGGCGGTCTGGGCATGTCGGGCGGCCGCCGAAATCTGTCGTACCCCGGTGCGAGTATGTGCCGGTGGTCACTGGAACCGGTACGGCGGCCGCCGCGTGCGGAACGGCGCGGCGTGAGTACCGCGCGCGCGGGAAACGGGTAGTCGCCTACCCGCGACCCGGCTGGGTCGCGCGCGGGACCATCGAACCGGTCGCATCCCGTTCCGGTACCCCCGAGCACCGCCTGGACCGGGATGCGGCCTTTCGCCGTCCGGCCCGAGGTGAGCGGCCCCCGAACAAAGGGGATGCGCACAACCGGAGTCAGGACAATACTGACCCCCGTATCGGTCGGTCGTCCGATCCGTTGACAACGCCTCGACGCCCGGGCGGGAGGCGTCGAACGTCATTCGACATCGAGAATTCACGAACGTCAGGAGAATCATGCCCGACGCAATAGTCGCCGAGGGTCTGGTCAAACGCTACGGCCAGCTGGTTGCCCTCGATGGACTCGACCTGACGGTGCCGGAGGGCACCGTCACCGCCCTGCTCGGCCCCAACGGCGCGGGCAAGACCACCACGGTCCGGGTGCTCACCACCCTGCTCGTTCCCGACGCGGGCCGGGCGACCGTGGCGGGCATCGATGTCCTGCGGAATCCGCAGGCCCTGCGGTCCAGGATCGGTGCGTCGGGCCAGTACGCCGCCGTCGACGAATACCTCACCGGCTTCGAGAACCTCGAGATGGTGGGCAGGCTCTATCACATGGGCGTGCAGCGCAGTAAGGAGCGCGCCCGCGAACTGCTGGAACGCTTCCGGCTCAGCGACGCGGCCGATCGGCCGGTCCGCGGCTACTCCGGCGGCATGCGCCGCAGGCTCGACCTGGCGGGCGCGCTGGTGGCCAACCCGCCGGTGCTTTTCCTCGACGAGCCGACCACCGGTCTGGACCCGAGGGCCAGGCTGGACCTCTGGGACGTCATCGAGGAGCTGGTCGCGGGCGGCACCACGCTGCTGCTCACCACCCAGTACATGGAAGAGGCCGACCGGCTCGCCGACTCGATCGCCGTCATCGACCACGGCAAGGTCATCGCGCGCGGCACCGCCGACGAGCTGAAGACGCTGGTCGGCGGCGATCGCGTCGAACTCACCGTCGACCACGTGGACAAGCTCGCCATCGCGCAGCAGGCGCTGAAGGGCCTCGCCGACGGGGAGATCCACCTCGAACCAGGTCTGCGCCGGATCACGGTGCCGGTCAGCAACGGTTCCCAGGCGCTCGTCGACGCGATCGGCCTGCTCGCGGCCAGCGACGTGCAGGTGCACGATGTCGGCCTGCGTCGTCCGTCGCTCGACGACGTGTTCCTGACGCTCACCGGGCACGAGGCCGAGGAACTCGTCGGCGGCGATGCCGTGGACAAGCGTGCGGGAGACGCAGCGGCGAACGGCTCCGGCGGAGCGAAAGCCGCCGAACGACTCGAAGCTACGGAAGGAAAGTCCCGATGACCGCGACGACGACAGTTGTGGAGGCCCCGCCCAGCATGGGTCTCGGCGAACGCCTCTCCATCGTGGTCAGCGACAGCGTGACCATCGCCAAGCGCAACGTCATCAAGATCAAGCGCGTGCCCGACGTGCTGATCTTCTCGACGCTGTCGCCGATCATGTTCGTGCTGCTCTTCGCGTACGTGTTCGGGAACGCGATCCAGGTGCCCGGCATGGAGGGCGGCTACCGCGAGTTCCTGATCGCGGGCATCTTCGCGCAGACCGTGGTGTTCGGTTCCTCGTTCACCGGCGCGGGTCTCGCGGAGGACATGCAGAAGGGCATCATCGACCGGTTCCGCTCGTTGCCGATGGCGTCGTCGGCTGTGTTGGTCGGCCGGACCGTCAGCGATGTGGTGATCAACGTGGTCAGCCTGGTGGTCATGTCGCTGACCGGTCTGCTCGTCGGCTGGCGGATCCGCGGCTCGTTCTTCGACGCGGTGCTCGCCTACGTCCTGCTGCTGCTGTTCGCCTACGCGGTGTCCTGGATCATGGCCGTCGTCGGTTTGCTGGTGCGGGCGCCCGAGGTGTTCAACAACGCCAGCTTCATGGTCATGTTCCCGCTGACCTTCCTGGCCAACACCTTCGTGCCGATGGAAAACCTGCCGACCGTGTTGAAGGTGTTCGCCGAGTGGAACCCGGTCTCCGCGCTGACCCAGGCGACCCGCGAGTTGTTCGGCAACACCAGCCCGATGGTGCCGGTCTCGGACGCCTGGTCGATGCAGCATCCGGTGGCGACCACGCTGATCTGGGTGGTCGTGATCCTAGTGGTGTTCGTGCCGCTGGCCCTGCGCCAGTACAAGCGCACGGTCAGCCGCTGACCGAGGTCAGCGGCTGTTGTCCGCGCCGGCTCCCGCGACGGGGGTCGGCGCGGAGCCGTTTCGGGAGTAGCCGATGCGCGGCGGCTCCGGCGCGGGCTGCGGCGGCAGCGGTCGCTTGCTGCGGACCAGCCAGGCCACGCCGCCCGCCAGCGCGGCGAGACCCCCGGCGATCAGCCGGTTACGAGAACGTGCGGATACGCGTAGACGCCCCAAGCTCATTCGACCACTTTGGCACAGCCGGGTGAATAGCGCAGTAAGTGCCGACCGGTCTCGACGCGCCCCGAGCCCGCCCGGGCGGTGCGCCGGATCGCCCGGCGTACCTCCGCCATCGCTGCGGCCACGCGCGGCTACGGGCTTCGTCCTGCGGCGCTGATCTAGCATGGCGGTCGTGACCTCACCGATTCAGACCGCCGGTGTGACGCTCTGCACGGACCACGGCGATATCAAGCTCGCGCTCTTCGGATATCACGCGCCGAAGACGGTGCGGAACTTCCTCGGGCTGATCGACGGCTCGGCGGCGTACACCACCGAGAACGCGAGCGGAGGCACCACCGGCCCGTTCTACGACGGCACCGCCTTCCACCGGGTGATCGACGGCTTCATGATCCAGGGCGGCGATCCCGGTGACACCGGTCGCGGCGGCCCCGGCTACGACATCGCCGCCGAATTCCACCCCGAGCTGCGCTTCGACCGCGGCTACCTGCTGGCCATGGCGAACGTCGGCGCCCGCACCAGCGGCTCGCAGTTCTTCATCACGGTGAGCCCGCAGCCGCACCTGAATCGCAAGTACACGATCTTCGGCGAGGTCGTCGACCCGGATTCGCGCAAGGTCGTCGACGCCATCGCGGCGACGCCGACCGATCGCAACGACCGTCCCAAAGAGCCCGTCCGTATCTCCACCATCACGATCGATTGAAGCGATGAATCCTCAGCCGCCCGCACCGACGTGCGCCCGCCATCCGAATCGACCGACCGGCCTGGCGTGCACTCGCTGCGGGCGGCCCGCCTGCCCGGACTGCCTGCGGCCCGCCGCGGTCGGGCAGCGCTGCGTCGACTGCGTGCGTGCGGCGGGCACCCAGGTCCGTCCGGTCCGCACGGTCGCGGGCGCGCCGGTCGCCACCTCGACCGCCCCGCTCGTGACCTACGGGTTGATCGCTTTGAACGTGCTGTTCTACGCGATCACCGCGGTCCAGGCGAGCAGCCTGGCCGACAACTACCGGTCCAGCCTGTTCCTGCGCTGGGCGCTGGTCCCTCGGTTGGTGGCCGACGGCGAGTGGTTCCGGGTGATCGGCTCAGGCTTCCTGCACTGGGGGCCGCTGCACCTGGCGCTGAACATGTTCGCGCTCTACATCGTCGGCATCCAATTGGAGCCGTTCCTCGGGCGGGCACGGATGCTCGCCATCTATATGGTCGCGTTGGTCGGCGGCTCGGCGGGCGGCATGCTGCTCGAGCCGGTGAACACGATCGGGGCGGGCGCGTCCGGCGCGGTGTACGGGATGTTCGGCGCGGTCGCGGTGCTGTTGATCCGGCTGCGGATGAACGCCACCCAGATCCTGGTGATCATCGCGATCAACGTGCTGCTCAGCCTCTCGCTGCCAGGCGTGTCGCTGTGGGTGCACCTCGGCGGACTCGTCGCGGGCACGCTGGCGACGATGGGCGTGCTGTTCCTGCCGCAGTGGGTGCGCGCGAAGAGCCCCGAGTCGGCTCGCACCATCGGGTGGGCCGCCATCGGCGCGGTCGGCGCCGTCTCGCTCGCGGTCATCGGCGTCGCGGCGGCGATGGTGTCCTGAGTCCGTTTTCGGCTCGCTTCACGTGAAACATCCGCTGCCGCAGGTCTGATCGTGTGCGCCGAGCCGCTGTCGGCGAGAGTGCATCCGACCTCCGCGTATGGCCGGAGCGAATGCGGAGGTACGCAGAAAGGGCGCAGTCGGACGTAGTCCGTCCACAGACCGCGCATGGCCGGAGCGAAGGCGGAGGTACGCAGAAAGGGCGCAGTCGGACGTAGTCCGTCCACAGACCGCGCATGGCCGGAGCGAAGGCGGAGGTACGCCTAATCCGAGGGCAGGTACGCGAGCCGGTGCGCGACGAGCGCTTCGAAGACGTCCTGCGGCGCGGTGCCGAGATCCCAACGGCCGAAGATCAACAGCCGCTCCTGGCCCTCGTGCTCGACATCGATCTCGAGCATCGGCGACTTGCGCCCGAGGCGGCGGTAGCTCACCACCCGCGCCTTGACGATTTGCTCGGGCCGGTACTCGGCAGGTCCGAGCAGACCGCGCACCACCAGGCGCGGATCGGCGCCGGTATGGATGGACAGGCGCGGTCGCTGCCGAAAACCGAGCCCGGCCAGGGCGAGCAGACCCGCCGCGGCCAACCCGATGAGCAGCCGACTCGCGGCATCCGCTGCGAAGATCGCCGCACCCGCGAGGATCACACCGCCGACGGCCACCGCGACGAGCGCGGGGGTCGGCGTGGTCCACGCGAGACGCGGTTCCACAGAGGGGGATTCAGGGTTCACGCGGCACTCTCCCCAATCGGTCCTCGAGTTGTCCACAGGGTCATCCACAGGTGTGCATGAATGACACGTCTGTAATCCCGAAGGAGGTGGATCAGCGCCACCGCATGGTCATGATCAGGCCGACGACCATGAGCCCGAAGCCGATCAGGAAGTTCCAGGCGTTGAGGTCGTTCATCCAGCTGATCTGCTCGGCGGCCAGGTAGTAGACCAGCAGCCACACCAGACCGGCCAGCATGAAGCCGAGCATGATCGTTACGTACCAGACCGGCGACGGGCCCGCCTTCACCTTCACCGGGGTCCGGCTGGCGGGGTTGATCGTGTAGTCGGTCTTCTTACGGACCTTCGACTTGGGCATGACGTCCTCGTATTCGGCGTTCAGGTCGGTACCGGCGGCTGATTCAGTTGACTGTCTGCCGAGCGACTTCGCCGCGGCCGTTCCGGCGACAGCGCGAACGGGCCGGGCGAGGCTCGGAGGCCCTCCGGTGTTCTCCCTAGGCTATCCCAACTGGTAATGGATGCGACGGCCTCCCGCGTCGCCACGTAATCTCGAACCATGCGTGTACTGGTCGTCGACAATTACGACAGCTTCGTCTTCAATCTGGTGCAGTACCTGGGCCAGCTCGGGGCCGAGGCCGAGGTCTGGCGCAACGACGATCCGCAGCTCGCCGACGTGGACGCCGTGGCCGCCGATTACGACGGCATTCTGATCAGTCCCGGCCCCGGTACGCCCGATCGGGCGGGTGCGAGCATCGACCTCGTGCACGCCTGCGCCCGAAGCAGCACGCCGCTGCTCGGCGTCTGCCTCGGGCACCAGGCGATCGGCGAGGCCTTCGGCGCGACCGTCACCAGGGCGCCCGAACTGCTGCACGGCAAGACCAGCTCGGTGTTCCACGTCGGCGCCGGCGTGCTCGCCGGTCTGCCCGATCCGTTCACCGCGACCAGGTACCACTCGCTCACCGTGCTCGAGGACACCCTGCCCGAGGACATCGAGGTGCTCGGCCGCACCGAATCCGGGATCGTGATGGCCATGCGGCACCGCACCCTGCCGATCCACGGCGTGCAGTTCCATCCCGAATCGGTGCTCACCCAGGGCGGGCACCGGATGCTGGCGAACTGGCTCGAGGTCTGCGGCGAGCGGCCCGCCGAGGGTCTGGTGGAGATGCTCGAGGCGGAGGTCGCGGCACTGGTGTTGCAGTGACCAGGCCGTACGTGCTGCTGTCGGTGGCGGTCAGCCTGGACGGCTACATCGATGACGCCGGTCCGGAGCGGCTGTTGCTCTCCGACCCGGCGGATTTCGACCGCGTCGACCGGGTACGCGCCGAGTCCGACGCGATCCTGGTCGGGGCCGAGACGCTACGCCGCGACAATCCCCGGCTGCTGGTCAACAGTGCCGAGCGCCGGGCGGCGCGGGTGGCGGCGGGCAAGCCGGAGTTCCCGCTCAAGGTCACCGTCACCGCGCGCGGCGATCTGGACCGTGAGCTCAACTTCTGGCACCACGGCGGGGCGAAGGTCGTCTACACGACCGAGTCCGGCGCGGCGCGGCTCGCCGATCGGCTGGTCGGCATCGCCGACGTGGTCGCGCTCGGCGTGGAGCTCGACTTCGGGGCGCTGCTGGACGATCTCGGCCGCCGCGGTGTCGGCCGTCTGATGGTCGAGGGCGGCACCGGGATGCACACGGCGTTCCTGGCGGCGGATCTGGCAGATGAACTGCACTTGGCGGTCGCGCCGATCGTTGTCGGCGATTCGGCCGCGCCCAGGTTCCTCGCCGACGCTCGATTCCCCGGCGGTTCGACCCGCCGCAGGACGCTCGCCGGGGTCGAGAGGGTCGGCGATATGGCCGTGCTGCGCTACCTCCTCCGTCCAGGGAGCGGAGCCGCCTCGTGAACGGAGCTCGGTCATGAACGGAGCTGTGTCGTGAACGCCGACCACACCGATCGGTCCGAGGCCGACCGCCGCTTCATGCGCCGAGCGATCGAACTCGCGCGCCAGTGCCCGCCGAGCGACACCGCGTTCTCGGTCGGCGCGGTCGTCGTCGCCGACGGCGCGGAGATCGCGACGGGCTACTCGCGGGAGACCGACGAAAAGGTGCACGCCGAGGAATCCGCGCTGAACAAGCTGTCCGCCGACGATCCGCGGCTGGCGCGGGCGACGATCTACAGCACACTCGAGCCGTGTTCGCAGCGCGCGACGGCGAGCAGGCCGCCGTGCACCGATCGCATCCTGCGCGCCGGGATCGAGCGTGTCGTCATCGCCTGGCGGGAGCCGACGACCTTCGTGGTGAACTGCGTCGGCGTGGAGAAACTACGGCAGCACGGCGTCGAGGTGGTCGAACTGCCGGATCTGGCCGACGAGGCGATGTCGATGAATCGGCACCTGGATCTGTCGTGACAACAGCACCGTGCCGTTGGTGAGTCAGACGGGTTTTCCGAACCCGCCGCCCGGAAGTCTGCGGCTCCGGACGACGGGCGCACTTCCGCCTCCGCTGAGGCAGCTACCTGGTCACGGCCTGCCGTAGACCGCCGTCACGAATTCGCTGAGCTGGTTGTCGTCGAGGTGCCTGGCCAGATCGGCCTCGCTGATCATGCCGATCAGCTTCTTGTTGTCGATCACCGGCATGCGCTTGATGCGATGGCTCTCCATCTCCTCGAGCACTTCCTCGACATCGGCGTCGGCCGCGATCCACCGCGGGGTCGCCTCGCACAATTCGGCCGCGCGGGTGTTGGCCGGTGCGCGGCCCTGCGCCACGCATTTCACCACGATGTCGCGGTCGGTGATGATGCCGCACATCCGTTCGTTCTCGTCCGCGATGACGAGGGATCCGACGCCGAGCTCGGCCATCATGCGCGCCGCCTTGCCGACCGTCTCGTCCTTGGAAATCCACTGAGCGCCGGGCTTCATGATGTCCCTGGCAGTGGTCATGGGGCTGCCTCCTGTTCCATGCTGATTGCTGGGTTCGGATGGAGCAGCCACAATTCTCGCGCCGATCACACCGACCGGTCGCCTCTTTCCGATAACGATCGGGCCGGGCTCGGGTCAGGCCGGCCTCGGCATCACGGCGGACCGAGCACTCCGGTGGTGATGGTGATCGTGCCGTTGTTGGAGATCGACGAACCGGGCGACGGCTGCTGACTGATGATGCGGCCGACGCTGCCCGCGTCGAAGGTGCCGGTGGTGTTCTGGTTGATCTGGCTGGTGCTGCCGGTCCAGCCGCTCTGGCGCAGCTTCTCCACCGCCTGGGACGGCGTGAGGCCGACCAGGCTCGGCATGCTGATGTCGCCGCTGGACACCCGGACGGTCACCGTCGAGCCCTTGTCGGCGTTGGTGCCGCCCGCCGGGCTCGTTCCGATGACCTCGCCCTTGGGCCGCGGGGACTGCACCTCCTCGATGACGATCTTGAAACCGGCACTGTCCACCAGGTTCGGCTGGGCCACGCTGATGTCCTGCCCGACCAGGCTCGGCACCCGGACCTTCTCCGGCCCCTTGCCGAGCCAGACCACGATCGCCTGGTCCACGTCGACCCGCGCACCCGCCGAAGGCTCGGTGCCGATCACCTTGTCCAGATCCTGTGCGCTGGACTCCTTGCGCACCACGTTCGGATCCATCCGCAAGCCGAGGGCGTTGAGCTCCTGCTCGGCCTGCTGCACCGTCAGTCCGTCCAACCGCGGTACCTGCACCTGGTCGGGCCCGCTGGAGACCTGCAGCGTCACCGTGCTGCCTTTGTCGATGCGGGAACCGCCGAGCGGCTGCGTCGCGATGACGTTGCCGTCGGCCACCTTGCTGTCCGCCTTCTGGTGGATGGCCACCGTGAAGCCGAGCTTCTCCAGCGCGTCCTGCGCCTGCGACTGCGACTTGTTCGACAGATCGGGCACGGCCACCTGGTCCGGCTTGCTTCCCGGACCGATCAGCACCCAGAACAGCCCGAACACCACGGCGAGCGCGGCGGCCGCGCCGAGCGCGAGGTAGGCGGTGCGGCGCGAGTCGCCCGGGTCGGCGGGCTCCTGCTCGGCGGTGTCGTCGTTGCGTTCGACGGTGCGGAAGCTGCGCGGCGCCGGCTCGGTGTTGCCGAAGACGGTGGTGCGATCCTCGTCGGTCATCACCATGGGCGCGCTCGGCTTCTGGCCGCCGAGCACCCGGATCAGATCCGCGCGCATCTCGGCGGCGGTCTGGTACCGGTTGGCCGGGTTCTTGCTCATCGCCTTGAGCACAACGGAATCCAGCTCGCGCGGCACGCTCGCGTGCACGTGCGAGGGAAGCCGAGGATCCTCGCGCACGTGCTGATAGGCGACGGCGATCGGTGAGTCACCGGTGAAAGGCGGTTCGCCCGTGAGGATCTCGAAGAGCACGCAGCCCACCGAGTACACGTCCGAGCGGGCGTCGACGGTCTCGCCGCGGGCCTGCTCCGGCGAAAGGTATTGCGCGGTACCGATGACGGCCGCGGTCTGGGTCATCGGGTTGGAGCTGTCGGCCAGCGCGCGGGCGATGCCGAAGTCCATCACCTTCACCGCGCCCGCCCGGTTGATCATGATGTTCGCGGGCTTCATGTCGCGGTGCACGATCCCGGCCTTGTGGCTGAAATCCAGTGCGGCACAGACGTCCGCGATGATCTCCATCGCGCGCCGCGGCGGCAGCGGACCCTTGCCGCGCACGATGTCGCGCAGCGTCTCGCCGTCCACGTACTCCATCACGATGTAGGGCAGCGGACCGCCGTCCACCTCGGCCTCGCCGGTGTCGTAGACCGCGACGATGGCCGGATGGTTCAGTGCGGCGGCGTTCTGCGCCTCACGCTTGAAGCGCAGGTAGAACGTGGGGTCGCGGGCCAGATCGGCGCGCAGCACCTTGATCGCCACATCCCGGCTCAACCGCAGATCGCGCGCCTTGTGGACCTCCGACATACCGCCGAAGCCGATGATCTCGCCCAGCTCGTAGCGGGAAGAGAGATTCTTCGGGGTCGTCATCGTTGTCCTTGTGAAGGAGTAGCGGGCGCGCTGCGAGTGTTACCGGGACCCGAGGCACCGGGATTCTCCGGAAATGGTAAGTCGAAAGTCGGGAACAGGGTGCGGGTGGTGGTCGGACTCGTCGTCTTGGTCGTCTTCGTCGTGGTCGGCGCCGTAGTGCTCGGCGGCGCCGTCGTCGTGGGTTCCGGAGTCGCCGTCGGCGGCTCGGTGGTGGTCGGCGTCGGCTCGTCGGACGTGACCGGCGGCGGGGGCGGCACGAACCTGGTGGTGGTCTGCGGCACCGTCGTGGTGATCTGCGCGGGCGGCGGTGCCACCGACGAGGTGACCGGGTCGCGCACCGGATCCGGGTTGGTGTCGCCGCCGAACAGCAGCCAGATCGCCGCGCCGCCGAGCAGCACCGCGCCTGCGCCGAGACCGGCCAGCGCCTTCTGCGTCGTCGTCCACGGCCTCTTGCCGGGCGGCTGATCGTTCGATCCGCCCGGGTTCATCATGGTCGCGGGCCCGCTCGCCGCCGCGCCGCCGATGGCGGCGGCCGCGGGCGTGCTGTACCGCACGGTCGCCCCGTCGGCCTGACCCGCGGGCAGGATGACCGTCGGGCCGGGCGGCAGCACCCGGGTGGCGCCCGCGGTGAGCGGCCCGGCGGCCGAACCCGCGCTCAGCGGCGGCGGCGGACGGTGACCCGCGCGCACCGCGGCCACCGCGTCGGCGAACTCGCCGCCGGTGGCGTAGCGCATGTTCGGGTCCTTGGCCATCGTGATCTCGATGAGCTCGCGGACGTTGGGCGGCAGATCCTCCGGCATCGGCGGCGGATTCTCGCGGACGTGCTTCATCGCCACGGTGATCGCGCCGTCGCCGGTGAACGGCCGCTGCCCGGCCAGCGCCTCGTAACCGACGACGCCGAGCGAGTACACGTCACTGGCGGCGGTCGCGTCCTCGCCGACGGCCTGCTCCGGCGCGATGTACTGCGCGGTGCCCATCACCATGCCGGTCTTGGTCACCGGGCTCGCGTCGACCGCCTTGGCGATGCCGAAGTCGGTGATCTTCACCTGACCGGTCGGCGTCACCAGGATGTTGCCCGGCTTGACGTCCCGGTGCACCACGCCGGCGGCATGGGCGACGTCGAGCGCGCGGCCGGTCTGTTCGAGCATGTCGAGGCCCTGGAGCACCGAGAGCCTGCCCATGCGGTTGAGCACGGTGTTGAGCGGCTCGCCCTGCACCAGCTCCATGACCAGGTAGGCGGTCTCGCCCGCGCTCGGGTCGTAGGTCTCGCCGTAGTCGTAGATGCCCGCGATCCCGGAGTGGTTCAGCTGCGCGGTGGTCTTGGCCTCCGTGCGGAACCGGTGCCGGAAGGTCGGGTCGGCGGAGAACTCCGCCTTGAGCACCTTCACCGCGACCCGGCGGTCCAGGCGGGTGTCCAGCGCCTCCCACACCTGACCCATGCCGCCGGTGGCGATCAGACGTTGCAGGCGGTAGCGATCGGCGATCATCGCACCGTTGTTCAGCATCGGGGCCCCCGAACTTCAACTCGCTCGTTCATATCGTTCAGCCCCCCTGCAGACCGGCGTCGAGCACGGCCCTGGCAATGGGTGCGGCCACCGAACCGCCGGTGGCTGCCAGCGCCCGATCCCCGCCGTTCTCCACGATCACCGCGATGGCGATCTTGGGGTTCTGCGCGGGCGCGAAGGCGATGTACCAGGCATGCGGCGGCGTATTGCGCGGGTCGCTGCCGTGCTCGGCGGTTCCGGTCTTGGACGCGATCGTGTATCGGGACTGGCGTGATCCGACGGTGTTCTCCTCGGAGGCGACCATCAAGGAGGTCAGCTGAGACGCTACCTGGGCGCTCACCGCCTGTCCGACGGAGACCGGCTTCGTCTTGGACAACACGCTCAGATCCGGTCCCTGCGTCGCGTCGACCAGGTACGGCTCCATCCGAACCCCGCCGTTGGCGATGGTCGCGGCGATCACCGCGTTGTCCAGGGGGGTGAGCGCCACATCGCGCTGGCCGATGCTGCTCTGGCCGAGCGCGGCGTTGTCGGCGATGGTGCCGACCGTGCTCTCCGCCACCGGGATCGGGATGCCGCGGTGTGGGCCGATGCCGAACGCGGCGGCCTCGTCCTTCAGGTTCGCCGCGCCCACCTTGATGCCGAGCTCGACGAACGCGGTGTTGCAGGACAGCCGGAACGCCTCGGTCAACGAGGCCGTCGGGCCGGACCCGCAGTTCGAGCCGTTGTAGTTCTCCAGCGTGGTGCTCGTTCCTGGCAGGGTGATGTTGGGCGCGGCGGTGAACTGGTCGTCCGGCGTCGCGACGCCGTTGGCCAGCGCGGCCGCGGTGACCACCACCTTGAACGTCGAGCCAGGCGGGTAGGTCTGCGAGACGGCCCGGTTCAGCATCGGCTGGTCCGGATCACGGCTCAGCGACTCCCACGCCCGCGTGGTCGCGGCGCCGTCGTGCCCGGCCAGCAGGTTCGGGTCGTAGCTCGGGGTGGACACCATGGTCAGGATCTTGCCGGTGCTCGGCTCGATGGCCACCACCGAGCCGGTGTAACCCTTTGCGGTGAGCTGCTCGTAGGCGACCTGCTGCATCACCGGGTTCAAGGTGGTCAGCACGTTGCCGCCGCGCGGATCGCGGCCCGAGACCAGATCGATGAGGCGGCGACCGAACAGCTGGCTGTCCGAGCCGTTGAGCACCTGGTCTTCGGAGCGCTCGAGTCCGGCGCTTCCGTACTGGATCGAGTAGAAGCCGGTCGCCGGCGCGTACGCCTCCGGGTCGGTCGGGTAGGTGCGCAGGTACTTGTAGCGGTCGTCGGTCTCGACCGAGTTGGCCAGTACCGTGCCGCCCGCCGAGATCTGGCCGCGCTGGCGCGAGTACTCGTCGAGCAGCACGCGCGAGTTGCGCGGATCGCTTCGATAGTCGTCGGCCTTGATGACCTGTATGTAGGTGGCGTTGGCCAGCAGCGCGACGACCATCACCATCACCGCGACCGCGACCCGCCGTAGGGGAGTGTTCATTCCTGCGGCCTCGATTCCGAGCGGCGCAGCAGCTCGGTCGGTGCGTCCGCGATCGGCGCCGGGTCCTTCTTGCGCGCAGGCGCCGGTGCGCGGGCCGCGTCGGAGACCTTGATCAGCAGCGCGAGCAACGCGTAGTTGGCCAAGAGCGAGGAACCGCCGTACGACATGAACGGTGTGGTCAGACCGGTCAGCGGGATCAGCTTGGTGACGCCGCCGACCACGACGAACAGCTGGACGGCGATGGTGAACGAGAGCCCGGCCGCCAGCAGCTTGCCGAAGCTGTCGCGCACGGCGAGGGCGGTGCGCAGGCCGCGCATCACGAAGACGAGGAACAGGATCAGCACCGCGGTGAGCCCGATCAGGCCGAGCTCCTCACCGATGGTGGTGACGATGAAGTCGGTGTTGGCGAACGGCACCTGGTTCGGCCGTCCGCTGCCGAGGCCGGTGCCCGCGAGCCCGCCGGTGGCCAGGCCGAACAGCGACTGCGAGATCTGGTAACCGGTGTTGTGGTAATCCGCGAACGGGTCGAGCCAGGTGTTGGTGCGCACCCGCACGTGGCTGAACGCCTGGTAGGCGAAGACGAACCCGATGACGAGCAGGCTGCCGCCGATGATCAGCCAGCCGACCCGCTCGGTCGCGATGTAGAGCATCACAAGCACCGTGCTGAAGATCAGCAGCGAGGTGCCGAGGTCCTTCTCGAAGACGAGCACCGCGATGCACACCACCCAGACCACCAGGATCGGGCCGAGGTCGCGGGCGCGCGGGAACTCCATGCCGAGCATGTGCCGTCCGGCGGTGGTGAACAGGTCGCGCTTGGCGACGAGCACCGAGGCGAAGAAGATGATCAGCAGGATCTTGGCGAACTCGCCGGGCTGCACGCTGAAGCCGGGCAGCCTGATCCAGATCTTGGAGCCGTTGGTCTCCGAGTACGCGCTGGGCAGCAGGGCGGGAATCATCAGCGCGACCAGCCCGACCAGGCCGAGCGTGTAGCTGTAGCGGGCCAGCGTGCGGTAGTCGCGCAGCACGATCAGCAGCGTGACGAAGACGACCATGCCGAGCGCGGTCCACAGGATCTGCTGGTTGGCGTCGGGGGAGGGGATCGGGTCGGAGTTGAATTCCGCGTTCTGCGCCGCGCCGAGATCGAGGCGGTGGATGAGCACCAAGCCCAGACCGTTGAGCAGCGCGACGATCGGCAGCAGCAGCGGGTCGGCGAACGGCGCGAACCGGCGCACGGCCAAGTGCGCGATGCCGAAGAGGGCGAGGAAAGCGAGGCCGTACTTGGCGATGTCCCAGGTGACCGACTGTTCCTGGCTGGCCTCGACGAGGAAGAGCGAGACGGTCGTGATCAGCGCGGCGAACCCGAGCAGAAGCAGTTCGGCGTTGCGTCTGGTGGACGGAGGCGGTGCTGGAGCGAACCCGCCCGGGGGACTCGGGAAGGCCCCCGCGGACGGTGGTGCCGGTGCGGACATCAGTCCGTCACCCGGCAGTTCTCCCCCGAGATCTGGGGGTTCGGCGCCGGGGTCGTCGTCGGCGCCTGCTCCACCTTCGTGGGTGTCGCCGCGTCGGTGCCCCTGGTGTCACCCGGGTCGGTGGTCGGTGCGGGGTTCGGCGCAGGGGCCGGCGCGACCGGACCCGGCGCGGGCTCGCCGGGCGGCACGACACCGGGCTGCGGCACGCCGGGCTGCGGCGGCTGGGTCGTTTCCCGCGCCGGGCACGGCGGCAACAGCTCCTGCTGGGCGAGCAGCCGCATCTGTTCCTCGGCCTTGCCGAGGGAACCGGGCGGCAGGCCCGCGTTGACCTTGTCGCGACCGGTCTGCTCGAGATCGCTGACCCGCAGCTGGCGGCAGCCGGACGGCAGATCCGATCCGGACTTGACGATGGTCAGGTCGCCACCACGGTCGACGCAGCCGACCGTGTCCACGTCGTGGATCGAATACCCGAGCACCGAACCGGGCAGCCCGCGCATGATCACGACCTGGCCGTTGTCCGCGCCCACGTAGTAGTTGTTGCGGATCATCTTGTAGCCGACCAGCAGACCGACGGCGACGGCGACCACCAAGGCGACCGCGAGCATGATCCAGCGCAGCCGATGCGACTTGCTCGGCGGCGGCGGTTCCGGTGCGGCGGCCCGGCGCGGCGGTGCGGCGCGCGGCGGACGCATGGCCGCGGCGCGACCAGCGGCGGTGTTCGGCGGCGGAGTGTCCTCGTCCTGACCGGAGGCGGCGCCCGCGACGATCGGGTGGCTCTGGCCGTAGTCCAGATCGATGACGTCGGCCACCACCACGGTCACGTTGTCGGGACCGCCGCTGCGCAGCGCGAGTTCGATGAGTCGGTCGGCGCACTCGTCGGTGCTGCCCTCGCGCATGGTGTTGGCGATGGTCTCGTCGCTCACCACGTCCGAAAGACCGTCCGAGCACAGCAGGTAGCGATCGCCCGCACGGGCCTCGCGCATGATCAGCGTCGGCTCGATCTCGTTGCCGGTGAGGGCGCGCATGATCAGCGAACGTTGCGGGTGGGTGTGCGCCTGCTCGGGCGTGATCCGGCCCTCGTCGACCAGCGACTGGACGAAGGTGTCGTCGCGGGTGATCTGCGCCAGCTCGCCGCCGCGCAACAGATAGGCGCGCGAATCGCCGATGTGCACCAGCCCGAGTTTCTTGCCCGCGAACAGGATCGCGGTGAGCGTGGTGCCCATGCCGTCGAGCTCGGGCTCCTCCTCGACCTGATCGGCGATGGCGGCGTTGCCCGCCCGCGTCGCCGCGTCGAGCTTGCCGAGCAGATCGTCGCCGGGCTCGTCGTCGTCGAGATGCGCCAGCGCGGCGATCATCAACTGCGACGCGACCTCACCCGCCGCGTGTCCGCCCATGCCGTCGGCCAGTGCGAGCAGGCGGGCGCCCGCGTAGACGGAATCTTCGTTGTTGCCTCGGACCAGACCGCGGTCGCTGCGCGCTGCGTAGCGGAGAACGAGTGTCACGATCGGAGCTCGATCACTGTTTTGCCGACACGGACGGGAGTGCCGAGCGGAACCCGCACGGCGGTGGTGACTTTCGCACGGTCCAGGTAGGTGCCGTTGGTCGAGCCGAGGTCTTCGACGTACCAGTCGTCACCGCGCGGGGACAGTCGCGCGTGTCGGGTGGAGGCGTAATCATCGGTGAGCACCAGCGTCGAATCGTCCGCACGCCCGATCAGCACCGGTTGGGTGCCGAGTGAGATGCGAGTGCCGGCGAGTGAACCTTGAGTCACCACAAGATATTTGGCGCCCTTCTGGCCTCGGCTGAAGGAAGGCAGCACCGCGGAACCGCGTGCGGCCCTGGGCTGGATCCGTATGCCGGATGCCGCGTAGATGTCGCTGCGCAAGGTCCGCAGGACCGCCCACACGAACAGCCACAACAGCAGCAGGAACCCCGCACGGGTCAATTGCAGGATCAGTCCCTGCACGGCGTTCCACCTCCTGTTCGACCGTAGGTATGTCGGTGCCGTAGGTGCGGTTCGACCCACCCCCACGGCCTGCCGGGCTTGCCGGCCCCGGTTTCGGGGCCGCGCGCGTTGGCAGCATCATAGGGCTGTCAGTCGATTCCGATCACGATACGACCGACCAAACCGTGAGAGCCATGTCGTGACCTGCACCGCGAGCTTACGGGATCAGACGATACGGATGAGGATCTCGGAATGCCCGGCGCGGATCACATCACCGTCCGCGAGCTGCCAATCCTGGACCGGGGAGCCGTTGACCAGCGTGCCGTTCGTCGACCCGAGGTCGGACAGCATAGCGGTCTGGCCGTCCCAGCGGACCTCGATGTGGCGGCGCGAGACACCGGTGTCCGGCAGCCGGAAGTGCGCGTCCTGACCTCGGCCGATGATGTTGCTGCCCTCGCGAAGCTGGTAGGTGCGGCCGCTGCCGTCGTCCAACTGGAGGGTGGCCGAGTACCCGGAGCCCGCGGCGGCGGCGCCACCGCTGTACGACGGCGCGGCGTAACCCGCCTGCTGGCCGCCGTAGCCGGACTGTTGCGAGTAGGCCTGGCCGTAGCCCGCCTGCTCCTCGGAACCGTAGCTCTGGTCGGCGTAACCCGGCTCGCCGTAACCGGGCTCCGCGTAGCCCTGCTGGCCGTAACCCTGCTGGCCCGCGTAGCCCTGCTGGCCGTAGTTCTGGTCGGCGTAGCCCTGGTCACCGTAGCCCTGCTGCTGGCCGTAGCCCTGCTGACCGTAACCCGGTTCGCCGTAGCCGGCGCCCTGCTGGCCGTAGCCGGGCTCCTGGTAGCCCTGCGCGCCATAGCCCTGGTCGCCGAAACCTTGCTGGCCGTAGCCGCCGCGCTCGCCGTAGCCCTGCTGGCCGTACCCCTGATCGGCGTAACCGCCCTGCTGGCCGTAACCCTGGCCGCCCTGCTGGTAGTCGTAGCCGTTCTGGTAATCGCCGTATGCCTGCTGCGAATCCGGCGCCTGGTATTCCGAGGCGCCATAAGGCGCGGCGCCGCGCCCGTACTCGTCGCGGTACGCACCGTTCTGGGGACCACCGGCCCGCCCGCTTGGCGGAGGTGCGTACCCGCGATTGCGTGGATCGGACTCCGCGGGCTCACGGCTCGGGTCGTAGCCAGAGTTCTGCGTCATGGGGCCAGCTCCTGGTTGCGGGTTTGCAGGTCGTTGTGGCGTGGGTTCCGGGCTTCGAGCGGGTGCAGCTCGACGGCCGACGTCCGGATCGACGCGGCCGCTCGCCCTGAACTGTCCGGTGTGCAGCGTAGGTGATGCCTCGAACGCTACGTGTACTTCGCCATAGGTCTGCCACCCTTGATCGCGGATGTAGTCCTGGAGGTGCTTGGCGAACGCGCGGGTCGTGAGGTCGTGATCGGCGTCCAGTTGCTGGTGGTCGGAAGAGTTGATGGTGATCACATAGCTGTTCGGAGCCAGCAGGTGACCACCGCCCACGTCCTGGACGTGATCGGCGGCCTCTTGCTGCAGCGCCGCCTCCACCTCCTGGGGCACGACGCTGCCCCCGAAGACCCGGGCGAACACATCACCGACGGCGCCCTGCAGGCGACGCTCGAACCGCGAAACGATGCCCATCTCGGCCTCCCTTCGGTGAGCGTCTTCCTATGTCATTCCCAGCTTCATAACAACGACACACGCGCATGGCGTGTCGTCCGACGAACACGTTCATTGCATGATATCCACGATCCTCCACACCTGTAACTCTTGGAAATCCCAGGAGGTTCCCCTGATGCCCATTAGGCATCACAAGCCCCACTGAGCAGCCGATTTCGTTTCTCGACCGGCCGCGTGATAGTGTTCCGGAGTCGCTCGGGCGAGTGGCGGAATGGCAGACGCGCTGGCTTCAGGTGCCAGTGTCCTTCGGGACGTGGGGGTTCAAGTCCCCCTTCGCCCACGTCAACTCGATAAGAGGCTCATGCTCACTGAGAGCATGAGCCTCTTCTCGTTTCTGTGTGTTTTGTGGGGGTGCAACCCCCACACCCCGCCTGGGGGCTCTGCCCCCTAGCCCCCCGTTTGGTAGGTGCCGAGTGGGCGCTATTTGGTAGGTGCCGAGTGGGGCTTTGGTAGCCGGAGCGGCTCGACTCGATGGGTGCCGAGTAGGGCAGGGCTTTGGATCTGGTGGCCGCTGCTTTGTGGTGGGGCTTCGGCCGTTGGTCAGTGTTCCCGCAGGATTGGCGCGGCGAGTCCTCGGCGCTGAACGAGTGCGTTGCTTCGTGGTGCTCGCGGGTGGGGTCGAGGTGGATGGCCTTATCTATATGTGTGCGTCGCGGGCGTGCGTGGGGCTCGTGTGGTTTTGGAACCGGTTGCAGGGGGTTCGACCGGAAATATGGTGGTGGGATGGGTTGATTCCTTGTAGGAACCTGTTCTAATTTTGGGCATGCGTAGATACGAGGGTCGTCGGGTTGTCGTCACCGGAGCTGGGTCGGGGATCGGGCAGGGGATCGCCCTGCGGCTGCTCGACGAGGGGGCGCAGTTGGTGGGGGTGGACATCGATCGGGCGGGGTTGGATGTCACCGCGGAGAAGGCGGGGGAGGCGGGGGAGCGGTTTCGGGCCGTCGAGGTGAACATCGCCGATGTGGAGTCGGTGCGGGCGGGGACGGCGGCGGCGCTCGAGTTTCTCGGCGGGCTGGACGTGCTGGTGAACGCGGCGGGGATTCTGCGGCCCGCGCGGACGCATGAGATGCCGTTGGACGCGTGGAATCAGGTCATCACGGTCAACCTGACCGGGACCTTCCTGATGACGCAGGCCGCGCTGCCCGCGCTGGTGGAGTCCGGGCACGGGGTGGTGGTCAATCTGTCCTCGACCGCGGCCTACAGCGCGGCTCCCTATCTCGCGGCGTACGCCGCGTCGAAGGGCGGCGTCAGCGCGTTCACGCATTCGATCGCGCTCGAGTACGCCAAGCAGGGGTTGCGCGCGGTGAACATCGTGCCCGCGGGCATCACCAGCGGCATCACCACCAAGTCGATCCTGGACCAGCCGGAAGGTGTGGACTACAGCCTGTTCGCACGGCTGACCGGGTGGCTCAACGGCGGCGCGCTCGGCACGCCGGAGGACATCGCGGGCGTTGTCGCGATGGTCGCCTCCGACGACGGTCGCTACATGACCGGCACCGAGATCCGCATCGACGGCGGCGCGCTCATGTGAGCGAGTTCCCCGGGGCGCACTGCCGGCGTTTGTGGGTCAGCTGACAACCTGTGGATATCCCCGGCCTTCCTGTGGAAAACGTGTGCGGCGCAGGCGATGTGGGCGGGCTGTGGACAACTCGAACCGTCGCCTGTGAAAGTCCTTGCGCGCCAGCGTGAGTGCGTAGTCCACACCGGCGGCACGCCACATTTCTGCTGGTAGATCGAATATTCTCGAACCGCCGACCGCAGGCGCTGCCTGTGGATATCCCGGTGGGAACACGGAACCGCGCCCGCTCACAACGACCTACGCGCGTTTATCCACAGGTTGTGTGCGGCGCGGTGCTCAGCCCGCCGCTTCCGGCATCGCCGTGTGCCGCGTACCGCCGCGGATCTCAGCGGCCTTCGGGCCGGTCGCGAGTCCGCGCTCGACGACCGCCAGGGCACGCGCGATCGCCAGATCCCGCACCTCGGGATCCTGCTCGGGCAGGGCCCGCTCGATGAGCAGCGACGCGATGCCGTGCACCGCCGACCATGCCGCGAATTCGGCGTCCGGCCGGTGCTCGGGATCGGTGAAGCCGATCTCGACGAGTTCATCGAGCAGCTCAGAGAGCAGGTCGAAGGCGGGGGAGTTCCAGTTCTCCGAGCTCTCTTGCTCGCTGTTGCAGAACGCCGTGCGGAACAGGCCGGGTTCGCGCAGCGCGAAGACGATATAGCCGCGCCCGACCGCGAACAGGCGGGTCACCGCGTCGGCGTCGGGCGGAAATGTCTTGATGGTCTCGGCCATCGCGTCGAACAGGCTCTGCTGCGCCTGCTCCTGCGCGGCGCCGAGCAACTGCTCGTGATTGGTGAAGTGCCGATAGGCGGCGGTGGGCGTGACGCCGACCCGGCGCGCGGCGGCCCGCACGGTGACCGCCTCTGGTCCGCCGGTCTCGGCGAGTTCGGCGGCCGCGCGCACCAGGGCATTGCGCAGGTCACCGTGGTGATAGGGCCCTTCTCGCTCGGATCTCGTCATCTCCTCGATGTTGACACTCGCACACATCGATGGCAAGTTAACGCCCATAAAGTTTACGTATGCCAACATGCTCGACTGGAGGCTCGACATGTTCGAACGACTCGGCCGCTTCGTGGCCCGAAACGCCCGCTGGATACTCGTGGCGAGCGTTCTCGCCCTGATCGCGGGCGGCGCGCTCGGCGTCACCGCGTTCAGCAAGATGCAACCCGGCGGTCAGGAGGACCCGAACGCGGAATCCAGCACCGCCACAGCGCAACTCGCCGACAAGTTCGGCGCCGACACCGACTACGTCTTCCTGATCCGCGCCGAGCAGGGCGGCGTCGACGCCGAGGCGACCGCGGGCTTCGGCAGGGAACTCGCGCGCAGGCTGGCCGCCGACGACCGGCTCACCAACGTCGTCTCGTACTGGGACACCGGCTCGCCTGCGATGCGGTCCGCGGACGGAACGGCCGCGGTCGTCCTGGCTGGCGGCGCCGACCAGGACCCGACCAGGGCGACTGAGATCGCCGAGCATGTCGTCGCCGAATACCGCTCGGACGGGCCGATCGCCGACGTCCAGGTCGGCGGCAACAACGCGATCTTCCATGCCATCACCGAGCAGATCGGCAAGGATCTCGGCATCGCCGAAGGCATCGCGGTGCCGCTCATCCTCGCGCTGCTGGTTCTCGCCTTCGGCAATGTGGTCGCCGCGCTGCTCACGATGGTGGTCGGCGGCGTCGCGATCCTCGGCACCTTCACCGAGCTCTCGATCCTCGGCTCGGTGACCGACGTGTCGGTCTACGCGGTGAACCTGACGACCGCGCTCGGCCTCGGCCTCGCCGTCGACTACGGATTGCTCATGGTCAGCCGCTTCCGGGAACGGCGCGCGGCAGGCGCGTCGCCGGACGACGCGGTGGTCGGCGCGGTCGCCACGGCCGGGCGCACCATCGTGTTCAGCGCGGCGACCGTCGCGGCGGCGCTCTCCTCGCTGGTGATCTTCCCGCAGTACTTCCTGCGCTCGTTCGCCTACGCGGGCATCGGCGTGGTCGCCATCTCGGCGGCGGCCGCCGTGCTCACGCTGCCCGCCCTGCTCGTCGCGCTCGGCGCCAAGGCCGACGCGTGGAAAGTGCCCGGCGTGCGCGGCATTCGCGGTGACGCGGCACCGTTCTGGGCGGGAGTCGCGGGCTTCGCGATGCGGCGACCGCTGCTGACCGGCGTTCCGGTGGTGGCGGCGTTGCTGCTCGCGGCGGCTCCGCTGCTGAACGTGCAGTTCGGTACCCCCGACGATCGGGTGCTGCCGACGAGCACCGAGGTTCGCCAGGTCGGCGACGCGCTGCGCGAGGATTTCGGCGGCGGCGACAGCAACGCCCTTTCCGTGGTCACCACCTCCGGCGTCGAGGTGGGCCCGCTCGCCGAGTACGCGGCGGCGCTCTCCCGAGTGACCCACGTCACCCAGGTCGATTCCAGCGCGGGCACTTTCGTGCGCGGCGAGCGCACCGCGAGTTCGCCCGCGGACGCCAGGTTCGCCAAGCCGGACGCGCAGCGACTCACCGTGCTCACCGAGCTCGACCGCGATTCGGCCGACGCGCGCGAACTCGTCGACCGGGTGCGCGACGTGCCAGCGCCCGCGACGGCGCTGGTCGGCGGTCAGGTGGCCGAGCTGCGCGACAGCCTGGCCTCGATCGGGTCGCGATTGCCGGTGGCGGTGGCGTGGATCGTGCTCACCACCTTCGTGTTGCTCTTCCTGTTCACCGGCAGCATCGTGCAGCCGCTGCGGGCGCTGCTGTCGAACGTGCTGAGCCTCGCGGCCACGCTCGGGTTGATGGTCTTCGTCTTCCAGGACGGGCACCTGTCGGGTCTGCTCGGCTTCACGCCCGCGCCGCTCGACGTGTCGATGCTGTTGCTGTTGTTCTGCATCACCTTCGGGTTGTCCATGGACTACGAGGTTTTCGTGGTCAGCCGGATCAAGGAGATGCACGACAAGGGCGCGTCCACCCGGGACGCCGTCGTCGAGGGACTCGCGCGCACGGGCCGGCTGGTGACCACGGCGGCGGCGCTGATCTCGATCAGCTTCCTCGCGTTCGTCACCAGCGACGTTCGGTTCATCCAGTTCTTCGGGCTCGGCGCCGGTTTGGCCATCCTCATCGACGCCACCCTGGTGCGCGGTGTGCTGGTTCCGGTGGCGATGCGACTGCTCGGTCCGGCGGCCTGGTTCGCGCCGCGCCCGCTGCGGTTGGTGCACGCGCGGCTCGGCCTCGCGGAAGCGTGATCCAGGCCACTTTATTCCGCGCTGCCGAATGCGTCCGGCCGAGTTTTCGAGCTCGGCCGGACGTTGTCGTTTCATTACCGGAAACCGGCCCGGTCCTGGGCTTTCGCCCCGCTGAGCGAGATGGTGAGGCGAAGATCACACGGGCGGTTTCGGTTGCGGTTTCGGTGCTGGGGTATCGCTCGATGTTCGGCCGCTGGCGGCCAATTGCGCGTCTGGCAATCATCCGGATCGGCTTGATGCGTGTACACCGTATGCCGCCCCGGCGGGGTGGGAATCTTGTTTATTCGGCCATAAACAGACTTGGGGTCGCTTTTAGCTTCAAGAACGTATGGCAACCCGAAAACCAGTTGACAAACTACCTGGTAGATGCGCCGGGCGGGCTACATACCGATGTGCGCGAGCCGCTTCGGCTAACCATTACGTAGCCAATTGTTCGGTTCGTGGACAGGTTTCCGCAGTGGTTTTCAACTCCGCTTCGGAGGATCGTGGATGGGTCGAAATCCGACCGTCCGAGCGGCAGCCACGAGTTTGCTGCGAGTCTGAAAAACCGTGTGGTCAGAGGGGTTTGCTGGCGCGCTGCTTTATACGCTCGACACTGGCGTGGAGGGTTGCGCGGGCATAACGATTGTGTAGAGTTGACGGCAACGCTGGCCGCAGCTCGAGCACGACTCGCTGCGGCCAGCGGAACTCAAATGGGGGATATCGCAACCGATCCGTGACACGGCGTTGCTGCCGATTGTCCGAAGCGTTTCCAGTCAGCGTGTGCCCGGGGTTGTCTGCCAGCGTTCCGCCGGAGTGATCTCCTCGATCGCCGAACTCGCCGTCGCATCCTGTGCGAGTGCCGCGCGACGCCCCGCGCCGAACACGTACGCGAAGAACAGCGCCTCCGCCGCGAAGCCGATCCCGATCCGCACGGGTGCGGGAAGCGGGCTCGGCGTCACGAAACCCTCCAGCAGCCCCGAAACGAACAGCACGCCGACCAGACCCAGCGCGATCGTCGCCGTTGCCCTGCCCTGCCGGGCGACCGCCTCGATCCGGCTCAGCCGACCGGGGTCGACGAGCGTCCAGCCCAGCTTCAGTCCCGCACCGCCCGCGACGAAAACCGCGGTCAGCTCCAAGGTTCCGTGCGGGAGGATGAAACCGAAGAACGAATCGAGCCGATCGGCCTCGGCCATCAGACCGGCGGTGATGCCGACGTTCAGCGCGTTCATGAAGAGCAGATACACCGCAGGCAGGATCAGCACGCCGGTGAACAGCGCGATCGCCGCCACCCACGCGTTGTTGGTCCACACCTGCGCGGCGAACGCGTCGTTCGGGTGTTCGGTGTAGTACGTCTCGAAGGCCCCGCCCGGCGCGGTGATCGCGGAATTGTCTCCGCTGATGCCGAGCAGCTCGCGGGCGCGGCCCGACCCCTCGATCCAGATCGCCAGCCCGGCCGTGACGGCAACGAAGAGCGCGGCCACCGACGCCCACCACGGCCACGCGCGGTAGACGGCGGCCGGGAAGCGGTGGGTGAAGAAATGGGCGATCTCACCCCACGTGTCCGCTTTGGTGCCGAGCACCCGTCCGCGCGCCCTGGCCAGCAGGGCGCTGAGGCCCGCGATGAGTTCCGGGTCGGGGCTGTGCGACTGCAACCGGGCCAGCTGCTGGGAAGTCCGCCGGTACAGCGCCACAAGTTCGTCGGACTCGGCGCCGGTCAGCTTGCGCCTGCGCGACAGCTGGTCGAGCCGGTCCCAGGACCGTCGGTGCGCGTAACTGTATGCGTCTACGTCCATATCGGTTGCCTCCCACTACCGCCGGTCGCAAGAATGCTATCGAGATGGCTGAGTTCACCACCGGCGAAGCGGTCGCCCTCGAGCTTCCGATCGCGCGGATACCGACGCGCGCCACCGCGTTCCTCATCGACCTGGTGGCGCAACTGACGCTCGGCGTGCTGCTGATGGCGCTGGCGGGCGTCCTGGTCGTGCGCGCGGACGCCGACTCGGCGTGGGTGGACGCGATCATGCTGGCGACGGTCGTCGTGGTGCTCGTCGGCTATCCGGTGGCGTGGGAGACGCTCAGCCGCGGCCGGTCGCTCGGCAAGCTGGCGCTCGGGCTGCGGGTCGTGCGCACCGACGGCGGACCCATCGACTTCCGGCACGCCATGACGCGCGGACTGGCGGGCGCCATCGTCGATTTCTGGATGCTCGGCGGTTTCGGCGCGATCGCGGTGATCACCTCGATGTGTTCGCCGAACGCCCGCCGCGTCGGTGACGTGCTCGCGGGCACCGTCGTCGTGCACGCCCAGCGCGGCCTGCCCGCCCCCGCCCTGGCTTTCGCGCCCCCTTGGCTGGCGGGTTGGGCCGCCCGCCTCGACCTCTCCGGCATCCCGGAGGATCTGGCCCTCGCCATCCGCCAGTACCTGACGCGATTGCGCACCCTGACCCCCGCCGCCCAGGCGAGTCTCGGCCACGCGCTCGTCACCGCACTGTGCGCACAGCTGCGCGTGCCTCCTCCCCAGGGCTACCCGCCCGTGCAGATACTCGGCGCCATCGTCGCGGAACGCCAACGCCGCGCCCTCACCCCACCCGCGCCGGGCCTGGTCCGCGTGGCGTAGTCGCTCGCACGCGCCGCTTTACGCCGGGCTTCGTTCGTTGTCAGGCAGTCGCTCTCGCGCGCCGCTTGCGCTGGGCTTCGTTCGTGTCGCGTAGTCGCTCTCACGCGCCGCTTGCGCTGGGTCTCGTTCGTTGTCGGGCAGTCGCTTTCGCGCAGCCGCTTGCGCCGGGGCTCGTTCGTGTCGCGTAGTCGCTCTCACGCGCCGCTTGCGCTGGGCTTCGTTCGTGTCGCGCAGTCGCTCTCACGCGCCGCTTGTGCCGGGCTTCGTTCGTGTCGCGCAGTCGCTTTCACACAGTCGCTCGCGCTGGCGGATCGTCAGGCTCCGCACCACCCTCCTCGCAGGCTGATTCGACTCCTTCAGGCCGCCCCTGCGAGGCGTGTTCGCGGGTTGCGGACTCCGAACTCAGAGGGAGCCGGACTGTTTGAGTTCGAGGTATTCGTCGGCCAGGGCCTCGGGGAGGCGGTCCGGGGGTGCGGAGACCACCGCGATGCCCTTGCGGCGCAAGGATTCCTGGACGAGGGCGCGTTCGGCTAGGACGGTTTCCGCGGCAGCCGCGGCGTAGACGTCGTCGCGGCTGGTGGCGGCCGCGGCTATGTCGGGGTCGATCACCGAGACGATGAGGACGCGGTGGCGGTGCGCGAGCACGGGCAGGACCGGGAGCAGGTTCTCCTCTACGGCGGCGCCGTCCAGGCTGGTGAACCAGACCACCAGGCTGCGGCGGCGGGCGCGTTCGATGGTGGCGCGGACCAGGCCCGCGCTGTCGGTGTCGACCAGTGCCGGCGTCACGCCGGCCAGCGCGTGCATGAGCTGGAGCTGCAAGCGGTTGCCGCGCACGCCGCGCACCTCGGTGCGCACGGTCCGGTCGTAGGCGAGCAGGTCGACGCCGTCTCCGGCCGCCGAGGCCAATCCGCCGAGCAGCAGCGCGGCCTCGATCGCGGCGTCCAGACGGGTACCGTCGCCGACCCGCCCCGCGCTGACTCGACCGGTGTCCAGCAGCATCAGCACGTGCCGGTTGCGCTCCGGGCGCCAGGTGCGCACCAGCACGTCGGTGGCGCGGGCGGTGGCACGCCAGTCGATGGAACGCACGTCGTCGCCCGCGACGTACTCGCGGAACGAATCGAATTCGCTGCCTTGGCCGCGGGTGTTGGCGACATTGCGTCCCTCGAGGTGTTGCAGCCGCTTCACTTTCGAGCGCATCAGCCGCTCGCTGCGGAACGCGGGGAGCGCGCGCACCCGGGCGGGCACGGTGCGCCTGGTCTGCCTGCCCGCCATGCCTAGCGGTCCGAGCAGCCGCAGCGTCACCGGACCGGCGACCCGGTCGCCGCGATACACCGGACGCAGCGAGGTGCGCAGCCGCACCTTGGTGTTGGGCGCGAGTTCCAGGGTGTGCCTGCGGTTTTCGGTGCGCGCGCTGCGCGGCCAGTCGTCCCAGAGCAGACCGCGCACGGTCCGCGCACCGGTGTTCACGACGGTCAGCTCCACCTCGGCGGTGCGGCCTTGGCGCACGGTGGTCAATTCCGGCCTGGTCAAAGTCAGGTCGCGCGCCGCGCCCGCCGCGGCCAGGTCGACGAATACCGCGACCGCGAGCACGGAGCACGCCAGCGCGACCCCGTACCAGGACGGCAGCACGACCGCGACGAACAGCCCGAGCGCCGCTGCGGCGGCGACCAGACGACCGGTGACGACCACGGCTAGACCGGAACCGGGACCGAGCCGAGCAGCGCGGACATGACGCCTTCGGTGGTGACCCCGTCCAGCTCGGCCTCCGGCCGCAGGTGCAGCCGGTGGCGCAACACCGCCACCGCGACGAATTTCACGTCGTCGGGCGTGACGAAACCGCGCCCGTTCAGCCACGCGAAGGCCCGCGAGGCCGCCATCAGCGCGGTCGCGCCGCGCGTCGAGGCGCCGTGCTGCACGGCGGGCGCGGTGCGGGTCGCCCGGCACAGGTCGACGGTGTAAGCCAGCACCTCTGGGCTGATCGTCACCTCGGCGATGGCGGCCCGCGCGGCGGTGATGTGCGCGGGCCCGGCCACCGGTCGCAACCCGGCCGCCGCGAGATCACGCGGGTCGAAACCGGCGGCGTGCCGTTGCAGGACACGGAATTCGTCGTCGCGGCTGGGCAATTGGATGTCGACCTTGAAGAGGAACCGGTCCAGCTGCGCCTCCGGCAGCGGGTAGGTGCCCTCCTGCTCGATCGGGTTCTGGGTGGCGACGACGACGAACGGATCGGGCAGCGGCTGCGGTTTGCCGTCGACCGAGACCTGGCGCTCCTCCATCGATTCCAGCAGCGCCGACTGCGTTTTCGGCGGCGTCCGGTTGATCTCGTCGGCGAGCAGCAGATTGGTGAACACCGGGCCGTGCCGGAAGGTGAACTCGGCCGAATGCGGGTCGTAGATCTGCGATCCCGTGACGTCGCCGGGCATCAGGTCGGGGGTGAACTGCACCCGCGCGTAGTCCAGATCGAGTGCGGTCGCCAGCGCGCGCACGAGCAGCGTCTTCGCCACGCCAGGCACGCCTTCGAGCAGCACGTGGCCGCGGCACAGCAGCGCGAGCACGAGGTACATCACCGCGTTGTCGTTGCCGACGACCGCCTTGCCGATCTCGGCACGCAGCGCGCCGAACGCCGCACCGGCCTGCTCGGCGGTGACGGCCTTCGTGATGTCCGTGGTCATCCGACCTCCGTTTCGATCCATTCCAGTTGTGCGGCGACGATATGCAGCGCGCCCGCGTCGGGCACCGGCCCGAAGAACGCGCTTCCGACCAGATGCGAATCCACGCCGCTGCGGGCCGCGATGGCGGCGACGAGCGTTTCGGGCGGCGCGTCGGCACCGACCCCGAGCAGCGGCCGCAGCCTGCGCAGGGTCGCCGCGCGCAGTTTGGCGGCGATGTATTCGTGATCATGGGACTTGCGATACAGCGCGGCCTGACCCGCCAGCAGTTCGTTGGCCGCGACCTCCACCGGGCGCGGTTCGCCGACCAGCGCGCCGCGCCGCCGGGCCCGCCACCACATCAGCAGCGCGAGGGCGATCAGGAACTGCAACCCGCCGAAGGCCAGCGGCGCGGGCAATCGGGAGAAGATCGAGTCCTGGCCGACGATGTCGGGCCGGTCGATGTCGTTGTCGGAGGGCGGCGGGTCCGGCGGCGGGAGGTCGGGCGGCGGTTTCGGCGCCGTGGGCGCGCCGCAGGATTGCATGGCGCCGTAGAGCAGCAGTGCGAGCACGGCCACCGCGGCGAGCGTCGCCCAGAACTTCGGATTCCGCAGCAGATCCGGCAGCGGCGGCAGCTTCCTGCGGGTGCGCGGCGCGGCCTCCGCGACCTCCCGTTCGATGGGCTCGGCGGCGGGCGGTGGTGCGGCGGCCGAGAAGCGGTCGGCGTATTCGAGCCTGCGGTACTCGTCCTCGGTGGCCGCGCGGCCGCCGTAGACGACCTCGTCGAAACTGCGTGCGGCGGGCTGGAGTTCGGTGGTCACCTCCAGCGGCAGCACGGCCGAGACGTCGTCGACGGTCTCGTCGGCCGTCCTGGAGCGCCGGACTTCCAGCACTCCGTGCTGTTCCATGCCGCGCAGGACGGCGCGAAACCGTTCGCGCAGCGCGCGGTCGTAGTCGCGGCGCCTGGCGGCTTCCTCGGCGGCGGCGCGATGGTCGGCGGCGGGGCCGAGACGCGGGGGCGGCGGAGTCTCGGGGTGCGTCACCGCGCGTCCTCGCGCCCGAATGGCTCGGCGACCGCGCGCCCGGATGACGCGGCGACCGCATGCCCGTACGCGGCTCCGGACGGTATCCGGATGTCGAGTCCTTCACGGCGGCACCGCAGATCGATGTAGGACACCACGCGGGTACTCGCCTCCACGATCTCGCCGAACGCGACGAGCAGCAGGGCCGCGGAGGTGAGCAGCACGATCACCGGCCAGCGGTGGGTGCCGGAGAAATCCGAGACGAACCAGGGGATCGCCAGCAGCGGAACGGCGAGCAGCGTGAACAGGCAGCGCTGGCACAACCACAGCCCCGTCAGCGGCCATTCCGTCCCCGCCACAAGCAGATTCGTGCGGCGCACCGCGTCGCCGTGCGAGCCGTGCTCGGCGAACAGCACCGGCGCGACGAGGAACCGCTTGGCGCGCAGGTAGCCGAGCCAGACCACCGCGAAAGGAAGGGTGATGATCAGAATGCCGCCGCCGACCAACACCGCCACGCCGATCACCGAGAACAGCACCTGGGCGATCAGCAGCGCGGGCGCGACGCCGCGCAGCCGGACCAGCGCGGACCGCAACCCGATCCGCTCGCCCGCGATGCTCGCCAAGCCGATGGGCACGGTCACGCCGCGCAACAGCAGCCGAAGGAACCAGGCGCAGACGACGGTCGACAGGATCGCCGCCCACGCGGTGCCCGCGTCGGACCCGTCGGTCGCGTTGGAGACGCTTCCGGTGATCACCACGACGACGACCTCGGCCGCGACGAGTCCGCCCGCCGCCGTACCGGCCAGCGTGGCGATGTTGGCCTGGATCAGGGCGAACGGCAGGTCGAGCAGTTCGCGGAAGGTCAGCGGCCGGATCGGCACCGTCGTTCCAGGGGACCCTGGTACCGGATCGCTCCCCGCCCCGACGGCACCGGCCGGGTCAGCGGCTGGTAACACGCGGCCGAGTCTAATGCGCACCGCGGCCGGGCGTCAGGGCTGGAGGAGGCAGCGCAGCGTAACCACGTAAGGCCCGGCCGGTCGCGCGATCGAACACCGCGGCCGGGCGTCAGGGCTGGAGGAGGCGGCGCCGATCCGGTTCGCGTCAGCGTGGCAGCAGGCGTTCCAGCACGCGGCGGTATCGCTCCGGGTCGATCGGCGGAAACCCGAGCAGGGCGCGCAGATAAACCCCGTCGCCGACCAGGCGGACGATGTCCGCGTGCACCGGGTCGGCGATCTCGGTGTCCAACCCGTCCGACCAGGAGTTCATCATCTCGGTGAGCGCCCGTTGCACCTCACCTGCCTCGGGTCCGGGGCTGGCGTCGATGGTGCGCATGGCGGCGAGCATCGAACGGTAGAGCTCGAGTTCCACCGCGTCGGCGGCGTTGTCCGGGTTCGGCGTTTGCAGGAACCACTCGGCGACCGAGCTGCCTTTCGCGCGCGCGTCGGCGAGCTGCTGGGTGGCGCGATCACCGAGGCGGCGGACCAAACCGGCGAGCAGCGCGTCCTTGCTCTTGAAGTGATAGAGCAGCCCGCCCTTGGAGACGCCGGCCGCGGCGGCCACGTTCTCCAGCGTCACCTGGGACATGCCTTTTTCCAACAGCACCGTCTCGAGTGCGTCCAGGATCCGGTCGCGGGTGTTTGCCGTCACGGGTCTCGACTATACCGGCCGGACGGTAAGGTCCTGTACTATACCGTCTGGACGGTAAACATCCTTCAGCGACGAAAGTCGAGAAAGTACATGAACGCCCAAACCAAGACCGCCGCATCGGAAACAAGAACCGCCCCGCCGCGCGCCACCGCGCGCGAGTGGGCGGGCCTCGCCGTGCTCGCGCTCGCCCTGCTGCTGCTCGCGGTCGACGCCACGGTCCTCGACCTCGCGGTCCCCGCCATCAGCGCCGATCTCGCGCCGACCACGCCGCAGCTGCTGTGGATCATCGACGTGTACTCCTTCGTGCTCGCCGGTCTGCTCGTCGTGATGGGCAACCTCGGCGACCGCGTGGGGCGGCGCAGGCTGCTGCTCATCGGCGCGGCGGGCTTCGGCCTCGCGTCCGTGGTCGCCGCGTGGGCGGTCTCGCCCGCCATGCTCATCGCGGCCCGCGTGCTGCAGGGCGTCGCGGGCGCGACACTGATGCCCGCCACCCTCGGCCTGATCCGGGCGATGTTCCTCGATCCGCGCCAGCGCACCGTCGCGATCGCGGTGTGGAGCGCGATGGCGGGCGGCGGCGCCGCGGCGGGTCCGCTGATCGGCGGCTGGCTGCTCGAGCACTTCTGGTGGGGTTCGGTGTTCCTGGTGAACCTGCCGGTCATGCTGGTGCTGCTGGCTCTCGGCCCGGTGCTCGTCCCGGAATCGCGCGACCCGAACCCCGGCCGTTTCGACCTGCCGAGCGCGGCGCTGTCCATGCTGGCCCTGGTGCCGATCGTGTACGCGGTGAAGGAAGTCGCTGCGCACGGTCCGAGCACGAGGCTTGTCCTCGTCGGTGCGGTCGGTGTGCTCGCGGGCGCGCTGTTCGTGCGCAGGCAGCGCGAGCTGGCGCACCCGATGCTGGATCTGAAGCTGTTCGCGCTGCCCAGGTTTCGCACCGCGGTGGTGACCAACCTGCTCGCGGTGTTCGCGCTGGCCGGTGTGCTGTTCTTCGGTTCGCAGTATCTACAGCTGGTGCTCGGCAAGTCGCCGTTGCAGGCCGGGCTGCTGTTGCTGCCGGGTCTGGCGGCCAGCGTTGTCGCCTCGCTGGCGGCGGCCTGGCTGGTGCGGCGCTGGCGGCCGGGCGCGGTGCTGGCCGGCGCGCTGGTGACGGCGGCGTTCGGCGCGGTGCTGTTCCTCTGGCTCAGCCCCGACGTCGCGACGAGCACGCTTCCGTTCGTTCTCGGGTTCCTTGGCATCGGCGCGGGTGTCGGTGTCGCGCTGACGGTTTCGTCCGACCTGGTGGTCAGCTCCGCGCCGGTGGAGCGGGCCGGTGCGGCCGCGGCGGTCTCCGAGACCGCCTACGAGACCGGTATCGCCCTCGGTGTCGCGCTGCTCGGCAGCGTGGTCATGGCGATCTTCCGCAACGGCCTCGACCTGTCGCAGGCGCCCGGCGAATCCGCGGCCGCGGCGAGCGAATCCCTCGGCGCCGCCACCGAATTCGCCCGCCAGCTGCCCGATGCCGCGGCCGAGACGTTCCTGCTCTCGGTGCACGAGGCCTTCGTCTCCGGCATCCACCTGGCCGCGGTCGGCACCGCCGCGGTGCTGCTGGTCGCCGCCGTCGTGGCGTTCCGGTTGCGCGCGTCGCAGTAGTGACCGCTGCGGCGAGCGTCGGCTCAGTGGGGGCGGGCGAGGGTGGTCGGGGTGACTCGGCCGCGCAGGGTGATCGACTCGCCGAGTTTCCAGTGGTCGGCCTCGGTCGCCTCGGCGGCGTCGACCGTCGCGCCGGAGGCGAGCAGCAGCGCCGAATCCTGTTTGGCGAGTTCGCAAAGCCGCGCGGCCTCGTTGACGGCGTCGCCGATGACGGTGAACTCGTAGCGCTGGTGGGCGCCGACGTTGCCTGCGACCACGCGTCCGGCCGCCACGCCGAGACCGGCGGTCAGTTCGGGGATCTCGCCGAGGCGCGCGCGGATGGCGCGGGCGCAGGCCAGGGCGGCGCCCGCCGCGTCGGGCAGCGGGCTCGGCGTTCCGAAGACCGCGAGCGCCGCGTCGCCCTCGAACTTGTTGAGCAGCCCGCCGCAGCGCTCGACCTCGTCCACCACGATGCCGAAGAAGCGGTTCAGCAGCGCGACGGTCTCGGTGGGCGGGCGCGTCGCGGTCATCGTCGTCGAGCCGATGATGTCGATGAACAGCGCCGCCGCATCGGTCTCCACCCCGCCGAGCTCCGGCTCGGCCGCCAACGCGGCGTCCGCGACGTCTTGGCCGACGTGCCTGCCGAACAAATCGCGGATCTGTTCGCGCTCCCGCAGCCCCTGCACCATGTGGTTGAAACCGCTTTGCAGCTCGCCCAATTCGGTGCCGTCGTACACCGCGAGCGAGACGTCCAGATCGCCCTTTTCCACCTGACGCATCGCCTGCCGCACGCCCTGGATAGGTGCGACGGTGGCCGCCAGCGTCTGGGTCATCAGCAGCAGTCCGAACAGCAGCGTCGCCCCGCCCAGCGCGAGCACGCACACGGCGAGCCGCTCGACGCTCACATCCGAGCGGGCCAGCGCGAGCACCGCGATCACCATCAGCCCGCCGACCGGCACGCCGGAACCGAGGATCCAGGCCAACAGCGAACGCCCGAAGACGCCGATGCCACGGCGGCGATGGGCGGGCGCGGCCTCCAGCACCCGGGTGGTCACCGGCCGCAGCGCGAACTCGATGATCAGATAGCTGTTCGCGCACACCACGATCGCGCTGAAACCGACGGCGAACGCGATCTTCGCGATCAGCTCCGGCTCGGCAAGCCCGTACAGCGTCGTCAGCAGAATCAGGCCGCCGAGCCACAGCATGGCCTGGTGCACCACCAGCTTGCGCGGCACCGCCGCCGCGGCGGACTGCTCGGCCTCGGTGGGGACGTGCTCGGGATCGGTCGCCCAGCGCAGCGCGCGAAGTCCGCGTGTTGTGCCCCACCACACGCCGAACATCGTCGCCAGCCCGGCGTACACGGGCGCGGCGATCACGTCGAGCAGCAGCAGGTCGCGGGTGAACACCGAGGGGCCGGGCAGCACGAACCCGCCGAGGGCGATCGAGACCACCATGCCGGTGAAGTTGGCGAGCAGCAGCGGAATCGTGAGCAGCAACTGGATGCGGATGCGCCGCACACCAGAGGACTCCTGGGCCGAGCCGAGTAGCCGCGAACCCCACGGCGCGGGCGTACCGGCCGTCACATCACCCACCGACATGCGTGCAGAGTAGATCGCCGCGCGCGAACCCACGGTGAGATGTCACTCGGCTGGATGTCTCCCAACGGCTGCGCGGCCACGATCGGACCTCCGCACGACACCGCCTCGCGCGGGCGGGCGGGTCACCGCACGCATCCTTCGTTCGATCGGCGGACGGTCGGATCACCGCACCCACGTTCGGTCGGTCAGCGACCGGGCGGAAGTTCCCGCTGACCCCGCTGCCCCGGCAGTTCCCGCTGCTCGCGGGCGGCCAGCTCGTCGCGGTGTTCGACCGGCGGCAGGCCGTATCCCTGCTGCCCGTAGCCGGACGGCAGCGCGGAGTACCGCGGGTCGTGCGGCGACGGATAGTGCGGCGGGGGGTAGTGGGCGTCGACAACGGTCGACGCGATGCGATGCGCGTGCCACGCCTCGGGCGACCCGGGCGGCAGCTGGTAACCGACCGGCGGCGCGACCGCCTGCTGGGCCGGACCGTGCGAGTCCTGCGAGTCCACCGTCACCTTCCTGGTGCGGCGCAGCGTGAAGGTGATCTCCTCCACCTCTTCGAAGGCCTGCCGCGCCGTGCGCAGCGGGTGGGTCGCGGTGTCGATCGCGTTGGCGACGAAAGAGGGCACCAGCGGGCGGATCCAGCGCGCCGCGGTGTCGGTGAACGGCACCGTGCCGATGATCGGCAGCTCCAGGCCGCCGCCACCCTTGGGTTCCGCCGGGCTTGGAGCCGGGGCGAGTGCGCCGGCGTTCGCGGCGGGCGCCAACGCGCCCGCGCCGACGGTCGCGGGCAGGTTCGGTGTCACGATCCCGTCCTGAGACACGGAGCTGTCCTTTCGGTCGGCAGCCGGTGCGGCTGGCAGTGCGTGTGGCGTCGGCTCGTCAAGGCCGGTGATGCCGATCTCCAGCCCGCCGATGGCCGCGATGATCCTGGTGCGCTGACGCTCCCTGTCGATGGCGGTGTCGGCCTCCACGGCGAGCCTTGCGGCGGTGAGCTGCTGTTCGGCGCGCAGATTCTCCGCTTCGGCGCGAACCTCGGCGCGCTTGATCGCGATGGCCGCCTCGGCCTCGCGTTCGGCGCGATCGACCACGGCGCGCGCGGCGGCGTGCCGGTCGAACGAGGTCTCGCCGCGCCACCAGCGCAGCAGCAGCGGAAGCAGGGCGAGCAGCACGAAGGCGAGCAGTGTGGCGAGGCGCAGCAGCGCGCCGCCCGATGTCGCGGTGTGGTCGTTCATCGCCACCCAACGCGCGCCGAGACCGCGATCGCCGTCCGCGAAGGCGACGGATCGGGCTGCGGCCGTTGCGCTTTCGGCCTCGGCAAGGCGCTGATCCAGCTGCCCGGCGCGGTCGAGCGCTGCGGCGTGCCGGTCGCGGGCGTCCTGGAGCATCTCGTTGGCGGTCTGCGATTCGGGGCCGCGGCCCGGCACGCCGGTGATCCTGGTCTGCGGGCACTCCGGGGTCGGGTTGAACTCGCACCGGGCGATCACCAGCATGCGGTCGATATCGGCCTGCGCGGCGGCGATGGTCTGGTCGAGCGCGGTCCGGTCGGCGCGCGCACGGTCCAGTTCGGCGCGCGCGGCGGCCACCGCGGGGGCGGATTCGACGGCGGCGTGCGACTTTTCGTCGAGCACCCGGTCCACCGAGCCGTCGAACAGCGCCGTGCTCGCGAGTTCGGCGAGCAGCACGCCGGTGACCACGGCCACCGCGATCCGTCCGGCCAGCCCGAGCCGGTCGGGCATCCGCCCCGGCCGTGCGGTGGCGAGGGCACGGCCGACGGTGCCCGCGATCAGTGCGACGATCAGCGCGAGCGGCACGATGGCGAGCAGCGGCCAGCCGTCGGTCGCGGCCAGCGCCAGCGTCGTCACGACACCCGCTACCAGGGCGAACAGTGCGACGGCCGCTCCGGTGACGGCATAGCCTGCGTGTTCGTGGCGTTCGGTGAGTTCACCGCTCTGACCTCCGCCGAGCCAGGTGAACAAGCCGGTGACGGTCATGGGGATCTCACATCCTCGTCCCAGTCGTTTGGCAGCTTGGCGAAACTGTCACAGATTCGTTGTCCCAGCGTGACAGGCGTCGGCACGACACACCGAGTACGGCAGGGTGGATGTGTCGAGGCTCACAGAAAAGTGGTTTCCGGCGTGCCGTTTTCGGCTCAGAGGGGCCGGCGTGAGTCGGCGCGAGGGCCGTGGCTTCGCCTTAACCTGGCAGGGTGATGCGTTGTCGGACGAACGGGTGGGAGCATGCGCGCACTTGCGGTGGCACTGCTGTCCGCGGCACTGCTCGTGTGGGCCGCGGGTAGCGCGAGGGCGGTCCCCGGCGAGCCGGTGTCCGATCCGCTCGATCCGCTCGTCGCGCTGGTCGCGCAGCGGCTCGACACCGCCGACGCGGTCGCGGCCGCCAAATGGGCGTACCTCCGCCTTCGCTCCGGCCATGCGCGGGTTGTCGACGGACTTCGTCCGGCAGTGCCCGTTTTGGCCGATGCAGCGCGCGATAGATCGGCGCCGAAGGTCGATGACCCAGAGCGCGAGGCGGAGGTCTACGACGCCATGGCCCGCCTCGGCGCCGCGCACGGCCTGCCCGAAAACTGGGTCAGGAAGGTGTTTCTCGGCCAGATCGAGGCGAGCAAGACGGTGCAGTACGGCCTGATCGCGCGCTGGCGGTTCGATCCCGCCGCCGCCCCCGCCACGCCGCCGGACCTGACCGACGTCCGCCCGACCATCGATCGGCTGAACACGGCGATCATCGATCAGCTGGCCGAGCACCGCGTCGAGCTCGCCGCGCCGGACTGCATGGAACGGTTGGCGCACGGCGTTTTCGCGCACTTCGCGACCGCCGATCCGCTGCACCGGCTGGCCCTGATTCGCGCCGCGTCGGCGCTGTGTCGATAGGCGCTGGTGCGCTGTGCCGATAGGCGGCTGGTGCGCTGTGTGGATAGCGCCGGTGCGCTGTGTCGAAAATTACTGATCTTGTTTGCTGAAAATGTGCTGAAAGCCACAGGGGACAAAAGAACCCGGACGGTCGGATACCGTCCGAGGCTTGTCACACCCCTGTCGGAAATATCTCATCCAGGCCGCTGACGAGTTAGCCGCGGCACAACGGGTTTGCCGTCCTCCGGGCGGGGGAAATCATCTTCGATGCAGGTGAGCGCCTGTTCTCGGGGCTGAAGAGCCTTGTCGGACGCTCTGTCGGTGGCTCGTCGCCGCCGCCCGGCACCGAGTGCCGGGGGATCGATCCAGGTCCATCCGCTGCTTTACACTGGACGACGCGCACACGTGGAGGACCGTAATGAAGAATCCCAGCTAGACCAGGTTATTAGTGCTACCTAAGTTGGTTGGGCCCCGGACCTGACTTATCGTTTGCTCTTACGCCGAACACGAAATGTTCGGCACCATCGCCCGCTCGGGCTCACCAAGTAGGTGCCCAGAGTAGCGGGCGAGCACCCGCACGGAGGTAAGGAACACGTAAGCGTTCCGTTACCGACTAGCACCCACTACGTATCCATCGCGGGTGGACAACTGGAGACGTGACTGCACGCCGGAAGACCATCAGCGCGGCTGGATTCCGGAACGTACGGGCGCAGTCTTGACGGAGGCGTTCGACGAAAGGCCGTTTTTTCTTCGAAGGCCACTTTCTTGAAGGCAGAGGCATGACGCAACTTCCTGGCCACAGGTCACCTGGACCCATCGGTCTCTACGACCCGGCGAACGAACACGACGCCTGCGGTGTCGCGTTCGTCGTCGACATGCACGGCCGCCGCAGCCGCGACATCGTCGACAAGGCTATTACGGCCCTCTTGAATCTGGAGCACCGTGGTGCCGCCGGTGCCGAGCCGAATTCCGGCGACGGCGCGGGCGTCCTCATCCAGATCCCGGACCGTTTCTTCCGCGCGATCGTGGACTTCGAGCTGCCTGCCGAAGGTGCCTACGCGTCCGGCATCGCCTTCCTCCCGCAGGCCCGCCGCGAAGCCGCGCGCGCCGCCTACGGCGTGGAGAAGATCGTCAAGGAAGAGGGCCTCGAGGTTCTCGGCTGGCGCGAGGTGCCGATCGACGACTCGTCGCTCGGCGCGCTGTCGCGCGACGCCATGCCGACCTTCCGCCAGATCTTCATCGCCTCGCCGAAGGGCGCCGCCGAGCAGCTGTCCGGCATGGACCTGGAGCGTCGCGCCTACGTCATCCGCAAGCGCGTCGAGCACGAGCTCGGCTCGCAGGGCGCCGGCGAGGGCGCCGTCGGCAAGGAGTCGGTGTACTTCCCGAGCCTGTCCGGCCAGACCTTCGTCTACAAGGGCATGTTCACCACGCCCCAGCTGCGCGCTTTCTACCTGGACCTGCAGGACGACCGTGTCGAGTCCGCGCTTGGCATCGTGCACTCCCGCTTCTCCACCAACACCTTCCCCTCGTGGCCGCTCGCGCACCCGTTCCGCCGAGTGGCGCACAACGGTGAGATCAACACCGTCACCGGCAACGAGAACTGGATGCGGGCCCGCGAGGCGCTGCTGAACAGCGACGTCTTCGGCACCGACTCCGCGGGCAAGAACCGCCTGGAGAAGATCTTCCCCGTCTGTACGCCCGGCGCGAGCGACACGGCCCGCTTCGACGAGGTGCTGGAACTGCTGCACCTGGGCGGCCGCAGCCTGCCGCACGCGGTGCTGATGATGATTCCCGAGGCCTGGGAACGCAACGAGAACATGGACCCGCAGCGGCGGGCGTTCTACGAGTACCACTCGATGCTGATGGAGCCGTGGGACGGCCCCGCGTCGGTGTGCTTCTCCGACGGCACCGTCATCGGCGCCGTGCTCGACCGCAACGGCCTGCGGCCGAGCCGTATCTGGGTCACCGAGGACGGCCTCGTCGTGATGGCCTCCGAGGTCGGCGTGCTCGACATCGACCAGTCCAAGGTCGTCAAGAAGGCCCGACTACAGCCGGGCCGCATGTTCCTGGTCGACACCTCCAAGGGCCGCATCGTCACCGACGACGAGATCAAGTCCGAGCTCGCCGCCGAGCACCCCTACCAGCAGTGGCTGGACGAGGGCGTGACCCGGCTCGCCGATCTGCCCGATCGCCCGCACGTGCACATGTCGCACGACCGCGTGCTGATCCGCCAGCAGATCTTCGGATACACCAACGAAGAGCTGAACCTGCTGATCTCGCCGATGGCCAAGACCGGCCTCGAGGCGCTCGGCTCGATGGGCACCGACACCCCGATCGCGGTGCTGTCGTCGCGCCCGCGTCTGCTGTTCGACTACTTCTCGCAGCTGTTCGCGCAGGTGACCAACCCGCCGCTGGACGCGATCCGCGAAGAGGTCGTCACCAGCCTCAAGCGCAACATCGGTCCCGAGGCCGATCTGATGCACCCCGGCCCCGAGTCGTGCAAGCAGATCGCCATCGAGCAGCCGATCCTGGACAACGACGAGCTGGCCAAGCTCGTGCACATCAACGACGACGGCTCGCGTCCCGAGCTGCGCTCGGTGGTCGTGCGCGGCCTGTACCCGGTGAAGAAGGGTGGCAAGGGCCTGCGCAAGGCGCTCGAGGCCATCAACACCCAGGTCTCGGCGGCCATCGACGGCGGAGCGCGGATCATCGTGCTCTCCGACCGCGAGTCCAACGAGAAGCTGGCGCCGATCCCGTCGCTGCTGCTGACCTCCTCGGTGCACCACCACCTGGTGCGCGAGCGCACCCGCACCAAGGTCGGCCTGATCGTGGAGGCCGGTGACGCCCGCGAGGTGCATCACATGGCCATGCTGGTCGGCTTCGGCGCGGCCGCGATCAACCCGTACATGGCCTTCGAGACCATCGAGGACATGCTGGAGCGCGGCGCGCTCGACCTCGGCACCGGCAGCCTGGAGACCGACTTCCGCAAGGCGGTCGCGAACTTCAACAAGGCGGCGGGCAAGGGCGTGCTGAAGGTGATGTCCAAGATGGGCATCTCCACGCTGGCCTCCTACAACGGCGCGCAGCTCTTCCAGGTGATCGGTCTGTCGCAGGACCTGGTGGACGAGTACTTCACCGGTCTGCGCTCGCACCTGGGCGGCATCGGCCTCGACGAGATCGCCGACGAGGTCGCGGCCCGGCACCGGGTCGCGTTCCTGGAGAACCGCAACGAGCGCGCGCACCGCGAGCTCGAGGTGGGCGGTGAGTACCAGTGGCGTCGCGAGGGCGAATACCACCTGTTCAACCCGGACACCGTGTTCAAGCTGCAGCACGCGACCCGCTCGGGCCAGTACTCGATCTTCAAGGAGTACACCAAGCTGGTCGACGACCAGTCCGAGCGCTTGGCCTCGCTGCGTGGCCTGTTCAAGTTCAAGTCCGGTGAGCGCGCGCCGATCTCGATCGACGAGGTCGAGCCCGCCTCGGAGATCGTGAAGCGGTTCTCCACCGGCGCGATGAGCTACGGCTCCATCTCGGCCGAGGCGCACGAGACCCTCGCGATCGCGATGAACCGGCTCGGCGGCCGCTCGAACTCCGGTGAGGGCGGCGAGCACCCGGCTCGCTTCGAGGTCGAGGAGAACGGCGACTGGCGTCGTTCGGCGATCAAGCAGGTGGCCTCTGGCCGCTTCGGCGTGACCGCGCACTACCTGACCAACTGCACCGACATCCAGATCAAGATGGCCCAGGGCGCCAAGCCGGGCGAGGGCGGCCAGCTGCCCGCGCACAAGGTGTACCCGTGGGTCGCCGAGGTGCGGCACTCGACGCCGGGCGTCGGCCTGATCTCGCCGCCGCCGCACCACGACATCTACTCGATCGAGGATCTGGCGCAGCTGATCCACGACCTGAAGAACGCGAACCCGCAGGCGCGGATTCACGTGAAACTGGTCGCGGAGCCCGGCGTCGGCACCGTCGCCGCGGGTGTGTCGAAGGCGCACGCGGACGTCGTGCTGATCTCCGGCCACGACGGCGGCACCGGCGCGTCCCCGCTGACCTCGCTCAAGCACGCGGGCGGTCCCTGGGAGCTCGGCCTCGCCGAGACCCAGCAGACGCTGCTGCTGAACGGTCTGCGCGACCGCATCGTGGTGCAGGTCGACGGTCAGATGAAGACCGGCCGCGACGTCGTGATCGCCGCGCTGCTCGGCGCGGAGGAGTACGGCTTCGCGACCGCGCCGCTGGTGGTCTCGGGCTGCATCATGATGCGCGTCTGCCACCTCGACACCTGCCCCGTCGGCGTCGCGACGCAGAACCCCGTGCTGCGCGAACGCTTCACCGGCAAGCCGGAATTCGTCGAGAACTTCTTCATGTTCATCGCCGAAGAGGTCCGTGAACTGCTGGCCTCGCTCGGCTTCCGCACGCTGGACGAGGCCATCGGCCGGGTCGACATGCTCGACACCTCCAAGGCCAAGCAGCACTGGAAGGCCAGCAAGCTGGACCTGTCGCCGATCCTGGACGACGTCGAGACGGCGTTCATGTCCCAGGACCGCCGCTGCACCAAGTCGCAGGACCACGGCCTGGACAAGGCGCTGGACCAGCAGCTGATCACGCAGAGCCGGGACGCGCTGGAGCGCGGCAAGCCGGTGAAGTTCGAGACCAAGATCACGAACGTGAACCGCACGGTCGGCACCATGCTCGGCCACGAGGTGACCAAGCTGTACGGCGGCACCGGCCTGCCCGACGACACCATCGACATCACGTTCACCGGTTCCGCGGGCAACAGCTTCGGCGCCTTCGTTCCGGCGGGCATCACGCTGCGCGTGCAGGGTGACGCGAACGACTATGTCGGCAAGGGTCTTTCGGGTGGTCACATCGTCGTGCGCCCGTCGCAGAACGCGCCCGCCGATTTCGTCGCGGACCAGAACATCATCGCGGGCAACGTGATCCTGTTCGGCGCGACCAGCGGCAAGGCGTTCATCAGCGGCGTGGTCGGCGAGCGGTTCGCCGTGCGCAACTCGGGCGCCACCGCGGTGGTCGAGGGTGTCGGCGATCACGGCTGCGAGTACATGACCGGCGGCCGGGTGGTCATCCTCGGCGAGACCGGGCGCAACTTCGGCGCCGGTATGTCCGGCGGTGTGGCGTTCGTCTACGACCCGGAGGGCACGTTCGCCGCGCGGGTCAACCCCGAACAGAGCGACGCGATCGAGCAGCTGTCCGGTGACGACTTCACCTGGCTGCACGACATCGTCGCCGAGCACCGTGACCAGACGGGTTCGGCTGTCGCCGATCGCATCCTGAGCGATTGGTCGCAGCAGGTGAACCACTTCGTCAAGGTCATGCCGCGCGAATACAAGAAGGTTTTGCTCGCCATCTCCGAAGCTGAGAAGAGCGGCAAGGACGTGGACGAGGCGATCATGGAGGCCGCACGTGGCTGACCCACAAGGATTTCTGAAGCACACCTCGCGGGAACTGCCCAAGCGGCGTCCGGTTCCGCTGCGCCTGATGGACTGGAAAGAGGTCTACGAGGAGAACTTCTCCAAGGACACCTTGAAGACCCAGGCCAGCCGGTGCATGGACTGCGGTATCCCGTTCTGTCACAACGGCTGTCCGCTCGGGAACCTGATTCCCGAGTGGAACGACCTGGTGTACAAGGGCCAGTGGCGGGAGGGCATCGATCGCCTGCACGCGACCAACAACTTCCCGGAGTTCACCGGTCGCCTGTGCCCGGCGCCGTGTGAGGCGTCCTGCGTCCTCGGCATCAACCAGGACCCGGTGACGATCAAGCAGGTCGAGGTCGAGCTCATCGAGAACGCCTTCGACGAGGGCTGGGTGACCCCGGTCTACCCGACCCGCATCACCGGCAAGAAGGTCGCCGTCGTCGGTTCCGGCCCGGCCGGTCTGGCCGCGGCCCAGCAGCTGACCCGCGCCGGTCACACCGTGACCGTGTTCGAGCGCGCCGACCGCATCGGCGGCCTGCTGCGCTACGGCATCCCGGAATTCAAGATGGAGAAGCGCTTCATCGACCGCCGTCTCGCGCAGATGGAGGCCGAGGGCACCATCTTCAAGACCGGCGTGAACGTGGGCGTGGACATCACCGCCGAGCAGCTGCGCGAGCAGTTCGACGCGGTCGTGCTGGCCGGTGGCGCCACCCTGGCCCGCGACCTGCCGATCCCGGGTCGTGAGCTGCAGGGCATCCACCAGGCGATGGAGTTCCTGCCATGGGCCAACCGGGTGCAGCTGGGCGACGACGTCACCGACGCCGACGGCCTGCCGCCGATCCACGCCAAGGGCAAGAAGGTCGTCATCATCGGTGGCGGCGACACCGGCGCGGACTGCCTCGGCACCTCGCACCGCCAGGGCGCGGAGTCGGTGCACCAGTTCGAGATCATGCCGCGTCCGCCGGAGGAGCGCGCCGCGTCCACCCCGTGGCCGACCTACCCGCTGATGTACCGGGTCTCCTCGGCGCACGAGGAGGGCGGCGAGCGGGTGTTCTCCGTGAACACCGAGCGTTTCGTCGGCAAGGACGGCAAGGTGACCGGTCTCGAGGCGCACGAGGTCAAGATGGTCAACGGCCGTTTCGAGAAGGTCGACGGCACCGACTTCACCCTCGAGGCGGACCTGGTGCTGCTGGCCATGGGCTTCGTCGGACCCGAGAAGCCGGGCCTGCTCACCGATCTCGGTGTCGGCTACGACCAGCGTGGCAACGTCCAGCGCGACAAGAACTGGGCCACCAACATTCCCGGCGTCTTCGTCGCCGGTGATATGGGCCGTGGTCAGTCGCTGATCGTGTGGGCCATCGCCGAGGGTCGCGCCGCGGCCGCCGCCGTCGACCAGTTCCTCGAGGGCGAGACCGCGCTGCCCTCGCCGGTGACGCCGACGATGGTCGCCCAGCGCTGATCGAAACCGGCTCTGGTCGAAACCAGAGCTGATCGGCCCGGCGTCGATCGAACAACGCAAACGCGAGGCGCCCGTGGACAACTCGTCCACGGGCGCCTTCGTGCGTTTGCTCGCTGAAATCGGACATCGGCGTGGCCCGAATGGCATCTGGGGCGCGCGGGCCCTATTGTGATCTTCGGCGTGCGGCGGGCCGCGGGATCCGGGGGTCGTCGCGCACGTCGTAAACGGCGGGTAGCTCAAGTTAACCCTCCGTGCACTGGAACGACATTCGTGGAGTCCAGCATGTGAGCGGCAACTCGACGGGGACGCCCCACACAACCGGGGCCAGGGTGTGAACTGGAGCAGTATGCAGTTGAAGAAGCTTGTCGCGGCCCTCGGTGCGTCCGCGACGATTGCGTCCGGCTTGGTGATGGGCAGCAGTGGGACCGCCGCGGCGGACAACTGCCCCAGCCTCCACGTGGTGGCCATCCCCGGCACGTGGGAGACCGGCCACGACAAGACGCCGCAGCCAGGCATGCTGTCCGGCGTCACCCGCAACCTGCCGCGCTCGGTCGACGTCGACTACGTGACCTACGCCGCGACCGCCTTCCCTTGGGAGGGCGAGGTTTACGGCAACTCGAAGAAGGAAGCGGTCAGCGCCGCGCGCGGGTTGATCGGTGACATGGCCAGGCGTTGCGGTGCGACGGAGTTCGCGCTCGTCGGATACAGCCAGGGCGCCGACGCCGCGGGTGATCTCGCGGCCGAGATCGGCACCGGCCTCGGCGTGGTCCCGCCCCATCGCGTCGCGGGCGTCGGCCTGATCTCCGATCCGCGCCGCTCGCCGACCGACATCCAGGTCGGCCCCGTCGCGCAGGGCGCGGGCGCCGGTGGTCCCCGTGTCGGCGGCTTCGGCTGGCTGAGCGATCGCACGCGCACCATCTGCGCCGTCGACGACCTGTACTGCGCGACCGCGACCGACGACTTCGTCACCCGGTTCGCGGGCTTCCTCGCCCAGAGCTCGGATGCCAACCCCGCCAACATCTGGCGGTACCAGCTCGAGGCGGGCGCGATCATCAACGATCTGATGGCGCACGGCGGCGTGCCCGTCTTGCAGTCGCAGCTCACCGAGACGGCGAACCAGCAGCGGGCCAAGGATTTGGAGCGCTTCTACCGTTCGCAGGCGCACACCGTGTACGGCAGCTACTCGGTCGGCGGCGGGCAGACCGCCATCTCCTGGATGCACAACTGGATCGCGGGCATGGCCTGATCGGTCCGTAAGCCACGACGAAGGCCACCGTTCCGCTGCGGGATGGTGGCCTTCGTCGTCGCCGGATCAGCCGGTGTGTGACGTTGTCGGCGGCATCCCTTGCTGCTCGTGGCCCGGCCTCGCGCCGGGGGAGGTGACGGAATCCGACTCGCGGGAATCCGATCCGTTGTGGCCCGGCCGACCGGGGAACCCGTGATTTCCGAGGTGATCGGGTCTGCTGACGTCCGTGCGCTCCGGCGCTGAACCCTCCGGTGCCGGCTGAACGGTATCGGCAGTGGGCGCTTCCGCTGCGGCCGTCGCCGCCGCCACAGCGGCCGCCGGAATCATCACCATCGCGGCCGCGGCGGCGACCCGGAGCGCTCCTCGGCGCATGTTCGATGTGGAAAGCATTCGGAACTCCTTCGCTCAGAGTGTGAGTCGCGGTGACCCACGAACTCCCATCGAAGGCCGCGGTGCTATGACCCGCGTAGGGCGAGTCTTGTATTCGGCTGTGAGCCGAGGGCCGTTCCTTTGAATATGCGGCTGAATCCGCCGCCGTCGTTAACGGTGGTGTGTTGTCCCGCGATCCCGCGGGCGATATTGCCGAGCAACAAGTTTCGCTCGATTCGTCGCGATGGTTAACGGCGGCGGGCGACGCTGCGATTCGGGGGCCGCGGCGAAGGCCCCCTTCCCCGCGCGGGAGGGGGCCTTCGCCGTTCGGCCGCGCTAGCTGCTGCCGAACGAGCCGGTCGGCGGAAGCGCCTCGCGGAACAAGACGCGCGGGCCGTGGCCGGGGAAGTCGTGCTCGGGACCGCGGAACTCGACCCGCGGTCCGCCCGGGCCGGGCCTGGCGGGGAACCCGTCGCCCGGATGCGGACGGCTGACATCGGCGCCCTCGAGCGCGATGCCCTCGGACACCTGCTGCGCCTGGGCGGCCTCGGCGGGCGCTTCCGCGCTCGCGGTGGCGGCCACGGCGGCGAGCGGAATCGTCACCAGGGCGCCCGCCACGGCGACCCGGATCGCTCCTCGGCGCATGTTCGTCTTGGAAAGCACTCGGAATTCCCTTCTCTCGGAGCGTGAGTCGCGGTGACTCACGACTCCCATCGAAGGCGGCGGCGCTGTGACCGCGGTGCGACGAGTCTGGTAGTCGGCTGTGAACGGCGGGGCGTTCCTGTGAATCATCGGCCGATGTTGCGCGGCAACAGGTCCCACACGTGCCCGTTCTCGTTCACCGTGGCGGCGGTGCGGCGGCCGGTGCGGGAGAACAGGATTCGGGTGATCGAGCAGTAGTCGATCGGGAAGGTCAGCGGCCGAGGCAGGCCGAGCACTTCCTGGAGCAGCACGTTGATCACGCCGCCGTGCGCGAAGGCGAGCACGGTGTCGGCCGGGTCGGTGTTCGCGGCGATCTCCGTCGCGACCTCGCGCACCCGGTGCACGAACGCGGGACCGTCGATCTGCTCGGGCAGGTACCCGGCCTTGATCCGGTCGTAGGTGTCGCGGAACTCCAGCTTGGCGTCCTCGATCGGGATGTACGCGGGCAGGTCGCGGTCGTACTCGGCCAGGTCGTCCACGATCTCGACCGGCAGCCCCAGCTTGGCCGCCGTCGGCGCCGCGGTCTCCCGCGCCCGCCGCTGCGGACTGCTCAGCACCCGCGCGATCCGATGGTGGCTCAGCGCCCCCGGCACCCGCTCCGCCTGCTCCCGCCCCACCTCCGACAACTCCGGATCCGCGGGCCCGGCCGCATTCGACACCCGAACCGGCTGAGCATGACGAACGAGAATCAACTGCACCCACCCACTGTGCCGTATGCCCACGTGGCGGTTCGGGCCAGGTGGCGTTGTCAGACGAAAAGGCCTCGGGTCGCGGGCTAGGACCCGGGTTCGCGCACTGCATTTCTGTTGTTCACTTCAGGCGATGCCTTTCGGAAGCATCGCGTCGAAGTGCGATGACATACTCGTCGCCGTGACCGCCGAACCGTTCCCGCAGTGGTTGCGTCCGCCGCCAGGCGGGTTCGTCGCCGAGGACCTGGACCGCCTGCCGGGCAACCAACTCGGTCGCCGAATTATGGAGAACGAGCCGATTCCGCCCGCACGCGAAAGCCCGGGTCGCTCACGGCGGCCCGGGCTTTTCGAGTGGCGGAGCCGGTCAGGGCTGGCCGTACGGGGGCTGGCCGTAGGGCGGCTGGCCCGGCTGGCCGTACGGGGGCTGGCCGGCCGGGGGCTGCTGGTCGTTCTTCTTGCGCTTCTTGAGCAGGAGGTAGATGCCCACCGCGATGGCGATGACGACGAGCAGGCAGCAGATGCCGCCGAAGAGCAGGCCGTTGTTGCTCTTCTTCTTTTTCTTGGCCGAGTATTCCATCGCCGTTGTCCAGGTGTCCGGGCTCGCCCACACGGACGGATCCAGCAGGCTGGCATTGGTCAACAGGTCAACGTACATATGTCCCATCCCGATCGTCGAAGGTGTCCGGCCTCCTCCTCCCGAGGCCGAATCTCAAAGGCTATCTTCCCGATTCGTTCGCCGTTAACCCTTCGCCACTGCGATCCCTCATCGTGAGACATTCGCGCCGACGGGATTTCGGCATCCTCAGCGCGGCTTGACCAACGGGAACGGCAGCGTCTCGCGGATGCTGCGACCGGTGATCAACATGACGATCCGGTCCACGCCCATACCGAGGCCGCCGGTGGGCGGCATGGCGTGTTCGAGCGCCTGCAGGAAGTCCTCGTCCAGCTCCATCGCCTCCGGATCGCCGTTGGCGGCGAGCATCGATTGCTCGGTGAGCCTGCGCCGCTGTTCGATTGGATCGGTGAGTTCGCTGTAGGCCGTGCCGAGTTCGACGCCCCACGCCACCAGATCCCAGCGCTCGGTGACGCCGGGGATGCTGCGGTGCGCACGGGTCAGCGGCGACACGGAAGTGGGGAAGTCGATGTAGAACGTCGGCTCCTCGGTCTGCGATTCCACCAGGTGCTCATACATTTCCAGCACGACCTGCCCCGCGTCCCAGCCGTGCTGGTACGGGATGGCGGCCGCGTCGCACAGCTCGCGCAGGTCCTCCACCGAGGTCTCCGGCGTGATGGTGGACCCGATGGCCTCGGAGACCGCGCCGTGCACCGTCTTCACCGGCCAGTCGCCGGAGATGTCGACCGCCTCGAACGAGCCGTCGTCCGTGGGCCGCATCGCGACCATGGCGCCGTTGGCGGCCAGCGCGGCGTTCTGGATCAGGTGGCGGCAGGTGTGCATCATGCGCTCGTAGTCGCTGTGCGCCTCGTACGCCTCCAGGATGGTGAACTCGGGATTGTGGCTGAAGTCGACGCCCTCGTTGCGGAAGGTGCGGCCGAGCTCGAACACCTTCTCCATACCGCCGACGCACAGCCGCTTCAGGTAGAGCTCGGGGGCGATCCGCAGGTAGAGGTCCAGATCGTAGGCGTTGATGTGGGTGACGAACGGCGTCGCGTTGGCGCCGCCGTGCACCTGCTGCAGAATCGGCGTCTCGACTTCGAGATACCCCCACGAGTTCAGCGAGTCGCGTAGCGAGCGCACCACCGCGCTGCGCTTGGCCAGCACATCGCGGGATTCCTGACTGATGGCCATGTCGACGTAGCGCTGGCGCACCTTGGCCTCGGGATCGGCCAGGCCCTTCCACTTGTCCGGCAGCGGGTGCAGGCATTTGCCGTTCATCCGCCAGTCGGCCGCGAGCAGCGAGAGTTCACCGCGGCGGCTGCGCCCGATCTGCCCGCTCACCTCGATCAGGTCGCCGAGATCGAAGTACTCGCCGAACTCGGCGCTGCGCTCGACGCCGACCCGGTCGCGGTCGATCACCAGCTGGATGTCGTCGGTCCAGTCGCGCAGCACCGCGAAGATCACCCCGCCGTAGTCGCGGATGCGCAGCAGCCTGCCGCACACCCGGACCGTTGTGCCGCGCGGCGAGCGCCGGGCCGCCGCAACGGTGTGCGTCGGGGGATAGGCGACGGGGTACGGGTCGATGCCCGCCGCGTTCAACCGGTCCAGTTTGTCCATCCGCACCCGCACCTGCTCGGGGCGGCGCGGGAGCTGTTCGGCGACATCGGTTTCCGGCGCTTCCGGCGCGCTTCCGTCGGCGTGCAGCCCGGTGACGGTGTCCGGCACCGCGCTGTGCAGACCGGTGTGCACGGCGGTCTCGGGGTCCTTGCCGATGCGCGGAAGGAACCCTTCGGCCAGGCCGCTCGCCATCGCGACTCTCGGCAACTGCCTGCGCTCTTCGAAGAGGAAGAACCGCGGCACCCAGTGCGGCTGGTACTTCACATTGGACCGGTACAGCGCCTCCAGCTGCCACCAGCGGGAGAAGAACAGCAGCACTCCGCGCCAGAGCCGAAGTATCGGGCCCGCACCGATCCGCCCGCCCTCCTCGAACACCGAGCGGAACACCGCGAAGTTCAGCGACACCTTGGTGATGCCGTGCTGCTCCGAGGTCAGCGCCAGCTGCGAAATCATCAGTTCCATCACGCCGTTCGGGCTCTGCGGGTCGCGGCGCATCAGCTCCAGCGACGCGCCGGTGCGGCCCCACGGCACCAGCGACAGCATGCCGAGCACCCGGTCCTGCTGGTTCACCGCCTCGACGAGCAGGCAGTCGCCGTCCAGCGGATCGCCGAGCCGTCCGAGCGCCATGGAGAAGCCGCGCTCGGTCTCGGTGTCGCGCCAGGCGTCGGCGCGGGCGACGATCTGCGCGAACTCCTCGACGGGGATGTCCGAATGACGGCGGATGCGCACCGAGATGCCGTGTTTGCGCAGCCGATTCGCGGCCTGGCGGACCTGCTTGAGCTCCGGGCCCGCCAGCGAGAAGCTCCTGGTGTCGAGAACGGCTTCGTCGCCGAGACGCAGCGCGGAGAGCCCGGCCCTGCGGTAGGCGGTCGCTCCGAGTTCGCTGGCGCCCATGACGGCGGGCGCCCAGCCGAATTGGTCGGCCAGCCGCAGCCAGGCGTCGATCGCCTGCGGCCAGGCCTCTCTGAGGCCGATCGGGTCACCGCTGGCCAGGCAGACGCCCAGCTCCACCCGGTAGGTGACGGCGGCCTTTCCGCTCGGCGCGAAGACCACCGCTTTGTCGCGGCGGGTTGCGAAGTAGCCGAGCGAATCCTCCACGTCGGAGCGGTCGAGCAGACCGCGGATCGCGGACTCGTCCAGCCCGGTCATCGCGTTCTCGGCGCGCTGCGAACGCAGCAGGGTGATCACCGCCGCCAGCAACGCGAGCGCGCCGAACAGGCCGAGCAGGAAGTTGACGAACGGACGCGGATGACCGTCGAAGTGTTCGTTGTCCACCAGGATCGCCGCGGTCACCCGGTACACCGCCCAGCCGGGCCGCTGCCAGCCTGCGGGCAACGTGCCGGGGAACAGCTCGACGAGCGCCCAGCCGAGCAGACAGCCCACGGCCAGCCCGCCGAGCAGTACGCCTAGCGCCTTCCAGCCAGCGCCGCGGCGCACCCTGGTGTAGAACTCCCGCCACGAGGCGATCAGCACGCCGATCACGCCGAGTTGCACGATCATCGCGACGAGCGCGTCGATATTGCCCTCGGCGGCGAAGTCCAGTGCGTTGGTCACCGCGAAGAGCGCGAGATAGCCGACGAGCAACCACCAGGCGATTCGCTTACGGCTGGCGATCGCGCCGGCAAGCAGGCCGACGATCAGCGCCCACATGAGGTTGGTGTCTGGCGCGTCGAAGTAGTAGTCGTCGATGTAGCGGCGCGGCACGTGGGTCAGGAAGCGCAGGGTGGGCGAGAGGCTCCACAGGAAGCACAGCACCGCGAAGACACCGAGGACGGTGCCCGCGATGTGCGGGACCTGAGCGAACCGACCGTGCCCGCGGTGCGGGACCGGTGGTGTCGCTCTGTCCGCCGGTGTTTCTATCTCGGTGCGCGCACCGGCTTGCGTGGAAGTCACCGATCCAGTCTGTACGTTGGTGCGCCCGATGGCAGCGCCTTCGGCGCCGCGTGTTCGCGGCCCCGTTGCGGGAGGCGGTTTGGCGATCCGGGGTTTCTGGCGCGAGGATGTACGCCATGTCGGATCCAGTCGATGTGCCGATTGATGACGACGTCATTCGGCTCGGCCAGTTCCTCAAACTGGCGAACCTGATCGATTCCGGTTCGGAGGCCAAGACGGTGATCGCCGCGGGCCTGGTCCGGGTGAACGACGAGGTCGAACTACGCCGCGGACGTCAGTTGCACGTCGGCGACGTGGTCGCCCTCGCCGGTCACAAGGCGCGGGTCGCTCCGGACTAGCGAGCCGGTCAGGATTCGGCGCGCACCACGATGCCGTCGTGGTCGCTGTAGAGCATTTCGCCGGGCACGAAGGTGACGCCGCCGAACTCGACGGTCACGTCGCGCTCGCCGCTGCCGGTCTGGGTGCTCTTGCGGGGGTTGGTGCCCAGCGCCTTGATGCCGATGTCGAGGGTGCGCAGGATCGCCGAGTCGCGCACCGCGCCGTTGACGATCACGCCCGCCCAGCCGTTGTCCACGCCGCGGCCCGCGATGATGTCGCCGACCAGGGCGGTGTGCACGCTGGCGCCGCCGTCGACCACGAGCACCGCGCCGTTGCCCGGCTCGCTCAACGTCTGCTTGACAAGCAGGTTGTCCTGGAAGCAGCGGATGGTGGTGATGCGTCCGGAGAACACCTCGCGGCCGCCGAACTGGATGAACTGCGTGTCGCAGCTACGGATCTCGGGGCCGATCTCGTCGGCCAGATCGGCGGTGGCAATGTTCACTGATTCGGTCACGGGTGTCAGCTTAGGGGTGGCGGGCCGAGCGGTGGCCGCGGCCGGTTGCCCGATGTGAGCTCGGTCGCTACTCCCGCGGTGCGCCGCGACGGGTTGTTTCGCCGCCGACCGCCGACGCCGCGCTGTTCGGTGCGGCGTCGAGTGCTGTCGGGCCGCTAGTGATGGCGGTACCGCAGTTCGTACCGCTCCCGATCGCGGTCGCTGATCCTGTTGTGGTCGAGCAGGTCCGGGCTCAAGCCGTGTTGGACGAGGCGGAAGCGACGCCACACGTAGCTCAGTGCCACCGTGAAAATGACCAGCGGGACGATCATCATCACGATCATGCCGATCTTGAGCGGCATCGGCCCTGGGAACAACAGCACCAGCGCGAAGAACGGGATGATCGGCACCAGGAACCGGACGAGGTACCGCTCCATTGCCCCATGCCCGGTGAGATCGTGGACGACCCACTCGTGCATCTCCTCCGGGAGCTCGCGGCCCAAATCGTAGGTGATCCGTTGCCCGAATGTGGGTTTCTTCATGCATACAGGCTATGCCTGTGCTATAAGTCACCGCCAGCTTCGCATCTCGACCAATACGCCCCCGGCCAGGCGTTTTCCGGGTTTCAGGCGCGGCTGGCGTGGAATTCGGCGATGTGCTTCACGAGATTGTCGGTGGTGTGCTTGACCGCGATCTTCACGAACGGCTCGATGGTCTTGCCGAGCGCCTTGCCCGCGAGCCCGCCGGGCACGCGGTAATCGATGATCGCGTCGACGGTGCACAGCGCGTCGCCCTTGGCGTGGAACAGGAAGGTCGACACGATCTCGAAGCCCTTGATCGACTTGATGCCGATCGCGTAGTTCTCTTCCCACCGGATCACCTCGACGCGCGAGTGCAGCGAGGCGGGACCGAGCTTCATGTGCCCGTCGAACACGGCGCCGACGCCTTCGGTCTGCTCGCCGACCGGAGTGAAGGACTGGATGCCGTGCAGAAAGCTGGGCAGGTTCCGGTAATCGTTGACGTACTGGAACGCTGATTCGGCCGACGCGGCACAGTCTTCCACGATCTTCACTTCGGTCATGCGGGCAACTGTAACGGGTTTCCGCCAGCGGCAGCCGATCACGCCGTGACGGCAAGGGTCGCAGCCAAACCGAAGGCCACGGCCATGACGGTCACCTCGAGCACCGCCCGGCGCAGCGAACCCGCCGCGTCCATCCGGTGGTCGGCGGCCAACCGGACCCAGCCGCGCCGCCACCACCAGCCGAGCACGAGCAGACCGGCCAGCACCGCGGTCTTCGCCAGAAGGATGCGGCCGTACCCGGTGCTCAGCAGCGGTTCGAGGCCGCCGAGGCGGACGACGCCGTTCACCACGCCGGTCGCCGCGACCACCCCGATCAGTGGCAGCGCCAGCACCGAATACCTGGGCAGGGTCGCCGCCCACTCGCCGCGCGTGCGGACCACCATCGCCAGCGCCACAAGCACGCCGAACCAGGCCGCCGCCGCCAGCGCGTGCGCGGCGGCGAGGACCGAGCCGAACGGTTGCTGCGACATGTGCCCGGTGATCGGCCGCAGCGCAAGCGCCACCGCGGCGAAGACCAGCACCAGATCGGTGGAAGCCGTATCGGAACCGCGGAAGGCGAGCGCCGAATACCCGGCCACCGCGGCGGTCGCGATCAGGATGGCGATGCCGACCTGACCGCCGCTGATTTCGGTGAGGAAGGTGCCGAACCGGTCGGCGGACAACCGCCGCACCGGGACCCCGACCACCTCGGCGGCTTCGAAGACAAGCACCGCGAACTCGGTCACGCACCAGACTCCGGCCAGCGCGGCGAGCATGCGCCACGGGGGCGCAAGCCGTTCGTGCAACCGAGGCAGCGCGGCGAGCCCGAGCACCGTCGCGCCGAGACCGTCCGCGAGTACCCGCACGGCGCCCTCGGCGGGCGCCGTTCCCGCGGTGAGCAGCCAGGCCAATCCGACGCCGAGCAGCCCGGCCGGGACGATCAGCAGCAGTGCCCCCGCGTCCCGGCCGCCGGTCGCCCCGCCGCTCACCGTCTTCTCACCGTCGCTGCCCGCCGCGGAAGCCGATCAGAGCGACGGCCAGACCGCCGCCGACCAGCACGACCGCGCCGAGCACGAAGATCCACACCGGGATGCCGTCGGAGCCGTCGTCCTCGGTGGTCCTGCCCTTGGCGTCCGCGCGGGGGCCCGGCGTGCCCTTGCCGGGCTGGCTGAGCGTGAACGTCCGCTTGCCGGTGACCGGATGACCGTCGGCGGAGGTCACCCGGTAGGCGATGATGTACTCGCCGACCGGGCCGAGGTCGCCCACCTCGACGCTCACCGTCTTGCCGTCGACGAGCGGGTCGCCCTTCGACCACAGGTTTCCGTCCGGTCCGGTGAGCGTCAGCGACGGGAAGTTCGGCTGCAACTCCTCGTTGAAGGTGACGCTGATCCGGCCGGGGCTCGTCTCCACCGTCGAACCGTCCTCCGGCACGCTGCCGACGGCCGCGGAATGCGCGGTCGCGACGCCCGCGGTGGCCAGCCCGAAGCCGAACAACAGCAGCACGGCGGCGAGCGCGGCGCCGAGACGGCGAATCGTCTTGCCGGACGGTCGAATCGCGGTACTCATGAGCGCCTCCTGAGCAGGCTGCCGAGGCCGAGCGAGACACCGAGCAGGCCGAGGGCCAAGCCGATGCCTGCCAGCCAGCGGGCGGTGTCGTCGGTGTCGTCGTCCTGCTCCGCGGCGCCGCTGTCCACGCGGTGGTCGTCGGAGTGATCGTCGCCGCCCGCCGCGAGGGTCAGGGTGGGCGCGGGGTGCTCCGGCTCGGCGCCGTCGGGGCCGACGGGCTGGTTCCAGTCGACGACCTTGCCGTCGCTGTAGGTCTGCTTGGCCGGGAAGCTCACCGTGTCCGCGCTGGGTAGCGGGCCGAGCGAGACGACGAAACGCTGGAATTGGCCGGGGCCGACGCCGGGTGCGCCGGGGTCCGCGGTCCAGGTCACCGCGACGGCCTCGGATTTGTCGTTGCGCTCCACCCTGGCCGTCCAGCCCGGCATGGGTTCTGTTCGGGCGCTGCGCACGTTGGGCAGCGTCACGGTGAGCGCGGTGGTGGACGCGGTGTCCGATTCGGTCGGCACCCGGAAGGTGACGACGGAGTACTTGCCCTGCTGCGCGCCTGGCGCGTCGACGGTCACGTGCGCGGCGGCGACACCGCAGGAGAGCAGCACGAAACCCGCGGTCGCCACGGCGCCACAGGCGCGCGAAAGTGAACTTCGCATGGGGAGAGGCTTTCTGTCCGAAGGGGATTGGGGTGCGGATCAGGCGGGCGCCGGTGGCGCGCGCGGCCCGATGGGCCCATGCGAAGCGAAGCGATAGATCGTATTCGGCGGATCGGACCAGCGTTCGGCGGACGCGACGGCGACTTGCCCTGGTGCGCCGAGCGTGGCGCGGACCGCGCGAGAGACGACCGCGTGGAGACGTTCGGCGGCCAGGATCAGGATCGCGCAGCCGAGCGTCGCGAGGATGTGCGCGCCGAGCATCCAGCCGGTCGGCAGGAAACCGGCCGGCGGGACGTCACCGCGCGCGATGTGCGAATCGCGCTGCTCGTGCACGTGTCCGGCCAGCACCGCGTGCCCGGCGAGTTGCCCGGCCGCGAGCGCGCCGAGCAGCCGCGCGATGCCACGCCCAGCATCACGTCCAGGGAGGTGTGGCAATCCGGTCGCCGCGCACCCCGCCGCGGCCGAAACTGTCAGCAGCAGGGCGAATTCCGGTGAATCCGGGTAGCCCCCGCCCGCGACGCCGTGCGCGGCGACGCTGAGCAAGCCGACCAGCGCGCCGACCGCGCCGCCGCGCGGCAGGCCGGTGCTCGGGCCGGGATGCATGACGGGGACGGCGTTCAGTTCACACCGAGGCGGGCGAGCACGTCGGCCTCGATGCCGGACAGCTCGTGCGAGATCGAGGTGTGCACCGCGCGCCTGCGGGAGGCGGGCATCTGCTCGGCGGTGCGGACCGCCGCGCCGAGGCTGTCGAGCCGGGCGCGGGTCGCGGTGACGAACTTCTGCGTCTCGCCGCCCTTGTCGTCGATCTTGCCGAGCGCCGCCTCGGTGTTGGCGATGCGGGCCTGCAGCTTCGCGCCGTGCCCGGTGTAGTCGCCGAGCTGGTCGACGCCGATGCCGAGCTGCTGGGCGCGCCGGGTGTCGAGCTGGCCGCGGACGAACGTCGCGCCGCGGTAGGCCAGCGGCGCGAGCACCGGGACGAGCACCCTTGCCACGCCGAGGTACTTGCGCACCTGACCGGGGCTGAAGACGTCACGCTCGGCCTTCGCCGCCATCTTCAGCGCGGCCTTCTCCTCGGCCTGGAGCGTGGCGATCTGCGCCTTGGCGACCTTGGCCTGGGTGCGGGCTTCGGCTCGCTTGGCCTTGCGATCGTTCTTGGCGAAGAGCTTGGCCTCCATCGCGGCCTTGTGCTTGAGGGCTTTGGCCTCGGCCCGGCGACTCGGACGCCGCTTGCGCTTCGTGAACAACCCCATCGGAAGGCCCTCCGTCAATGCTGTGTGCCAGGGCAGCGCACTCGGCGCGAGGCCGTCTGCCGTCTACCACGCGGTTTGCGCCCACCTTATCGGGTCGACGGCGGCGGCAGCGAGGGCACACCGTGTCCTGTCGGGGGTCTGGACCATACTGCATACGTGTATTCGGGCAGCGGTGACCGCGAGGGTCGCAAGGAGGACGGCTCGGCCGCGGACCGGTCGGGCGAGGTCATCCCTGCGCCGATCGAGACCGCTGCGAGCGAGACCGCGGCGGCCGGAGGCGCGCTCGACGACGCCGCCACCGAGAACGGGTCGCCCCGGAACGCGATCGAGACCGCTGCGATCCAATCGACGCCCGTCGCGTTCATCGACGCGCGCGCGTTGATCGGGTGCAGGCACCGCCTGCACCTGGACGCCGCCCACCCGCAGCTGCTCACCGGCGTCGTGGAGGATCCCGGCGTGCGCCAGCGCCGCGAGGCCGCGACAGCGCACCGCAACCGGGTGCGCGACGCGCTCGTCGCCGCCGACCCGGACAACTGGGTGATCATCGACCCCTCGGCCCGCGCGTCGGATCGCGCCGCGGCCACCATGAGCGCGTGCGCCGCTGGGGCGCAACACATCTGGGGCGGGCTGCTGCCGCAGGAACCGGACACCGGAAGACGCGGCGGTTCGGAGATCCTGCTTCGCGACCGCGACCGCGGCGGTTACATCCCGATCATCGTGGTCAACCACAAGGTCACCGACCCGCGCAAACCGGAGCCGGCCGACTTCCACCCGACCACCTCGGACCTGTACCGCTGGGATCCGCGCCCCGATCCGTCCCGCAAACTGCGCCAGCAGCCGCGCGATCAGCAGCGCCTCGCCCACCTCTACCGGATGTTGCAGCGCCACGGGCTGGCCAGCCCCGCGCTGGTCGGCGGCGTCATCGGCTACCACTTCGACCGCATCCTGGTGCACGACCTCGGCCCGCTGCTCGACGACTACGACCGCCGCTACGCCGACCGCATCGCGGTGGTGCGCGGCGAATTGCCCACGGTGCCGTCCAAGGTGCCCGAGTGCAGGCAATGCCCTTGGTGGACAAGGGGAGTCGATGGCCCGAGCTGCGAGGGCTGGCTCGCCGAGCACCGCGACGTCAGCCTGGTCGCGCCCGGCTCGCGGGCCGACGTGCTGCGCGGGCACGGCGTGGAGACCATCGACGACCTGGCCGCCTGGACCGGCGACGACCCGGAGGACTGGCAGCACGGCCCGTTCGACGAGGCCGTCGTCACCGCGCGCGCCTGGCTGGCCGGCGCGCCGCTGGTCCGCCGCTTCGACCGGGTGCACGTGCGCCGCGCCGACGTCGAGGTGGATGTCGACCTGGAGAGTTTCCAGGAGCACGGCGCCTACCTGTGGGGCACGCTGCTGGACGGGCGCTACCGGCCGTTCGTCACCTGGGACCCGCTGCCCACCGAGGACGAGGGCCGCTCCTTCGGCGAGTTCTGGACCTGGCTGATGACGGTCCGCGCCGAGGCCGCGACGGCTGGGAAAACCTTTGCCGCGTACTGCTATTCGCGCACCGCCGAGGACAAGTGGCTGTACGAGTCGGCGCGCAGGTTCGCGGGCAGGCCCGGGGTCCCGACGGTGGAGCAGGTGCGCGCGTTCGTCGACGGGCCGGAGTGGGTTGACATGTTCCAGGCCGTCACCGATCAGTTCATCTGCCCGAACGGCAAGGGGCTCAAGAAGATCGCGCCGGTGGCGGGCTTCGCTTGGCGCGATCCGGAGGCGGGCGGCGAGGCGTCGATGAGCTGGTACCGCCAGGCCGTCGGCTACGACGGTGCGCCCGACCTGACCCAGCGCACCCGGTTGCTCGAGTACAACGAGGACGACGTGCGCGCCACCCAGGTGCTGCGCGAATGGATGATGCCGCGGGTGCCGAATCCGCACTGCGCCGAGCTGGAGGTGCCCGCGCTCGCCGACTTCGGGCGCGCGCCGGAGTCGTCCGCCACCCCCTCCCTCGGTCGCGGCGCCTGATCGGTCGGGCCGCAGTTCCGCCGGGGGTTGCGATCGACGCACCTCCTCCGGCCGCGACCACGCCCGCGGCGGTAACATCGCGACGTGACTCAGCACGTCGAACAACTCGAGTTCCAGGCAGAAACCCATCAGCTGCTCGAGCTGATGATCCATTCCGTCTACTCCAACAAGGACACGTTCCTTCGGGAGCTGATCTCGAACGCGTCCGACGCGCTGGACAAGCTGCGGCTGGCGTCTTTTCAGGACAAGGACCTGCACGTCGACACGTCCGACCTGCACATCGAGCTGGAGGTCGACAAGGACAACCGGGTCCTCACCGTCCGGGACAACGGCATCGGCATGTCCCGCGCCGAGGTCGTCGACTTGATCGGCACCCTGGCCAAGTCGGGCACCGCGGAGCTGCGCAGGCAGCTGAAGGACGCGAAGACCGACGCCGCGGCCGAGGAGCTGATCGGCCAGTTCGGCATCGGCTTCTACTCGACCTTCATGGTGGCCGACAAGGTCACCCTGACCACCCGTAAGGCGGGCGAGACCGAGGGCACCCGCTGGGAGGCCGGCGCGGGCAGCTCGACCTACACCATCGAGGCCGTCGACGACGCGCCGCAGGGCACGTCGGTCGCGCTGCAGCTGAAGCCCGCCGACGAGGAGGACCACCTCTTCGACTACACCCTGGAGTGGAAGCTCAGGGAGATCGTCAAGAAGTACTCCGACTTCATCGCTTGGCCGATCCGCATGCAGGTGGAGCGGACCGTCACCGAGGGCGAGGGCGAGGACAAGCAGGAGAAGACGATCCTCGAGGAGCAGACCCTCAACTCGCAGAAGGCGCTGTGGACGCGCCCGAAGAGCGAGGTCTCCGACGAGGAGTACAAGGAGTTCTACAAGCACGTCAGCCACGCGTGGGACGACCCGCTGGAGATCGTTCCGCTCAAGGCGGAGGGCACGTTCGAATACCAGGCGCTGCTGTTCATTCCGTCGCACGCGCCGTTCGACCTGTTCACCCGCGAGCACAAGCGCGGCGTGCAGCTCTACGTCAAGCGGGTGTTCATCATGGACAACTGCGAAGAGCTGATGCCGGAATACCTGCGCTTCGTCAAGGGTGTGGTGGACGCGCAGGATCTCTCGCTCAACGTCTCCCGCGAGATCCTGCAGCAGGACCGGCAGATCCAGATGATCCGCAAGCGCCTGGTGAAGAAGGTGCTCTCGACGGTCAAGGACATGCAGGGCGCCGAGGATCAGGAGAAGTACCAGACCTTCTGGAAGGAGTTCGGCCGCGTCCTCAAGGAGGGCCTGCTTTCGGACTTCGACAACCGCGAGACCATCCTGCAGGTCTCCTCGTTCTCCTCGACGAACTCCGAGACCGAGCTGACCACGCTCGCGCAGTACGTCGAGCGGATGAAGGACGGCCAGGACGCGATCTACTACATGACGGGCGAGTCCCGTCAGCAGGTGGAGAGCTCCCCGCACATGGAGGCCTTCAAGGCCAAGGGCCTCGAGGTGCTGATCCTGACCGATCCGGTCGACGAGATGTGGGTCGGCTCGGTGCCGGAGTTCGACGGCAAGCGGTTCCAGTCCATCGCCAAGGGCGAGGTGGACCTGGAGACCGAGGAGGAGAAGAAGGAGTCCGAGGCGCTGCGCGAGCAGCAGGACAAGGACTTCGCCGAGCTGCTGACCTGGCTGGGCAAGACCCTGGAGGAGAGCGTCAAGGAGGTGCGCCTGACCAACCGGCTCACCACCTCGCCCGCCTGCCTGGTCGGCGACGTCTTCGACTTCACGCCGATGCTGGAGCGGATGTACCGTGCCTCGGGCCAGATCCTTCCGGAGACCAAGCGCATCCTCGAGCTCAACCCGACCCACCCGCTGGTCACCGGCCTGCGCGACGCGTACGACACGCGCAAGCAGGACGCCGACGAGGGCAAGGTCCCCGAGCTCACCGAGACGGCCGAACTGCTCTACGGCACCGCGGTGCTCGCCGAGGGCGGTGAACTCAAGGACCCGGCGCGCTTCGCGCACATCCTGACGGACCGCCTCACCCGCACCCTGTAAACCCTGAACCCGAAGGCCCCCTCCCCGGAGGGGGCCTTCGTCGTCTCCGGATGCCTTCGTCCGAGAGCCCTGGTTCGCTGATGAGGGTTTGCTGAAGGGTGCTTACGGGTTACCAAAACCTGTGGGCAGGAGCGCCAAACTTATTGCGCGCATAGCGATTTGGCTTACAGCGGGTTGGCGTCACGGAGATTGCTGGGGTATGGTCGGCAGTAGCGAAGGGGAGTAGCCCCCAATCATGCAGTCGACATACTGACCCGCCGCCTCCCGAGGCTCGGGTCCGGTTGTGTGAACCGGGTTTTCATCCGGTGGGCGAGACCTTCGGCCTGAACAACCATTCGTTGTCGGCCGGAGGCGTACCCAGATCTCCGGCAGGCAGGCCGGAGACCCGGGAGTACGTCACACGATGATCGCCACCATCCTGCTGAGTATCGGCATCGTCTTCCTCGCCGAACTCGGAGACAAGTCCCAGCTCATGGCGCTGACGTTCGCGCTGCGCTATCGCTGGTGGGTGGTGCTCGGCGGCATCGCGACCGCCACCGCGGGCGTGCACCTGATCTCGGTCGCGGTCGGCTACTTCCTCGGTGCGGCACTGCCCACCCGCGCCATCTCCCTGGTCGCCGCCCTCACCTTCCTCGCGGTCGGCCTGTGGACGTTGCGCGAACACCTCGGCGCCCCCGACGAAGACGACGAGCCGCGACCGCCACGCTCCACCGCGGCGCCGTTCCTCGTCGTCCTCTCGGCCTTCCTGCTCGCCGAACTCGGCGACCGGACCATGTTCGCCACGGCCGCCCTCGCCACCGACAACAGCTGGTTCGGCGTGTGGCTCGGATCCACCGTCGGCATGGTCGCCGCCGACGCGCTCGCCATCGCGGTGGGCATCGCGGTGGGCAAGCACCTGCCGGAGCGGCTCATCGGCATCTGCTCGGGGCTGCTGTTCCTCTACTTCGGTAGCACCACGTTGCTCGGCGCTGCGGTCCCGTCGCTGGGCATGTGGGCGAGCGCGGGGATCGCGGCGGTCGTTCCCGTCGTGCTCGGCGCGGTGATCCTGATGCGGCGGGTTCGGGCGGCGTCGGTGGTCGAGGTCGAAGAAGTTGCCGCGGAGAGCGCTCGGCCCGGTCGGTGAGCTCTTCCGGTGGCTTCGCCGGGTCGGCCGGGAACCCGACTCAGGCGCGGATCTCGTCGGCGACCATCGCCGACCCGTAGAGATCCCCGCTGCGCCGGACCATGTCGAGCAGCGGCGCGCACAGACCGCGCAGACCGTCCAGGTCGTCGGCCGCGATGCGGGCGGTGACCATCGCGCTGACCGCCGCCGCGAAGGTCTGGCAGGCGAAGCGCTGTTGTTCGGTGTGCGCGCGTAGCACCTCGGCGATCAGGGCGACGAAGGATTCCTGGAGCTGGGCGCGGCGGGCCAGGGCGTCGTTACCCACCGCGTAGACCTCGACGAGGTAGAGCCTGGCGTAGGCGGGGTCTTCGATCAGGCCCTCGAAGTACGCCTCGAGCAGACGCTCCATGCGATCGAGATCCGGTCCGCCCGTGACGTTCTCGTCCCCGGGGGCGGATGCCTCCGCGATGCGGGCGACCAACCGCTCCACGGCGCGCTCGTAGGCGGCCGCGAAACAGTCTTCCTTGGAACGGAATTGCTCGTAGAAGGTCTCACGGGAGACGCCCGCCACCTTCAGCACGGCCGCCACGGAGGTACCGACGTAGCCGGTGACCGCCATGGTCTCGGCCATCGCGTCCAGTATCCGGTCCCGCTGGGACGCGATCACCTGCTCCCGAGGTAAACCGTGCCTGCCCCTTGGGAGTTGGCGGGCGGTGCCTGCGGTGTCGGTCATGCGGTGGCTCCGGGTGTTCGGTGGGGCAGGTGTTCGGTGGGCGGTGCCGCGGCAGCACCGCGCCGATCAGGCGGGCCGCTCCATTCTGCGGGGTCGGGTGGGTTGGTCGGTGGTCAAGGGTGCGTCCTCGGCGCGGGCGATCTCCAGGGCCTCGGCGACTCCGCGGCGCAGCGTGGCGTCCACCAGGCGCTGGGCGAGCGGGCGGAACGGCAGCGCGACCGCCACCCACCAGGGCGAAACGACTTGGCGGCGACGGCGGGCGATGGCCCGTTCGGTGGCGTCGATGGCGGGGCCGAGCGGTGCGACGCCCGAGACGGTGGCGCGGCCGAGAATGGCGCGCGCCGCCGCCGTGCCGAAACCGCGGGTGGTCATGTCGGTGTCCAGCTCGGCGAAATAGGCGACGCCGACCTTGGCGCCGGTGTGCCTGATCTCGTTGCGCAACGTGTGGCCGAGCGCCTCGACGCCCGCCTTGGACGCGCTGTAGGCGCCAGCCAGCGGCAGGTTCACCACGCCGGCCAGCGACGAGACGATGAGCGCGTACCCCCGCGGATGGCAGATGTGCGGACCCGCGGCGCGCAGCGTGTAGTAGACGCCGAGCACGTTCACCGCGAGCGTCTCCTCCATCACCGAAGGATCGCCGCCGATCAGCGCGAGCTGCTTGGCCACCCCGGCGTTGGCGACCACCACGTCCAGCCCGCCGAGCTCGCTCACCAGTGTCTTCACCACCCGCTCCACCTGGGCGGGATCGCCGATGTCGCAGTACCGCCAAGGCGCGTCGCCGCATTCGCGGGCCACCTCGGCCAGCAGATCGGGCTCGAGTCCGAGCAGCGCGACCGCAGCGCCGTGCGCGTGCAGCTGCCTGGCGAGCGCGGCCCCTATGCCCCGCGCCGCTCCCGTGATCAGCACCTTCCTACCGGCGACCACCGGGCCGGCGAACAGCTTCATGCGGCGACGATACCACCGATGAACAGCAATGTTCGCAAATATGTTCGCTTCCCGAAGGTCGTGAGAGGGAGCCGTCCTACATCTCTCACGCCCCACCGATTATGGTGCAATTGACGAAGGGCCAACTGCCTGTCACGAACGAGAGGACCATCGTGGAGATTTCGGGTTCCGCCGCCATCATCACCGGAGGCGCATCCGGCCTCGGCGCCGCCACCGCCAAGCGTTTCGCCGAGCTGGGCGCCACCGTCTTCGGCCTGGACGTGCCGCAGTCCATCGAGCGCGCCGGTGACAACGTGCCCGCCGGGGTCACCCTGATTCCGGCCGACGTGACCAGCAACGACGAGGTCGCGGCCGCGGTCGCGCAGGTGGTCGAGTCGGGCGCGCCGCTGCGCATCGTGGTCAACTGCGCCGGTGTCGGCTGGGCCGGTCGCATCCTGTCCAAGAACGGCCCGCACGATCTGGAGCTGTTCCGCACCGTCATCACCGTGAACCTGCTCGGCACCTTCAACGTCATGCGCCTGGCCGCCGACGCCATCGCCAAGACCGACCCGGTCGACGAGTACGGCCAGCGCGGCGTCGTCATCAACACCGCCTCGGTCGCCGCGTTCGAGGGCCAGGTCGGCCAGATCGCGTACTCCGCCTCCAAGGGCGGCGTGCACGGCATGACCGTTCCCGCCGCGCGCGACCTTGCGCAGTTCGGCATCCGCGTGAACACCATCGCCCCCGGCATCATCGACACCCCGATGCTGGCCGGCGTCACCGAGGAGTACCGCAAGGGTCTCGAGGCGGGCGTGCCCTTCCCGTCGCGCCTCGGTCGCCCGGACGAGTACGCGCAGCTGTCGCAGTACATCGTCGAGCACGACTACCTGAACGGCGAGACCATCCGCATGGACGGCGCGCTGCGCATGGCGCCGCGGTAACACCCGCGCGCGAGGCCGCCTCCGATTCGCTTCGGGGGCGGCTTTTTTCGTGCTCGGCTTCTTCGTACTCAGGGCAGCGGCTTGTGCCCGATGCCGAGGAACGCGGTGGTGGCCAGCGGGGTGTTCGGACGGTAGTTCTCGACGAGGTAGGCCCGCATGGCCTCGGAACGAGCGGCCCACTCGTCCTCGCCGATCGAGCGCCGCAGCACCGCCATCGGCGCACTGCCGCGCGACATCTGCTCCCAGAGCCGATCCGCGTCGGGGAACGACACCGTCGTGGTGTGGCGCTGGATGGACACACCGGCGAACCCCGCGCCGCGCATCTCGGTGGCGAACACCTCGGGATTCTCCAGGCTCAGGAAGTTCGGCTGCGGCTCCTGGATGTTCGGATCGCCCGCCGCCATCGCGCCGAACCGCATCCGCATCAAAGGGGATTCGGCGACCGGCGCCCAACTCGACACCACCGCGATCCCGCCCGGCTTCAGCACGCGGAACAGCTCGGCGAATCCCTTGATCCGGTCGGGGAAGAACATCAGGCCGAACATCGAGAACCCCGCGTCGAACCGATCGTCCTCGAACGGGAGTTGCTGGCCGTCGCCGACCTGTAGATCGATATTGGTCAGACCGGCTTCGCGCGCGGCGTTGCCGAGACGTTCGAGCATGTGCTCGGCGAAATCCACGGCCTGCACGCGGCGCACCCGCGCGGCCGCGGGCAGGCTCAGCGTGCCGGGGCCCGCCGCGACGTCGATGATGTGCGCGTCGGCGGGCAGGTCGGCCAGTTCGAGGGCGCGGTCGGAGAAAGGCGCCATGATCGCGAGCGCGGATTCGGCGTAGCCGTCGGCGACCAGATCCCACGGTTCGGCGGCGGCGAGGGGATTTCCGGACATGTGTTCCACGATCCTTTCGACCGACACAGGCTAACTGTGTAGCCCCCTCGCAAACCATCAACTCGGCCGAATGTCACTGTGCGCGTAGACGTTCGCTCGGGCTTTAGGCGCGGGACGAGTGTCCGCATCCGCCGAGCGGCGCACGCTCCCGAGCCGGGCGGCTGATTCCGGTCGCCGAGCAGCGGCGCGTGTTCGACGACCCGAGCGGTTCAAGCCGCGAGCAGCATCGCGAGCACGGCGGTGTCCGGATCGCAGATCGGATCGAGGCCGACCCGGCTGACCAGCGAGGTGACCGTGCCGTCGGATTCCGCCTCGGCCCAGGCCGCGCGGTGTTCGAGGCCGAGGTGCGGCACGCCGGGCAGCAGCACGCAGCCGGAGGCCGCGCCCGCGCATTCCGGCAGCGACGGCCGGGTCTCCGAAGGCGGGTGCAGCATGAGCAGCGCGGGCGGCACGTGGTCGGCGAACCGGCCCGGCTCCAGCGCCTCGTCGCCGAGCACCGTGCCCTCGGCGAGCACCAGCCCGACCGTGCCCGGCTCCGGATCGTCCGGCAAATCCTCGCGGACGCCGAAGACGGTCGAGGTGGCGAGCAGGCCGGGCAGACTCGCCACCCGCACAGCGAGCACGAGCACCTGCGCCCATTCTTTGGTGGTGTCCGGCCAGCGACCGGAGATGACGAACCCGCGCAGCGATCCGCGCGAGTGGAACGGCGTGACGCCGATCGGCCCGTTGGTCCGCATCGTGCCTCCCGAGGTGAAACCGGGGGCGGCCTTGCCCGTCCTCGAACTTGTTGGATTCAGAGGATGACTCACGGATCATCTGGCACACAAGTACCAATGAGTGCTAATCGGGCAGAGAACAGCAAAAAGCCCGCCGGGCGATCATCTGCCCGGCGGGCCAATCGGCCCAGCTCGCCGACCGCGCACTCCCAGCCACGTCGGGGCGAGTCTTACGAGCCCGTTCGCGGCCGTCTCGCTTCCGAGTGGTCGAAGCGCATGCGACGAAGTCGCGAGTCTCGACCGCTCGGAAGCGAGACATAAAGGCCGCGAACACGCGCGCGCCAGCGCGCCGAAGACTCAGCCGAAGATCAGGCCTTTGCCCTGGCTGACGGCGCGGGCGAAGCGCTCCTGCACGTCCTCCCAGTTGACGACGTTCCAGAACGCGGTCACGTAGTCGGCCTTGACGTTCTTGTACTGCAGGTAGAAGGCGTGCTCCCACATGTCGACCTGCAGCAGCGGGATGATGCCGAGCGGGACGTTGGCCTGCTGGTCGTAGAGCTGGAAGGTGAGCAGCTTCTGGCCGAGGGTGTCGTAGCCGAGCACCGCCCAGCCGGAGCCCTGCAGACCGTTGGCGGCCGCGGTGAACTGCGCGCGGAACTTGTCGAACGAACCGAACTGGTCGTCGATCGCGGCGGCCAGCTCGCCGACCGGCTTGTCGCCACCGTTCGGGGAAAGGTTCTTCCACCAGATGGAGTGGTTCACGTGGCCACCGAGGTGGAACGCGAGGTTCTTCTCGTAGAGGAAGATCGCGCCGTGATCGCCGGACTCACGAGCCGCCTCGAGCTTCTCGAGGGCGGTGTTCGCGCCAGCGACGTAGGCCGCGTGGTGCTTGGAATGATGCAGCTCGTTGATCTGCCCGGAGATGTGGGGCTCCAGGGCGCTGTAGTCGTAATCCAGATCTGGCAGCGTGTACTCAGCCACGATGTCCCTTTCTCAGTTGTCGGGCTGTTGCGCCCGGATCGAGCGCTTCCAACCATCATTCGTACACCCGCTCGGTTGCAACCGGGCCGTGTGCCCCCACATTCCATCGGAGATCGGATGATCATGCAGGGGTCGGACGGGGCATGAGCGGAAGGACAATTCGACCGCGAGCATTCGTGAGTAGCATCGAACCATGTCGTTCTTCGACGAACTGGTCGGACGGATCCGTCTCCCCGACCCGGTGATGGTGGCGCCCGATCAGGCGCTCCCCGGCCGGGAGGAACCAATTCTGGTGCCGGATACCCACTTCGTGAACGGACATCCCCTCCGTCCGCCCTTCCCGGAGGGCATGGGGGTGGCGGTCGTCGGTATGGGTTGTTTCTGGGGCGCGGAGAAGGGTTTCTGGGAACTCGACGGCGTCTTCACGACCGCGGTCGGTTACGCGGGCGGGTTCACGCCGAACCCGACCTACGAAGAGGTGTGCAGCGGACGCACCGGCCACACCGAGGCCGTGCTCGTCGTCTTCGACCCGGCGGTGCTCGGGTATCCGAACGTGTTGCGGCACTTCTGGGAGGACCACGATCCGACCCAAGGAATGCGCCAGGGCAACGATCGCGGAACGCAGTATCGGTCGGCGATCTTCACGCTGGACGACGAACAGGCCGAGCTGGCTCGGAGTACCGCGGAGAGCTACGGAAAGCGCCTGGCGGAGGCGGGATACGGGTCGATCACCACCGAGATCGCGCCGCTTCCGACGCCTGGCGCGGGCGGGCCGGGGCCGAATCTGTCCGGGTTCTACTACGCCGAGGGGTATCACCAGCAGTATCTGGCGAAGAATCCGGGCGGATACTGCCCCGTGCACGCCACCGGGGTGAGTTGCCCGGTCGGTCTCGGAGCCTGAAAGTCTTCGCGCCAAGGAGCTTCGCGTCGGCCGCGCTCGGCGGTCTCGACGCTCCGGGTCCCGCGGTGCGGCTCGGTGGTTGGGCGGCATTCCAGCTGCGTGAACGCGAACGCCGCGCGATCGGACGCGCGGCGTTCGCGGAATCTCTTTACAGCGGCGGAACGATGCCAGGGCGGATGGTGCGCGGATCGCCCGCGTCGTGCGCCTTCCACCAGCGCACGCCGCCCGCGATGAAGTCGGCGGGTGCGATCTCCTTGCCCTTGGCGTCGTGCACCGTGAGGCTGTCGAACCAGACCCGGACGTCGAGCTCGCGCGGGTCGATGCCCTCCTCCTGGGAGAACTCGAGTACGTGCGACGGGGTGTGGTCGTCGATCTTGGTGTCGAAGCTGAGCAGTTCGCGCCACAGCGACCACCCGCTGTCGTCGACGTCGATGAATTCCCAGCCGTGCAGGCGGCCGCCGCCGAAGCTGCGAATCGCCTCGTCGAGGCCGTCGAGATCCAACGGAAGGACTTCCGCCTCGATGTCGTCCCAGCGCTGGATGCGCAGCGAGGCCGCGACCCGGCTGACGCCGGTGAAGTTCAGGCGGACCTGGTGATCCTGCGGCGCTGTCTCGTCGGCGGGCACCGTCAACACGGTCAGATCGAGGCGCAGCGTCGCCGCCTCGGTATCGACCTCGAGCCCGAGGCAGGTCGCCTCCGAGATCGCGGTGTTGAATCCGCTGGAGTCCAATCCGTCGAGTAGCCCCCTGCTCACGTTCATGCCCCCAGGCTACCCAGAGCACCAGCTGGAACCCGGTATTTCATTTTTTCGCTAGTGTTCTCGTTTTTTCTGGAACCGAATCGTTCGCCGTGCCGTCCAAGTAAGTGTCGGGACCCGCTCGGCCGCGGTTCCGAGGCGGCGGCGAACGACCGCTCCGGGATGGACAAGGAGGGGAGTCCCGGATCGGTCGTTCGCGACGCGCGCTTCACTGCGGATCTGCCGAACCGGGCCGCGTGGGTCCCGATCCCGTCTCGACGAGGGTGGAACGGATTCGCGTGACGTTTGCTTATAGCCGCGGCCTGTGAGTGTCCACGGTCGCGATAGGCGCCGCCTGTGGATCAGCTTGTGGATTATGTGGATAACTCCCATGCCGCGGCAGGCTCCGCCCCGAACCCGCCCGTGACCGCTACGCGGGCGACGGCACGCACGTGCGCCGATCATGGCAGGATCGAATCGTGACGAGCTCCGAGATCCCGGCGGTGGGGGTGGAAGACCTGCCCGGCGAATTCGACCACAGCGAGCGACCGGACCAGGTCCGGGCCATCCTGCTCGATGTGCGCGAGGACGACGAGTGGCAGCTCGGGCACGCCCCAGGCGCGATCCACATCCCGATGGTCGACGTGCCCGCCCGCACCGACGAGCTGGACCCCGACGCCGAGGTCTACGTGGTGTGCAGGCAGGGCGGCCGGTCGATCGAGGTGGCGAAATACCTGGCCTACATCGGTTTCGAGGCCGTGCAAGTCAGCGGTGGCATGGTGGCCTGGCAGAAGTCGGGTCGCCCGCTGGTCGGCGAGAGCGACCAACCGGCGAAGATCTACTGACGAAAGAGCGAGGTGCCCAGGCAATGAGCGTCAGGCCGGGAAGCGGCTGCCCGCGGGACCACGTAGGGCGAGCGAAGGACACGCTGTGAGTACCATGCTGCAGCCCTGTGCGCGCTGCGGCGCGCGGTGGGCCGTACACGGCACCCCGATGCATTGGTGCCCGCGCTGCCACGGCGTGCTGCTCTCACCCGGGCCACTCGACGCTCCCGCGGAACGGCGCAACTACCGCTGGGTGGCCCGCCGTCCCGACCAGCGCAACGGCAGGCCCGTCGTGACGGCGGCTCGCAAGCCTGCCGCGCCGACTCCGCGCTATACGCAGATTCCGCGCTGGGGCCTACGTGACGAACCGGGCGCCGCGGCCGACGCGACCCCGCGCAGGCGCACCGCCGTGCTGGCTGGTCGGGTCACGCCGCTGTTGCTCGTCACCGCCGGGATGTTCGCGCTCGCCGCGGTCGGCGAGTTGGTGCGCTATGTCGTCCTGCTGGTCAACCGGACCCGTCTCATCGATCCGTGGGCGCTGCGTTTCTCGGATTGGCTGGTCACCGGGTCTTCGCTGCTCGCGCTGGCCTTCGCGCTCGCCAGCGGCGTCGCCCTGCTCGGCTGGCTCGTCGAGACCCGCCGCGCGGTGTTCGCGAAGGCGGGCCGCAGCGATCCCCGTTCCGCTCCCGCGCTCGTCCTCGGCTGCCTGATCCCGGTGGTGAATCTGGTCTGGCCTGGCGTGTTCCTCACCGAGATCGCCACCGAACGCGGCGATCCCAGGGCCCTGCGCGCGATCCGGATCTGGTGGTGCGCTTGGGTTTTCGGCGGGCTGATGGCCGCGGCCGCGCTGCTCTGGCGGACCGCGGATTCGTTGCAGGTCAAGGCGGACGGCGTGCTGTTCACGGCGTTGACCGACGCGGTCGCCGCGGCGGTGACGGTGCTGACGCTCTGGATGCTGCGGTTGCTGGACGGGCGCGACCTGTTCGGGCGGCTCCGGTTGGCGCGCCGCTGGGTGGTCGCCGTCGATCCGCCGGTGCCGGTCATCGAGCCGGTGCACCCCGCCCGCGCCGAGGCGCCGTCCCGGGATGCGGCCGACGCCGAGATCACCGAGGATCGGGATGCCGACAGCGGTGCCGTTCAGCACGAGGAGGTCATGGCCAAGTGAGCCAGAGCAGTCGCGCACCGTTCGTCGTCGCGCACCGCGGCGCTTCGGCGGCGCGTCCCGAGCACACGCTCGCCGCGTACGAACTCGCGCTCCAGGAGGGCGCGGACGGCGTGGAGTGCGACGTCCGGCTGACCAGGGACGGACATCTGGTCTGCGTGCACGACCGCACGGTCGACCGCACCTCGTCGGGCACCGGGCTGGTCAGCGAGATGACACTGGACGAGTTGCGCTCGCTCGATTTCGGCGGCGACGGCCAGCCCGCCTCGGTGCTCACCCTCAGCGAACTCATCGAGCTGGTGCTCGACTGGCGCAGCAGACCGACCAAGCTGTTCATCGAGACCAAGCACCCGGTCCGCTACGGCGCGCTGGTGGAGAACAAGCTGCTCGCCGAGCTCCAGCGCTTCGGCATTGCCACGCCCGCCTCGGCGGATCACTCGCGCGCCGTCGTCATGTCGTTCGCGGCGACCGCTGTGTGGCGGATCCGTCGCGCCGCGCCGCTGCTGCCCACGGTGCTGCTCGGCGAGTCCTCGCGCTACCTCGGCGGCGGCGCCGCGACCACCGTCGGCGCCACGGCCGTCGGGCCGTCGGTGAAGACGTTGCGCGAGCACCCGGATCTGGTGGACAAGGCCGCCGCGGCGGGGCGCGCCACCTACTGCTGGACCGTGGACGATCCCGAGGACGTGCTGCTGTGCGCCGACCTCGGCGTGAGCTGGGTCGCGACCAATCACCCCGGCCGCACGAAGACTTTGCTCACCGCCGCGTAATCGGTTCCGTCCCACGCCGTGGCGCGTTGCGGCGACGGTCACAGCACCCTGTAGTTTGAGCCCTCGTGGGTAAGAGCAAGCGCAACAGTCCGAAGCCCGGAGGGAACCGGGCGCAGCGTCTCGCCGAGCGCAAGGCGGCGCAGGAGCAGGCGGCCAACGCCGTCACCCGGCCATTCGAAGGGTTGGCCGCGGAATGCGATCTGGTCGCACTGCGGGAATTCGTGCCGTCGGCGACCGCGACGCTGAAGCTGTCGCCCGAGGTGGCCGCCGAGCGTTCGGTCGTGCTCGCCACGGTGCTGCCCGGCGCGGTGGCCGCGCTGGTCCGCGCTGGCGACGAGCCGACCGGTTACGTCGGCACCCAGGTGCAGTTCCAGGGCGCCGACCCGGCCGCCGATATCGCCGCCGCGATCCTGTGGACCCAATCCGCCGAGCCCGGCGACTCGCTGACCTCCGTCGAGAGCGTCGCGGGCGGTCCGAGGCTGGCCGACGTCATCGATCCAGGCGCCGACCTCGAACTCACCGTGCACCAGGACTTCGACTGGTGGGTCCCGGAGGGCGTGACACCCGATCCGCAGGTGGCCGCGACCATCGAGCAGGCCAAGCAGGCGATCATGCCGTCGGCGCGGCTGGAGCTCGGCGGCGACGCCGTCGGCGCGGCCTGGTGGGTCGACGCCGGTGAGAAGGCGCATGTGCGCTGGGTCCGCCCGGAGAACGAGGACGACCTGATGCTGGCGCTGGCCCGGCTGCACGCCTCGGGCGGGCTGCACATGGGCGAGGGTTCGCGCTTCGCGGGCTCGTTCCGCACGCACGGGCTGCTGGTGCCGGTGTTCGACCTGGATCCGGAGCGCCACCCCAGCGAATGGACCGAGCCCGCCGCCGAATTCGGCGTCCGCCTGCTCGGTGCGCTCGCCACGGACACGCCGCTGACCGCCGACGAGCGCCGCTCGCGCGATGGTCTGCGCTCGCGTCAGGTGACCCTGCGCTGACTCCGGAAATTTCCCGGAGCATTTTTGTGAAAAACCCTTCTTTCAGACCTGTCGCGGGATAAGTTCTCCCCATCACCGTTACTGGTGATGGTGCGGATTACCGCACCGCACAGATGAGGAAAGTAGGGAACACCATGGAAGCCATTCTTGCGCTGCTCAAGACGCTGCTCAGCTCGTTGAGCGCCAGCTGAGGCAACCATCTCGGTCCGAACAAGCCCAGCTCGTCGCGAAGAGCTGGGCTTGTTCTGCCGAAAGCCCTTTTAGATGTGGCCGCCCGCTGTCGAGGGCGCGCCCGAAGCATCGGACGGAGAACTCATCTCCCGCGCGATGAAATTCTCCAGATCGAACATGTTCGAACCGGCGCGGTCGGCGACGTTGAGCAGCGTCGTCATACGGGCGACCTCTTCGACCTGTTCCTTGAGGAACCACTGCATGAACTGCTCGCCGAGGTAGTCGCCCTCTTCGCGGGCCGTGCTCGCCAACCGGATGATCTGGTCGGTGACGGTCTTCTCCTGGTTGAGTGCCAGGGCGATCGGTTCCCGAACATCGTCGAAATGGGACTTCGCCGGATCTATGCCGGAAAGCTCGACGCTGATATCCCGGTCGAGGAAGTACTGCACGATCATCATCGCGTGATTGCGCTCTTCCACGGCCTGCGCGTAGAACCGCTTTGCCAGAATCGGCAGATCCGCATTGTCGAACCACACCGCGATCGCGATGTATTGGTGTTCGGCATTGAATTCGTGCCGGATCTGGTCGTGGAGCAGGCTGTGGAACTTGCTTTTCGGGGATTCCGGATGGCTGGACATGTCGCCACATTATCGCTGGTCAGGGCGCCTGTCATCCAAGTGCACCCTTATTGAGGCTAGTATTGCCTAATTAAATGTTCACTGCGCCAGCCATTTTCGGGGCCGAAATGTCTGGCTTTGTGGAAGCGCGTACCTCGCGCGCCACGAACTGCTCGACGTCGAACAGGTTGCCCTCCCGGTCGAGCACCGTCAGCAGCGTCGTCATCCGGGCGACGTTGTCCAGCTGCGCTTTAAGGAACCACTGGGTGAATCGCTCGCCGAGGTAGTCGCCGGTCTCCCGCGCGGCCTTCGCGAGCGCGGTCACCCGCGCGGTGTACTCGCGCTCCGCCTCGAGCAGGAAAGCCATTGCGGCGCGCGGGGATTCGAAGTCGGAGCGGATCGAGTCCAGACCGCCGACCCGGATCTCCAGATCCCGGTCGAGCAAATACTGCACCATGCGCAGCGCGTGGCCACGGTGCTCCTCCGAGCGGGCATAGCAATGTCGAGCCAACTGCGGGAGCCGGTGCGCGTCGAAGTAGACCGCACCGGCCAGATACTGCTGCGCGACGGTGAATCCGTGCCGGATCTGATCGCGCAGCAGGGCCGGGAACGACAGGGCGCCATCGGTGTCGGACATACTCCGACGCTACCGCGTGAGCAGCTCCTCCGGGATGGATCTGTCGTCCGCGAGCGCCTCGAAGAACGCGCCCGCCTTCGTCTTGTCCCAGAGCAGCACGTTACCGATGCCGGAGACGTCGTCGAAACCGCCGACCGGCACCGTGGTCGCGACCGTGTCGCCGCGCATCGCCCAGCCGAGGCGGCCGAGGTCCCAGATGTGATCGCCCTCGTCGACCTTCAGCGAGCGCGCCGTGTCACCCGCCAGCGGCCACAGTTTGAACGGGTTGGCCAGGGTCGCGCCGCTGGTCGCCTTCTGCAACAGCGCGGCCATGAAGAGGCGCTGGTTGTTCATCCGGTCGATATCGGCGAGCGCGGTCGCCCTCGACCGCACGAAGCCGAGCGAGTCGGGCCCGTTCAGCTTCTGGCAGCCCGCCTCCAGGTTGATCCCGGCGAGCGGGTCGTCGATGGGCTTGGGCACGCAGACGTCGATGCCGCCCAGCGTGTCGACGATGCCCGCGAAGCCGGCGAAGCCGATCTGGGCGTAGTGGTCGATGCGCAGGCCAGTCGCGACCTCGACCGTCTGCACGAGCAGCTGCGGCCCGCCGATCGCGAACGCGGCGTTGAGCTTGTCCTTGCCGTGGCCGGGGATGCCGACGTAGGAGTCGCGCGGCAGGCTGACCAGCGTGGTCGGGCCCGACTTCGGGATGTGCACCAGCATGATCGTGTCGGTGCGCTCCGGACCGACCTCGCCGCCGGTGGCCAGCTCCTGTTCCTGTTCGGGGGACAGCCCGCCGCGACCGTCGGAGCCCACGAGCAGCCAGTTGGTGCCGGGGGTGTTGCCGACCCGGTCGGTGTATCCGGCCAAGGCGTCGATACGGGTCAGCTTGCCGTCCAGGTTGATCACCGCCGCGACCGAGCCGACGACCAAGAGCAGCAGAAACACCAGGAACCACCGGAAAGGACGCCGCTTGCGCCGCGGGCGCGGGGCGCGATCGGCGCGCGGTGGCGCGGCAGGAGGCGGCGGTGGTGGAGTGCCGCGGCGTCCGCGCGGGCTGGGGGTGTGGGCGCGCGGGACGGGATCGTGGAACGGCTCCGGTTGTTGCGTCGGCGCGTACTCGGGTTCGGCTTTGCGCATTCGCGGGGGTGCTTCGTGCGACTCCTGGGGGACCTGTGAGTAGGCGAGTTGCTGCGGGTCGGCGCCGTCGCGGCGAAGGATCTTGGTGGTTCGTTCGATGCGGCCGGGTTGTCCGTACGGCGGGGGTCCTCCGTGGCCCGCGACGGGGTGGCCGGGAGCGGCGTGATCCTTGGGCGCGTCGGCGGCCCCGCCCGAGCGCGAGGCAGTGCCTCGGCCATGCGGTGGTGGCGGGACGGGGGCGCGGCCGTGCGGCGGCGCACCGGCGTGGCTCGATCGCGGGGTCGCTCGACCTCCCGGCGTTGCGGCACCGCCGTGCGGGGTTCGACCTGGCGGCGGCGCTGCGGCGTGGCCCGGCGGCGAGGGGTTGCCACCCTGTGGCGGTCGTGCGGAGTGGCGCTGTGGCGGGACGCCATCGCGGCCGCGCGGCGGGTTGGACCGGCCGTGTTCAGGGGGCTGGACGGGCTCGCGGCCGTGCGATGGATTCGCACGGCCGTGCTCAGGAGGCCGGACGTGCGGTGGGTTGGCTCCTCGACCGGAGTCCGGAGGTGGAACTGCGCCTCGGGGCGGGACGGCGCCGCCCGGTTGGGGTGGTCGCGGCACGCCGGGTCGGCCCTGCGGCGGCGGCACCCGGCGCGTCCGCGCATCGCGGGGGTCGTCGCCGTTCATCACACTGACTCTACTGATCGGGGGCGGCATGGGGTTTCTCCCATAATCACCCGGCCGGGTGATTCCGTTACGGCAGCCAGGAAACGTGTCCGCGCAGCGCCGTGTAGCCGATGTAGGCGACCGCGTCGATGGTCGCGTGCGCCAAGATCAGCGGCCACAGCCGGTTGGTGCGCTGCCAGTAGCGGCCGAAGATCAAACCCATCACGAGGTTTCCCAGACCGCCGCCGAGCCCCTGGTAGAGGTGATAGCTGCCGCGTAACAGCGCCGAGGCCACCAGCGCGGAATTCTCCGTCCAGCCCAGCCTGCGCAGCCGCGTGATCAGGTACGCGACCACGAGGATCTCCTCGGCGAACGAATTCGCGCAGGCGGACAGGATCAGCACGGGCAGCCGCCACCAGTGCTCGTCCAGCGAACTCGGCACGATCGTCACGCTGAACCCCATCGCGTGCGCGGCCAGATACAGACCGAGGCCGGGCAACCCGATGATCGCGGCCAATACCAGCCCGGGCAGCCCGTCCGACTTCGGACGGAACCGCGCGAGCCCGATCACTCGCGGCCCGATCCCGCTGCGCCACAACAGGTACAGACCAAGCGCCGCCCACCCGGCCAGCCGCAACACCCCGAGCAACTGGAACAGCAGATCGATCAGCGAGTGGTCGGAGCGCGAGGCGTTCAGCGCGACCGTCCGCCCACCGACGCCGCCCGGCCCGAGCGCGCTGTCCACCAGCGAGAGCGCCGCGCTGACCCCACTCAACCCGAAGGTCACGGTCAGCACGATCGCGATCTCGATCCGAATCCCGAGACGCTCCCGGTCGGTCAACTCGGATTCGCCGGGGGCATCCGACTCAGCACGCATGCGTCGAATCTAGCGACGGGTCCGCGTTCGAGGGCCGCGACAGCGATGTGCGGAGGGCGGTCACATGCGGCGGATGCCGTTGAGGAAGGGGCAACCCGCCAGGGTGCGGACGGCGCGGCTGAGGGATTCGACGTCGTTGGCCGGGGCGCTGAACGGGAGGCGGAAGTCGTGGTCGCCGTCGTGACCTTCGACGCGCAGGGTGACGCCGTAGCGGTCGATGGCGAGCGGGTGCACGGTGCCGGTCTGCAGGCGCGGCGGTAGATGCCGGGCGAGCTGGGCGATGACGTCGGCGTGGTCGGCGTCCATGTGCTGCAACCAGGCGGATTCCATCGTGCAGAACGGGTCCGGCTCAGCGAGCCGCAACTCCTCGACGCAGACCGCTTCGGCGCCGGTGGAGTCGGCCATGACGGCGCTGCTGATCACCAGGCGCAGCAGCGTGGCGGTGTGTCCGACGTCGAGCAGCGCGGGGTCCGGGTTGTCCTTGGCGACCTCGCCCGCCAGCACGCGCTGGGCCTGCGCGGGCACCGCGCGCACGGTCCCGCGCAACCACACCAGGGCGCGGACCGGCTCGCGCAGCGGCAGCGGCGCGTGATCGGTGAGTTCGAGCACCGCCGCCGCGCCACCTGGCCCGGAGTTACCGGTCAGCACCGCCGCGAGCGAGCCGTTCGGCACCGCGATCACCACATCCCCGCACTGGCGCAGGTGGTGCACCGACGTCGGGGTCGGGTCGATACCCGGCAGCGCGAGAACCGCCTGCTCCGCGTTGGCGCACGCGCTGCGCACCCGCTCGGCGGTGGTAGGCGCGACGGTCGGATTCGGCATGCGGACCTCCGTGGTGATGGCGGCGGCGTTGATTAGGTAAACCTAAGCTAAGTGAGCCGACCTCGATCTGCAAGCGTTACCTTCCGGCTGATTCCAGGATCTGGGCCCGCTACGGTGATCTCGTGGTAGATGCGACACCGACGGCAGGCAACGGCGCGAACGAACCGGTGCTGGTCGCGCTGTCCACCCCGGCCCGCCGCAGCCTGGTCGACGGGCTCGTCCGCCCCGTCGGCTCCGTACCCGAGGCCCCGACTCTGGACGCCGACGCTCCCGACTCCGACATCGCCGACTTCCTCGCCGCCATCGCGCATTCCGACACCGGATTCGTCGCGCGCACGGATGACGGTGAGCGCGCGGTCGCCATCGTCGCCGCGACCGCTGCGGCATTGTGCGGGGACGACATTCGGGATGCGCTCGTTCGGCCGGACATCGCGTTCTTGACCGGTTTGAAACCGCCCGCGGTCGAGGCCGTTCGGGGCGTTCTGCTCGCCGTGGAGACCGCCGAGCCGGAGCCGGTTCGTCGCGCGCTGGGAGTGCTCGCTCCGTGAGCGGTCGTCGGTTTCGGTGCTTCGCCGCAGACCCGCCCCCCACGATCCGGTTTGCTGTGTCGTCACCGCTTGTAATGTCGTAGGGGTGCCGCGCATCGCGTATTTCGGACCGTCCGGAACCTTCACCGAGATGGCCCTCGCCAAGCTCGAGTCCTCGGCGGTCTTCGACGGACCTGTCGAGCGGGTCGCCGCGCCCAGTCAGGGCGCGGCGCTGGAGCTGATCCGGTCCGGCGATGTCGACGGCGCGGTCGTTCCGATCGAGAGCTCCGTGGAGGGGTCGATCTCGGCCACGCTGGATTCGCTGGCGATCGGGCCGCGATTGCAGATCGTCGCGGAAACGGAGCTGGAGGTCAGCTTCACCATTCTGGCGCGGCCGGGCACCGAGCTGGCCGACGTGCGCACGCTCGCCGCGTACCCGGTGGCCGCCGCACAGGTGCGGATGTGGACCGCGCGGCGCTTGCCCGACGCGGAGATCTACACGTCGGCCTCGAATGCCGCCGCCGCCGAGGACGTCGCGGCCGGCCGCGCCGACGCCGCGGTCTCCACCGCGCTGGCGGGGGAGCGGCTCGGGCTGACCGCACTGGCTTCCGGGGTGGCCGATCACGAGCAGGCGATCACCCGCTTCGTGCTGGTCACCAGGCCGCGCGTGGCGCCGGCCCCGACCGGTGTCGACCGCACCTCGATCGTCTTGGAGCTGGCGAACGAGCCCGGCTCGCTGATGCGCGCGTTCGCCGAGTTCGCGACGCGCGGCATCGACCTGACCAGGATCGAATCCCGGCCCACCCGAACGGGAATGGGCACCTACCGGTTCTATCTCGACTGCGTCGGGCATATCGATGACACCGCGGTGGCCGAGGCGCTCAAGGCGCTGCACCGCACGGCTCGGATCCGCTTCCTCGGTTCCTGGCCCGCGACTTCGGCGACCGGGACGCCGCCGCCGTCCGACGAGGCGGCCGCGGAGTGGCTGACTCAGTTACGAAAGGGGGTGGCGGACTTATGAACGAGATCGCGGGCAAGCTGATCCTGGTCCGGCACGGCGAGACCGAAGGCAACGTCGCAAAGATTCTCGACACCAGGGTGCCCGGGCTGCCATTGACCGAACGCGGTGCGGCCCAAGCGAAGACGTTCGGTTCGAACCTGCTCGCGCCGCCGCGCGCGCTGCTCTCCTCGGCCGCCTTGCGCGCCAGGCAGACCGCGAGCTACATCGAAGCGGCGACGGGCGTGGCGGCCGACGTCCTCGACGACGTGCACGAGGTCCAGGTCGGCGAACTGGAAGGCCTGAACGACCCCGACGCGCACCGGACCTTCCAGCGCATCTACCGCGCCTGGCACGAGGGCGACCTGACCGAGCGGGTGCCCGGCGGTGAATCCGGCGAGGACGTCCTCGCGCGATTCCTCCCGGTCATCGAGACGCTGCGCACGTCCTTCCTGCTGCCCGAGGCGGGCGGCGGCGACGTGCTGCTGGTCAACCACGGCGCGGCGATGCGACTGGTCGCGCGCACCCTCAGCGGCGTTGCGCCGCCGTTCACCACGAACAACCACCTCGACAACACCGAAACCATCGAGCTGGTCCCGCGCCCCGACGGCGGCTGGGACTGCATCCGCTGGGGCCGCTTCGTCCCGCCCTTCGGCTACGAGGTCTCACCCACCGCCGACGACCCGATGGGCTGAGCGGTACCCCGCCTTCGCCGCAGTCTTTGCGCCGGGCGGTAAACCGCCGCGGCACCCCCCCGACTTTGCGGTCCGGCGCAGCACCCCGCCCTCGAATCGTCGCCGTTGCCATCCTCGTACCGCCGATCCTCGAGGATCGGCTCCGCACTACTTCGCCGCGGTCTGCGGGAAGTCCTCCCGCTCCGGCAGCGAATTCATCAGGTCCAGCAACGCCGTCCGCAGCCGCGCCGTCGTCCCGGAACTGATCGACGACCACTTCGTCCCGTCGTCGGCGACGCTGGCCGTGATCAGGAACCGCCCGCCGCGCGTGTTGAAGATCGCGATGTGGTTGTCCGAGATGTCCCGGGTCCCGTCGCCGTACGCGACGCCGGAAATCTGCGCGTGCGAATGGATTTCGACAAGCGCCGAAGCCAGCGCCTGCGCGTCGCGGTTCGGGTTGCACACCTTCGCCAACCGGTTGGCCGTCGCCGCGGCGTCGCCGGTCTCGTTGAAGATCGGTGCGAGCAACTCGGTCTCGGCGTTCATGCTTTCCAGCTCGAGCGGCTCGGCCGGACCGAGCGCCGCGACGATCGGTCCCGGCAGATCCTCTTCCACCTCGTCGATGACGTAGGACTCCGGCCCGCGGAGGGCGACGACCACCAGGTCGTCACCCTTCGCGAGACACAACCGGCTGACCTGCCCCTCGACGTTCCACCGCAGCGCGAGCACCCAGTGCGGCCGGTACAGCGTCCGCAGCCGGTCCTCGAGTTCCCGGTGGACGATGCCGTCGATCAGGAAGTCCCGCTCGACGAGCGACTGGGCGGCCACGTCCATCGCGGCGTCGTGGTCGGTCTGGTTGTCGTAGCGACCCATCGCTTGCAGCACGACGGGAAGCTCGTCGATCTCCAGTTTCTCCAGGAGGAACTGCATTTCGTCGAGCGACAACGTGACGCCCCCGAGCATCGACGGGCCGCGGCCCGCACCCAGAATCGTCACTTAGCCGTCCCGGCAGGGTCGGCGCCGATGACACCGTCGGCGGAGAAACGACCGTCGGTGAAGTGATCGCCACGCAGGTAGTCCGCGCCCTTGTGCTCCGACTCGTCGTCCTCGGCGCCGCGCGCGTTGCCGAGCAGCGGGCTGCCAGCCGGGTTGGTGGCGGCCGGACGGACCGGCGCGGCATCGACCCTGGCGACGACCTCGGCCATCGGAGCGGCGGCGGGCGCGTTGGTCGGCAGACCAGAACCCCAGCCGTCCGGCAGCTTCAGCGAGCCGTTGTTCAGGTTGACGCTCGGTCCGAAGGTCGCCGAGCGGGTCGAGGTGGTGGTCGCCGCGGCGCCCGCCATGCCGCCCGCCATCAACGTCATCGGCGCGGCGGGCGCGACGCTCGGCGCGCCAGCGCTGGTGACCGCCGCGATCGCGTTGGCGCCGATGTTGCCGACGGTGCTCACGCCACCGGTGGCGACGGTGCCCGCCACGTTGGCCACCTGGGTCGCCGCGCTGGCGACGGCCGGGTTGTTCACCACCGAGACGGCGGTCGCGATGGCCGACTGCACCGGGTCACCCTGGAAGGTGGCCTCGGCCGAGCCGGGGTCCGCGGTGCCCGCGCCGTTGGCGATCGGCGGCGGGTTGTAGAACTCGCCGGGGGTGGTGACGGTCGCGGTGGTCGCTGCCTCGTAGGTCTCCATGACCAGCGCGGCGCGAATGTCCATCGCGTGCTTGGCGAGTTCGGCCGCCTCCCACGCGCCCGACACCGCGCCCGCGGGGTTCGCGGAGACGAAGACGGCGGTGTTGGTGGCGATGATCTCGGGCGGGCTCGGCATGGTCAGCGCGGCAACGGTGTAGGCGGTGGCGTTCGCCGCGGCCTTCGCTCCCATCGAGGCGGCCATGACGCCCTGCTGCTCCGCCCAGCCGGTGAATCCGACAAGCCGGGACAGCGCCGCGATGCCGTTGACGCCCTGCATGCCGACGCCCAGCTCGGCCATCACGCGGGTGACGGTCGCGGTCGCGTCGACCCAGGCCGCGGTGAGACCGCCCCACGCGGTGGCGGCGGCCGAGATCGGTACGGCGTGCGCGCCCGAATGCAGCAGCGCGGAATTCACTTCGGCCATGCGGGGCAGCCAGAACACCCCGGTGATACCTGCGGTCATGTTTGTTTCTCCCCTTGTGTTTCGATGTCCGCGATCAGGCGCCGATGGTGCCCGCGACGCCGCGCATCACGCCCGCCTTGACGACGTCCTCGGCGACGTGGGTGGCGAGCTGCATACGCAGAACGGCTGCGGCATGGTGCAACTCGAGAATGCCCTGGGCGACGGAGCCGTCGTGCGTCGCGGCGGCCTTGTTGAAGTGGTGGGCGGCGAGCAGCGACACCTCGTCGGCGCCGGACGGGAGGACGTGCGTCGCCGGGGCGGTGACCGCCGCGGCGGCGGCCAGTCGTTCGGCCAGCAAGTCCAGCTCGGCAGCGGCGGCGAGGATGACCTCGGGCGAGATCGAAACGTGGCCAACCATTACTCGACTCCTTCTAGTGGCGGCTATGGGGCGGAACCACGAGAATTCCCCCTACGAGTGATAGGACGCGACAGCCACGCGATCGGTTCCATCGAATCCCCTACTTCTTTGCGATCTTGCCAGCCGCCCGCGCTCCCCTGCGCACCGTGTCCGTCCGGATGAACGCGGCTCGCACCGACGACTTGGTCAAGACTAGCCCCATCCCAGCTGATGCAACCGGTCTTCGTCAATGCCGAAATAGTGTGCGATCTCGTGGATCACAGTGATCGCGACCTCCTCGACGACCTCTTCGTCGTCGGCGCAGATCTCCAGAATCGCGTCGCGATAGATGGTGACCGTGTCGGGCAGCGAGCCGCCGTACTGACTGTCCCGCTCGGTCAACGCGATTCCGTGATAGAGCCCGAGCAAATGCGGGTCTTCCATATTGCGCGGTTCGATCAGCACGACCACATTGTCGATGGCACGCGCGAGCTCGTCCGGGATCAAATCCAGTGCGTCGGAGACCAGTTCCTCGAACCGGTCCTCGGACATGAAGACCGCCATGAATTCGCGCGCCCTACCTCGGCCGTGGTTGCGGCGGCAGCGGGGCGGCGCCGGGCAGCGGAGCGGGCGTGGAGCGACCCGAATTCGGCGGCGGCACAGGGGCTTGGCCGTTGATCAGGATCTCGCCCTTTGCCGAACCGGTGATGGGCGCGAAACCCTCGCGGTCGGTGCCCTTGCCGATCATGCAGTCCAGTTTGCGGCTGCCCGCGAGCCAGCTGCGCGCGTCGACGTAGTCGAAGAACAGCGTCAGCGTCTTGTCGCGGATCGCCTCGGGGGAGCCGAGGTACTCGGTGGCCGCGTTGGCGCACTGCTCCTCGACGTACTTGTCCTGCTCTTCCTTGGCGGGCGGACCGCCGGTGAAATGCGCGCCCAGATCGACGGTCGCGACGATCTCCACCGCGTGCGCCTGCGCGCAGTCCACCGGGTCGGTCGGCAGATTCTGGTTGATGCCGAGGCAGGTGCCCGCCTGGAAGACCCGAGACTGGTCGTGTTCCACCGCGCTGCCCTGGGACGGCAGCGGCGTCCCGGTGCTGCCGGAGAACTGGAGACCGCAGCGCAGGGTGCGGTCGCCGTTCTTCCAGCCCTCCGGGCTCGGGTACATCAGCCCGACGACGTAGCGCCCGCGCGGGTCGAACTTCCCGTTCATGTACTGCTGCACCGCGGGCACGCAGTGCTCTTCCTTGAGCTCGGTGAGCCGCAGCGAGTCGGGAAAGCGCGAGCCTGGGCCGAATTCCACGCCCGGGTACCTGCTCATGTCGATGTCGGCGGCGACCTCGAACAGATGCCTGCTGCCGCAGGACACCTTCACCAGGTCGCTGCGGTCGGGTTTGGTCCAGCTCAGGCAGTCGCCCTTGGCCGCGGTGCCGAACTCCTTGTCCAGCACGGTGTGCGCGGGCGCGCCAGGGTTGTGCGCTTCCAGGCCCGCCTCGTTCTCGAAGCCGGTCACGAACAGCGTGACCAGGGCCGCGGTGACGGCGCCCGCCGCGACGGCGAGCAGACCCCAGCGCAGCGTCGGCGCGGACAGGTGCAGCCCGCCGCCGTCGGCCAGCGCTTGGCGCGCGGACGCCAAGGATCGAGGGAACGAACCCGAGCGCGCCGATGCACCAGCCGGCGACTTCTCGGGCTGCGGAGTCTGGGACACATCATCGGAGGACATCGCGGTCCATCATGGCAGCGTCTGCCCTCCGGTGCCACGACCTGGCCGAATCCGCGCGTCTAGCCGCGGAACGCGGAGAGGAACAATCCGGGCAGCCGCGCCGGATTCCGGTCCGTGTAGAACTCGGTTAGCTTGCGCCCGGTCGTGGCGGCGGTGCTGTTGTCGACGAACCACGGCGGCTTGGGCGAGAGCGCGAGTTCGCCGCCGAGCAGCGAGCGCGGCGCGGGCCGGAACGGTCCGCGCACCACGGTGCGTTCGACGTCGTCGAGCAGGAAGGCGTTGTGCACCACGCCGATTCCGCTCTGCACGTCGTCGATGGTGTGCCCGGGGAAGGCGCCCCAGCTCGCGCGCGGTGACAGGAAGGCGAGGCCGGTCCAGGCGTTCACCGCGACGGTCCCGTAGCGAAGACGTTCCACCGCGCGCTCGAAGGCGATGCCGAGCCTGCCGATCGTCGCGGGATCGGCGAGTACGTTGGCGCCGAGCGTTCCGGTCAGCTCGTTGTTGGCGAAATCGACCGCACCCTGGAGGAATTCGCCGCCGCGCCCGGGCAGCTCGACAACGCCGAGCACCGGCGAGAAGTACTCGGTGCGCAGCAGGGGCGTTTCGGCCGACGGCAGACCGTCGATCAGCACCCGGCCCTGGCCGAGTCGCTCCGCCGTCGGATACGAGGCGAGCGCGTCGGCGACGCGGCTGTCGCTGCCCGGGTAGTAGGCCGTCCGTTGCGGCGCCAGCTCGAGCGCCGTGCGCAGTTCGTCGAGAAAGCGATCCTTCTGCGGCCAGTCCGCGCCGAGCACGACCGCCTGCGCCGCGACGCAGTTGTAGCCGCCGTTGTGCAGCCGCTGGGTCGCGATGTGCTGGGCCTGGTAGCTCAGGTCGGCGTCGGACCATTCGCCGGGGACGACGATGGTCGGGGAGACGCCGCCGAGCTCGCTGGTGATCGGCTTGTCCAGGAGCGGCGTGCCCGCGCGGCGGTTCGCCTCGGCCTCGGCCCCGCGTCCCCAGACGATCGCGTCGTGGGTGTTGGCGCTTCCCGTCATGTGCACGTGCGCGACATCGGGGTGGCGCACCAGATAGCCGCCCGCCTCCGCGCCGCCGACCAGGATGCGCAGCACGCCGAGCTCGATGAACGGCGCGAAGATCATCTCGAACACCGTGAACAGCGGATCGGTGATCGGGTTGAGCTTGAGCGCGACCACGCGGTTGTGCGCGTACAGCTCGTAGAGCGTGTCCAGCGGCGGGATCGAGGTGATGTTGCCCGCGCCGAGCACCGCTCCGATGCCGCCCGTGGCGGCGGGATCGAGCTGACCGAGTCCGGCCTTGCGGCGCGCCGTCGCGGCATCCACCCCGGGTCGCAGCCAGACCTCGCCGCGGAAGCCGCTGAGCAGCAGCCGGTCGTAGACGTCGAGGGGCATGATCGGCACCGCGACCCGGTCGCCGGGCGCGGTGGTCAGCCGGACGCCCTCCAGCGGACTGCGCCCGGTCTCCAGTTTCGCCAGGCTGGCAGACAGGGCGGCGGTGGCCTGCAAGAGCGTCAGCGGGCCGGACATCCACTCCTCGCCGACCAGCGGCGAGTCCGCGTCCAGGTCCTTGACGGTGCGCGCTGCCCGCACCCAGTCGCCCGCGAAGCGGCCGGTGCGTTTGTGGAGCTCGTCGAGCAGTTCCCTGCGCTTGCGCAGCGGGGTGGCCGCCCAGGTCTTCTCGCCCGCGGCCAGGTCGGCCATGGCGTTGTCGATGGTCGTCTCGTCGAAAGTCGTGCCCACAAGCCAACTATGCGCGCGCCGCGGCCCGAGCGGCCCGGAACTGGACATATCGGCGCAAACAGGTCGGGGGAGCACCCTGATCGGAGTCCATCGGCGGTCAGAGCGGAAGTCCGAGCCACGCCGATCGGACCCGCTGGACCCGCAGACCGATATCGGGGTGAAGTGCCGAGGGCCCGCCGACTAGGCTGATAGCCCATGATCGACCTCCGACTCCTGCGGGAAGACCCCGACGTGGTGCGCGCCTCGCAGCGCGCCCGCGGCGAAGACCCCGCCCTCGTCGACGCCCTCCTGGAGGCGGACGCCGCGCGCCGCGCCGCGGTCGCCACCGCCGACAACTTGCGCGCCGAGCACAAGGCGATGGGCAAGCTGGTCGGCAAGGCGTCCAAGGAGGAGCGCCCCACGCTGCTTGCGCAGGCGCAGGAGATGTCGGTGAAGGTCAAGGAGGCCGAGGCGGCCCAGCACGCCGCCGACGCCGACCTGGACGCCGCGCACCGCGCGATCTCGAACGTCGTGCAGGACGGCGCGCCAGCGGGCGGCGAGGACGACTACATCGTCCTCGAAACCATCGGCACGCCGCGCGAATTCGATTTCGAGCCGAAGGACCACCTGGAGCTCGGCGAGTCGCTCGGCCTGATCGACATGGAGCGCGGCGCCAAGGTGTCGGGCGCCCGGTTCTACTTCCTGACCGGTTACGGCGCGCTGTTGCAGCTCGGTCTGCTCCAGCTGGCCGCGCAGAAGGCCGTCGCCAACGGCTTCAGCATGATGATCCCGCCGGTGCTGGTTCGCCCGGAGATCATGGCGGGCACCGGCTTCCTCGGCAAGCACTCGGCGGAGGTCTACCACCTGGCCGACGACGACCTGTACCTGGTCGGCACCTCGGAGGTGCCGCTGGCCGGCTACCACTCGGGCGAGATCCTCGATCTCAGCGGCGGCCCCAAGCGGTACGCGGGCTGGTCGTCGTGCTTCCGCCGCGAGGCGGGCAGCTACGGCAAGGACACCCGCGGCATCATCCGGGTGCACCAGTTCGACAAGGTCGAGATGTTCGTCTACACCACGCCCGACCAGGCCGACGCCGAGCACCGGCGCCTGCTGGACTGGGAGCGCGAGATGCTCGCGGCCATCGAGGTGCCTTACCGCATCATCGATGTCGCGGCGGGCGACCTCGGCAGCTCGGCCGCGCGCAAGTTCGACTGCGAGGGCTGGGTGCCGAGCCAGCGGACCTACCGCGAGCTCACCTCGACCTCGAACTGCACCACCTTCCAGGCCCGTCGCCTCGCTGTGCGCTACCGCGACGAGAACGGAAAACCGCAGATCGCAGCCACTTTGAACGGAACGCTCGCGACAACGCGCTGGATCGTCGCGATGCTGGAGAACCACCAGCAGGCCGACGGTTCGGTGCGGGTGCCCGAGGCGTTGGTACCGTTCGTCGGCACCGAGGTGCTGCGCCCGGGGAGCTGACCACGGGCAATAGCCACTGGTTCGCCATGCCGGATTCCGGGGATGTGGCAACCAGTGAGATGCGTTGTGTCTAGGCTGTTCCCCGTGCGAGGAATCGGGGCGCGCGGCGATACCCGAACCCGGGTGCGGGCGGCATCGGCGCTGGCGACGGCAATGGTCATGGCTCGAACCACCGGGGCGTTCTACGTCATGGGTGGTGTGCTTGGCCTGGTGATCACGGCCATCGCACCGGGCGATGAGGGTAATCGGCCACTGGTCGGTACGGCGGCGGCGATCGCGCTGGTGCTGGGTCTGACGCTGCTCGCGTGGGGTCCGCGCCTTCCGCATTCCATCCACCACGGCTACGTGGCGATCGCGACCGTGCTGGTGACGATCGCGGTGCACTCGTTCCCGAACACGGTCGGCGGGATCAGCCTCGCCTCGTTCTACGTCTTCGTCGCCTGCGACGCGGCCCTGTTCTTCCGGTGGTCGCAGGCGGCCGCGCACATCGCCTTCGCCATGGCCTTGTGCCTGTGGGTGCTGCCCGCGCGCGACCTGCCGTGGTGGTCCGGTCTGATCCCGGCTGGGGTGACGTTCGGTGTCGGCGTGGTCGTGGGCATCCTGACCAGGATGGCTTCGGAAGCCGATATCGACGTGCTCACCGGTCTGTTGAACCGCCGCGGTTTCGACCGCGCGCTGAACACCGCGATCGAGCAGGCCACCCGCAACGGGCAAAGTCTGTCGCTGGTGCTCGTCGACCTCGACCGTTTCCAGAAGATCAACGATCACCTCGGCCACCGCGCGGGCGACGCGGTCTTGCAGCGCGTGGCCGACACCTGGTCCAAGCTGCTGTCCGAGGAACAGCGGCTGGCCCGCTACGGCGGCGACGCCTTCGCGCTGCTGCTGCCGAACACCACCGAACAGGCCGCGATCCTGCTCACCGAGCAGCTGCGTGCGGCCGTCACCACCGGCTGCTCGGCGGGTGTCACGTCGTGGCAGCCGGGCGAGTCCGGCTCGCTGCTGGTGAGCCGTGCCGACGTCGGTCTGTACCGGGCGAAGCAGGCGGGTCGCAACCGGACCGTGCTGGAGTCCTCCAGGCAGCTGCCGCTCGCCGTCGAACTGCGCGAGGCCATCGACCGCGGCGCGCTGGACGTGCACTACCAGCCGATCGTCAGCCTGACCGAGGGCGGCGGCAAGGCGGTCGGCGTCGAGGCGCTGCTTCGCTGGTCGTCCAGCGCGCAGCCGGACGTGACCACCGAGGGGCTGATCCGGGTCGCGGAGGAATACGACCTCATCTCCGATCTGGACGAACTCGTGCTGCGCCGCGCCTGCGCCGACGCGGCCCGGTTGCAGGAGACCTTCGCGCAGCTGGATCTGACGCTCAACGTCAACGTCAGCGGGCTGGAACTGGCCGAAACCGGTTACGCCGACCGGGTTTCCGACATCCTCGCCAGCACCGGATGGCCCGCCGACCAACTGGTGCTCGAGGTGACCGAGAGCGAACTGGCCGCCGAATCCCAGACCGCCATCGCGAATCTGCACACCCTGCGGGACCGGGGCGTGCGCATCGCCATCGACGACTTCGGCACCGGCTACTCCTCGCTCAGCCGCCTCGCCACCCTGCCGAGCGACATCATCAAGGTGGACCAGTCCTTCGTAGCGGCCATCCGCTCGGATTCCCCGGCCCCGCCGCTGCTCGGCGTGATCGCCGCGCTCAGCAGCGCGCTCGACCTCCAGGTCATCGCCGAGGGCGTGGAGACCGAATACCAGGCCGCGGTGCTGACCGAGCTCGGTTTCGCGCTCGCCCAGGGGTACCACTACAGCGATTCGCATCCGGTCGCGGAGCTGATCAACGACCTGAACGAGGGGCAGGGCCGGGTCGGTTCCGGTTTCGCCGGTCGGGAGATCGGCGACGATCCGATGCCCGCGGCGAACGGCTGGCTTCCGCTCGGCTGAGTCGGCGAAAATCGCTTGACGCGGACGCGGCCCGGCGTCGAAGCTGAAGGACATGCGCTTGATCATCAACGGTTATTGAGCTTCTCGCGCACCCTCGACGCGACGGGGTCGTGATCACGGTGTCCGTGGTCTCACCGCGCGTGCGGTGCTGTTCAAGGGATCGCGCGACCTCATCCCGCTCTACGCGCTGTACGCGCTGCTGTTCGCCGAACACGGCCTGAACACCGCGCAGATCTCCTCGCTGCTCGCACTGTGGTCGATCACCGCGTTCGTCCTGGAGGTGCCCTCGGGCGCCTGGGCCGACACGGTGTCCCGGCGCGGCTTGCTGATTCTCAGCGGCGTGCTGGTGCTCGGCGCGTTCACGTTGTGGACCGTCGCGCCGTCCTATCCGGGCTTCGCGATCGGCTTCGTGCTGTGGGGTGTGTCCAGCGCGCTGGAGTCGGGCACGTTCGAGGCGCTGATCTACGACGACCTGGTCGCCAGGGGTGAACCCGCCGTCTATCCACGCATCATGGGTTACGCCCGGGCGGCGGCGGAAGGCGCGGTTGTCGTGGCGATCCTGGCCGCAACGCCGCTGTACGCGGTGGGCGGGTACGCGCTGGTCGGCTGGTCCAGCGTGGCGATCGCGGCGTTGCACGTGCTCGTCGCGGTGTCGCTGCCGAGCGCGCCCAAGGCGGCGTCGGTCGAGGACATCGACGAGGACGCGGCCGACGTGGGCGCCACCGTGCCGGGCGTGGTCGCGGCGGTGCCGGGTCATCCCGTGGTGCCGGTCGACGGACGCGCGGCGGCCCGTGCCGGTGGCAGCCGCGGTGTTCTCGCCCGCTATCTCACGATGCTGCGCACCGGCGTCGGCGAGGCGGTCCGGGTGCGCCGGGTACGCAACGGCGTGCTGCTCGGTGCGCTGCTGTTCGGCATCACCGCCTACGACGAGTACTTCGCGCTGCTCGCCCAGTCCGCGGGCGCGCCGACCGTGGTTGTGCCGCTGTTGGTCGGGCTCACGGTGGTCGGTTCGCTCACCGGCTCGCTGCTCGCGGGTCGTACGGCGCGCTTGTCCGCACGCACCATCGCGCTGGCCGTCGGCGTGGGCGGTCTGCTGTTCATCGGCGGCTCCCTGGTCTCGGGGCTGGCCGCCGATCGTCCGGACGCCGTGTACCTGCTGACCGGCATCGGTTTCACCGCGATCGGCATCGGCTACGGCGTGGTGCTCAACGCGGAGGTGGTCGCCGAATCGCGGTTGCAGGACGCGATCGAGGGACCGGCTCGCGCGACCGTGACGTCGGTGTCCGGTCTGCTCTCTGAGGTGGTGTCGCTGGTGATCTTCGGGTTCGTCGCGCTGGCGACGATCCGGTTTTCGATGGCGACGACGCTGGCGCTGCTCGGCTTGGTGATGTTGGCGATCGCCGCACTGACCCCGGCCTGGTTGCCGCGTCGTACGGTGCGATCCGTCGCGGGACAGAGGTGATCGGTCGCTCTTCGAGTCGGGCCGTTCCGCATTCCGCTGCGGCATTGTGCCCCGACGCTCCGCGGCAAGCGATTCTGGCAGAGCGTATTGCCAGATATGCCGATTTGTGGGACGGTCTACTCAGAACGCGCTGCAAGCGGCGCGAACCTCGAAGTGATGGGTGCAATGCAATGGCGCATGACAACCGGAAGTTCCTGCCGACTCCGAAGCTGTTCACCGAGTTCCCCTTCAAGTACGCGGTGCCGGTGCTCGCCCCGGGCGATCTGCGCTGCACCGCGGCGCAGCGGGATTCCTTCCGCCGGTTCGCCCAGGTCGGCGATCCCCTCGCGGACGACGTGGTGGCGATGATCCAGCGGCTGCCGGTCGGCGAGGGGCGCCGGATGTTCGAGACCGCCCTCGTGCACGGCATCGCCTCGGTGCCCGACGCGCCGAAAGAGCTGCGCGCGTTCTTCGAGCAGGTGGAGGCCGAGCCGTACTGGCTGGACCGGACCAAGATCGAGCGCGGGGCGCGGGTCGTCGGCCGGACCAGCGTCTGGGGTGGCATCGCGATGGGGATGTTCGCGCTGATGGGCGGGTATCTCGCGTCCCGCGCGGACAAGACGCTGGTCGGCACAGGCGATCTGGACGCGATGGCGCCACGCAGGCTCGCCGAGACCACCCAGTGGTGGCTCGACGTCACGACGCCCGGCTCGTTGGAACGCAACGGGGTCGGCTATCAGAGCGTGCTGCGGGTGCGGCTGATGCACGCGCTGGTGCGCTCGGGCATGAACCGCCGTCCGGACTGGGATTACGTGGCCTGGGATCAGCCGGTCAACCAGGTGCTCACCGTCGGAACTCTCGGCCTGTTCTCGATGGCGAACCTGGTCGGCGCGCAGGCGCTCGGTCTGCGGTTCTCCGCTCAGGAGAAGGACGCAGTCTTCCAGCTGTGGCGCTACATCGGCTTCCTGCTCGGCATCGACCCGCAGATCCTGCCGACCTGCGAGACCGACACCTGGCGTTCCTTCTGGATCCTGGCCGACACCGAGTTCATCCCCGACGAGGACTCCCAGCGCCTGGCCCAGGCGCTGATCCCCGCCGCTGGCGGACTGTTCGTCGGCGACCGCACCCCGGCGCAACGCGCGATCCGCCACCTGCTCACCCGGTACATGGTCGCCTACAGCCGAATCGTGCTCGGCCGCACCAACGCCGACTTCCTCGGCCTGCCCGACAGCCGCTTCTTCCAGTCCGCCGTGCTGGCCACGGCCGTGCTCAACGGCGCGCTGGAAGTCCCGCGCCGAGTCATCCCCGGCGCCACCCGGCTGCACGAGAACGTCGGCGCCCGCGTCCGCACCCGCCTCGTCCGCGGCTCGATCGCCCGCAACGGCGGCGACCGCACCTACGCCAGACACGACCGCTTCGCCAACGACCGCGAGGCACTGCGCGCCGGGTGAGACCGGCGCCTCGCCCGCACCGGTCCAGCGGCGGTACTCGACGGGCCGCCCGCACGTTCGCGGGGCGCGTCGCCAGCGCGGGCGTCGCCGATCGCGCCGGCGTCGGGCACGCACGCGGGCTGACGCGACAGGCAACCGCCCGCAGCGGTCCAGGAAGCGGCGATCGATGAGGCGCGGCGCGCTGCTCGCAGTGTGACCCGCCGTCCGGATCCGCATGCCTCGGTCCCGCCCCGATTCGCAACCAGGTGCGGGACCACCTGGTTCGGAGTGCTCTCGCAGGCGCACCCGCACAGGTCGGCCCGGCGGCGGCTCGTGAGCCAGCGGGTACGGTGCGGAAATGAGTGGGCGGACGAGGCTGGGGTTGGGGTGCGGGTTCTGCATCGGGGCGGGGGTCGCGGTGCAGGCGCGGGTCAACGGGGCGCTCGGGGTCCGGCTGCACGATGGGATCGCCGCCGCCACGGTCAGTTTCGGTACCGGGTTGCTGCTGCTCGCCGTCGCGTTCCTGCTCAATGCCCGGCTGCGCGCGGGGCTCGGTGACGTGCGGGCGGCGCTCGGCGATCGGACGTTGCGCTGGTGGCAGCTGCTCGGCGGGTTGTTCGGCGCGTTCTTCGTGGCGTGCCAGGGTCTGACCGTGGCGGCGATCGGCGTCACCGCGTTCACCGTCGCCGTCGTCGCCGGGCAGTTGGCGAGCAGTCTGGTCGTCGACCGGCTCGGTCTGGCGCCCAGCGGCGCGACCCCGGTCACCGCGCTGCGGATCGGTGGCGCGGTGCTGGCCGTCGGCGCGGTCTTCGTCGCCGTCGCCGACCGTTCGGGTGCGACGCCGGGCGCCCTCGCCCTACCCGAGTCGCTGCGCGCGGTCCCGTCCGCGCTGCTCATCGCGCTGCCCGCGCTGGCGGGCATCGGCTTGGCCTGGCAGCAGGCCGTGAACGGACGGGTCGGCGCGGTCGGCGGATCGTTCTCGGCCGCCCTGGTGAATTTCGCCGTCGGCCTGCTCGCCCTGTTGGTCATCGAGTCCGCCCTGCTGATCGGCATCAGCGGCCTCGGCGAATTCCCCACCGAACCGTGGCTCTACCTCGGCGGCGCGATCGGCGTCGCCTTCATCGCCCTCGCCGCCCTCACGGTCCGCTGGATCGGCGTACTACTCCTCGGCCTCACCTCGGTCGCCGGCCAACTCGCCGCCGCCATCACCCTCGACCTCCTCACCCCCACCGGCCCGCCCCTCTCACCCTGGTCGATCCTCGGCTGCCTGCTCACCTTCGCGGCGGTCGCCCTCGCCGCGAGGCAGCGGCCGGGAGAACTGTCGGCCCCGGCGAAATCCAGGTCCACGGGCTGAAGGCGGCCGAAAGTTCATCGGCCAGTCGGCCCGCCCTCGTGACCGTGGTCGATCCTCACCAATGGACCGAAGGTGACCGCCACCGGGTCCGACGTGTCGAAGGTGACCTTCGATCGGCTCGCCGAGCTGTCCAGCCGAACCTGGGCGCCGTGATTCGGCGTTCGACCGACTCTCCGCAACACCTCGAACACTCTTCCGGCGATTCCGTTTTCGAATAACCGCTGATGTGGGAGGGTGCGGCCCATGCTGATCGAATACGGGGTGTGGGTTACGCGGTTGGCGCTCGCCGTGGTGTTCGGGTTGTCGGCCTGGGGAAAACTGACCGATCGCGCCGGGACGCGGCAGGCGGTGGGGGACTTCGGGGTGCCGGTGCGGTGGGTGCCCGCCGTGGCGTGGGGGCTGCCGGTCGTCGAGGCGGTGCTCGCGGTGGGCGTCGTCCTGCCGTGGACGGCCGCCGCGGCGGCGATCGGCGTGCTGCTCCTGCTGACGGTGTTCACCGCGGTCATCGTCCGCCTGCTGCGGCTCGGGAAACGTCCGGCGTGCTCGTGCTTCGGCGCGGCAAGCGCGACGCCGATCGGCGCCCGCAGCATCGTGCGCAACGGCGTGCTGATGCTGCTCGCCGCGCTGGTGCTGTGGGGCGCGATCGCCTATCCGTCGGTGCCGGAAGCACTGCCCGCCGATGCCGCGACCGGCCTCGCGCTCGTCGCGGTGCTGTGCGCTGCGATCGCGTGGCTGGTCGGCCAGGTCGGAGCGCTGCGCCGTCGGCTGGACGAGCAGGCGCTGTCCACGTTGGGCGCCGAGGGCCTGCCGGTCGGCTCGGTCGCGCCGGAGTTCGAGTTGCTCGACGTCGCGGGCGAGCGCACGAACCTCGCGGACCTGCTCGCGCCAGGGCGGCCGGTGCTCTTGGTCTTCGTGCATCCCGGCTGCGAGCTGTGCGCCGCCCTTGCGCGCGAGCTGCCGCGCTGGCAGGCGCGCACCGCGCTGACCATCGTGGTCGTCGGGAACGGTGACGCCGCCCAGCAGGCCGCATGGGGCGTCGAACAGGGCCTCGGCGACATCCCGTCGCTGGTCCAGCAGGGCAACGAGGCGGCGCTGCGATACCGCGTCCGCGGTACACCGTCGGCCGTGCTGATCGACGCCGACGGACGGGTCGCCGCGCCCGTCGCGCGCGGGGCTATCGCGACCCGCGAGCTGATTATCGCCAGGAAATCCGTCCGCGCTCAGCTTTCCTCTCGAAGCAACGGCCAGCGCGCCGCCGCCAACGGCCGGAGCTGACCCGGCCGGCAGGTTTCCCGCGAACGAAACCAACCGCAGGTCCAAATCGATTGTCGCGCACTGAATTTCGCGAACAACGCCCCTCGCCCATGGATAGGATCGGAGAGCATCGATGCAGAACCGCGCGCGACCCCCCATCCAATCAATCGGCAGGGAGATGTCATGGCGGACTTCGCATTCACCGATTACTCGGGCAAAGAGTTCATCATCCGGCTGACCAACGAACAGCGCATCGAAGAAGCGCGCCGGATCCTGTCCGGCGCCGAGCAGATGTCGGTCCACGTCATGGGCCGGATCAGGAAGCAGCCGGTCGACTACAACCCGGGCTGGACCTTCCACCTGGACCCCGACACGATCACCTTCTTCACCGTGGCGATCGAGGTCTGCGACGCGAGCATCATCTACGTGGAAGACCACCTGGACGAGGCGTGCGGCGCGTTCCTACCGGGTTGCATGTGGTGTCCGTGGTCGTCCAGGCTGACCCGAGAGATCCGCTGATCAGCGAAGTTGTTCGCAGCGGGCCCCGGTCGACGACCACCGGCCGGGGCCCGTCGAAAACCCGATTCAGAGCTTGCGCGACCGCAGCTCGTGCCCCTTGGACGTCTTGCACCGGCCCGACTCCAGATCCCACTGCCAGCCGTGCAGGTTGCAGGTGAGGGTGTTGCCCTCCACCACACCGAACTTCGACAGATCGGCCTTCAGGTGCGGGCAGCGCCGCTGCACTTCCCAGCCCGCGAGCTCGGTCGAGGCCGAATCGTCGTGCGCCTCGGCGAACCAGCCGTCGGCGTAGGCGATGCGCTCGTCGGTGAGGCACTTGAAGAAGGTGTAGAGGAACTCGTTGTAGCCGCCGATGCGCCACGCCTGGAAACGGGTGGACAGGAAGATGGTGTTCACCCAGTCGGGCTCGTTGTCGCGCAGCACAGTGCGCACCAGCTCCGGCGCGATGCGGAAACCGTAGCGGTACTTGCCCTCACCCTCGATGGGTGCGCGCACGGCCCGCTTGGGGAAGTCGAGCACCACGGTCTCGTCGCCGATCACCAGGCCGACGGGGTAGCCGATGCCGTCGCAGATCAGATCGCTCTGCGCCATGATCGGCTCGAACAGCTTTCGCAGCGGCTCGAGCAGCGAACCGTCGCCGGTCGCCCACGAGGCCTTCTCTGCCTCCAGCACCGGTGCGAGACGTTCGGCCATCCGCTCGATGTAGCCCGCCTTGTCGGCGTAGATCTCGGCGGGGTCGAACGGGTGGGTCAGCGACAGTTCCTTGCCGCGCACGTCGGCGACCGAGCCGGGGATCATCAGGATCCCGCCCTCGTTGCCGTGGATCTCCATCTGCTCCAGGAACACCATCTGGTCAGGGAAGATGTTGCCCTCGTCGCCGCGGTCGTCGTTGAGGTAGCGCAGCTCCGGATCGAGGAACACCGGCGGGCCCGCCGACGGCACCACCCAGGTCGCGCCGACCTGCTCGATGTAGCTGCGCGCCCGGTCCATGCCGCGCTGGCGCTTTTGCTTGCCGAAGTTGGACTTGGTGCGGGACGGAATGTCGTAGACCATCGGGTACCAGATGGCGCCCGAGTACTGGAGCAGGTGGATGTCGACGTGGCCGAACGCGTCGTGCAGCACGTCCATGTCCACCGGGCGGGCGTCGTTCATGTTGAAGCAGACCGTCTCACCGTCGGAGACGACCAGACCCGAGTCGCCGATCGGTCCGTCGGCGGGCGCGCGCAAGGCGATGATCATGATGTCCAGCTCGCCGCCGGGACCGGTCACCGTGTGCTTGACCGAGTCCTCGGTCTCGACGAACTTGTGAAAGCCCAGCTTCTCCAGCTCGCGGCGCAGGTCAGGCACGGGGTAGTCCGGCAGCAGCACGGTCGCGTCCTTGTTGACGTGCTCGGCCAGGTGCTTCGCGTCGAAGTGGTCGCGGTGCAGATGCGAGACATAGAGGAAGTCGCAATTGCCCAGCTCGGCCCAGTCGAGCTGGGTGTTGTCGGGAAACGGGACCCACGAAGCGAAGTACGCGGGGTTGACCCAGGGATCGCAAAGGATCGATCCCGCCGCGGTTCGAATGTGGAATCCGGCGTGTCCGACGCTGGTGATCTGCACTAGCTGTTCCTCCTACGCCTGCTGGGCGTTGCCAGCCACCCAGGTTAATAGCTGCATTCCCATGACGACGCTCACGGTGCCCGCTACGGCGAGACGTCGCCGATGCAGTAGCCCTCGTCACCCTCGGCCAGCGTGAATGTGCGCGTCTTGGTGACGCCGGAGGAGTTGGTGACCGGCACCTCCACGGTGAGGTAGCCGGAGCCGATGCGATCCGAGAAGATCTGCTGACCTGCGAAGTCGGTGACGCCGGTCAGCTTGCCCGGGTTGTTCGCCAGCGGCGGCGCCGTGGGGCTTCCTGTGCCGTTCGGATCCCATTCGGCGGGGGTGGCCTTGCAGATCAGCGGGTAGTCGCCTTCCTTGTCGGCCGGGTCGAGCGGTTCGCCGACGAAGCGGGCCAGGTAGCGGCGCACCGTGTGGCGAGCGTCTGCGTCGTTGGGGCCGATCTCGGTGCCCGCCGGGAACACGCGCGGGCAGGCGTAGCCGGTTTCGATCGCGCCGCGCTCGACGGTGACGGTGGCGGACCTGCCCTTCCAGGTGACGGTCTTCGCCGTGGCGGTGCCGGGCTGGGCGATGGTGGCGAGGATGGTCTGCTTGTCCTCGTACATGTCGGCCACGTTGCCCGGCGCCATGGTCCAGCACTTCTCCTGGAGTTCAGCGATGGTGCCGGACTCCAGGTCGGCGGCCCAGCGCCGCAGCGCGGTCGCCGCCTCCGGCACGCCGGGCACCGCGCCGACCTCGGGGGCGTCGGCGGGCGGCGGGGGGAGGGTGCTGGTCGCCGCGGTGCTGGGGGCGGCCGACGGGACGGCGGCGGGTGGGGTCGTCAGCGCTTTCGCGGGCGCGGGATCGTCGCCGGGGATGCCCGAGACGGAATCGCACGCGCTCAACAGAAGTGCGCCGCCGAGTGCGAGCGCGGCGAGGGATCGCGCGGTACTGGAGCGTCTGCCCGGGTCGGATGTTGTCGGGGAACTCTCGCTCGATGCTGTGTTCCTGATGGTCCGGTCGCCGCACGGCAGCGGTCGGGCGCGTTCCACTTCGACGATCCTCTTTCTAGGCGCGATCGGTGCGGATCCCGGATCCGGCGGGCGTCGCGGCTGCCGGATGGGAGAGTCTGCGACTACGCTAGCGGAATTGTGGAACCCGTCTACCGGACGATCATCGGGCTGGCCCGGACCGTCTTCTTCGTGCAAGGTCTGAAGTTCACCGTCAAGGGCGCTGAACACATTCCGCCGACCGGTGGTGCCGTCATCGCGGTCAACCACACCGGCTACATGGACTTCACCTACGCCGGTCTGCCGGTGCGCAAACCCAAGCGCTACGTCCGGTTCATGGCGAAGAAGGAAGTCTTCGACAACAACATCTCCGGCCCGATCATGCGGGCGCTCAAGCACATTCCGGTCGACCGGGCGGCGGGCGCCGACTCCTACAAGGCCGCGGTGGACTACCTGCGGCGCGGGGAACTGGTCGGCGTGTACCCCGAGGCGACCATCAGCCGCAGCTTCGAGATCAAGGAGTTCAAGTCGGGCGCGGCGCGGATGGCCATCGAGGCGGGCGTGCCGATCGTTCCGATCGTCATCTGGGGCGCGCAGCGCGTCTGGACCAAGGGTTTCCCGAAGCGCTTGGGCCGCACCAACACTCCCATCTCCATCATGGTCGGCGAGCCCATCCAGCCCTACGAACCCGCCGCCGACCTCACCGCCGAGCTCCGCGCCACCATGCAGCGGATGCTGCTCGAGGTGCAGGACGGCTACGAGCACGAGCCAGGCGCCTACTGGGTGCCCGCGCGCCTCGGCGGCAGCGCGCCGACCCTGGAGCAGGCCGACGCCATGGACGCCGCCGAAGCGGCGGAGAAAGCGGCCCGCCGCGCGAGTCGCGCCGACTGACCCGCGCCCGTCAGGCCGTCACCTGGCACGGGGTGGCGGCCGGGAGGCGGCCCCGGAAGAACTTGCCAGGCGGCACGCCCATCAGGGTCCGGAAGTCGGCCGTCAGATGGGACTGGTCGTAGTAGCCGTTGTCGGCCGCGACCCGCGACCACGGGGTGTTGCCCGCGTACGCGAGGATCTGGCGGACCCGGCCGATGCGCGCGAAATGCTTGGGCGAAAGACCGATTCCCGCGCTGAACAGGTTGCGCAGTTGGCGTTCGCTGACGGCGAGGTCGGCGGCCAGCGCCGGGATCGGCCGCCCGGTCGGCTCGGCGAGCGCGGCCGCGGCTTCGCTGAGCAGGACGCGGTGCGCGCGTTGCGTGGCGCTCTCGGAAAGGCGTTGCGGTAGTTCGTCTTCCAGGAAGGCGAGGATTTCGTCGTACGGCAGTTCGCCGAGGTCGTCGGCGAGCTCGCGCACCGGACCCGGCAGGTCGGCGAGCCGCACGACCCGATCGGTGAGTTCGCCTGCGGTGACGCCGAGCATCGGTTCGGCGGCGCCGGGAGCCAACCGTAGCCGCACGCAACTCGCGGGTGCTTCCGCAACGGAGTACGTCGCCCTGGTCCGCGGACCGAGCACCAGCGCTTCCCGCCGCCCACCCGCCTCCGCGCGCAGCACGATCGTGGTCGCGGTGTGCGGGACGTGTGTGAACGGCTCGGACAGGTCGCGCACCAACGGAATTCGCCCGAGTTCGGTCAGCCACGGGCGCAGCGAGTCGGGGACGGGTTCGGTGGATTCGGCCAGTTCGACGGTTCGAACGGCGGCTCGTTCTCGGTCGGGCGCGGTCTGCACGACATCGACTCTAGGCACTTTCGCGCCGCACGTTTGTGCCGAAAGTTCCTATGAATCGGTGGTTCGGAGGCGGCACCGTCGTATCCATGATTCTGGTTACCGGTGCCACGGGCACCATCGGCAGTGAGATCGTCCGTCAGCTGGTCAAGCGGGCGGTGCCGGTCCGCGCGGTGACGCGCGACCCGGAACGGGCGCGGACGCCCGAGGGCGCCGAAGTGGTGCACGGCGACTACAAGGACGCCGCATCGATGGCGGCGGCGATGACGGGGATCGAGTCGGCGTTCCTGGTCGGCGTTCTCGGTCCGGAGGACGCAGACACCGATCGCGCGCTCGTCGCCTCGGCCCGCACCGCGGGCGTGCGGCGCATCGTGAAGCTCTCGGCGATCGGCACCGGCGATGCGGACCTCGGCCGCGTCGGCACCTGGCACCTGCCCGGCGAACAGGCGGCCAGGGAGAGCGGACTCGAATGGACCGTCCTGCGGCCGAGTACCTTCGCCTCCAACACGCTCAGTTGGTCCGAGCCCGTCCGCGCCGGCCTGCCGGTGCCCAACCTCACGGGGGAGGGGGCGCAAGGCGTCATCGACCCACGCGATGTCGCCGCGGTCGCCGTCGAAGCCCTCCTCTCCGCCACACACTCCGGCCACACCTACACCCTCACCGGCCCCGAACTGCTCACCGCCGCCGACCAAGCCGCCGCACTCGCCGCGGCCCTCGGCCACCCGATCGAGGTCGTCGACGTCCCCGAAAAACAGGCGCGCGAGCACATGCTCGCCGCGGGTATGTCTGCCGAATACATCGACGGCGCACTCGCCGGACAGGCCTACGTCCGCGCGGGCCGCAACGCCATCCGCACCGACGACGTCCGAACCGTCCTCGGCCGCCCACCTCGCACTTACGCCGACTGGGCCGCCGTGCATATCGACGCGTTCCGCCGCGCACCGGAAGCGGTCGGCTGAAGGCGACCACCTCACGACCGCGACCCACCCCGGGTCAGGACGGCCGATTTTGAATCACGTGCACCCGCCGACTAAAGTTGCCCCTCGCACGGCAACGCACCCTCGGGTCGCCACGCGGTGCACGCGGATGTAGCGCAGCTGGTAGCGCATCACCTTGCCAAGGTGAGGGTCGCGGGTTCGAATCCCGTCATCCGCTCTTCCACTCCTTTCGGTCGTGCATATTCGACATCAATCCATCGCAGGGGCGTCCGGTGTGTGCCGCGTCACGTGCCCAAGATCGGCTACGATCACTCCTGCCTCTCGGTCCAGCAAACGGCCGCTGAGTATGTCGGCGTGCCCCGAGGGGTAGCGCCATGTTCGTCGTGATCGGAGGCCGTGGTGTCGTTGCGCACCCACGATGCTGATGTCGCTGTCGATTCGGGGCGGTTGGACCGGGAATCGACGATGCTGTTGGTCGAGGACGACCCCGGCGATGCCCTGCTCGTCGAGGAACTCGTCGCCGACGCGGCACAAGGTCTGCGCCTGGAGTGGGTTCGGACGCTGGCCGAAGCGGGTGAGCGGCTGCGCGTTTCGGTCCCCGATTGCGTACTGCTCGATCTGCACCTCCCCGACGCCCAGGGCCTGGAGGCGCTTGCCAGGATCCGCGCGTACAACGATCAGGTCGCCGTCGTGGTGATGACGGGCCTCGATCAGGAGCGCACCGGCTTGGACGCGGTCGCCTCCGGCGCGCAGGACTACCTGGTGAAGGGTCGCGTCGAACCCGAATTGTTCGTGCGCGCAGTGCGTTACGCGATCCAGCGCAAGCACGCCGAACGCACGAGCGCGGCTCTGCAGGCCAGCCAGATGCGGGCCCAGGAGAACGCCCGACTGGAGCGCGGCCTGCTGCCGACACCACTGCTCGGTCCGGACCGGACCGTCGAGGTGGTCTCGCGCTATCGCCCCGGTCGCGCCCATTCGCTGCTCGGCGGCGACTTCTACGACGTGGTCCAAGGCGAGGACGGCACGGTGCACGCCGTCATCGGCGACGTCTCCGGGCACGGTCCCGACGCCGCCGCCACCGGAGTCGCGTTGCGATTGGCATGGCGCACACTGGTTCTCAGCGGCGTCACCGGCCTGCGGCAGTTGCGACTGCTGGAGCGGGTACTGCTCGCCGAGCGCACCGACCGGCAGACCTTCGCGACCGCGACCAGCCTCGTCCTCGATCCGCGGACCCGCCGAGTGCACGTCTGGCGCGCCGGGCACCCAGGCATGCTGCGCCAGCGCGGCGAGGAGTTGCGTTGGCTCGAGGTGCCCGGCGGACCCGCGCTCGGCTTTCTGCCAGGGCGCGCCCAATGGTCGAGTCACGAGGTCGAACTGCCGGACGACGCCGGCTTGCTGCTGTTCACCGACGGCCTCTTCGAGGGCCGCGTCGGCGCTGGTGCGCAGCGACTCGGTGAACAGGGCCTGCTCGAATTGGCGGGCACGGTGCCCGCCGAACGGACCGAACCGTTCGTCGACGAGCTGATCCGCCGGGTCGAGGAATTGGCCGGCGCCGCAGGCGGTTTGGACGACGACGTGGCGATCTTGTATCTGCGCTGGGCAGCGGACGGGAGGCGAGACCGATGACGAGAACGACCGTGGGCAGACTGACCGCGCAGGGCTGGTTCCAGCTCGTTCTCGCCGTGATGGTCCTTGTGGTGATCGTCGGCGCGATCGCGGGCTGGCAGGTCATCGCGAACACCAACCGGGTCACCGACCGGCTGCTCAGCCAGACCATGCCAGCGGCCGCCGAGGCGTACCGCCTGGAAAGCGCGCTGGTGAACCAGGAAACCGGCCTGCGCGGTTACGCCATCGCCGCCGACCCGCGCTTCCTCGAACCGTTCGACGAAGGCAAACGGGAACAGGAGCGCGCGGCGGCCCGGCTGCGCGAGCTGCTCGCCGACCGACCGGACCGTATCGCCGATCTCGAAATGGTGGAGCGGGCGGCCGCGCGGTGGCGCGAGGAGTACGCCGACCCGCTCGCCGCGACGGTGACCTCCGGCGCCACGCGTCCGGTCGAGACCACGGCGGCATTGCGCGGCAAGACCATCTTCGATCAGGTGCGCGCCGCCTCCGCCACGCAGAGCGACAATATCGCGGGCGAGGTCGCGAAGGGCAACGAGGAACTCGCGCAGTCGCGCACGGTGCGCAACGCGGTGCTCGCCGGCTTGATCGCCACCTCCCTGCTGACCGGTGTGGTGCTGCTCGTGCTGATCCGGCGGCTGGTCGCGCGCCCGCTCGGCCAGCTCACCGAGTCGTCCAAGCGGGTCGCCGACGGCGAATTCGACCATCGCATCGACGCGCACGGTCCCGCCGACCTCGCCCTCGTCGCGGAGGCCGTCGAGGACATGCGCCGCAGGATCGTCGCCGAGCTGAGCGCCTCCCGTACCCAGCAGGCGCTGCTGGAGCAGCAGAAGGCCGACCTCGACCTCCATGCCGAGGAACTGCGCCGCTCGAACGCCGAGTTGGAGCAGTTCGCCTACGTCGCCTCGCACGACCTGCAAGAGCCGCTGCGCAAGGTCGCCTCGTTCTGCCAGCTGCTGGAGAAGCGCTACGGCTCGGAGCTGGACGAGCGCGGCAAGCAGTACATCGATTTCGCGGTCGACGGCGCCAAGCGCATGCAGGTGCTGATCAACGACCTGCTGACCTTCTCCCGCGTCGGCCGGATCAGCGAGGGCATCCAGCCGACCGGGCTCGACCAGCCGTTGCAGAAGGCGCTCACCAACCTGTCGTCGGCCATCGATGAGACCGGCGCGACCATCGAACTACCGGACGAACTACCCGAGATCCTCGGCGAGCCGACCCTGCTGACGATGTTGTGGCAGAACCTCGTCGGCAATGCCATCAAGTTCCGCAAGCCCGACGTCCCGCCGGTGGTGCGCATCGACTGCGAGCGCGCCGCGGAAGAGGCCGAGGGCTGGCAGTTCTCGGTGACCGACAACGGCATCGGCATCGCACCGGAATTCGCCGAGAAGGTGTTCGTCATCTTCCAGCGCCTGCACGGCCGTGACGAATACAGCGGCACCGGAATCGGTTTGGCCGTCTGCAAGAAGATCGTCGAATATCACGGCGGCAGAATCTGGATCGATACCGATCATCGCGACGGCACCCGCCTCTGCTTCACCCTCCAGGCCGTCGAACCCGCGAGCACGGAGTCCAGCCCGATCACCGAAGGAGCCAACGCATGACCTTTCCCGGCAGGCCGATCGACATCCTGCTCGTCGAGGACGATCCCGGCGACGAGTTGATGACCCGGGAGGCATTCGAGGACAACAAGATCGGCAACACGCTGCACGTCGCGCACGACGGGCAGGAGGCGCTCGACTTCCTGTACCGGCAGGGCGAGTTCGCCGACGCGCCGCGACCCGATCTGATCCTGCTCGACCTGAACCTGCCGAAGTACGACGGCAGGCAGGTGCTGGAGAAGATCAAGGCCGATCCGGACCTGACGCACATCCCGGTCGTCGTGCTGACCACCTCGGCCGCCGAGGAAGACATTCTGCGCAGCTACAAACTGCACGCCAGCGCGTACGTGACCAAGCCGGTGGACCTCGACCAGTTCGTGGCCGCGATCAAGCAGATCGATGAGTTCTTCGTGCAGGTCGTCCGGTTGCCGCGGCAGCGTTAGGCTTCGCGGCGGCCGGGACGGACTTCGTACGGCAGCGCCTTCGAGGCGAGCTCAGCTCGGGGTGCTGCTCTCGTCCGCGGCGAGCGCGGCGTCCAGCGAGGGGAACACCGAGAGCAGCTCGTCGAGCGCGGTGAGTTCGATCGGGCGGCGCACCGCGTCGGAGGCGACGACCCGCAGCCGGGCAGGCTGCGCCTCGGAGGCGACGAGCAGCACGCTCAATCCCGCCGAGCCGAGGAAACCGACCTCCAACATGTCGATGACCAGCGACTTTCCGCCGCGCTGAGCGTCTTCGAGGGCGGCCTGCAGCTGCGGCGCGGAAGCCATGTCGACCTCGCCGTGCACGGTGACGACGGCCACGTCGCCGTCCTCGCGCACCCGCACGTCGAGAACCTTGGACGCGCCCTCGCCGCTCACCGCCGACCTCCCAGCTCGCAATTCGCCACTTTCCCACCTCTGCAGCATCGAGCCTCGCCACGCGGGGCGTGACAAGGCTGTGAGCGTCTCTCGAGTCAACTTACCCGATCGCGGCTGTCGTAATCGCCGCGTCGAAATACCGAGACGGACACCACTATCGGCCACCTCATACCGGGTGATCGGGCTTGCCCGGTGCGCGAATGGGTATTGCTCTGGGCGAGAAGGCAATCGACATGGACGTTGCAGGGAGGCAGCGAGGTGACCACGTCCCGCTCACTTCGGCTTCGAACGCCGCCGAGACCGTTGGAGCTGGACTTTCCGGCGACCGCCGATCGTTTGGCCCAGGTCAGGCACACTCTTCAGGACTGGCTGGAGCAGTGCGGCATCGGCGCCGAGCGCGCCTACGACGTGCTGCTCGCGGTCGGGGAGGCCTGCACCAACGCGGTCGAGCACGGCCACCGCGGCGACGGCGGCACCGTGCGCGTGCGCGCCTTCTACACCGGCGCCGAGTTGAATGTCACAGTCGCCGATCACGGCCGCTGGAAGCCGCCCGACCCGCAGGCGAGGTCCGTGCGCGGCCGCGGGCTCGCCATCATCCGCGCGGTGATTCCCGAGGTAGATGTGACCACCGGGGAAGGTGGGACCACTGTGGCGATGCGGCTTCCGCTCACCGCCTGATTCCGGGGCTTAGTCCCGCGCTCGCTTGCTACCACCTGGATACTGGACAGGTGATAGAGGGCAGCGAACTGAGCCCGCGTGCGATCGGCGCGCTCGGCAGTGTGATCGGCGTCGAGTCGTGCGCGAACGCGGGGGAGTTCCGTTTCTTCTTCGCGGACCAGCGATGGGAGTGGTCCGACGAGGTCGCCCGCATGTACGGCTACAAGCCGGGCGCGGTGGAACCGACGACGGCGTTGCTGCTCTCGCACAAACATCCCGACGACCGCGAGCTGGTCGAATCGGCGATCGCCAAGGTGGTGGACACCGGCGAACCGTTCTGCAGCAGGCATCGCATCATCGATACCGAAGGCCGGGAGCATCCGGTCATCGTCATCGGCGATTACCAGACCGACGAGAACGGCGCCGTCATCGGCACGGCCGGGTATTACATCGATCTCACCGATGCGCTGGAGGGCGAGCGCAACGACGTCATCGAGGACGTGCTGCCCGAGCTGATCGAGTCGCGGGCGGCGATCGAACAGGCCAAAGGCGTGCTCTCCCTCGTCTACGCCGTCTCCGCCGACCAGGCCTTCGCGATCCTGCGCTGGCGTTCCCAGCACACCAACACCAAGCTCCGCGATCTCGCGCAGCAGCTGGTGCTCGACGCGCGGGACATCGACGCCGACCGGGCGGGTCTGCGCACCAGGTTCGATCACGTGCTGCTGACCGCGCACGAGCGGGTCGTCCCCGAAGCGGACTAAGGGCCTACCTCCGCCTTCGCTGTGGGCTATGAAGGCCGCACCCGAGCGGGGGCGTAGCTCCCCTGCGGGCGTGCGCGGAGCTCGGGCGGGACCCGAGGACGCACCTTCCTCGTCGGGGCGGCCATGCGCGGCCCGGGAAGGGGCTCCGGTCCGGCCCCGCCGATCAGGCGAATCCGCGAGCCTGGTGCAACGTCAGCGGTGGGAGGTACTCGTCGACGAGTTCGCGGCGCCAGCAGGCGCGGTCGCGTCGGAGTTCGCGCAGGCTGGTGTAGCGGTACTCGTACAGGCGGGCGCGGATGTAGCGGGGCGGGGCGTCCGGGAAGGGGCAGTGGCGCAGCAGGCGCAATGTCGCGGGGTCGTTCTGGAGCAGCCGCACGACGAAGGGGAGCAGCCAGGATCGCGCGTAGATCGGCGAGATGGCGGCGAACCACATCAGCCAGTCCAGGCGCAGGTGGTACGGCGCGTACTGGCGCGGCCAGCGGCGCAGGTCACCTGGCTTGCCCTTGAATTCGTATTCGCGCCAAACCGTTTCGTCGGAGATCGAGGTGTCGGCGGTGCCTTCGATCACCACCTCGTTGCGCACCCGGTCGATGCTCCCGAAGGCGCCGTAGGTGTTGACCAGGTGGTACGGGTTGAACGAGGTGTTCATCCGCTGGTTCTTGGACAACAGGTTGCGCACCGGCCAGTAGCTGAGGCCCACGGTGACCACGGTCAGCACGATCACCGCGCCCGCGAACCACAGCGGCGGTTCGGACAACGCGGGCGCGCCCGGCAGCGGGCCGAAGACGCGCGCGTCCAGAGCCGTCACCGCGAGCAGGATCGTCAGCCAGTTCAGCCAGGCGAAGTTGCCGGAGAGCACCAGCCACAGCTGCGTCACGATGACGAGTCCCGCCGCGATGCTCGCCACCGGCTGCGGCGCGAACAGCCCGACCGGCACCACGAGCTGCGCGAAGTGATTGGCCGCCACCTCCACCCGGTGCAGCGGCCGAGGCAGGTGGTGGAAGAACCAGCTCAGCGGGCCGGGCATCGGCTGGGTCTCGTGGTGGTAGTACAGGCAGGTCAGATCGCGCCAGCACGGATCGCCGCGCAGCTTGATCAGCCCCGCGCCGAACTCCACCCGGAAGAGCAGCCAGCGGGCGAGCAGCAGGACCAGCAGCGGCGGCGCCACGGTGTCGTTACCGAGGAAGATCGCCAGAAAACCCGTCTCGAGCAGCAGTGACTCCCAGCCGAAGGAGTACCACGCCTGGCCGATGTTGACGATCGACAGGTACAGCGCCCACAGCACCGTCCACAACGCCATGGCCGCCCACAGCGGCACCAGATCCCCGAGCCCCACGACCATCGCCGCCGACAGCGCCACCCCCGTCCACGCCACACCGGCGAAGAACCGGTCCGAATAGTGCAGGTGGAACAGACTCGGCGAGCGCCGCGGCGACACCCGCCGCAGGAACCGCGGCGCCGGCAGCATCCCGTGCTCACCGATCAGCGCGCGGAACTGCAACGCCGCCCCGAGGAAGGCGAGCAGGTACACGACCGCCAAGCCCCGCTGAAAGATCAGCCTGGCCTGCCAGTATTCGGGTGCCGTGAACCACTCCATGCCCGCAGCTCCTCGGACGGTGGAAGTCCATGGTGCTTCCGTACTACCCAACCGCCCAGCACGGAAACGCCGCCCTCGCAGCCCGTCCGCACTGGCCTGCCACAGACCGTGTGTACGCCTCACATAGGCACCGCCTGTGTGAGGCGTACACAGTGTGTGTGGGACCGCTCAGTCGCGGTGCTGCCCGTGGAGTTGGGGCGGCGCAGCCCGTTCGGATGGGGCCCGTCTCGGTCGGGGTGGCCGACCGAGACGGGCCCGGGTTCAGGCGACGGTGAGGACCGTGCCAGCGCCGACCGTGCGACCGCCCTCGCGGATGGCGAAGCCGAGGTTCGGCTCCAGCGGGAGCGCGCGGCCGAGCTCGACGGTGAGCTCGACCGTGTCGCCCGGGTGGGCGAGTGCGGTGTCGGCGGGCAGGGTGACGTCGCCGACCACGTCGCCGGTGCGCACGTAGAACTGCGGGCGGTAACCGGTGGTGATCGGCGTGCGCCTGCCACCCTCGGCGGCGCCGAGCAGGTACACGCGCGCGGTGAACCGGGTGCGCACCGCGATGCTGCCCGGTGCGGCGACGACCTGGCCGCGCCGGACCTGACCGCGCTGCACGCCGCGCAGCAGCAGCGCGACGTTGTCACCCGCCTCGGCGAATTCCATGGCCTTGCCGAAGGTTTCGACTCCCGTCACGACCGTCGTCAACGCCTCACCGCCGAGACCGAGCAACTCCACCCGGTCGCCGAGCCGGACCCGGCCGCGCTCGATCGCCCCCGTGACGACCGTTCCGCGCCCGGTGATCGTGAGGACGTTCTCCACAGGAAGCAGGAACGGCGCGTCGGTGTAGCGGACCGGTATCGGCACGTGCGCGTCCACCGCGTCGAGCAGGTCGAGCAGCGCCGCCGTCCAGCGCTCGTCGCCCGCCAGCGCGCGCAGCCCGGAGACCCGCACGATCGGCGCGGTGTCGCCCGGGTAGCCCTGGGCGCTGAGCAGCTCGCGGATCTCCAGCTCGATCAGCTCGAGCAGTTCCGGGTCGCCCGCGTCGGCCTTGTTGAGCGCCACCACGATGTGCTCGACGCCGACCTGCCTGGCGAGCAGCACGTGCTCGGCCGTCTGCGGCATCACGCCGTCCTGCGCGGAGACCACCAGGATCGCGCCGTCCAGCTGGGACGCGCCGGTGATCATGTTCTTCACGAAGTCGGCGTGGCCCGGCATGTCGACGTGCGCGTAATGCCGTGTGGCGGTCTCGTATTCGACGTGCGCGATGTTGATCGTGATGCCGCGCATCGCCTCCTCGGGGGCGCGGTCGATCCGGTCGAACGGCACGAACGCGGCGCCGCCCCGCTCGGCGAGCACCTTGGTGATCGCGGCGGTCAGCGTGGTCTTGCCGTGGTCGACGTGCCCCATGGTGCCGATGTTCAGGTGCGGCTTGGTGCGGACATAGGTTTGCTTCGACATGTGTATTCCTTGGTTTCCGGGCGAGCGCCCGAATGTCACGGGGGACCTCTGCGACGGGGGCACCTTCCCCGTCGGAGGTCCCGGGACATCCCGGGGAAGGTCAGCGTCGGGCGCCGTCGAGCAGCGCGGCCACTGCCGCCGCTGCCAGGGCAGCCGCCATCGAGCCCGCGACCGCGGACTCCAGAACGATGGCGAGCCAGAACATGTCGAGCAGAGTACGGCCGCGACGGGCAGCGCCGCGAGCGATTTTCCGAGGGGCGGGAGACATCCGACCGAAGGTCACCTTCAGCGGTGCAGCCGCGGTAGGGGTCACGTTCAGTCCCAGACCGATCGGTGCACGCGAAGGGCGGGACGGCCCCTTGGGGTGCCGTCCCGCCCGATCGGGGTGCGCGCTATAGCGCGGTGGAGCGAAAACCGCGCAGCCGCAGGCTGTTGCTGACGACGAACACCGAGGAGAACGCCATCGCCGCACCGGCGAGCATCGGGTTCAGCAGCCCCGCCATGGCCAGCGGGATCGCGGCGACGTTGTAGGCGAAGGCCCAGAACAGGTTGCCCTTGATGGTGCCGAGTGTCTTGCGGGACAACCGGATCGCGTCCGCCGCGGCGCGCAGGTCGCCGCGCACCAGGGTCAGGTCGCTCGCCTCGATGGCCACGTCGGTGCCGGTGCCCATGGCTAGGCCGAGATCGGCCTTGGCCAGCGCCGCCGCGTCGTTGACACCGTCGCCGACCATCGCGACGACCTTGCCCTCGGCCTGCAACCGCTCGACGGTGGCCACCTTGTCCTGCGGCAGCACCTCGGCGATCACCTCCTCGATGCCGACCTGATCGGCGATGGCCCGCGCCGCCGCCTTGTTGTCGCCGGTCAGCATGATCGGGGTCAAGCCGAGCGCCTTCAGCTGCGAGATCGCCTCGGCCGAGGTCGGTTTCACCGCGTCGGCGACAACGAGCACGCCGCGCGCCTTGCCGTCCCAGCCGACCGCGACGGGGGTCTTGCCCTCCGACTCGGCCGCGTGCATGGCCCGCTCCAGTTCGGCGTCCAGGTGCTGCGACCAGTCGGCGAGTAGCCGGGCCCGCCCGACGATCACCGCGTGCCCGTCCACCACGCCCTGTACGCCGAGGCCCTCGATATTGGCGAAGCCTTCGACCGCCGCCAGCTCGCCGACCTTCTCGCGGGCGCCCTTGGCGATCGCCTGCGCGATCGGGTGCTCCGACGAATCCTCCAGCGCGCCTGCCAAAGCCAGTACCTCGCTCACGTCCTCGCCGTCGGCGGCGATCACGTCGAGCAGGGTCATCTTGCCGGTGGTGACGGTGCCGGTCTTGTCCAGCACCACGGTGTCCACCCGGCGGGTCGACTCCAGCACCTCGGGACCCTTGATCAGGATGCCGAGCTGCGCGCCGCGTCCGGTGCCGACCATCAGCGCGGTCGGGGTGGCCAGGCCGAGGGCGCACGGGCAGGCGATGATCAGCACCGCGACCGCCGCGGTGAACGCCGCCGCCACCGAACCGCCGGTGCCGAGCCAGAATCCGAGCGTCGCGACCGCGAGCGCGATCACCACCGGCACGAAGATCCCGGAGATCTTGTCGGCCAGCCGCTGCGCCTGCGCCTTGCCGTTCTGCGCGTCCTCGACAAGCTTCGCCATCTGCGCGAGCTGGGTGTCTGCGCCGATCCTGGTGGCGCGCACCACGATCCGGCCGCCGACGTTGACCGTCGCGCCGACAACGGCGTCGTCCGCGGCCACCTCGACCGGCACCGATTCACCGGTCAGCATCGAGGCGTCGACCGCCGAGGAACCCTCCACGATCACACCGTCGGTGGCGATCTTCTCGCCGGGGCGGACCACGAATTCGTCACCGACACCGAGCTGTTCGATCGGAATCCGCCGCTCGACGAGGTCTCCATGGCGGCGCTCCCGGGTCCCTCCGTGGTTACGCTCGCTGCCTCCTCCGGGCCCGTCGCTCGCGCCGCGACGCAGCACCGAGACTTCCTTCGCGCCCAGCTCGAGCAGTGCGCGCAGCGCCGCGCCCGCCCGCCGCTTCGACCGTGCCTCGAAGAAGCGCCCCGCCAGGATGAACGTGGTGACGCCCGCCGCGGCCTCCAGGTAGATATTGCCGGTGCCGTCCATCCGGGAGATGGTGAACTCGAACGGGTGGGTCATGCCCGGCGTGCCCGCGGTGCCCCAGAACAGCGCGTAGAGCGACCAGCCGAGCGCGGCGAGGGTGCCCATCGAGACCAGCGTGTCCATGGTGGCGGTGCCGTGGCGCAGGTTGGTCCACGCCGCCCGGTGGAACGGCAGCGCGCCCCAGACCACCACCGGCGCGGCGAGCGTCAGTGAGAGCCACTGCCAGTTGGTGAACTGCAACGCGGGGATCATCGCCATGGCGATCACCGGAACGGTCAGCACCAGCGAGACCAGCAGTCGGGTCCGCAGGGCGGCCGTCGGATCCGCTTCGGCGGACTCTTCGGTCTCCTCGGTCGGCGGCGCGGGCAGTGCGGCGGTGTAGCCCGCCTGCTCGACGGTGGCGATCAGGTCCTCGGGGGAGACGTCACCGGTGAAGTCGACCCGCGCCTTCTCGGTCGCGTAGTTGACTGTGGCGGTGACGCCGTCCAGCTTGTTCAGCTTCTTCTCGATGCGGTTGGCGCAGGACGCGCAGGTCATGCCGCCGATCACCAATTCGACCTGGCCGGTGGCCGGTGATTGCGTCGCGGTCGTCATCGGAATTCCTTTCTCTGCGGCACGTGGTGATCAGTGGCCGTGGCCAGGCTCGGCGGGTGCGCCGTGTCCGGTCTGCGCGTTGCCCGACGGTACCGAGAGCGTGAACTCGGCCGTGCGGACCACCCCTTCGTGTTGGAAGTCGAGGAACAGGCGGTAGTCGCCCGCGCTAGGCGCGGTCACGGCGAAGGTGACGCCGGGACCCGCCGCGGTGACGCCGTCGCCGGGGTGGCCTTCGGGGTGAACGTGCAGGTACGCCAGGTCGGCGGCGCGCAGCGCGACCAAGTGGCCGTACGCGCCGAGATAGGGCTGGAGGTCGGTGACCGGCCTGCCACTCTTGCTCACCGAGAGGGTGACCGTCGAGGCCTGGCCGGGGGAGACCGCACCATCCAGCGTAACTGTGTAGTCGCCGACCGCCGCGGAGCGCGCGGGTGCGGGCAGCGGCCGCGGGTCGTAGGAGCCCGCGACCCGGAGGTCGGCGCCGAGCGTCAGGTTCGCGCCGCCCTCGGGGGTGAAGTCGGCGAACACGCGGTAATCGCCCGCGCGGGTGAGGTCGAGCGGGACGCTCCATGTCCCGTTGCCGTCCAGCGTGGGATGCACGTGCTGGAAGGCGGCCGTGTCGCGGCGGACCACGATCAGGTGCAGGTCCTTGTCGTGGCTGCGAACGTAGCGGGTGACCGGTGCGCCCTGCCGGTCCAGGACGCGGAACCGCAGCGTCGAGTTCGGCGCCGCGGTGGTCTGCGCGGTGTCCAGGCTCAGGGTGTAGCCGTCGGCGGTGACCAGCAGGCCGCCGGGCAGTTCCTCGGCGCCGGGCCCGCCGTCGGTGGTGGGCCCGGTCGCGTGGGTGTCGTGCGCGGCGGGCTCGGTGGGTTCCGGGCCGATCGCCGCTCCGGTCGCGAGAGCGATCCCGAAGACCGCCGCGAGTCCGAGGGTGAAGCCGGCGAACTTGGTCGTGGCGTTCATCGGGTGCTCCGTTCCGGTTCGTAGTTGCTGGGATCAGTCGGCGAGCTGGAAGCCCGCGCGGCCCACCGCGGCGGCGACCTCGTCGCGCCCGATCGGGGCGTCGGCCGCGACGGTGACCGTGCCGCCGTCGAGGTCGACAGCCACGTCGGTGACGCCGGGGATCGCGCCGACCTTGTCGCGGACCTTGTTGACGCAGCAGCCACAGGTCATGCCGGTGACGGCGTAGGTAGCTGTGGCGGATGCGGTGGTGCTCATGTCTGTCTCCTCTGCTGCGGGGTCTGTTCTACCATACCCCCCTAGGGTATTTTGTCAAACGGTTTCGGATACGGGCTCAGCGGCGGGGGTTCGCATGGTCACCGCCGCGATGCCCGCTCCGACGAGCGCGATCACCGCAGCGCCAAGGAAGGCGGCCGAGAAACCGCTGGTCAACTCGTCGATATCGGTCACCTGATCGGCGCCGAACGCCGCGGCGACGGCCGTCATCGCGGCCAGGCCGACGGCCGAGCCCACCTGATACGAGACGTTGACGATGCCCGAGGCGAGACCGCCCTCCTCCGGTCGTGCCGCCGAGATCGCAGTACCGAGGGAGGGTATGAAGGCCAGCGACATGCCGCCGGCGGCCACCAGCGAGGCGGGCAGCACGTCGACCCAGAAGTTCCCGGTGGGCCGAACCAGCGACATGATGCCGAGCCCGAGCCCGAGCGCGAGCACGAGCAGACCGGTGACGATCATCGGCTTGGCGCCGAAGCGCTGCATGGCGCGCGGTGCGAGCACGATCATGCCGAGCATGATCAGTGTGGTCATCGGAAGCAGCGCCGCGCCAGAGGGGAACGCGCTGTAGCCGAGCACCTGCTGCAAATACAGGTTCAGGAAGAACCACATCGGCACCCAGGCCGCGCCGAGCAAGAGCTGGGCGATGTTGGCGGCGGCCAGATTCGGCGCGCGGAAGACGCCGAGGCGCATGAGCGGTTCCCTGCTGCGGGACTGAAGAACCACGAAACCGGCGAGTAGTGCGCCCGCGATCGCGAGCACGCCCCAGGTCTGGCCCGAGGCCCAGCCCACTTCGGGCGCGCGGACGATGCCGTAGACGGCGGCGGCGAGACCGGCGGTCACCGTTGCCGCGCCGAGCAGGTCGACCAAACCCGAGCGGGCCGGTGCGCTCGGCATCAGCGCGGGCACCGCGACGAGGGCGAGCAGCGCGATCGGCACGTTGATGTAGAAAACCCAAGGCCAACTGATGTATTCGGTGATGACGCCGCCGAGGAAGACGCCCGCCGTTCCGCCCGCTGGCGCGGCCGCGCCGTAGACGGCGAGCGCTTTGGTCAGCTCCTGCGGCGAGGAGCCGAAGAGCATCATCAGCAGGGTCAGCGCCGAGGGCGCGATGAGCGCCGCGCCGCCGCCCTGGACCGCTCGGCCGATCAGCTCGGTCGCGACATTGCCCGCCGCGCCTGCGATCACCGAGCCGACGAGCAGCGTCAGCCAGCCCGCGGCGAACACCCGGCGCGCGCCGAGCAGGTCCGACAGCCGCCCGCCGAGCAGCAGCAGCCCGCCGAAGGCGATCACGTACGCGTTGAACACCCAGGTCAGATTCTCTTGAAGCGCACCCAGCGGTACGCGCCCGACCGCATAGGTGCTGCCACATAACGCGTGTACGCCTCACATAGGCGGTGCCTATGTGAGGCGTACACATGGTTTGTGGGATGGGGCCGTCGATCTCGGCGGTCCGGCCGACTCGGGGTCGTGGACGGTGAACCCGTCCGATCGGTGGAGCTAGACCTGGGCTCCGTGCAGGTTTCGGGCCGTTGGCGATGTGGGCACCTCGGCCGGATCGGGGTATGTCCCGAAAACGCGGTCCGCGGTTCCGGAGCTCGTCACCGTGAACCAGAAGTGCTCGTTCTTGTAGTGGTGGTGTCGGTGATTGCGCCAAACCGCCTTGTACAGCGCCCTTTTCGGCTTGTAGTCGGTGTGGATGAGGTAGTGCGTCCACTCGTAGCCGAGGCCGAGCACCGTGATGGTCAGCAGGAAGGTCAGGCCGAGGCCGAGGCGTGGGAACGCGAAGGCGGTGATCGCCAGCAACGCCACGATGACGAAGACCAGCGAGCGGGTCGGGATGAAGATCAGCGGAATATTGCGCGGATCGACGTGGTGCTGGCGGTGTTTGCGGGCCAGCTCGCTGTCCAAGGCGATCGGGCCGATGCGCTTCGGCCGCCAGTGCAGCACCATGACGTGCACGACCCACTCGAACGCGGGGAAGACCGCGAGCATCACCACCGGCAGCAGCGCGTCGCTGAGCTGCCAGTCGCCCACCAGGATTCGGGCAATCAGAGCGAGCGCCAGCGCGGTGCCGATCATCCAGGGCGAGGGGTGGCGGAGGAACTCGCGAAAGGCGTCGCCGAGCGTGAGACCTCGGCGCAGCTGGGTTTTGGACATGGTGTCACCTCGGATATTGCGTGATCAGCGGCCGCCGAGGGCCTCGATCAGGGCGGTGGTCGCCGGCTCGAGCAGGGCCCGAGCCTTGTCGGCGGCCTTCTTCGGCCGGCCCGCCACGATGGCGGCGGCCAGTTCGCGGTAGCCCTCGGCATTGCCCACCTCGGCGGACATGACGGGGGCCAGCGCCGCGAGCGCTGGTTCGTAAGCGGCGCGCAGCATGTTGAACATCAGGCGGAACACGATCGAGTCGGCCGCGTCGACGACGTGATTCCAGAACTCCAGCGCATGCCGTTGCAGGACAACCGGATCGGTTTCAGCGGTCAGCGCCGCCACGGCGCGCTCGAGATCGGCGCGCACGTGGTCGTACTCGGTACCGGGCTCCGCCGCGCGCGACCCGCCGTCCGCGCGATTGTCGCGGCTGGTGGTGACGGGCTGGGCGGCGTTCGGCTCGTCGTGCCCGCGGTTGTCGCGGCCGGTCATGCCCGGTTGGGTGGCGTTCGGCTCGTCGTGCCCGCGGTTGTCGCGGCCTGTCGCGCGTGACTCGCTGGCATTCGCCTCGCCGTCCGCCCGTTCCGGCAAACCCGACCGGCCGGTGGCGCGCGCGCTTTCCCGGTCCAACGCCGCCATCCGCGCCGCCGCCAGTTCGGCAACCTTCGGCCCGTTGTGCATGCGGACCTCAAGGATGCTGCGCGCGACAGCGGGTTCGAGCATGCCCTCGCGGATCAGCAACCGGGGCAGCACCTCCAGCCCGGCGCCGCGCCGATAGTCGAGCACGGTGGTCGCGTCGCCCTGCCGCACCGCGACGAGTCCCGCCGCGGCGAGGCGTTGCAGCGCCTCGCGCACCGCGGGCCGCGAGACGCCGAGCGCCTCCGCCAACTGTCGTTCGCTCGGCAAGGTCGACCCCGGCGCCAGTTCACCGCTGAGCACATCCGCGGCGATCTGCTCGAACACATCCGCCGACACCGACCGCTTGACCACAGGTTGCAACGCCATGCGTCCACTCTGCGCCAAGGTGGTCAGCTGGTCAAGTGGTCAGACCAATTCTGCGACTCGAACGCGCACACCTCCACAAACCCATTGCACGCCGCACACAGCCACCACCCATGTGCGGCGTACACAACCTGTGTGCCAGCCAGTGCCCGTCCGCACGCAGGTCCGGTGAATGAAGGTGACGTTCAGTCGGTCTGGCGTGATGGAGGTGGCCTTCGGTCGGCTACCGCGCCGACCATTCTGGACGCGGCACTAGCTCGGGTCGGACCCGCGGATGGCGGCGAGCCACGTCGCGGTCGCGGCGGCGACGCAGAGCGCGCCGACGAAGGTGACAAGGCCGCCACCATCGACATAGATCCAGAGCAGCGCCGCGAAGGGCGCGGCAACGGCGGGCTGAACGTCGAACAGCAGGCGGCGCGTCACCCGGCTCGCGGCGAGCACGGGCGCGTCCGGATCGGGCCGACTCGGATTGTCGACGAGCCGCCCGGGCGGTTCCGTATCCCGCGCCCGCCCCGAGGGATACAGCCGAAGATCCCCCGCGCGAAGGACGCGCCCGTCGAACTCGGCCGCCGACTCCGTGAACATGACAAGCGCCGGATCGAAGAACACCGGCAACCACCGCCGCGCACCGGCCGGACCGATGACCTCCAACCACGATCGGCTGACCAACCGGTGCTGCTGCCGAACCCGCGCGACCCGAAACCCCCCCGCCCCTGGCAACCCGCAGGACAGCACCCCGAAGGCCATCAGAAGCCGAATCCCGGTGTAGCCCGATATCCCCAGCGCCACCGTCGCCAACCCGGCCAACTGGTCGACCGTGGCGAACGGCGCCCACGCGGCACAGACCGCGAGGGCGCCGAGCGTCACTCCGATCGGATAGGCCAGCGGATGAGCCGACCTCGAACTCACTTCAGGAAGCCGACTTTCGTGTAATCCGGCGTTGCCAACCCGAACGCGCCGTAGTTGGCGAGATTGTCGCGCACCGCGTAGGTGCCCGAAGCCTGGTGCAGCGGAATCGAGTAGCCCTCGGCGAAGATCATCTGGTCGCACTGGTTGGCCAGCTCGATCGCCTTGTCCGGGTCGAGCTCCGCGATGGTCTTGTCGATGAGAGCGTTGAGCTCCGGCGAACCGATCCGGGCCTTGTTGCCCATCAGGTTGTTCGGGTCGTAGTAGTAGATTTGCTGCAACGCGCCGAGCGGCAGCGCGCTACCGCCCCAGCTGAATTGGGCGATGTCGAAGTTGCCCGGATCGATGACGTCCTTGAACAGGCCCGTGCCCGGCACGGTCTGAATCGTCAGCTTCACGCCGACCGCGGCCAGGTTCTGCTGCACGATCTGCGCGGTCTGCACCCAGGCGTCCTGCTGGTACATCACGTCGCGGAGCTCGAGCCTGCGGCCGTCCTTCTCGCGCACGTCGCCGTTCAGCTTCCAGCCCAGCTCGTCGAGCATCCGGGCCGCCTCGGCCGGGTCGTAGGAGATCGGCGCGGCGTTGTCCTGGTAGCCCTTCTGGCCGGCCATGAAGATGTGGTTGTTCAGCGGCTTCGGGTTCTCCACCACGCCGTTCTGCGACGCGGTCACGATGCCCTGCCGGTCGATGGCCTTGGAAATGGCGATCCGCAGTTGCGGGTCCTCCAGCAGCGAGCCGGGCGCGCCGTTGAAGGTCAGATGCGACCAGCTCGGCTCCGGCGCGCGCCGGATGACCACGTTCGCCGCGTTGCGCGCCGCCGTCACGTTCTCGATGCCGGACATGTAGGCGATGTCGAGCTCGTTGTTCTGGATGGCGGGCAGCCAGGCGGTGTGGTCGAGCACGCTGAAGGTGATGGTGTCCAGCTTCGGGGTGTCGCCCCACCATTGCGGGTTGCGGCTCAGCGTGATTCGCTGCTGCGCGCGATCGATGTTGCTGATCACGAAGGGGCCCGAGCTGAGCGTCAGGCCGTCCCGGTTGGCGGTGTTGAACGCCTCGGGCGTCGCGGTGACCGACTTCGGGTAGAGCGGGCTGAACTGGCCGCGCCATTCACCGTAGGGCTGGCTGAAGGTGACGATCGCCTGCCGGTCGTCGACGCCGCGCTCGACCTTCTCCACCCGGTCGAAGCCGCTCAGCGCCGAGACCAGGTACGCGTTGTCCTTCCCGCTCTGCGCGTTCGCCTGGGAACGCAGGTCCTCCCAGGTGATCGGGCTGCCGTCGGACCACACGGCCTTCGGATTGATGGTGTAGGTGACCTGCTGCGGGCTGGTGTTGGTGAGCTGCACGTCGGTGAAGAAGTTGTGATCCACCGAGAGCTCGCCCGCCGCGTTGCTGACGAACGGAGCGGGCATAGTCGGTCCCGCCACCATCGCGCCGCTCTCGGTGCCGCCGTCCACTTGGAGCACGTTGAAGTTCTCCGGGAACGAGCTCAGCACCAACCGCAGATTCCCACCGTCGCGCAACTGGCTCGGGTCCACCGGATTGATGTCGTTGGTGCTGCCGATCGTGCTGGTGCCGGGCGCGACGGCGCCGTTGTCGGAACAACCGGTGAGGATCAGGCCGAACGCGGCGAGTGGCACCGCCAATCTGGTGGTCAAGGAACGTATCCGCATCGAGCTGGTCCTTCCGCGTCGGCCTGATCGTCACATCACTGCGTGAACCCGACCTTAGTTGCGTCGGCGGAGGCCAACCCGAACGCGCCGTAATTGGCGAGGTTCTCGCGCACGGCGACGGTGCCCGGCGACTGCACGATCGGCACCGAGTGGCCGAGGTCGAAGATCATCTTGTCGGCGCGGTTGGCCAACTCGATCGCCTTGGCCGGGTCGAGTTCGGAGATGGTCTCCTCGATCAGCGCGTTCAATTCGGGGCTGCCGACGCGGCCCTTGTTGCTGAGCCGGTTGTTCGGGTCGTATGCGTAGATCTGCGGCAGCGCGCCGAGCGGCAGGATGCCGCCGGACCAGGTGAACTGGCAGATCTCGAAGTTGCCCGGATCGATCACGTCGGTGAAAAGGCCGTTGCCGGGGAAGGTTTGGATGGTCATCTTCACGCCGACGGCGGCGAGGTTCTGCTGCGCGATCTGCGCGATCTGCACCCAGGTGTCCTGCTGGTACATCACATTGCGCAGTTCCAGCCTGCGGCCGTCCTTCTCGCGCACGTCGCCGTTGAGCTTCCAGCCCAGTTCGTCGAGAATCCGCGCGGCGCCCTCGGGGTCGTAGGCCACCGACTGAGCGTTGTCCTGGTAGCCCTTCTGGCCGTTGAGGTAGATGTGGTTGTTCAGCGGCTTCGGGTTGTCGACGATGCCGTTCTGCGTCGCGGTGGCGATGCCCTGCCGGTCGATGGCCTTGGCGATCGCGACCCGCAGCCGCGCGTCCTCGAGCAGCGAGCCCGGCGCGCCGTTGAAGGTGAAGTGCGAGAACCGCGGCGCGGCGGCCCGGCGCACCTGGATGCCAGGCGAGTTGGTCGCCGTCTTCACCTCGTCGATGCCGGACACGGTCGCGTAGTCGAGCTCGTTGTTCTGCAGGGCCGAGATGCGGGCGGAGTAGTCGAGCACGCTGAAGGTGACGGTGTCGAGCTTCGGGGTGTCGCCCCACCACTTCGGGTTGCGCTTCAGCACGATGCGCTGCTGGGCGCGGTCGATCGAGTCGATGAGGAACGGACCGGACGAGATCGGCAGGGTGTTGCGCGCCCAGTTCTGGAAGGAGTCCGGCGATTCGGTGGATGCCTTCGGGTAGAGCGGGTTGAACAGGCCCTGCCATTCGGCGTAGTGCTTACCGAAGGTGACGATCGCCTGCCGGTCGTCGACGCCGCGCTCGACCTTCTCCACCCGGCTGTAGCCCTGCGTCGCGCGGACCTGGTAGGCCGTATCGCGGCCGTTCAGCGCGTTGACCTGCGAGCGGAGGTCCTCCCAAGTGATCGGGGCGCCGTCGGACCACACCGCTTTCGGGTTGATCGTGTAGGTGATCTGCTGCGGATTGGTGTTGGTCAGCTTTATCTCGGTGAAGTAGTTCGCGTCGGTCGTCAATTCACCTGCGGCGTCCGAGTTCACCGTGCCGGGCAGCATCCAGCCGACCACATCGCCGACGTCACCCGAGGCGTCCACGTGCGAGGAGTTGAAGGTCTCCGGGAAGGCGGTCAGCGCCAAGCGCAGGTTGCCGCCCTCGCGCAACTCGCTGCGATCGCGGGGGTTGATGTCGTTGCTGGTGCCGATCGAACTCGAGCCGGACTGCACATCGGCGCCCGCGCCACAGCCCGCGAGCAGCAGCGCGATGGCCAGCGCCGGCGCGGCCATCCCTAGGCCGAGGCGACGACGAGAATGAATTGCTGCGGTCATTTCACGAATCCGATCTTGGTGTAGTCGTAGGACGCCAGGCCGGGCGAGCCGAAGTTGGCCACCTCGGCGCGGACGCCCCAGCTGCCGTCCGACTGGGTGAGCGGCAGCGAGTGCCCCTCTTCGAACACTTTGCGGTCCACCTCGTTGGCCAGTTCGATGGCCTTGGCGGGATCCAGCTCGCGCAGGGTGCGCTCGATGAGCGCGTTCAGTTCCGGCGATCCGATGCGACCGAAGTTGCCCTGGAGGTCGTTCGGGTCGTAGTAGTAGATCTGCCGAATGCTGCTGAGCGGGAAGGCGTCACCCTGGAAGATGAACTGGGCGGCGTCGAAATCGCCCGGCTGGATGACGTCGGTGAAGTAGCCCGCGGCCGGTTTGGTGTCGATGACGAGGCCGACACCGATCTGCGCGAGGTTCTGCTGGATGATCTGCGCGATCTGCACCCACAGCGCGTCGTTGTACATCACGTCGCGGATGATCAGCTTGCGGCCGTCCTTCTCGCGGACGTCGCCGTTGAGTTTCCAGCCGAGCGCGTCGAGTTCGCGCGCCGCCGCGGCCGGATCGTAGGGCAGGCTGTTGTCCTGGTAGCCGCGCTGACCCTGCAGGTAGACGTGGTTGTTCAGCGGTCGCGGGTTCTCCACGAGGCCGTTCTGGGTGGCGGTCGCGATGCCCTGGCGATCGATCGCCTTCGAAATGGCCACGCGCACGGCCGGATCGGCGAGGATCGAACCGGGCGCGCCGTTGAACGTGATGTGCCGCCAGCGATTACCCGGCGCGCGCCGCACCACCAGGCCTTCGGTGCCGCGCACATTCTTCACATCGTCGATGGAATTGAGCATGACCGCGTCGATCTCGTTGTTCTGCAACGCGGCGACCCAGGCGCTGCGATCGAGCACGGAGTAGGTGATGGTGTCCAGCTTCGGTCGCTCGCCCCACCAGTTCGGATTGCGGCCCAACACGATCCGGCCCTGGCCGCGGTCGGTCGACTGCACCTGAAACGGGCCCGCGGTCGGACCCATCGCGTCGACCAGGCTGTTGTTGAACGACTCCGGGTCCTGCGTCACCGATTTCGGGAAGAGCACGCCGTTGCCCGCGAACTGGCCGCGCCATTCGGCGTAGGGATGGCTGAAGGTGAGGATCGCCTGGCGGTCGTCGACGCCGCGCTCGACCTTCTCGACGAACTCGAAACCATTGGTGATGCCGATCAGGAAGCGCTTGTCCCTTCCGCTGAGCGCGTTCGCCTGGGAACGGATGTCCTCCCAGGTGATCGGGGCGCCGTCGGACCAGAAGGCCTTCGGATTGATGGTGTAGGTGACCTGCTGCGGGTCGGTGCTGGTCAGCGCGACGTCGGTGAAGTAGTCGCGGTTGATCGACAATTCGCCCGCGGCGTCGGTGTTGAACGCGCGCGGCATCATCGGGCGCTCGATGTCGGCGATCTCGCCCTCGTTGCCGTCGTTGGACAGGGTGTTCCAGTTCGCCGGGAACGAGGTGGTGGCCAGCCGGAGATTGCCGCCCTCGCGGATCTCCTCGCGCGGCTTGGGGTTGATGTCGCTGGTGGTACCGAGCGCGTCGGACAGACCCTCTGCCGAGTCGTCGGCCGTACCGCACCCGGCGGTGATCAACCCGACCGCCACCGCGCCCGCGATCCATCGCATTCCACTCCGCATGCTGCCCTCCTGACTATCGACTGACGACCGGCACGGGCACCGCGTCGATCAGCCTGCGGGTGTACTCGTGGCTCGGCTCGGCGAAAATCCGCTCGGCGGGCCCGGATTCGACGATCTTGCCGCGATACATCACCGCGATGTCGTGCGCCAGGTTGCGCACCACCGAGAGATCGTGCGAGACGAACAGATACGACAGACCGCGCTCGGTCTGTAGATCGCGCAGCAGATTCAGCACACCGGCCTGGATCGAGACGTCCAGCGAGGACACCGGCTCGTCGAGCACCAGCAACTCCGGATCGAGCGCGAGGGCGCGCGCGATGCTGATGCGCTGCTTCTGGCCGCCGGAGAAATCGGCGGGATAGCGGTCGGCGTGCTCGGGACGCAGACCGACCTGCTCGAGCAGCTCCGGCACCCGGCGAGCGATCTCGGCGCGCGGGCGTCCGTCGATGCGCAGCGGTTCGGCAAGCGCGTCGAAGATCGGCAGGCGCGGGTCCAGCGAGGCGGTCGGATCCTGGAAGACGATCTGCATCGTGCGCCGGATCTCGCGCCGCTGGGCCTTGGTCAGGGTGGACACGTCGCGGCCCATGATCTCGATGGTGCCCGACTGCGGCCGCACCAGGTCCAGAATCTGGGTGAGCGTGGTGGATTTTCCGGACCCCGACTCGCCGACCAGCGCCAGCGTGCGCCCGGCCCGCACCTCGAAGCTGATCCCGTCGACCGCGCGCACCTCGCCCTTGCGGCGCTGGAACACCACACCCGAGGTGATCGGGAAGGTCTTGACCAGGTCGGTGACCCGCAGCACCACGCGAGAGTCGGTCTCGACCTCGACCTCGGCCTCGGGCTCCTCGATCTCGGAGCGGTACGCCTCGAACAGCCCCTGCGTGCCGACCTCCTCGGTGCGGATGCAGGCGGCGGCATGGCCGGGATCGGTCATCTCCAGCGGCGGCTCGGCGGCGCGGCAGTCGTCGATCGAGATCGGGCAGCGCGGCGCGAACGAGCAGCCGGGCGGCAGCGCGTGCATGGCGGGCGGCGCGCCGACGATCGGGATGAGCGGTCGGCGCGGCGGCCCGTCCATGCGCGGGATCGAGCCGAGCAGACCCACCGTGTACGGCATCCGCGGCGCGTTGAACAACGCGCTCGCCGTTGCGGTTTCGACGATGCGGCCCGCGTACATCACCGCGACGCGATCGGCGAGCGTCGCCGCGATGCCCATGTCGTGGGTGATCATGATGACGCCCGCGCCGGTGATGTCGCGCGCCTTGCGCAGCAGGTTCAGGATCTGCTTCTGCACCGTGACGTCCAGCGCGGTGGTCGGTTCGTCGCAGATGATCAGCGCCGGATCGTTGGCGATGGCCATCGCGATCACCACGCGCTGGCGCATGCCGCCGGAGAACTCGTGCGGAAACGCCTTGGCGCGCGTCTTCGCGTCGTCGATGCCGACCAGTTCCAGCAGATCGACCGCCTTCTCGGCGGCCTCCTTCCTGCCCATCGCGCCGTGCGCGAGCAGCGCCTCGGCGATCTGATCGCCAACCCGGTACACCGGGGTCAGCGCGGAGAGCGGGTCCTGGAACACCATGCTGATCGAGCTGCCGCGCAACCGCGACAACTCCCGGTCGCCGAGGCCGAGCAGTTCGCGGCCGCGCAGCCGGATCGAGCCGTTGATCCGCGCCTGCTCGGGCAGCAGACCCATCACCGCCAGCGACGACACCGACTTGCCTGACCCCGATTCGCCGACGATCGCGAGCACCTCGCCGTCGGCGACGCTGTAGTTCACCCCGCGCACGGCATCGATGCGGCCCTCCTCGCTGGGGAAGGAGACCCGCAGATCGGAGACTTCGAGCAGCGGGGCTGTCGAATTTGCGGTCGCGGTCATGCCTCTGTCTTCTCCTTCTTGCGCGACCGGGCCCGCTTGGCGCTCGGGTCGAACGCGTCGCGCAGGCCGTCACCGACCAGGTTCGCGCACAGCACGGTGATGATCAGCAGGCCACCGGAGAACATGAACAGCCACGGGTAGGTCAGCGCGGACTTGGTGCCCGCCGCGATCAGCGAGCCGAGCGAGACGTCGGGCGGCTGCACGCCGAAACCGAGGAAGCTCAGGCCGGTTTCGGCCATGATCGCCGAACCGACGGTGAGCGTGGTGTCGATGATCAGGATCGAGGCGATGTTCGGCACGATGTGGCTGACGATGACGGTGCGCGTCGGCGCGCCCATATACCGTGCGGCCTTGACGAATTCGCGGTCCCGCAGGCTCAATGTCAGACCGCGCACGATGCGCGCGCTGATCATCCAGCCGAACACCGCGAGCAGAACGATCAGCAGCGCGATCGAACCGCTGCCCTTCGTGCGCGGCGCGAACAGCGCGATGATGATGAAGCTGGGCACCACGAGCAGCAGGTCGACGAACCACATGATGGCCCGGTCGGTCCAGCCGCCGAGCAGACCGGCGAGCGCGCCCGCGGTCGCCGCGATGGTGGTCGAGATGATCGCCACGCACAGGCCGATGATCAGCGATTTCTGCAATCCACGCAGGGTCTGCGCGAGCACGTCCTGGCCGATCTGGGTGGTGCCGAAGGGATGTTCGGGGCTCGGCGGTTGCAGCAGCGCGGTGTAGTCCATCTGCTGGTAGTCCCATGGCAGGAAGGGCGGCAGCGCGAAACTCACGACGAACAGCAGCACCAGCACGACCGCGCCCGCGACCGCGGGCTTGTTGCGCAGGAAACGCCGCAGCACCAGCTTGCGTCGCCCGGCCGCGGCGACCTCGGGCGCGCCTTGGACGATGATCTCGGCTTCGGTCATGCCGTTCTCCCCCTGATGAGAACCCCGTGGTCACGCGGGTTCATCCCACACGCACCCGTGGATCGAGAATCGCGTAGACGATGTCGGAGAGCAGGCCAGACACCAGCACGACCAGACCGGCGAACGCCGTCACCGTCACCACCACGTACAGGTCCTGGGCGTTGATCGAATCGACCAGCCACTCGCCGACGCCGTGCCAGCCGAAGATCTTCTCGGTGAACGTCGCGCCGGTGATCAGGCCGCCGAGGCTGTAGGCGAACAGGGTGGCCATCGGGATGAGCGCGGTGCGCAGGCCGTGCTTGTACAGCGCCTTGTTCCTGGTCAGACCCTTGGCGCGGGCGGTGCGGATGAAATCGCTCGCCAGCACGTCGAGCATCGCGTTGCGTTGATAGCGGCTGTATCCGGCCATGCCGCCGAGCGCGAGCGCCGCCGTCGGCAGCACCAGGTGCTGGAGCCGGTCGACCAGCTGCGGCCAGAAGCCCTCGATCGCGCTTGCCGAGGTCTCTCCGGTGTAGAGGAATATCTGCGAGCCGGTCGCCGAATTGATCTCCAGCGCGCCGTATTTCAGCAGCGTGGCCAGCAGGAATATCGGTGTGCTGAGAATCAGCAGCGAGACCACCGTCGTGAAGTAATCGCTGAATTTGTATTGCCGAATCGCGCCCGCCGCGCCGATCAGCACACCGAGCACCGTGCCGACCAGCGAACCGATGATCAGCAGCCGCAGGCTCACCGCGACCCGGCGCGGCAATTCCTCGCTCACCGGCTGCCCGGCGAGCGTGGTGCCGAAATCGCCGCTCGGTATGCCCTTCAGCCAGGTGATATAGCGTTCCGGAATCGGATCGTTCAGATGCAATTCCTCGGCTTTGGCATCGATCACCGCCTGCGGCGGGCGGGGGTTGCGCTGTTCGAGACTGTCCAGCGGCCGAAATGTCAGCGACGCGAGGCTGAACGTCAGGAACGAAGCCAGCAGCAACAGCACGACATAATTGAGCGCGCGTCGTAGCAGGAAGCCGGTCATCAGTCCTCTGGTTCTCCAGCCGGCTCGGCCGGCATTCGAGTGTTAGCCCCTGATCATAAGGACGCCGCCGTCGACGCGCGTGCCATGCATCTTTCCGGCATGTCAGGCGAACCCGCGTAGACCGCGACCGCGCCGAGACGGTTTTCCGGCAGGATGGAAGAGGTGACACGCCTGCACCTGCCCAAACCGAAGATGGTTGCCACCGATGTGGACGGCACACTGATCGATCACGACGAGCGCGTGACCGCCCGCACCAAGGCCGCGGTCGCCGCGCTGATCGCCGACGGAGTGCCGTTCGTGCTGGCCACCGGCAGGCCGCCGCGCTGGATCGACCCGGTGGTCGACGGTCTCGGCTTCGCGCCGCTGTGCGTCTGCGGCAACGGGGCGGTGATCTACGACAGCGCATCGGACCGGGTGCTCGCGAGCCGCTCCCTCGATGTCGAGACGCTGACCTGGATCGCCGATCTCGCCGAACGAGCACTGCCCGGCTGCGGACTCGCCGCCGAACGCATCGGCGCCAGCGCGCACGACGCGGCGACGCCCCAGTTCGTCAGCTCGCCGGAGTACGAGCACGCCTGGTTGAACCCGGACGACACCGCCGTCGCCCGCCACGAGGTGATCGATACGCCCGCGATCAAGATGCTCATCCGGTTGCGCGGTGCGCTCAGCGGCGACATGCGCGCGGTGCTCGCCCCGCTCATCGGCGATCGCGCGGACATCACCTACTCCACCGACCACGGGCTGATCGAGCTCTCGGCGCCCGGCGTGACCAAGGCGTCCGGGCTGGCCACCGTCGCGCAGCGGCTCGGCGTGCAGCACTCGACGATCATCGCCTTCGGCGACATGCCCAACGACGTCCCGATGCTCGCCATGGCCGGGCACGGCGTCGCCATGGCCAACGCGCACCCTGAGGCGTTGGCCGCGGCCGACGAGGTGACCGCGACCAACGCCGAGGACGGCGTCGCGCAAGTGCTCGAACGTTGGTGGGTCTGAGCGGGTTTCAGTTTCCGGCGGCCGGGCCGGGAACGGGATCGGCGGCCGGTGCGGCGGGCAGCGGGGCGGCGACTTCGGAGCCCTCGTTGCGCCGCATCTCCTGCTGATACGTCTCGTTGTAGGTCTTCCACACCGTCGTGACGATGCCGGTCAGCTGGTTCAGGATCAGTGAGCCGTACTGGAAGTCCGAGCGAAGGCCGTCCGGCACCGGGTAGGCGTTGGTGAGCGGCAGGCCGAGAATGCCCGAGTCGGCGCCGAGTTGCAGGAAGCGATCCAGGATCGCGCCCATCACCTCGACGACCTGACCGTCCGGCGCGGTGTAGACGTAGCCGTTGGCGAACCTGGCGTACTGCTGACCCTGCGCGGCAGGCAGCGGTTCGGACAGCGCCTGGCCGAGCGGGCCGTCGGGACCGCCCTTCGCCGAGTAGTGCTTGGCGATGATGTTCTCGTTCACCATGCTCAGCAGCCTGGCCGTCAGCGCGGCGAGCGTCGCGAGATCGGACTGGGTGCGTTGCGGCGCCTGGGGACTCGGCTGTGCGGGCGAGCCTGCCGAGACGCCCGCGGCGATGTCGCGGATCCGGTCCATCAGTTCGTAGGCGGCGTCGCCGGGGCAGCTGGTGTTGCCGACGTCGCGGTGCGCGAACACGATCGGCAGGCGCACGGCCTCGCCCTGCGCGTACGGGGTGAACTCGGTGCCCTCGGAGTACATCGTGGTGTGGCCCTTGGGATCGAGGCCCGCGATCCTCGCCCGCCAGCCGATGAACTTGCCGACGGCGGTCACCGCTTGGTCGGACGGAATCTCCGACTCGTGATTGCCCATGAACGCCACGCCGGAGGTGTTCTCGTTGAACCCGCCCGCGTGCGCGCCCTGCACCGGGCGATCCAGCCCGCCGGCGCGGCCCTCGAAGATCTGGCCGTACTTGTCGACGAGGGCGTTGTAGCCGATGTCGCACCAGCCCAGCGTCTGCGCGTGATAGGTGTAGATCGCACGGACGATGCCCGCCGATTCGGCCTTGCTGTAGTCGTTGCGGCCCGCGGTGTGGTGCACGGTGACGCCACCGAGCCCGTCGTCGTAGGTGGGTTCGTCGCAGCGGATGGATTCGTCCGCGCCCCACTGGGATCGGGTGATCACGTTCGGTCCGCCACCAGGCAGCGCGTCGGCGACGTTGTTGAGCGCGCCGTCGATGGCGCCGCGACCGGGATCGATCAGGACCGCGGTGAGCGACGGCGGTGTGAACTGGGCCGGATCGTTCTCGCTCGGCGCGGCGGCCGGGGTCGGTTGCAGCGGACCGGCTCCCGGTGCGCCAATGGAAGTTTGCGGCGGCGTAGCAGCAGGTTTGCGGGTGACCAGAATCTGGACCGCGGTGGTGTTCCCGACGTAGATCGGCTCGGTGCCCGCGGTGCCGTCGGCCGGTGCGCGGTCGTTGCGCCGGGTGTCGATGGGTTCGGACTCGTACCAGGGTCCCCAGGTTCCGTTGGGCTGGCGTGCCCGGACCATCGCCCTGGTGTTCGCCAGATCGCGCGCGGTGAGCGCGACGACGCTGAACGGCGTTTCCCTGGACAGCTCCTTCACCTGCGCGCCAACCTGGTCGATCAGCTCGGGCGGAAGTGCGCCGGGCGTCAGCGCGGGTGTGTCGGGAGTGGTGCCTTCCGGCAGGTCGGCCGGATCGGCGATGAACCTCACGCCGGGCTGCGGCACCGGGCTCGGCGTCGCGGGCGCGGGGACGGATTGACCGGGGATCGGCTGCGCCGGCGCTTGGACCGGCTGGCCGGGGCTGGGCTGCGCGGGGGCGGTCTGGCCGGGTTCGGCCTGCGCTGGCGCTTGGACGGACTGGCCGGGCGCGGGGTGCGCGAGCGCGGGATCAGAATGGCCCGGTACCGGCTGCGCGGCCGCGGGCGCGGACTGGCCCGGTGTGGGCTGCGCTGGGGCCTGGCCCGTTTGGCCGGGGCTGGGCTGCGCGGGTGCCTGGATGGTTTGGCCGGGTGCGAGCTGCGCCGGTGCTTGGACCGTTTGGCCGGGGATGGGCTGCGCGGGGGCTTGGGGGGTATGGCCTGGCAGGGGCGCTGCGGGCTGGGGTTGACCCGGGAGGGGCGCTGCCTGTGCGGACTGACCAGGGAGCGGGGGATGGGTGGTCGGCGCGGTGAATCCGGGTTTCGGGGTGGCGGGAGATCCCTGGCCGAAGCGGGGGAGCGGGATTTCTTTCGGCAGCTGCACGCCCGGCGGCAACGGCAGGCCATCCGGTATCGGAATGCTCGAGGGGATCGGCAGCATTCGTAAATCGGATAGTCGCAGGTCGGGTAGGTCGAGGCCGGTCAGTTCGCGCAGCGGGAGGGTGATGTCGGGCGCCTGGGTGAGCATCACTTCCGCCAATTGCGCGGGAACGGCGGCCAGCTCGGCGTCGTTGGCCGTGCGGTAGTCGGTCGAATCGCCCTGCGCGAGCGTCGCGAGCGGGGCCGCAACCGCAAGTGTGGTCACCATCGGGAGCACGTAGGAACGCTTCGGTTTGCGGTACGGCACGAGCATCTCCAATCAGGTCGAACCGGTGATCAGGTGCGGAAAACCAGGCTTGCTTCCTGATGCATCAACGATCACACTAGTTCACATCTGTCACATATCTAAACCTCTTGTTGAGGATTAGAACACGTGATTGCTCGAATGTAGCTCTCTAAATGCGACCGGACGGCACGACATGCCGACAGGTATCCAACCGATCCGGTCCTGGAAAACCGTGGGAGATACGAATGCGACGCACTCAGCACCACAGTCGGAGAGCGCGGGGGGCCGAAAAAGTGCAGACCAGGCGGCATTTCAAAGTACGGAACAGAATTCGGCCCGCCCCGATTTCGCCGAGGCCGGTGCTCGTCACCGGGTGTGCCGCGGTGCTGGCGGGCACGGCCGTCGTGCTCGGCGGCTGGCCCGGCGACACGCCCATCCGACCGCTCGTCGGCCCCGGCCACGGCCGGGGCATGAGCCAGCACGGCGCCTTCGACAGCGCCCAGCAGGGCTGGCTCGCCGAACGAATACTCGAGCACTACTACCCGGGCGCGACACTCGGGACCATCCCGCCGACGAATCTGGCAGTGCGGCTCATGGAACAGGACGATTCCACCCTCGACGCCTACGCCGAGGCAGGCTTCCGGGTGGCGGGCCGCGCGGTGGCGCCGGGCCACGTCGCCCACCTCACCCCGCTGCCGGACGGCGGCGCGAACGTGGTGATCACCGCCGGGTGCGATGGCGAAGTGCTCTGGCAGACAGCCACTTCCGATCCGTGGGTCTATCCCCTCGATCCAAGGCCGAACCGGCCCGCGGCCGAACATCTCACGCTCTGCGGCGGCACGGCCTATCGCGGCTCGCTCGGCGTCGCCACCGAGAACGGGCAAGCGCGCACGGTCAACCGCGTCGACGTGGAGGACTATCTGCTCGGCGTCGTCCCTGCCGAGGTCCAGGCGAACTGGGTCGACAAGGGCGCGGGCGAGGCGCTGCGCGCGCAGGCCATCGCGGCCCGCTCCTACGCGCTCGCCGAGCGCAGGTATCCGTACGCGCAGACCTGCGACACCACCGACTGTCAGGTGTATCCCGGCACGGCGAAAGAGGATCCGCGCACCGCCGCGGCCATCGCGTCCACCGCGGGCACCGTCCTGCTGCGCGACGGCCACATCCTGCGCTCGGAGTATTCCGCCGCGCCGGACGGCGGCGAGCCCGCCGACATCTACGCCTTCGAAGTGGGTCCGACGCCCGCGGAACTCGCCATCGGCCGTCCGCCGACGGATCCGCGGACCGAGCCGCGCACCAGGGCCGCGTCGACCCCGTCGGCGATCGAGCTCGAGTACCAGCGCGTCGGCGGCGAGTCGGGCTCGCTCGGCGCGCCGCTCGGACCGGAGATGCTGCTTCCGCAGCGCGCGGGCACCTACCGGCTGTTCACCAACGGCGTCATCGTCGCGACGCCGACGCTCGGTGCGCAGGTGGTGGACTTCACGACGCTCATGCAGCTGGTGCCCGACACGGCGATTCCCGAAGGGGCGCCGACAGATTCGGGAACTCTCGCGCCGACCACCGCGTCCACCCCGACGCCACCGGAGCCGGGGGTCGTGCCATCGGATGGCGGCGCGCTGCCGGAGTCGGCGTTGCCCGGTGCGACGCCTGCCGGTGCGGCCGGGCTGCCGGGTGCGGCGGCGCAGCAAGTTCCTTCAGCGCAGCTGGGAACGCCGGAGTCGGGCCAGATTCCGAACTCGGGTGTCACGGTGCCGTCTCTCGAGGAGGTGTTCGGCGACCGCTGACCCTTCGGGTGCGTTGATCGGCCCGACGTTCGAGCTGACGTTCGAGCATGTTGTTGTGGCAGCGTTCCGACAGTCGGCCGGATCGATGAGTGTCCGCCAGCGGCCCGATGCGGTGTGTGCTGGATTGTGCCGCAATGGTTTACGAGCGCGGCCGAAGCTCCGCCCATCGGCCGATGCTGCCCGGGTTTCCGGCCCGGTGTTCAGCGCGGTACTCGCGTGCCGTTTCGAGGAGGCCTCCCGCCGGAATCAGTCCAGCGCGGTGTCGCCCAACGACTCGGCGAGGCGGCGCAGCAGGGCCGCCAGCTGGTCGCGATCCTGAGTGTCGAGGGCGTCGAGCAGGCGCTGTTCGTTGGCGACGTGCAGCGGCAGTAGTTCGTCGACGAGCTTCCTGCCCTCGACGGTGAGGCGAACCCGGACGGAGCGCCGGTCCTCGGGGCACGGCATCCGTTCGACGAGGCCCTTGGCCGCCAGCCGGTCGATGCGGTTGGTGATGGCGCCCGAGGTGACCATCGCGGCGCGGTTCAGCGCGCCCGCGGTGAGACCCTCCGTGCCACCGGAGCGGCGAAGCGTCGCGAGTACGTCGAATTCCCAGAATTCCAGGCCGTGACCGGCGAAGAAGCGCTTGAGGTCCTGCTCGAGGACCCGAGACAGGCGAGTGATTCGGCCGATGATGTGCATCGGCGAGACGTCCACGTCCGGCCGCTCGCGGTGCCAGGCCTCGGTGATCAGGTCGACTGCGTCGCCCATCGGCGACTCCTCTCTGCTCTAAGAATTTCAACGTTCATCTACTTGACGATGAGACACCGGCTGGAGTAGATATTTCAACGTTGAGATTATCAATGAGGAGCGACCGACATGTCCATCACCACCGCGGCGCGGAACCCCTACGCGGGCACCCTCGCGCTCACCGCCCTCACCCCGATCGTCTGGGGCTCCACCTACGCCGTCACCACCGAGTTCCTGCCGCCGGACCGTCCGCTCTTCACCGCGCTGATGCGCGCGCTGCCCGCCGGGCTCGTGCTGCTCGCCCTCACTCGCACGCTGCCCAGGGGAATGTGGGTGGGCCGTGCCGCTGCGCTCGGCGTGCTCAACATCGGCGCGTTCTTCCCGCTGCTGTTCCTCGCCGCCTACCGGCTGCCCGGTGGCGTCGCCGGGGTGCTCGGGGCGGTCGCGCCGATGTTCGCGCTGGTCTTCGCCACCGGGGTGCTGAACGAAAGGCCAACCGGCCGTAAAGTTCTCGCCGGTGTGATCGGCGTGTTCGGCGTCGCGCTCGTGGTGCTGCGAGCCACCGCGCAACTCGACACCATCGGCGTGATCGCCGGACTCGTCGGCGCGGCCTCGATGGCGCTCGGCACCGTGCTGACCAAGCGGTGGGGGCGGCCCGAAGGCGTCGGCCCGCTGGCCATGACGGGTTGGCAGCTCACCGCGGGTGGCCTGTTCATCCTCCCGCTCGCCGCGCTGATCGAGGGCGCACCGCCCGCCATGGACGGCCGCGCCGTCGGCGGCTACCTCTACCTCGGCGTGATCGGCACCGCGGCGGCCTACTGGCTGTGGTTGCGCGGTATCGCGAAGGTGCCCGCCACGTCGGTCGCGTTCCTCGGACTGCTCAGCCCCGTGTCGGCGGCGGTCATCGGGTGGGTCGCGCTGGGGGAGGCGCTCACCGGGTTGCAGATTCTCGGCATGGTGATCGCGCTGGGCGGGACGTTGCTCGGGCAGACCACCGCGCGGGTTCGGGCAGCGAAGATCTCGGTTCCGGCCGAGAGCGGTCCGACCGCTGAGTTGGGCGGCGCAGTTCCCGGCGACCGCGGGGTTTCCGAGGTCGGGCGGGCGGCGGAGGTCGGGGTCGACAAGGTCGATGTGTCGGTCGAGCTCGGCGCGGCGGATCAGCCAGTCGAGCTCGGCGCGGCGGATCAGCCAGTCGAGGTCGGCGCGGCGGATCAGCCAGGACTGGGGGCCGAGGTCGGCGGCGCTGAGACGGTGGGCGATGTCCTGACCGAGGACTCCGAAAAGGACGGGCGGACGACCGGCGATTCGCGCATGCTGGTGGGTGCGAAGAGCTGAGAAAGCGGGTTGACCTTGACGTAGCGTCAACTTGCAGACTGGTTTCACCGACGAGAGAAGGAAGGAGCCGAGGTCGTGACCGCGGGCACCAGGGCCGGCGAGTGGTCCATCCAGGATCTGGCGAAGGCGGCCGGTACCACCAGCCGCACGCTGCGCCACTACGGGCAGCTCGGGCTGTTGCCGCCCAGCCGGATCGGCGCCAACGGGTACCGCTACTACGACCAGGACTCCCTCGTGCGGCTGCAACGCATCCTGCTGCTGCGGGAACTCGGCCTCGGCCTTCCGGTCATCGCCGAAGTGCTCGCTGGCGAACAGGACACCGCCGCCGCGCTGCGTACGCACCTGGAACTGCTTCGGCAGGAACAGGATCGGATCCGACGCCAGATCGAATCGGTGCACACCACGCTGCAAAAGACGGAAAGAGGTGAACAGCTCGTGGCAGCAGAGGTTTTCGACGGGTTCGACCACACGCAGTACAAGGACGAGGTGATCGAACGCTGGGGCAAGGAGGCCTACGAAAACGGTGACCGCTGGTGGCGGTCGCTGACCGACCAGCAGAAGCAGGATTTCCAGCAGACCCAGCTGGACATCGCCGCGGACTTCGGTCGCGCACACGCCGCCGGGCTTCCGGTGGACAGCGACGAGGTCCAGGCCATCGTCACCCGGCACCACGCCTGGGTCGGCGACGGTTGGCAGGGGCGGCCGGTGACGGCAGACGCCTTCATCGGACTCGGCGAAATGTACGTCACCGACCCGCGATTCGCGGTCAACTACGACGTGCACGGCGAGGGCACCGCCGCCTTCGTCCGCGACGCGATGAAGGCGTACGCGGAGGCCAACCTGCGATGAGGCGCCTCCGCCTGTAGCGCCGGCCATGATCGGGGCCGTCGGCGGGCGAGTGTCCATTCGGCGGTGAAAACCCAGCGCCCGCACGCGGATTCGCGTGCGGGCGCTTTCGCGTGCATGATCATGGGTTCGCTCGAAGCGGGCGGGATTACGTACGCACGGTGCGATCTCGTGGCCCGCGCCCGGCGAGCGCACCGGCCGGTCGCGGCACTGACCGATCGCCGCGCGCGGAGCAGTCCGTGCGCATACTTTATGTGTTCGACCGACGAATTCGGAGGGACAAGACGCATGCTCCAGAGCCAGGAGAGTTCGGCCGCGCGGCGGTCCGAGCCCGTCGGGGCGCTCGCGACCGCAGTGGCGTTGTTCGCGGCCATCGGCGCGGCAGCGAACCTGGTCGGACTGCTCGTGCTGGCATTCGGTTTCTTCCCCGATCCGGGGCGATACGACAATTCGCTCGCGGTCTCGACCGCGCTCGGCACGCTGCTGCTGGTGTGCGCGCTCGGCTACGGCGCGGTGCTGACCGTCCGCGGCGACGAGGACGGCGGCTTCACGGTGCTCGTGTCCGCCGGCGTCTGGACGGTTGTCGGTGTCGCCGGAGTGTTCGCCGCGCTGGGCGGCTACCGGTCCGAGTACGGCATCCACTGGGCCGAGGAAGGCGGTCTCGCTGTGGACATCGCCACCTCGACCGCCGGTCTTGTCGGCACGGTGACAGCCATGGTGCACAGCGATTGGCTCACGAACCTCACCGGTCTGGCGCTCCCCGCCATCATCTCGATCCTCGCGATCCTGCTGAACCGCAATTCGCCGAGCCGTCCCACATAACTCGTTCACGTCTCACACAGGCGGTGCCTATGTGAAGCGTCCACACGGTCTGTGGCACAAGCGGTTTGGCGGAATTGGAGTCGAGTATCGGGGCTCCCGGGCGGTAGAGTTCACGGCGCAGCTACGAGGGGGGTTTCGACATGTATCCAGGTCCGGGTTATCCGGCGTATCCGCCGTACGGGTACACACCGCCGCCGAGCGGCGCGACCGCCATCACCGCCGCGGTGCTGTCGACGCTCGTCGGACTGCTCGGCTCGGTCGGCGTGTGCATCGGCCTGGTCGAGGCGCTCGACCCGGACAACGACGTGGAGCCTGCCGCGTTCATCGGCATCGGCGTCGGTGCGCTGATCGCGATGCTGTGGCTGCTCGGCGCGCTGCTGCTGTTCATGCGGCAGACCGCGGGGCGGGTCATCGTCATCGGGTTGTCATCGATCGCCCTGATCGGCGCGCTCGTTCTGGTCGCCATCGGTGGTATCGCGGGCACGCTGCCACTCGTGCTGTCCGGCAGCATCTTCGGCCTCTCGATCGCGAGCCCGACGGGCCGCTGGATCGCCGCCCGCCGCCAACCCGCCTACCCTCCCGCATATCCACCCCCGCCTTACGGTCAGCCGCCGTACCCGTACTACTGACGGCGATCTGCGGATCGCCCCATCGCGTGGCGCGGACTACGTAGGCTTTGCGGTGCCGGCTCCGCAGGCCGAGAGTCGGTCACCGTCGAGACTCGAGAGGAGCCGCGTCATGCCGCAGTTGAGCTCGTACGAACCAGGGGTACCTTGCTGGGTCGATCTCGCCACGACCGACCTGGAAGCCGCCAAAACCTTCTACGGAGACCTGTTCGGTTGGCAGGCGAACACCTCGCCGGATCCGCAGTACGGCGGCTACACCATGTTCACGCTGGGCGGCGCGGAAGGCCACGAGGTCGCCGCCGCGATGCCGACGACGGGGGACGACCAGCCGCCCGCGTGGAACAGCTACGTCAGCGTCACCGACGTCGATGCGACCGCCAAGGCCGTGCAGGCCGCGGGCGGGCAGGTGCTGATGGAGCCCATGGATATCCCCGATCAAGGCCGGATGGCTGTCTTCATCGATCCGATCGGCGCGGTGATCAGCGCCTGGCAGCCGCGCGCGTTCCAGGGCGCGGGGATGGTGAACGAGCCGAACACCTACTGCTGGAGCGAACTCAACTGCCGCGACATCGAGGCCGCCAAGAACTTCTACGGCGAGGTGTTCGGCTGGGAAGGCACGACGAGCGAATTCGGTGACACCACCTATACCGAATGGAAGGTCGGCGGCCGGTCCATCGCGGGCATGGTCGAGATGAACGAGCAGTGGCCTGCCGATCTACCGGCGCACTGGATGGTCTATTTCGCGGTGTCCGACTGCGACGAGTCCGCGGCCCGAGCATCCCGGCTGGGTGGGACGACCTCGGTTCCCCCGACCGACATCCCCGTGGGCCGCTTCGCGGTCTTGGGAGATCCACAGGGCGCGTACTTTTCGATCATCGGCCTCAAAGGCTGAGTCACCGAACCCAGCCCGCGCTCGACCCGAACGCGACGCCGACCTGACGGCAGTCGCTTGACCCTGGAATCACTCGCTACCGGCTTACGGCAGCGAGTGATTCTTTCGAACGTTATTTCCGAAGCGCCTGCATCAGTTGGGCTTCGGTGATCGGGGGGACCGGGAGGGGGTGGGCCGCGGGGGCGCGGAGGCCGTCGAGGGTGAGGGCGAGGTTGCGGCGCCAGGCGTCCGGTGCGATGTGGGCGGTGGCTTCCAGGACGCGGGTGTGCGACCAGGTAATGAAGGCGATGTCCTCGAGCACCCAGTCGGTGCGCAGGACACCCGCTCGCTGAGCGCGGCTGATGATTTCGCGCATCAGGCCGTGGCCGTACTCCTGGGCGCGGGCGACGGCCGGGCTCGGGGCGGCGCGCAGGGCGAGGTCGCTGAGCAGCCGGTCGGAAGCCTGGAGTTCGCAGACCTTTTCGACCAGGTAGGCGAAAGAGTCCCATGGGTCGGCGATTTCGCGCGCCTCTTCGGCGATGCGGCTGCCCGCCTCCAACCGATCTTCGACGGCGGCGGCGATGAGGTCGTCGCGGGTGGAGAAGCGGTTGTAGAGCGTGCCGATCGCGACACCGGCTCTGGCGGCGACCTCCTTGAGCGGCGCGTCGAGCCCGCGCTCCGTGAACACCTGCCGCGCCGCCGTCACCAGCGCGTCGCGGTTGCGGCGTGCGTCGCTGCGTAGCGGCTTGTTCTCGGGCACCGGCCGATCCTACAAATTCGGGAATATGTTGAGCATGGGTTCAAGTTATTGTGGTCGTTCCAATGAAACTTGAACCACTGCTCAACTTAGCCAGGACGGGTGAAATGACCAGGACCCTCGCGATATTCGGCTACGGACCGGGCCTCGGCGTCGGCACCGCGCGGCGCTTCGGCAAGGAGGGCTTCCGCGTCGCCGTCGTCGGCCGCGACGGGGAACGCGCGAATCGCAACGCCGAAAGGCTCCGCGCGGAGGGCATCGAGGCCGCCGCCTTCACCGCGGACATCACCGACGCGCGGCAACTACAGACCGCCGTCGACGACATCACCGCCACCCTCGGCCCGATCGATGTCGCGATGCACGGGGCGGCGGCCGATCCCTCCGCCCGCACCCCGTCCACCCTCGAAGTGGACGTGGCCGCCCTCGCCGTTCCGATCGCGCTGAAACTGCACTCGCCGATCCTGCTGACCCGCGCGCTGGCCCCCGCCATGATCGAGCGCGGCGACGGCGCACTGCTGTTCTCCTCTGGCTCCTCCGAACGCCACCTGCTGCCCTACCTGGCCAACTTCGGCATCGTCCTCGCCGCACAACGCGCCTACGTCCGTCAGCTGCATGCCGAGCTGGAAGGCACCGGCGTTTACGTCGGCCTGCTCAACATCGGCGCACTGATCGGCAACAGCAGAGCCGAACGGATGGTCGACGAACACCCCGAACTCGTACCGCCCGGCGTCGAAATCCCTCGCATCACCAATGACGAACTGGGCGAACACTACTGGCGCATGTACACCGAGCGCGTCCACGACGAACTCGACGTCGGTTTCCCCGCCTGACCACGCCCATCGTCGACCCCGGCCTCACAGACCTTCCGTACGCTTCGCAGCCCTTGCACCCTCTGCGAAGCGTATGAAGGCCCTGCGAGGAACCGACTTCAGACCGCGCACATCGACTGCATGACCCCTTTGAGGATCGGCGCGCCATAGGTCGCGGGCGAGAAGGCGAGCGTCTGGATGATCGACAGCGGTGTCGTCACGCTCGAACCGACGCCGGTGAAGCCGAGCGCCATATTGCCCGCGGTCAGCAGCAGGCTGGTGACGTCCAGGGTCAGCGTCGCCAGGTCGAAGGCGTGCTCGACGCGCACCTCCGCGAGCGGCACGGTGTCAGCGCGCGGCGCTCGTAGAGGCTGAAGCCGAGATTGGTCAGGAAGGTCAGCGGCCCGTAGTCGATGGCGTGCACCAGCGGGCCGAGTTCCTCGGTGCGGCGAAGCAGCGCCAGCTCGGCCACCCGGTTCTCGCCGAGGAAGGCCTGGAGCGAGTCGGCGGCGGCGTGCATCGCGGGCCGGTCCAGCGGCAGAGCGGCGGCGTCCAGGTAGGCCCTGGTGCGTTCGACCAGCGCGGCGGTGGTGAGCTCGGCCATCGGCGTGCAGGTCCCGTCGGCGCGTACCAGCGCGTTGGCCAGGTCGATCAGCGGCGCGGGCAGCTCGACTCGCTCGATCGGGAATTCGTCCAGCTCGAGCTTCGGGTAGGCGTTGGGCGCCGCGCAGTTGGCGGCGATGAACTCCTGCACCTTGCGGGTCACCGCCTTCACGCCGTTGAACATCGCGCCGACGATCGGCTTCAGGAAGAACCCGGCGGTGGGCACCAAGCTGGCGGCCAGCTGCGCCGGGATCTTCACGATCCTGGTCGCGAGCACGAACACCTCGATGGCGTCGTTCACCGTGAGGTGGGCGACCGACATGGTCTCGTGGACGCGTCCGGTGCGTATCGCGTCCAGCCCGTTGACCAGATAGGTGACGATCGGGTCGTCCAGGAAGTCGGGCCGCTCGCCCACCGCGGCAGGGTGCTTGGGCAGACCGTCGCGGTGCACCCGCACGGCGGCCAGGGTGGCGCGGAAGTCGGCGACCTGGCGGTCGTAGCCCGCGACCTGCTCGTGCGGGACCATCGTGCGCACGGCGGTGGCCGCCGCGGTGACGACATCGTCGAAGGTGGGAGCGCCGGTGACGCACAGCGCCGCGGCGTCGGTGATCGGCGTCGAGGCGAGGGAATCCTCCTCGGCGTGGGCGGTGGCGGGAATCAGGACGCTGCCGCCGAGGACCACGCAGGACTGTAATAGCGCCTCGATGGCCGCGACGTAGCCGTTTCGGCGAATGCGGGAAATTCCGGTTGCCGCCGCCGGGGGCCCGCCTTCCCCCCGGACCGCGCGCGGACTTCCGATACGCTGGGCTCCCGTGACCGTCGCATCGTCCCCCGGTAACTCCGCCAACCCCTCCGCCCCGTTCGATCTGATCGTCGTCGGCTCCGGCTTCTTCGGGCTGACCATTGCCGAACGCGCCGCCAACGTCCTCGGCAAACGGGTGCTAGTGCTCGATCGCCGCTATCACATCGGCGGCAACGCCTACTCGGAGCCGGAACCGGAAACCGGGATCGAGATCCACAAGTACGGTGCGCACCTGTTCCACACCTCGAACAAGAAGGTCTGGGACTACGTCACGCAGTTCACCGAGTTCACCGGCTACCAGCACCGCGTGTTCGCGATGCACAAGGGACAGGCCTACCAGTTCCCGATGGGCCTCGGCCTGATCTCGCAGTTCTTCGGCCGCTACTTCACCCCGGACGAGGCGAAGGCGCTGATCGCCGAGCAGGCCGCCGAGGTGGAGACCAAGGACGCGCAGAACCTCGAGGAGAAGGCCATCTCGCTGATCGGCCGCCCGCTCTACGAGGCGTTCGTCCGCGACTACACCGCCAAGCAGTGGCAGACCGACCCCAAGGAACTTCCCGCGGGCAACATCACCCGTCTCCCGGTGCGCTACAACTTCGACAACCGCTACTTCAACGACACCTTCGAGGGCCTGCCCGCGCAGGGGTACACGAAGTGGCTGGAGAACATGGCCGCCTCCGAGCTCATCGAGGTCCGGTTGAACACCGACTGGTTCGAGGTCCGCGACGAACTGCGCGCGCAGAACCCGGACGCCCCGGTCGTCTACACCGGCCCGCTGGACCGCTACTTCGACTACAGCGAGGGCGAACTCGGCTGGCGCACCATCGACTTCGAGACCGAAGTGCTCGAAACCGGTGACTTCCAGGGCACCTCGGTGATGAACTACAACGACGCGGACGTGCCGTTCACCCGCATCATCGAGCCCCGCCACTTCCACCCCGAGCGCGAATACCCCACCGACAAGACGGTGATCATGCGCGAGTACTCCCGCTTCGCGCAGACCGGCGACGAGCCGTACTACCCGATCAACACGCCGGAGGACCGCGCCAAGCTGCTCGCCTACCGCGAGCGTGCCAAGCAGGAAACCGCGTCGGCGAAGGTGCTTTTCGGCGGTCGCCTCGGCACCTATCAGTACCTGGACATGCACATGGCCATCGGCTCCGCGCTGAGCATGTTCGACAATGTGCTGCGACCGCATCTGGAGTCGGGCGCGCCGCTCGTGGATGCCGAATGACCTCCTCACCGATGTTGGAAGAGATGACGACCGAGACCCGCGCGAAATCGCTGCTGCAGCGCATCATCCTGCCGAGGCCGGGTGAGCCCCTCGACGTGCGCACCCTCTACCTGGAGGAATCGGCGACCAACGCCAAGCGCGCGCACGCGACGACCCGTACCTCGCTGTCCATCGGCGCGGAGTCCGAGGTCTCGTTCTGCACCTACTTCAACGCGCTGCCCGCCAGCTACTGGCGCCGCTGGAGCGTGCTGACCTCGGTGGTGCTGCGACTCGAGCTGGCCGGACACGGCCGGGTCGACATGTACCGCTCCAAGGCCGACGGCTCGCGAATCCACGTGCAAGGCAGCGAGTTCGCCGTCGCCGCGGGCGCTGACTCGACGACTGTGGAGTTCGAGACCGATCTCGCCCCGTTCGAGGACGGCGGCTGGATCTGGTTCGACATCACCACCGACACGGCGGTCACGCTGCTCTCCGGCGGCTGGTACGCCCCGATCGATGCGCCGGGCGACGGCAGCATCGCGGTCGGCATGCCCACCTTCAACCGGCCCACCGACGCGGTGAAGACCCTCGGCGCCCTCGGCTCCGACCCGCTGGTGCTGGAGAAGATCAAGGCCGTCATCATCCCGGACCAGGGCACCAAGAAGGTCGTCGACGAGCCCGGTTTCGCGGAGGCCGCCGCGGTGCTCGGCGACCGGCTCGCCATCCACGACCAGCCCAACCTCGGTGGCTCCGGCGGCTACAGCCGGGTCATGTACGAGGCGCTGAAGACCACCGACGCCCAGTACATCGTCTACATGGACGACGACATCGAGATCGAGCCGGACTCGATCCTGCGCGCGCTGGCCTTCTCCCGGTTCGCCAAGGCTCCGGTGCTGGTCGGCGGGCAGATGCTCAACCTCCAAGAGCGCTCGCACCTGCACGTCATGGGCGAGGTGGTCGACCGCAGCATCTTCATGTGGACGGCAGCCCCCAACGTCGAATACGACCACGACTTCGCCAAGTACCCGCTGCGCGACCGCGACAACTCCAAGCTGCTGCACCGGCGCATCGACGTCGACTTCAACGGCTGGTGGACCTGCGTGATCCCGCGCCAGGTCGCCGAGGAGCTCGGCCAGCCGCTGCCGCTGTTCCTGAAGTGGGACGACGTCGAGTACGGCCTGCGCGCCCGCGTCGCCGGCTACCCGACCGTCACCCTGCCCGGCGCGGCGGTCTGGCACATGGCGTGGAGCGACAAGGACGACGCCATCGACTGGCAGGCGTACTTCCACCTGCGCAACCGCCTGGTGGTCGCCTCGCTGCACATGCCGGGCGACGGGCGCGGCATGATCGTCAACACCGTCAAGGCCACGCTCAAACACCTGCTCTGCCTGGAGTACTCGACGGTCGCGATCCAGAACCTCGCCATCCGCGACTTCCTCGCTGGCCCGGAGCGGCTGTTCCAGCTGCTGCCGAGCGCGCTCGGCGCGGTGCACGAGCTGCGCAAGCAGTACCCGGACGCGGTCATCCTGCCCTCCTCGACGGAGCTGCCGCTGGCCAGCCACATCGGCGTCGGCGCGGTGGGCGAGCCGCCGAACCCGATCGCGAAGGTCGTCCGGCTGGTCAAGGGCGTGGTGCACAACTTCCGCCCGGCGCACACCGAACACCACAAGACCCCGCAGCTGAACGTGCCGACGCTGGACGCGCGCTGGTTCCTGCTCTCGCAGGTCGACGGCGTCACCGTCACCACGGCCGACGGCCGCGGCGTCGTCTACCGCAAGCGCGATCCGCGCCAGGCCCTCGGCCTGTTCAAGGAGGCCATGCGGCTGCGCAAGGAGCTCGCCGCCCGCTTCCCGGAGATGCAGCAGCGCTACCGTGCCGCGCACCCGCGGCTCACCAGCACCGCGGCCTGGGAGAACGCCTTCGGTATCGATCAGAACGGAAGCAAGTAGTGAGTGCGATCAACCCGAGCCTCCAGGATTCGGCCACCCGGCCGCCGGAGGTCGCGATCATCAACGCCGTGCAGGCGAGTATCGGCGCGAATCCGTCGGTCGTCTCGGCCGCAAGGGGTATGTCGCACTTCGGCGAGCACGCGCTCGGCTGGATCGGCATCGCGGCCGCCGGCTGGTTGGTCGACAAGCCGCGGCGGCGGCAGTGGGCCGGGGTCGCGGTGGGCGCGGTCGGCGCGCACGCGGCCTCCATCGTGATCAAGCGCGTTGTCCGGCGTCCGCGCCCGAACGACCCGTCGGTGCAGGTCAACGTGGGGACGCCGAGCAAGCTGAGCTTCCCCTCCTCGCACGCCACCTCCACCACGGCGGCTGCGGTGTTGCTCGGCAGGCTCACCGGGCTACCCTTGCCTGCGGTGCTCGTACCGCCGATGTTGCTCTCCCGAGTCGTACTCGGGGTGCACTATCCCTCCGACGTGCTCGCCGGATCCGCGCTCGGTGCCGCGTCCGCCGCCGCCCTGCTCGCCGCCGAAAAGAGGCTCGAGCCGCGGCGCGAGCGACGGACGCGGAGGCGGTAGCTTGCGTAACCATGCAGGGCACCGGGAGCGCCGCAACTTCAGACACAGTGACCGCACGAGAAAAGGCCTTGGTTGACATGAGTGAAGAGCCGACCGGCGCCGATCTGGCAGAGGCCGTTGTCAAGGGCCCGCCCAAGACGCTGGCAGGTGGTTTGATCAAGGCCGTCCGGCCGCGGCAGTGGGTCAAGAACGTCCTCGTGCTCGCCGCCCCGCTCGCCGCGGGCTCGGTGACCGAGATCGACGTGCTCGCTCACGTCGGTGTCGCCTTCGTGGTGTTCTGCATGGCGGCCTCTGGCATCTACCTGGTCAACGACGCGCTGGACGTGGAGGCCGACCGGGCCCACCCGACCAAGCGGTTCCGGCCCATCGCCGCTGGCATCGTCCCGGTGAACCTGGCCTACGGCCTTTCCGCGGTGCTGCTTGTCGGCTCGATCGTCGGCTCGTTCCTGGCGGCCTGGCAGCTCGCCGTGGTGATGGCGGTCTACATCGGCATCCAGCTGGCCTACTGCTTCGGGCTCAAGCACCAGGCGGTGCTGGACATCTGCATCGTGTCGAGCGGCTTCCTGCTGCGCGCCATCGCGGGCGGCGCGGCGGCGGCCATTCCGCTCTCGCAGTGGTTCCTGCTGGTCATGTCGTTCGGCTCGCTGTTCATGGCGGCGGGCAAGCGCTACGCCGAACTCCAGATCGCGCTCGGCACCGGCGCCAAGATCCGCAAGTCGCTGGAGTACTACACGCCCACCTACCTGCGTTTCATCTGGACGCTGGCGGCCACCGCCGTCGTTGTCTTCTACGGTCTGTGGGCCTTCGAGCAGGATCGGGACAACGACACCACCTGGTTCGCGATCTCGATGATTCCGTTTACCATCGCAATCCTGCGTTACGCGGTCGACGTCGACGGTGGCGAGGCCGGAGAACCCGAAGAGATCGCGCTGGGGGATCGCGTCCTCCAGTTCCTCGCAATCGCCTGGATCGGAGCGGTAGGTGTCGCTGTCTATCTCACCTGACGAGATGTTGGTAGAGGGAGCGGAGCGAACTGAAGACGAGGCGGAACGCACTGCCAACGCGCAGGCGCGGTCCGCCTCGTCGTTCCAGCGCCTATCCCGAGCCACGTTCGTCGGTGGGATCGCGCTCACCGCGGCGCTTTTCACGATCGGCGGCTGGCAGCGTCGCTGGATCGCCGACGACGGTCTGATCGTCCTGCGCACGGTGCGCAACCTGCTCGCGGGCAACGGCCCGGTGTTCAACATGGACGAGCGGGTCGAGACCAACACCAGCACGGCGTGGACCTACATCGTGTGGTTCTTCAGCTGGCTGACCCAGGCGCGGCTCGAGTACGTGGTGCTCGGCATCGCGCTGACGCTGTCGGTGGCCGCCATGGTGTTCGCCATGCTCGGCACGGCCCGGCTGTGGGGCGGCACCAAGTCGGCGCTGCTGCTGCCCGCGGGCGTGCTCGTCTACATCGCGGTGCCGCCCGCCCGCGACTACGCCACCTCCGGTTTGGAGAGCGGACTCGTTATCTGCTGGCTCGGCGCGCTGTGGTGGCTGATGCTGCGCTGGGCGCAGGCCGAGCGGGTGCGCCTCGCCGGGTTGTTCGGTCTGGTGTTCTTCGCCGGACTCGCCCCGCTGATCCGTCCGGAGATGACGCTCGTCGGCGCGCTGGCGCTGCTGATGATCTTCTTCGCGCCGCTGCCGGAGACCCGCTTCCGTCCGATCGTGCTGCGCGCGGTCATCGTCGGCGTGGCGGGCCTGGTGCCGCTGGGCTACCAGATCTGGCGGATGGGCTACTACGGCCTGCCCTACCCGAACACCGCTGTCGCGAAGGACGCGGGCGGCGCGAAGTGGAGCCAGGGCTTCACCTACCTGTGGGATCTGGTCGGACCGTACTACCTGTGGATTCCGCTGCTCGTGCTGCTGGTTCTCGGTGTCGTCGTGGCTCGGTCGGCAACGGCCGGTGCCAAGCCCGCCGCGACGGAGGGGCGCCTGCGCCGGTTCAGCGCGTGGCTGCGCTCGCCCGCCGCGGTGGTCACCCTGGTGCTGGTCAGCGGTTTCCTGCTGACGATCTACGCGCTGCGCGTCGGCGGCGACTTCATGCACGGCCGCATGCTGCTCCCGCAGCTGTTCCTGCTGTTGCTGCCGGTCGCGGTGATTCCGCTGCGGCTGCCCGAAGGCGGCCTGCGCGCGGTGAACTGGTCGTTCGCGGTGATCCTGATCGCCTGGCTCGGCACACTGGGCTGGGCGCTGTTCGCCTCGGGCACCACGGCCATCAAGACCGGCACCAAGATCAGCTCGTCCGGCATCGTCGACGAGCGCGTCTACTACGTGCTCAACACCGGCCACGACCACCCGATCCGGGCCGAGGACTACCTCGACTACCCGCGCATCCGGGCCATGGTGAACAACATCCAGGAGACGCCCAACGGCGGCCTGCTGCTGAACTCGCCCTCGTTCATGTTCTGGTACATCGCGCCCCCGCCGCAGCCCATCCCCGATGGCGGCGCAGGCCACACGGTGTACTTCCTGAATCTGGGCATGACCAGCATGAACGTCCCGCTCGACGTGCGCGTCATCGACCAGATGGGCTTGGCCTATCCGCTCGCCGCGCACACCGAACGGCTGGCCGACGGCCGCATCGGCCACGACAAGAACCTGTATCCGGACTGGGTCGTCGTGGACGCGGGCATGGTCGACAAGAAGCCGTGGATGCCCTGGTACCTGGACGAGAAGTGGGTCGCCCAGGCGCGCACGGCCATGTCCTGCCCGGAGACGCAAGCCCTGCTGATCTCCTCCCGCGATCCGCTGACCTTCGAGCGTTTCCGGCACAACCTGCGCAACGCGCTGTCGTTCGCCAAGTACCGGATCGAGCGGGTGCCGAAGTACGAGATCCAGCGCTGCGGGCTCGTCGACCCCTTCCCGCAGCAGCCGCCGAACTGAACCTCTGGAGTCACACTGGGCCCACGGATCACCGTGGGCCCAGTGGTTTCCGGTGAAGTTCGGATAAACGTGGTGTACGCCGCTTTATCTCTTTTTGATAACGCCCTTGCATCGATGGCGGGTTAGGCTCTCCCGGTACGCCCGCCGGGGTGTCCACTCGACGTGGACAGGGACCGGCGGTCTCCGTCGAGGCGCGGCCGTCTCCGGTCGCATGTAGCGAAAGGCCTAAAAAAATAATGCGAGGCGTGATGGGGCGCAGCGCGCAGGCTGGTCGCCTGCGTGCTCGAAGAGCCGGTGGATGGCTCAAGAAGTCGGTCTTGGTGTCGATGGCAGTCGTGCTACCGCTCGGGGCGTCGGTGGCAGGCCAGGGCGCCACCGCGTCCGCGGCGTTCAACCCGGAGGGCTTCGACTTCTGGGTCGACTCCAGCATGGGGCCGATCAAGTCGCGCATCTTCCGCGCGGCCGACGGCAACACCAACCGCGTTGTCTACGCGCTGGACGGCATGCGCGCCCGCGGTGACCTGAGCGGCTGGGAGATCGACACCGAGGTCGCCCGCGAGCTGACCAAGTGGAACATCAACGTGGTTATGCCGGTCGGCGGCCCGTCCAGCTTCTACGCGGACTGGAACGCGCCGAGCACCTTCCTCGGCATCCCGACCGGCTCGGGCCCCTCCGGCTCGTCCTCGGGGTCCTCGATGACCGGCTCGTCCGGCTGGAACGAGACCGTCGGCAAGGTCAGCACCTACAAGTGGGAGACCTTCCTGACCCAGAACCTGCGCTGGGCGCTGCGCGACCGGCTCGGTTTCAGCCCGAACCGCAACGGCGTGTTCGGTCTGTCGATGGGCGGCTCGGCCGCGCTGACGCTGTCGGCCTACCACCCGGATCAGTTCAGCTTCGCCGGTTCCTACTCCGGCTACCTGAACATCTCCGCGCCGGGCATGCGCGAGGCGCTGCGCGTCGCGATGCTGAGCGCCGGCGGCTACAACATCGACGCGATGGCGCCGCCGTGGGGCCCGCAGTGGCTGCGCATGGACCCGTTCGTGTTCGCGCCGCAGCTCAAGGCCAACAACACCCGCCTGTGGATCGCCGCAGGCAGTGGCCTGCCCGCCGCGGGTGACGTGCACTCGCCGATGGACGTCGTCCAGGGCGTGCCGCTGGAAGCGCTCGCGCTGGTCAACACCAGGGCCTTCCAGGTGCGGATGATGACGCTCGGCGCCAACAATGTCACGTACAGCTTCCCGCCCGTCGGTATCCACAACTGGCGCAACTGGGAGTCCGAGGTCTACCGGATGATTCCGGACCTCTCGGCCCACATCGGCTGATTCCAGGCTCGACCCGAAACCGCCCGGCGCGCCCCGCGCCGGGCGGTTTTTTCGGGTGAACGCTTCCATGTCGTGGTTCTCTGGATGAGTGCCTGCAACGGGAAGGTGTGGCCTGCTTGTGTGCCCGCCACGCACATGAGCGCCGTGCGGTTCTGATAGCGCCGCGCCGGGCATCCGTAATGGGGGTCGACAACGAATCCTCAGCCGGAAACCCGCGAATCCTTGTGGGCTGGATCACTTTCCAGCAACATAGAAGCATTCGTTGCCGATCGATACCCATAGAACATGCACAGAGGTCGAAAGGTCCGTTTTCAGCGCGGATGCGTGATCTTCGTGCCCGCTGAGGGGCCGGTCGAGTTGCTTGCTGTTTGCCTCCCCCGGTTGTCGAGGAAAGGTCGAGTCGAATGCGTACTGCCCGTGGGAAACACCGTCGCCATTCGTCCGGATCGTGGATGCGCAAGTGGGCGCTCGGCGTCGCGGTCGCGATGTTGGCGCCGCTGGGAGTTTCCGTTGCGGGCACCGGAGCGACGGCCTCGGCGGCGTTCAATCCGGCGGCCTTCGACTTCTGGGTCGATTCGGGCATGGGCCCGATCAAGTCCCGCGTCCTGCGCGCCGCGGACGGCAACACCAACCGCGTCGTCTACGTCCTCGACGGCATGCGCGCTCCCGAGACCCTCAACGGCTGGGAGATCGAGACGAATATCCCCGCGCTCCTGGCCAGCTGGAACATCAACGTCGTGATGCCGGTCGGCGGCATGTCCAGCTTCTACGCGGACTGGAACGCGCCGAGCGAACTCCTCGGCATCCCCGCGGGTTCCGGCTCCAGCTCCGGCTCCGGCGCGATGAACATCCTCGCGGGCGGTCCAGGTAAGAGCTACCGGTACCAGTGGGAGACCTTCCTGACCGAGAACCTGCGCTGGGCGCTGCGCGACCGGCTCGGTTTCAACCCGAATCGCAATGGCATCTTCGGCCTTTCGATGGGCGGCAGCGCCGCGCTGACCCTGGCCGCCTACCATCCGGACCAATTCAGCTTCGCCGGTTCCTATTCCGGCTACCTGAACATCTCCGCGCCCGGCATGCGCGAGGCGATCCGCATCGCCATGCTCGACGCGGGCGGTTACAACGTCGACTCGATGGCGCCGCCGTGGGGCCAGCAGTGGCTGCGGATGGACCCGTTCGTGTTCGCGCCCAATCTGATTCGCAACGGCACCCGCCTCTGGATCGCCGCGGCGAGCGGCCTGCCCGCTGCCACCGACCCGCCGAGCTTCAACACCCTCAACGGCATGGGGCTCGAGGCGCTCGCGCTCGCCAACACGCGGGCCTTCCAGGTGCGCATGGCGACGCTGGGCGGCGGCAACGCCGTGTACTCCTTCCCGGCCTACGGCATTCACGCCTGGAACAACTGGGCCGACGAGGCGACCCGCATGCTTCCTGACCTGTCCGCGAACATCGGCTGACCCAACCACCGAGGACCGCTCGGGGCCGCCAGGCTCCGGGCGGTCTTTCGCGTTGGCTGAACGATCGCTGGTGAACGAGCGACGACCGACCCCTATATAAGGAGACGCCCACCGGGGCCGGAACCGGCCGCCATCCGGTTTTGATCACGATCCGATATACGGGCGCGTCCCTCGGCTGTTTGCTTCGAATATGCACATATAGAAGAGCAGTACCGCTTCGGAACAGCAGTACCGCCGAAACCCGTGCTAGTCCGGTTCTCGGCATCAGTGGCGATCCTCATGCACGACGGTTGCGGTCGACGGAGACCGCGCGGGCGAAAGGTCTGGTCGATGCGAGTTGACGGGTTGAGCGAACGCAGTGAGCGAATCATGGTCCGGCGCGCACCGCGCATGGCGCCGCTGAGCGCAGGCGAGGTGCGGGCATGAGCGGAATGGTTGCCGGGGGACGTTCCCCGCGGCGGTGGTTGCGGCGTTCGGTCGCCGGTCTCGCGCTCGCGCTCGCGGTACCGTTCGGCGCCGCGTCCGCCGGGCTGACGGCACCGGCCACGGCGGCCTTCAATCCGGCCGGTTTCGATTTCTGGGTCGATTCCAGCATGGGCCCGATCAAGTCGCGCATCTTCCGCGCGGCCGACGGCAACACCAGCCGCGTCGTCTACGCGCTGGACGGCCTGCGCGCGCGCAACGACCTGAGCGGCTGGGAGATCGACACCGACATCTCCCGGACCCTGACGCAGTGGAACATCAACGTCGTGATGCCGGTCGGCGGTCAGTCCAGCTTCTATTCGGACTGGATCGCGCCGAGCAACACCAACGGCCAGACGGTCACCTACGCCTGGGAAACGTTCCTGACCGAGAATCTGCGCTGGGCGCTGCGCGACCGGCTCGGTTTCAATCCGAACGGCAACGGCGTATTCGGCCTGTCCATGGGCGGCAGCGCCGCGCTCGCGCTGGCCGCCTATCACCCCGATCAATTCCGTTACGCGGGTTCGTATTCGGGATATCTGAACATTTCCGCGCCCGGCATGCGCGAGGCTTTGCGGCTGGCGCTGCTCGACGCGGGCGGTTTCAACATCGACGCCATGTGGGGCCCGCCGTGGGACCCGCGCTGGCTGCGCCACGACCCGTTCATGTTCGCGCAATTGTTGCGGCAGAACGGGACGCGGCTCTGGATCTCCGCCGGCAGCGGCCAGAACGGACCGCGTGACGTGATCAACGCGCCGATCGACGTCTATCACCTCGGCAACGCCATGGCATTGGAGACGCTCGCGCTCGCCAACACGCGTGCGTTCCAGGCCAGGATGGACACCCTCGGCGGCGGGAACGCGATCTACAACTACCCGGCGGTCGGCGTGCACAACTGGCATTACTGGCAGGATCAGGTGCTCGCGATGCTGCCCGATATGAGCGCCCATCTTGGATGACGTAACAAAATGACCCTTCGGGGACGACATCACTGCTGAGACGCGGTAGGGTCACCGCACGATCACAGATTGTGCGCGGGCGGATTTCGGCCACCCGGTCGACCGCAGCCTTGCTAAGGATTCGGACGTCGAATATCCTCCTGCGAGCGTAAGTGTGACCATATCGTTGTAGCGCCGTCGATTGATGCCGGAATGTCGGGAACCGGTATCGGTGTGACGCGCGTCTCGTTGGCAGCACGGGTGTCGTCCCGCCGTTTCGGCGCGGCGGCACCGCAACAGCAGAAAGTGAGCAGGATTCATGCGTTTCGGCAGGGCCGCCGCGCCGAAGAGTGTCAAGTCGGGTCGGCGAGGCGCACCTCGTGGTTGGCGTAATCGAATTCTGGCTGTCGGTGCCGCTGCGCTAGCGCTGCCGATCGCCGCAGGACTGGCTTCCCCGACCGTCGCCACAGCCGCTCCCGTGCACGCCCCGGTGCTGCGCGCGCCGGCCGGCGGTTACGAGGAGTTGATGGTCCCGTCGCAGATGGGTCCGATCAAGGTTCAGGTGCAGTGGGCATCGCGCGGCGGCAACGCGGCGCTGTACATGCTCGACGGCCTGCGCGCTCGCGACGACCGCAACGCGTGGTCGTTCGAGACCAACGCGATGGACCAGTTCAAGAACGACAACATCACCCTGGTGATGCCGGTCGGCGGTCAGTCGAGCTTCTACACCGACTGGTATGCGCCGAGCAACACCAACGGTCAGAAGACCACCTACAAGTGGGAAAGCTTCCTGACCAACGAGCTGCCGAACTTCCTCGCGGGCTACGGCGTCTCCAAGACCAACAACGCGGTCATCGGCCTGTCCATGGGCGGTAGCGCCGCGCTGGCGCTGGCCGCCTACCACCGCGACCAGTTCAAGTTCGCCGCTTCCTACTCCGGTTACCTGAACATCTCGGCGCCGGGCATGCGCGAGGCGATCCGCATCGCGATGCTCGATGCGGGCCGCTACAACGTCGACTCGATGGCCGCGCCGTGGAGCCCGCAGTGGCTGCGCATGGACCCGTTCGTGTTCGCGCCGCAGCTGAAGGGCCTGCCGATGTACATCTCGGCGGCGTCGGGTCTGCCGGGTCAGTTCGACCGGCCCGCCTCGCCGGTCGGCCTGTTCAACACCGGTAACGCGATGGCGCTCGAGGCTCTGTCGCTGGTCAACACCCGCGCGTTCCAGGTCCGCCTGAACTCGCTCGGCATCCCGGCCTTCTTCGACTTCCCGGCCGCCGGCACCCACTCCTGGAAGTACTGGGAGGGCCAGCTGTGGAACTCGCGCAAGGGCATCCTGGACGCCACCGGCGCCTGGTGATCACCGCGCACTGAACAACCGCACGACGCCGTCGCTTCCTCGCGAAGCGGCGGCGTCGTCGTTTTCCCGGCCCCGACACGCCGTCGACCGCGCGAAAACACATCGGTTCGCTACGGGCGAGTCTCCCGGAAACTGGAGGTTTGCCGGAGTACAAAACTCATGTGGCTGGAGTTGCGTGTGGTAAATGGAGGAGAGGTCGTCGCCGCGGCGGACGCACGACGCGTGGCCGTTTCGCTCTGCTCGCCACCGTCCTGGTGCTACCTCTCGCCGCGGGCATCACTCCGCTGACCTCGCCCGTCGCCGCCCAGCCCGCGGCCGCCCTCGCCGAGGCCACCACGCAGAACGTGGTCTGGCTCGGTGACCGCCGGGTGGCGCTGTGGGTGCACTCGCCGTCGATGGGCACGCCGGTGCAGGTGCAGTTGCTGCTGGCCAGGGACTGGAACTCCCGGCCGGACGCCAGGTTCCCCGTGCTGTTCATGCTCGACGGTCTGCGCGCGACCGAGGACGAGAGCGGCTGGACCAAGGACGCGGGCGCGGCGGGCTTCTACGCCGACAAGAACGTCACCGTGGTGTTGCCGGTGGGCGGCCAGTCCAGCTTCTACTCCGACTGGTTGCAGCCGAACAACGGCAAGAACTACAAGTGGGAGACCTTCCTGACCAAGGAGTTGCCGCCGCTGCTGGAGAGCCAGTGGCGGGCCACGGCGGTGCGTGGCATGGGGGGCCTTTCGATGGGCGGTACGGCGGCCATGTTCCTCGCCGGGCGCAACCCCGGTTTCGTCAGGTACGCCGCCTCGTACTCGGGCTTCCTCACCACGACCACGCTCGGTATGCCGCAGGCCATCGAGTTCGCCATGCGCGACGCGGGCGGCTTCGACTCGGCCGCGATGTGGGGTCCGCCGACCAGTCCGGAGTGGGAGAACCACGACCCGTACGTGCTCGCCGACCGGTTGAAGGGCACAAGCATCTACGTCTCCAGCGGCAGCGGCGCCACCGGGCCGTTCGATCAGGCCTCCGGCATTCCCGGCGTGAGCACCAACTACGCGGGCATGGGCCTGGAGATCCTGTCCCGGCTGACCTCGCAGAACTTCGTCACCAAGCTGGCCGAGTTGTCCATTCCCGCGCAGGTCAACTACCGGCCCTCGGGCACTCACTCGTGGCCGTACTGGGACTTCGAGATGCGCCAGTCCTGGACCCAGGCGGCGGCAGCGCTCGGGGTGGAATCCGACAAGCCCGCCTGCGCGCCCGCCGATACGCTCGGCGCCGCGGTGGCCGCCAACGGTTGGCTCGGCGAATGCCTCACCGGGGAGTACCAGGTGGCGGGCGGCGTCGCGCAGGACTTCCATGGCGGCCGGGTCTTCCATTCGCCGGAGAGCGGCGCGCACGCGGTCGGCGGCATGATCGGCGGCGGCTACCAGGCCGCGCACGGACCCGCGGGCCCGCTCGGCCTGCCGACCGGCGGCGAACGCGCGCTGCCCGACGGTCGCGGCCGGTTCCAGCCATTCCAGCACGGCTCGCTGTATTGGACGCCACAGACCGGAGCGCAAGTGGTGCGAGGCGCGATCCTCGACGAATGGGGCGCGCAAGGCTTCGAACGCGGACCGGCGGGCTATCCGATCGCGCCGGAGATCAAGACGCCGAACAAGGACGGCGCCGTGCAGGCCTTCGAAGGCGGCCCGTTCTATTACAGCGCCAAGACCGGCGTGCACCGGGTGCACGGGCTGATCCTCGGCAAATTCGCCCAGCTGGGATTCGAGAACAGCTGGCTCGGTTTCCCTGCGGCGGAAGAACTTCCGCTCAAGGATCTCGGTCGCTACAGCCGATTCGAGGGCGGCAACATCTATTGGAGTCCGCTCTCCGGAGCCTGGGCGGTGCGCAACGGGCCGATGATGGACGCCTGGCAGAGCGTCGGCTTCGAGAACGGCAAACTCGGGTATCCGATCAGCGACGAGTTCGCGATTCCCGGCGGCGTGCGGCAGAACTTCCAAGCCGGGTTCATCACGGTGGTGAACGGCAAATCGGAGGTTCACGGCCTTTGATTCCGACCGGTCTGTTGGCTGACTGACGTCGCCCGGCCCGTCGTTGCCATTACCCTGGGGGCGACCGATCCCCCTTGCCCAATAGATCGAGGACAGAAATACATGCATCGGACCCGAGGAAAGGTACTCGGCGTCGCCGTGGCGATCGCCGCGACCGGCCTGCTCAGCGCCTGCGGTGACAACGACTCGACCGCGACGAGCACGCCGACGCTGAAGCCGACCACGACGACGTCGGCGCAGGCCGCAGCGCCGACCAGCCCGGCCGAAAGCGGCCACGAAGGCCACGAGACCACCCCGGCTCCCGCGCCCGAGCAGGCACCGCCGCCCGCCGAGACCGTCGCGCCGGAGCGCCCGGAGCCGGTGCCGACGAACGAGGTGCCGCCCGCCGACACCTCCAACCTCACCGAGAAGGACCGCAAGTTCCTCGACGCGCTGAAGGCGCAGGGCATCACCCCGTCCAGCCCGGACATCGCGCTGAGCATCGGTAGCTACGTCTGCCAGGGCGTCGCCGCGGGCGCGTCCGAGCAGGACCTGACCACGTTCGTCAACGCGATGGCCGGTTCCGACCCGTCCTTCGACCCGGCCAAGATGCCGGTCGAGCAGGCCGGTCAGATCTACATTCAGACGGCCAAGCAGAACTACTGCCAGTGAACGCGCGCGGTTCGAGACCCCGCCGGCTTCGGCCGGTGGGGTGCCTGATAGCGCTGGCGGTCATCGCGTTGATCGTCGTCGTGGTGATCCTGCTGTGGTTCCTGCTCGCCGGACGGCTGCGGGTGCCAGAGCCTGGCCCCGAACCGCCGAAGCCACCCGTCTCGCAGCCCGCCACCTGCCCGGACGTACAGATGATCTCGGTGCCGGGCACCTGGGAGTCGAACAGCAACGACGACCCGCACAACCCGGCGGCCAACCCGCTGTCGCTGATGCTCAACATCTCCGGGCCGATCCAGCAGCAGTTCCCCGCCGAGCGCGTCGACGTCTACACCGTGCCGTACGTCGCGCAGTTCTCGAACCCGATCGCCATCCCGCCGGACGGCCAGCAGTCCTACAACAACAGCCGTTCCGAGGGCACCCAGCGGATGGTCGACATGATGACCGAGCGGTCCCGTGAATGCCCCTTGACGACCTATGTGATCGCCGGGTTCTCCCAGGGCGCGGTGATCGCGGGCGACGTGGCCGCGCAGATCGGCGCGGGCAAGGGTCCGGTTCCCGCCGACCGGGTGCTCGGCGTGACGCTGATCGCCGACGGCCGACGCACCCTCGACACCGGCCAGGGACGCGCCATCCCGATCGGCACGCCGCCGCCCGGCGTCGGCGCGGAGGTCGCGCTGGCGGGTCTGAAGGTGCCAGGTATCACGATGACGGGTCCGCGCGACGGTTTCGGCGCACTCGCCGACCGCACCTACACGATCTGCGCACCGGGCGACATGATCTGCGACTCGCCGCCGCAGGCGCTGAATCCGGTGAACTGGATTCCCAGCGTGCTCGCGTTGGTGCGCGCGGTCGGAAATCCGGTGCACGCCTTGTACAACGGATACGTGGTGGACGGCAACGGCACCACGGCGACCCAGTGGACGGCGAGCTGGGCGAGCGGTCTGATCGAGGGCGCCCCTCGGCCCCCGCATTCGTGAGATGGCACAAACCACGCCGACGTCGTCGTGTGTTCGGCCAGCCGCTGCCGCAGCAACCGTACGGGAGTTCGTCGCAACGTTGTAAAGTGCGCTGATGATCGCGACTACCCCCGAGTATCAGGGGCGCGAGTCGCGCCGCATTTTCCTTACAGCCAGGAGCATGAGTTCATGACACAAGCCGCCGCCACGGCCGGTGAGCTGACCGCATTGGGCACCCCGTTGCGTCCTTTTCGCTTCGCGGCTGCGGGCGAGGGAAACAAGCAGGAGGGCGGCGCCCGCAAGTTCGTTCAGACGGCGCAGCAGGCCGAGGAGTACGGCTACGACACCTTCGTCGTGCCGGATCACCTCGGTGACCAGATCGGTCCGATCGCCGCGCTCGGCGCACTGACCCAGGCCACCGAGAAGATCCGTCTCGGTACGTCGGTGCTGGCCAACGGCTTCCGCCACCCCGTGGTGCTCGCCAAGGATCTGGCCACCATCGACGTGCTGTCGAAGGGCCGCCTCGAGGTGGGTCTCGGCGCGGGCTGGAAGCAGGACGAGTACCAGGCCGCGGGTCTGGTGTACGACTCCCCGGGTGTGCGTCTCGCCAAGCTGGACGAGGCGCTGACCATCCTGGACGTGCTGCTGCGCGGTCAGGAATGCACCTTCGAGGGCAAGTACTACCAGGTCAACGGCATCAAGGGCACCCCGCGTCCGCGGCAGGGCCCGCGCCCGCCGATCTGCACCGGCGGCGGCGGACCGAAGATGCTGCGCCTGGCCGCCAAGCACGCCGACATCATCTCCGTCGTTCCGGTCACCACCAAGAACGGTAAGGGTCTGCTCTCCGGCATCACCTTGGAGAAGACCATCGAGAAGGTGAATCTGATCAAGGAGGCCGCCGGCGAGCGGTTCGATCAGATCGAATTGAACTGGGCCATCACCGCGATCGTCATCACCGACGATCGGGAGAAGACCGCCGAAATGGCGCTGACGGCCATCGAACGCGGCCTGCACCCCGATCTCGAGGTCGACACCAAGCTCTCGGTCGAGGACATCCTGAATTCGCCGTACGTGGCGATCGGGACGTTCGAGGAGATCGCCGAACAGATCCGTCGTGTGCGGCAACTCACCTCGATGTCGTATGTCGGGGTGTTCCCCACCCAGATGGACGCGTTCGCGCCGGTTATCCCCCTGCTGAGGGATGAGTGACCCGGCCTTCTCTGTAACATGACTCTGGTTTGAGAACATTTAGCCGATAGCGGTCACCGCGCAGACCGCGTGAAAATCTGCAGGTTCGGCGCTAGGACGACGAGCACCCGCGGGCGAAAGCGAGTCGGGGCCTCACAGGTAACAGGCGGCGGGGCCGCCGTCTTGCTGCGTGTGCCTCGGAGGAGAAGAAGGAATGGAAGAGACTTTCGACGACTACCTGGACGAAACCGGGAACATCCGTATTCCCGAGGATCACACCCTGGTTGATCACGTCGAGAAGCACACCCGCAACGACGCGAACACGCTCGCGTACCGCTACATCGACTACTCGCGGGAACGCGATGGCGAGGTACACGAGCTGACGTGGCAGCAATTCGGTGTTCGGCTGCGCGCGGTGGCCGCCCGTCTGCAGCAGGTGACCAAGCCGGGCGACCGGGTTGCGATCCTTGCTCCGCAGGGCCTCGACTACGTGGTCTCCTTCTTCGCCGCCATCTACGCGGGCACCATCTCGGTGCCGCTGTTCGATCCGGACGAGCCAGGTCACACCGATCGCCTGCACGCGGTGCTCGGCGACTGTGAGCCCTCGGCCATCCTGACCGCGAGCTCCTCCGCGGCCGGGGTGCGTCAGTTCTTCCGTGCGCTACCCGCGGCGCAGCGCCCGCGCATCATCGCGGTCGACGCGATCCCGGACAGCGTCGGCGACACCTGGGTCCGTCCGGACATCAAGATCGACGACATCGCCTACCTGCAGTACACCTCGGGTTCGACCCGGGTTCCGGCCGGTGTGGAGATCACCCACCGCGCCGTCGGCACCAACCTGCTGCAGATGGTCCACTCCATCAACCTGGACTGGAACTCGCGCGGTGTCACCTGGCTGCCGCTGTTCCACGACATGGGCCTGCTGACGGTGATCCTGCCCGCGGTGGGCGGCAAGTACATCACCATCATGTCGCCGAGCGCGTTCGTGCGCCGCCCGTACCGCTGGATCAAGGAACTGGCCGCGGTCTCCGACGGCGCCGGGACCTTCGCCGCCGCACCGAACTTCGCGTTCGAGCACGCCGCGGCGCGCGGTCTGCCGAAGCCGGGCGAGTCGCTGGACCTGTCGAACGTCATCGGCCTGATCAACGGCAGCGAGCCGGTCACCACCTCCTCGATGCGGAAGTTCAACGAGGCCTTCGCGCCGTACGGTCTGCCGAAGACCGCCATCAAGCCCTGCTACGGCATGGCCGAGGCGACCCTGTTCGTCTCCGCGACCAAGGCCGAGGACGAGGCGAAGGTCGTCTACGTCGACCGCAACGAGCTCAACGCCGGTCGGATGGTGAAGGTCGACCAGAACGCGGAGAACGCCATCGCGCAGGTGTCCTGCGGTTACGTGGCGAAGTCGCAGTGGGCCGTGATCGTCGACCCGGAGACCGTGGAGAACGACGGCGGCGGCCACGAGCTGCCCGACGGCCGTGTCGGCGAGATCTGGTTGCACGGCAACAACATGGGCATCGGCTACTGGGGCCGTCCCGACGAGACCGCGAAGACCTTCCAGAACAAGGTCACCGAGCGGCTCGCCGAGGGCAGCCACGCCGAGGGCGCCGCGGCCGACGGCAACTGGATGCGCACCGGCGACTACGGCGTGTACTTCGAAGGCGAGCTCTACATCACCGGCCGGGTCAAGGACCTGGTGATCGTCGACGGCCGCAACCACTACCCGCAGGACCTCGAGTACTCGGCGCAGGAAGCGAGCAAGGCGCTGCGCCCCGGCTTCGTCGCCGCGTTCTCGGTGCCCGCCAACCAGCTGCCGCCCGAGGTGTTCGAGCAGGGCAGCCACTCCGGCCTGAAGACGTTCGACGCCGACGACGCCTCCGAGCAGCTCGTCATCGTCGCCGAGCGCGGCCCGGGCGCGGGCAAGGCCGATCCGCTGCCGATCGCCGACGCGGTGCGCGCGGCCGTCTCGCAGCGCCACGGCGTCACCGTGCGCGACGTGCTGCTGGTTCCCGCGGGCTCGATCCCGCGCACCTCCAGCGGCAAGATCGCCCGGCGCGCCTGCAAGACTGCTTATCTGGAGGGAACCTTGCGCGGTGGTTACACCCAGCAGGCCTTCCCCGATGCACCGGAAGAGTAATAGCCCAGGGTGAGCTAGAGGCCGACCAGCGACGCTCGGCGCGGATCTCATCCACGCCGAGCGTCAATTCACGGCGCGCCCGGTTACGCAGACAGGTAGCTTGAGGAATTGATGGCTGACAACGAGGGCACGCCCACCCAGACGACCGAAATCGCGTCCGCCGCCACGGAAGGCACGGCCGCGCCTGCCACCACGGACATTTCGGTGGCCGAACTGCGAGAATGGTTGCGCCGCTGGGTCGCCGACGCGACCGGGCAGCCGATCGAGCAGATCACGGTTGATCGGCCGATGGAGGAATTCGGGCTCGCCTCGCGCGACGCCCTCGCCCTCGGCGGCGACATCGAAGAGCTCACCGGCGTCGTGCTGAACGCGACCGTCGTCTACAAGCACCCGACCATCGCGTCGCTGGCCGAGGTCATCGTGCACGGTGAGCCCGAGGCGCCCGAGGAGTCGGCCGACGACGCTTTCTACACCGCCGGTTACACGCCGGGCGAGGCGCACGACATCGCGATCGTGGGTCTGTCCACTCGGCTGCCCGGTGCGGGGGATACACCGGAGTCGACGTGGGAGTTCCTGATCAACCGCGGTGACGGCATCCGGGAAGCACCCGAAGGCCGGTGGTCGGAGTTCCTGAGCGATCCCGAGGTCGCCAAGGCTGTCGCCGCGGGCAATACGCTCGGCGGTTACTTGGACCAGGATGTCGTCAAGGGCTTCGACGCGGAGTTCTTCGCGATGTCGCCCATCGAAGTCGAGCGCGTCGATCCGCAGCAGCGACTGATGATGGAGCTGACCTGGGAGGCGCTCGAGCACGCCAGGATTCCGGCGAGCGAGTTGCGCGGTGAGTCGGTCGGCGTCTTCATCGGTTCGTCCGCCAACGACTTCCAGTTGATCGCGGCGCTCGGCCTCGGCGGTGAGCGCGACGCCAACTTGCCCGCGACGGCCCAGGGCTACGCCATCATGGGCAGCGTCTCCAGCATCATCCCCAACCGGGTGTCCTACTTCTTCGACTTCCGCGGTCCGTCGGTCTCCGTCGATACGGCCTGCTCGTCGACGATCGTCGCGGTGCACCAGGCGGTGCGTGCGCTGCGCGACGGCGATGCCGATCTGGCGCTGGCCGGCGGCGTCAACATGATCCTGACGCCGATGGCCACGCTCGGCTTCGACATGGGCGGCGGCGTCGCGAAAGACGGCCACATCAAGGCCTTCTCCTCCGACGCCGACGGTATGGTCCGCTCCGAGGGCGGCGGCTTGGTCGTGCTGAAGCGTCTGGCCGACGCGGAGCGCGACGGCGACCGGATTCTCGCGGTGATCAAGGGTTCCGCGGTCAACAACGACGGCCGTTCCAACGGTCTGCTGGCGCCGAACCCGGACGCCCAGGCCGACGTACTGCGCGCCGCCTACCGCGACGCGGGCATCAAGCCCTCCTCCGTCGACTACATCGAGGCGCACGGCACCGGCACTCCGATCGGCGATCCCATCGAGGCCGACGCGCTCGGCCGGGTGATCGGTCGCGGTCGCGATGCCGACAAGCCCGCGCTGCTCGGCTCGGCCAAGACCAACTTCGGGCACCTGGAGTCCGGCGCCGGCGCGGCCAGCTTGGCCAAGGTGCTGATGGCGTTCCAGCACAACGTCATTCCGCCGAACATCAACTACGCGGGCCCGAGCCCGTTCATCCCGTTCGAGCAGGCGCGGCTGAAGGTCGTCGACGAGCCCACCGAGTTCCCGCGCTACAGCGGCGTCGCCACCGTCGGCATCTCCGGCTTCGGCTTCGGCGGCACCAACGCCCATGTCGTACTCCAGGAGTACGTGCCCGCCGCTGCCGCGCCCGCGCACGCCGAAGGTGACATCCAGTCCACCGAGACCATCTCGACCGAAGGTGCCCTCGAACCAGTCTCGCCCACCGAAGGTGACATTCAGTCGGCCACGACCGCGTCGACCGAAGGTGACCTCGAGCCGGTTGCGGCCGGTGGGGGTGACATTCGGTCGGAATGGTCGGCCGAGCGCGCGGAGCCGCTGCCGGTGATTCTGGCGGTGTCGGGTTACCTGCCGTCGCGGCGTAAGCGCGCCGCCGCCGTGCTCGCCGACTGGCTGGAGTCCGACGCGGGTCGCGACGTGCCGCTCGCGGACGTGGCCCGTTCGCTTGCCAAGCGCAGCCACTGGCGTTCGCGCGGCGTCGTGATCGCCAAGACGCACGAGGAGGCCGTCGCCGGTCTGCGCGCGATCGCCGCTGGCAAGCCGGGCAACGGCGTGTTCACCGCCGACGCCCCCGCCGCGCAGGGCCCGGTCTGGGTGCTCGCCGGATTCGGCGCGCAGCACCGCAAGATGGGCAAGCAGCTCTACCTGGAGAACGCGATCTTCCGCGCCACCGTCGACCAGGTCGACGAGCTGGTGCAGGACGAGGCCGGTTACTCGATTCGCGAGATGATCCTGGACGACGCCCAGGACTACAACGTCGGCACCTCGCAGGTCGGCATCTTCACCATCCAGATCGGTCTCGCCGCGCTGCTGCGCGCGCACGGAGCCGAGCCCACCGCCGTCGTCGGCCACTCGATGGGGGAGGTCGCGGGCGCCTACATCGCGGGCGGTCTCGCGCTCGAGGACGCGGTGCGGGTGATCTGCGCCCGTTCGCGCCTGATGGGCGAGGGCGAGGCGATGATCACCGACGCCGACGTGCGCAACATGGCGCTCGTCGAGCTGAGTGCCGCCGACGTCGAGGCCATGCTGCCGGAGTACCCGGACGTGGAGGTCGCGGTGTACGCCGCGCCGACCAACACGGTGATCGGCGGCCCGACCGAGCAGGTGCAGGCGATCGTCGCCAAGGTCGAGGAGGCTGGCAAGTTCGCCCGCGTGCTCCAGACCCGCGGCGCGGGCCACACCTCGCAGATGGACCCGCTGCTCGGCGAGCTGGCTGCCGAGCTGGCGGGCATCGAGCCGACCCGCATGAAGGCGGGCCTGTACTCGACGGTGAACAAGGAGCAGTTCTACCGTCCCGGCCACGACCCGATCCACGACGAGGACTACTGGGTCAGGAACATGCGCCACAGCGTGTACTTCACCAACGCGGTGAAGCTCGCGGTGGACTCCGGGCACACCACGTTCCTCGAGCTCGCGCCGAATTCCGTTGCGCTGATGCAGGTTCTGGGCACCACGTTCGCCGCAGGACTGCACGACGCGCAGCTCATCCCGACGCTCAAGCGCAAGGAAGACGAGTCGGCGGGCGTGATCTCCGCGCTTGCTCAGCTCTACGTGCACGGTCACGCCGTCGACCTGCCCTCGCTGCTGCCCGCCGGTGACTACGCCGACGTGCCGCGAACGGTGTTCGTGCGCAAGGAGTACTGGCCGAAGGCGCAGATCAACAGCGGCAGCGGCAATACCAAGGTGCCCGGCGCGCACGTCGCGCTGCCGGACGGCCGCCACGTCTGGGAGGTCCAGGCGGGTGTCGTCACGGATCTCCCCGCGCTGGTGAAGTCCGCCGCGGTGCAGGTGCTCAGCGATGTCGCGGTGGGCGCTTCGGTCACCCACGGCGCGCTGCCTGCCGCCGGAACGCTGACCACCACGCTGTCCCCGCACCTCGGTGGCGCGTCGGTGCAGGTGCACGCCAAGGAGGGCGACGCGTTCCGCCTGCTCTACGAGGCCGTCGTCAGCTCCGGCGCCGCGCTGCCGGAAACCGCTGTCGCGCAGCCGGTCACCGAAACCGCGGTCGCGACCGTCACCGAGCCCGAGGTCGTGGAGACCTTCGGCGACCGCTGGGACCCCAACGGCAGCCAGACCATCGAGGAGCGGCTCGCCATCATCGTCGCCGAGTCCATGGGCTACGCGGTCGAGGACCTGCCGATGGAGATCCCGCTCATGGAGCTGGGTCTGGACTCGCTGATGGCGATGCGCATCAAGAACCGCGTCGAGTACGAATTCGACATTCCGCAGTTGCAGATCCAGGCCGTGCGCGACGCCAACCTCAACGAGGTCGGCAAGGTGCTGCGCTACGCCATCGAGCACCGCGACGAGGTGCAGGCCATCGCCGAGAAGCAGGCCGCGGGTGAGGAGATCGCCGTCGACGGCGACTTCATCGCCGCTGCGCGCTCGGCGCTGGAGGCGGGCGAGGATCCGGCCGCCGCGGTGAAAGCCGCGGGCGCACCGGTGCCGGGGCTCGACGCCGAGAACACCACGATCGAGGCCGAGGCGGAAAAGATTGTCGCCGAAGCGGAATCGACCGCGGTCGCGGCTGCCGAGGCCACCCCGGCCGCCGCGCCTGTCGAGGCGGCGGCGATGTTCGGCGGTCAGCAGCAGAGCTCAGCCGTCGAGGACGATGTGCCGCCGCGCGACGCCGCCGAGCGGTTGACCTTCGCCAGCTGGGCGGTCGTCACCGGCAAGTCGGCGGGCGGCATCTTCAACACCCTTCCGATCCTGGAGGAAGAGGTCGCCGAGAAACTGGCGGCCCGCCTCACCGAGCGGGTCGGCGCCGAGATCACCGTCGACGACGTGCTCGACTGCGAGACGATCGAACAGCTGGCCGACGTGGTCCGCCAGCTCCAGGACAGCGGCGCCGACGTGGACGGCTTCGTCCGGCCACTGCGTGCGCGCGCCGAGGGTTCGAATGCCGTTCCGGTCTTCGTGTTCCACCCCGCCGGTGGCAACACCCTGGTGTACGAGCCGTTGCTCAAGCGACTGCCCGCCGACACCCCGATGTACGGCTTCGAGCGAGTCGACGGCTCGATCGAGGAGCGCGCCCGCCAGTACCTGCCCGAGCTGCGCAAGTTGCAGGGCAACGGACCGTACGTGCTGTACGGCTGGTCCCTCGGCGCGGTCCTGGCGCTGCAGGTCGCGCAGCTGCTGCGGGCCGAAGGCGCGGACGTTCGACTGGTCGGCCTGATCGACCTGGCGATTCCGGTCGAGAACGAGGACAACAGCCCCGCAGAGCGGGTGCGCCGGATCGAGCGTTTCCAGGTCTTCGCCAGGAAGACCTACAACGTCCCCGGTGAGCTGGATCGCGGACAGATCGAAGAGCTGGCCGCAGCCAGTGACGAAGAGCAGTACAAGATGATCACCGACCTCATCAAGATGAGCGGTGCGAAGATTCCGGGCGGCGTGCTCGAGCACCAGCGCACGTCGTGGATCGAACAGCGGGCACTGCAGCAGGTCCAGCCGAGTCGCTACGACGGCGACGTCGTGCTCTACCTCGCCGATCGCTACCACGACGGCGCGATCGAGCTGGAGCCCCGTTACGCGGACCGGCGCCCGAACGGCGGCTGGGACGAGTACATCGAGAACCTCGAGATCGTGCACATCCCCGGTGATCACTTGCAGATCGTCGACGAGCCGCGGATCGGCCGGATCGGTGCCGACCTGACCGCGAAGCTCGGGGAAATCGAGGCGAAAGGCGCACAGTGAGCACTACTGCCGAAAAACTCGCCGACCTGCGTAAGCGCCTCGAGCTGGCGCAGGAACCGGCGGGGGAAGCGGGAGTCGCGAAACGGGCCAAGAAAGGCATCCCCAGCGCCCGCGACCGGATCAACATGCTGCTCGATCCGGGAACGTTCGTGGAAATCGGCGCCCTGGTGCGCAAGCCGGGTGATCCCGCCGCGCTGTACGGTGACGGCGTCGTCACCGGCCACGGCCTCGTGGACGGTAGACCCGTGGCGGTGTTCTCCCACGACCAGACCGTGTACGGCGGGTCGGTCGGCGAGATGTTCGGCCGCAAGGTCGCCTACATCATGGAGTACGCCGCCAAGGTCGGCTGCCCGGTCGTCGGCATCAACGACTCGGGCGGCGCGCGCGTTCAGGAGGCGGTCACCTCGCTGGCCTGGTACGCCGAGCTCGGCAGGCGCCAGGAGCCGCTGTCCGGCCTCGTTCCGCAGATCTCGATGATTCTCGGCAAGTGCGCGGGCGGCGCGGTGTACGCCCCGATCAACACCGACGTGGTGGTGGCGACCGAAGAGGCGTACATGTTCGTCACCGGTCCCAAGGTGATCCGCGAGGTCACCGGCGAGGACGTCAGCCTGGAGGAACTCGGCGGCGCGCAGAGCCAGGCCGAGTACGGCAACATCCATCACGTCGCCAAGGACGAGCAGGCCGCGTTCCAGTGGGTGCGCGACTACCTGAGCTTCCTGCCGACCAGCTGCACCGAGCGGGCCCCGATCGTGAACCCCGGCCTGGAGCCGGAAATCACCGATTCCGACCGCGAACTGAACTCGATCGTGCCCGACTCCGACAACGCGGGCTACGACATGCACGAGATCCTGCTGCGCATCTTCGACGACGGCGATTTCCACGAGATCGGCGCGACCGCGGGACGCAACATCATCACCGGCTTCGCCAGGGTGGACGGTCGCAGCGTCGGCGTCGTCGCCAACCAGCCGATGGTGTACGCCGGAGCGCTGGACGCCCGCGCCTCGGACAAGGCGGCGCACTTCGTCCGCCTCTGCGACGCCTTCGAGATCCCGCTGATCTTCGTGGTGGACACGCCCGGCTTCCTGCCCGGCGTGGAGCAGGAGAAGATCGGCGTCATCAAGCGCGGCGGCCGCTTCCTGTTCTCCTTCGTAGAGGCGACCGTGCCCAAGGTGACGGTGGTGATCCGCAAGTCCTACGGCGGCGGTTACGCGGTGATGGGCTCCAAGCAGCTCGGCGCCGACGTGAACCTCGCCTGGCCGACCGCCCGCATCGCGGTGATGGGCGCGGAGAGCGCGGTGAGCCTGATCGGCGCGCGCCAGATCGAGGCCGCGCCGGAGGAGCAGCGCGCCGCGATGCGCCAGCAGATGATCGACTTCTACAACGCGACCGTGGCGACGCCGTGGGTGGCTGCCGAGCGCGGGTACATCGACGCCGTCATCGAGCCGGCGACCACCCGCCTGGAGCTACGCCGCGCCCTGCAGCTGCTGCAGGACAAGCAGCTCGAGCGCAACCCGCGCAAGCACCACCTGCTGCCGCTGTAATTTCCTCGCGAACCGGAATCGGGCCGTACTCCCTTCGGAGACGGCCCGATTCGCGTCCTTGCGGAAGGTGTTCAGCCGACGGTCGCGGACTTGATGGTGACGGCCTCGAGCGGCACGTCCTGGTGCATGCCCGCCGAGCCGGTCTTCACCCCCGCGATCTTGTCGACCACCTCGGTGCCGTCGACGACGGCGCCGAACACGGTGTAGCCCCAGCCGGACGGGGTCGGCGCCGAGTGGTTCAGGAAGTCGTTGTCGGCGACGTTGATGAAGAACTGCGCGGTGGCCGAGTGCGGGTCGTTGGTCCGCGCCATCGCGACGGTGTACTTGTTGTTCTTCAGGCCGTTGTTCGCCTCGTTCTGGATCGGGGCGTTGGTCTTCTTCTGGCTCATGTTGGGCTCGAAGCCGCCGCCCTGGATCATGAAGTTCGGGATCACGCGGTGGAAAATCGTGCCGTTGTAGTGGCCGGCGTTCACGTAGTCCACGAAGTTCTGCACCGTCTTCGGCGCCTTCTCCTCGTCCAGCTCCAGGACGATCGGACCGAAATTCGTCTCGAGATTCACCTTGGTCATACCCATACCTTTCCATTCGGCCGGTAATGGGTCAGCACGTCGGGTCGACTTTCGGGGTGAAAAGGACCCCGGCCCGGAATTCGGCGAACTCACAGCATGCTTCCGGGACCCGGTGCCGTCCCTTTACCCGCTAGCATTGCCAACCGTGCCCGACGCCGCAACCGCTGTCTTGACGAAGCCTCCCGCCGCACCCGAGATCCGACCGAAGGATTATCGGACGGCGCGAATAATCGCGCTGGTAGCCGGAGTGTTGGGAGCCCTGCTGGCACTGGCGACGCCGTTCCTGCCCGTCGAGCAGACCACCGCGGTGCTGAAGTGGCCGCAGGGCGGCACGCTCGGCAACGTGCAGGCGCCGCTGATGTCGCAGGTGCCGACCGACCTGCGGGCCAGCATTCCGTGTTCCGCCGTGGCGACGCTGCCCGAGCAGGGTGGCATGCTGCTGGCGACCGCGCCGCCGCAGGGCGACCGTGCGGCGCTGGAGGCCATGTTCGTGCGGGTCTCCGAGTCGTCCGTCGACGTCGTCGACCGCAACGCGGTCGTCGCGTCGGCCGAGCGCGAGCGGATGGGCGAGTGCTCCTCGATCGTCATCACCTCCGATCGTGAGCGCACCCACGCCGCGTTCGAGGGACTGACCAGGACGGTCGAGCAGCCGACCGACGACGGGCGCGGCGTCGAGACGGTCCAGGTCCCGGTCGAGGGACAGTTGCCGGGTGACCTGCGCCCGCAGGTGGTTGGCGTCTTCTCCGATCTGAAGGGCGCTGTCCCGGCCGGTCTGTCCTTCGACATGACCGTCGACACCCGGTTCAGCTCCAGCCCGACCCTCGTCAAGATGATCGCGATGATCGCCGCGGTGCTGTGCACCCTGATCGCGCTCGCGGCGCTGGCCCGCCTGGACAGCAGCGACGGCCGCGGGCATCGCCGCTTCCTGCCCGCCAACTGGCGGAAGCCGACCTGGGCCGACGGCGCGGTGATCGGCACCCTGTTGCTGTGGCACTTCGTCGGCGCCAACACCTCCGACGACGGCTACATCCTGAGCATGGTGCGGGTGGCCCCGGAGGCGGGCTACATGGCCAACTACTTCCGCTGGTACGGCGTGCCGGAGGCGCCGTTCGGCTGGTACTACTACGTCATCCAGGTGTTCGCCGAGATCTCCACGGCCAGCCCGTGGGTGCGTTTGCCCGCGCTGGCCTGCGCCATCCTCTGCTGGATGGTGATCAGCCGCGAGGTGGTTCCTCGCCTCGGGCGCGGCGTGCGCACCAGCAAGGTGGCGCTGTGGACCGGCGGCCTGGTGTTCCTCGCCTTCTGGCTGCCGTTCGACAACGGCCTGCGCTCGGAGCCGATCGTCGCCCTCGGCGCGCTGCTGACCTGGGTCTCCATCGAGCGCGCCATCGCGACCGGCCGCCTGCTGCCCGCCGCGGCGGCGGTGCTGATCGCCGCCTTCACGCTCGCGGCCGCGCCGACCGGTCTGATGTGCGTCGCGGCGCTGCTCGCCGGTATCCGGCCGCTGGTGCGGGTCGTGGTGCGTCGTCATCGCGAACACGGCACGCTGCCGCTGCTCGCGCCGATCGCGGCGGCGGGTGTACTCGTGCTGACGGTGGTCTACAGCGATCAGACCTTCGCGGGCATCCAGGAAGCGAACCGGGTGCGTCAGGCGACCGGCCCGAACCTGGCCTGGTACGAGGACTACCTGCGCTACTACTACCTGTTCGTCGAGACGGTGGACGGCTCGCTCTCGCGCCGTTTCGCCTTCCTCGTCATGCTGCTGTGCCTGTTCACCACCATGCTGGTGCTGCTGCGGCGCAGGCGGGTACCCGGCATCGCGAGCGGCCCGACCTGGCGGCTGATGGGCATCGTGCTCGGCACGATCTTCTTCATGATGTTCAACCCGACGAAGTGGACCCACCACTTCGGCGCGTACGCGGGCATCGCCGGTTCGCTCGCCGCGGTCACCGCCGTCGCGGTCTCGGCCAGCGCGCTGCGGGCGCGCAAGAACCGGGCCATCTTCCTCGCGGGTCTGCTGTTCGTGCTGGCGATCGCGTTCTCCGGCATCAACGGCTACTGGTACGTCTCCAGCTTCGGTGTGCCGTGGTTCGACAAGCAGATCTCGCTGAGCGGCTACCAGTCCAACACGCTGATGCTCATGCTGTTCGGCCTCGCGCTCGCGCTGGTCGCCTGGTTCGCGCTGCGCGAGGACTACACCAAGCCGCAGCCCTCGGCGAAGACGGTGCGCGGCAGGCGGATTCGCAAGTTCGCCGCGATCCCGCTGACCGTGGTCGCCGCCATGATGGTGCTGCTGGAAGTCGCGTCGCTGGCGAAGGGCGCCTACTCGCAGTACCCGGCGTACTCGCTGGCCCGCTCCAACTTCGACGCGCTCGGCGGCAACATGTGCGGCCTGGCAAGCGACGTGCTCGTGGAGTCCGACCCGAACGGCGGACGGTTGAACCCGATCATCGATCCGGCCGACCCGCCCGCCAACGGCGACCCGCTTGCGGGCGCCAAGCCGGTGGGCTTCGATCCCAACGGCGTGCCGGACGACCTGTCCGCCGACAGCGTCGAGGTGAAGCCGGGCACCGGCAACACCTCCACCCAGTCGGTCGGCGCGGCCTTCGCGGAAGGCGAGAGCGCGGGCACCGGCGGTGGTCAGGGCGCGCTCGGCGTCAACGGCAGCACCGTGGCCCTGCCCTTCGGTCTCGACCCGGCGACCACGCCGATCATGGGCAGCTACCAGGAGGGCGTGCAGCAGCCCGCCAACCTGACCTCGAGCTGGTACGAGCTGCCCGCGCGCTCGGCCGACCGGCCGCTGGTGGTGATCTCGGCCGCCGGACGCATCCTCTCCTTCGACGACACCGGGTCGATGAAGTACGGCCAGTCGCTGACGGTGGACTACGGCCGCCGCCAGCCCGACGGCAGCGTGCAGAAGCTGGGCACCTACCTGCCGCGCGACATCGGCCCCTTCCCGTCCTGGCGCAACCTGCGGGTGCCGCTCGACGAGCTCGCGCCGGACGCCGACGCGGTGCGCATCGTCGCCAACGACCCGATCCTGATCGGTGACCAGTGGCTGGCGTTCACCCCGCCGCGGATGCCGAAGCTGAACTCGCTCAACGACTTCCTCGGTTCCGAGCAGCCGATCCTGCTGGACTGGGCGGTCGGCCTGCAGTTCCCGTGCCAGCGGCCGTTCTACCACGAGAACGGCGTGGCCGAGGTGCCGAAGTACCGCATCCTGCCGGACCGGCCGCTGGCCATCAGCTCCACCAACACCTGGCAGGCCGAGGAATTCGGCGGCCCGCTCGGCTTCGCGCAGATGCTGGCCAAGTCGACCACCCTGCCGACCTACCTGAAGGACGACTGGGCGCGCGACTGGGGTTCGCTGGAGCGCTACGACCAGTACGACTCGAACGCCGTGCCCGCCCGCCTGGAGACCGGGACGGCGAACCGTTCCGGTCTGTGGTCACCGGGCGACATGCGGGTGTTCTGACCCCGAACGTAAGCAGGGCCGTGCCGCAGGTGAGAATTCACCGGCGCACGGCCCTGTGCGTTTTCGGGGGGACGTAGTAGGGATTTCGGACAGACTCGTAGACACGGCTTTTCGGCTTTCGCCGGGCTGCCGCGGGTGAGTTCGGGGGTCGGGGGTTCGGCTCAGACCTCGAGCATGCGGCGCCCGAGTTCCCGGCGCAGGACCTCCTGGGAAGGGAGGCGGCCGAGTACCCGCTGCACCGCAGGGCGTATTTCGCGCTTTTCCTCGTCGGTGAGCAGATCGACGAGATCGCGGAGATCCATGTCATCGAAGGCTGCTGTCATACCCACAAGATTACGGTCCAAACGCGGCGGCGTCTCGTATTCGAATCATCGGTTACGGAGGTGTCACCTCATCGAAACCGACAGTGCGTCAGGAGGTTTCGTGGGGGGCGCGGGACGCGGGGTCGCCGGGGGACGGCGGTTCGAAACCGACCGTCCGGCCTCCCGGTCGGTACGCGACCGGAGACCCGTTCGGGGTCGAACTCCCCGTCGTCCCGGCGGATTCGCGGCCGGGACGACGGCGGAGATATGCCCTACTTCACCCGTATCGGGTCGTCCTTCGCGATCCCGCTGCGGGTCACCGTGGTGACGCCGATCGACGCGGGCTGCGCCTCGGGATCATACGGCGTGAACTGCTCCAGCGAACCCCAATCGCGTGCCCAATCGTGGTCGAGATAGGTCGGCACCGTCTCGGCCTTCAGCAGCAGTCCGGTCCAGCCGAGCGGGCCGCCGCCGATGTCGTCCTGCCAGGCGTTGGAGGCGTCGGAGCCGACCCGGTCGGGCAGGATCCGCCACTTGGGCGCCTCGGCGACGCCGTTGTGGTGGTCGAAGGGCCGCTGGCACGGGAACGCCAGCCCGACGTGCCAGTCCAGCAGCACCGGATCCGATTCCCCGACAACCGAATTCAGGGTCGCAAGGCGCGGCAGGCGCGGCGGGGTGACGGCGAGCCACTGCCGCTGGGTGATGTCGTTGTCCACCGCGACCAAGCGCACGGCGTTCACCTCGCGGGGCAACTGATCCAGTGGCACCCGAAGATTGCGCCAGGACGGCGCCCCGCCGATGTCGAGCGGGTTCACCGAGCCCAGTGTGGTCACCGCGCCGTCGGCGCCGCGGGTGCCGTACTCCAGGCGCAGGTCCTGGCCGTAGGTGACCACGCCGTCGGCGTCGACCGACCTGATCCGGCCCGCCGCGGTGATGGCGAGGACACGGTAGGCGGGGTCGTCGCGCATGCTGTCGGTGAGGTCGAGGCGGTACCACTGCGAGGTCAGCGACGACTGCTTCTGCTCGCCTTCCTCGTAGGAGCCCAGCACCGGGGTGCGCGCCGGGTCGAGGCCGAACGGCAGCGCCACGGTGCTGCCGTTGACGCCCGCCTGCTCCGTGGAGCCGCCGCCGGTGCCCGCGCCGGTGGTGTTGGTGGTCTTGTTCTTCGCGTCCTTGTTCACCGTGTTCGCGCCGCCCGTGGTGGTCTCCTCCGCGTCGGCGGTCAGGTCGCTCGCGACGCCGTTGGGGGAGAAGCCCTTCGACTCGGCGTTCAGGCCGTCGGCGGGCGCGCCCTCGTAGGGCAGCAGGAGCGAGTCGGCCGTGTCGGTCTCGACGAGCACCTCGTCGGCCAGCGCGCACGGATTGCCGCGCAGCGACTCGACATTCGACTTGGCGATCGAGTACGCCGGGTACTGGGTCGCCGCGGCCTTGGCGAGCGAGGCGAACTCGAAGAGCACGAGCAGTGCGGCGGCGATGGTCAGCGGTGCGGACGCCAACCGGTCGAAACCGTTGGCGGGCCTGGTTTTTTCGCGCCGGTACGGCTCGCGGTAGTGGAACCAGAGCGCGAGCAGCAGCGCGACGCCGGTCAGGCCGAGGAACAACGTCGAGATGCCCTTGCCCGCCACCAATGGCGCCTTGTCCCACCACGGGACGCCGTAGCTGGAGACGTACCACCAGCCGTTGGAGCCGGTGAAGGTGATCGCGAGCAGGAAAAGCACGGCAGCCGCGAACAGCGCGCGGTTGCGCGCGGACCGAATCGCCGCGGTGCCGACGGCTACGGCGGCCAGCGCCGCCAGCGATCCGGCCAGACCCGCGTACACGCCGAAATGGTGCGTCCACTTGGTCGGGGTGAACATCATCAGGAACAGCGAGGCGAACACGATGCCGAGGATGCGCACCGAAGGACCGCGCGAGGTGCCGGGGATGCGGCTTTTGCGCAGCACCTGGAGCACGCAGACCAGCAGGCACAGCAGCATGAGCAGCACGCCGAAGCGCCGGGACAGCGAGCCGTCCGGCGCGAGCATGAGCAGCGAGTCCCAGCGAGTGCGCTCGTCGAACCAGGCCACGTTCGGGCCGACGACGGTGCGCACGCGGGTCGCTTCCATGACCGTCGACAGTGTCTGATCGGCGAAAACCGCGATCAGCACGAGTGTTCCGGCCGCGAGACCCGGAAGCACCAGTGCGCCGTGGCGGAAGACCTTGGTGCCGAAGGAATCCGTGGCCGAGCCGCGCGCCCGCTTCACGATGATCTCCAGCACCGGCCGCGATCCGGCGATCAACGCGGCGACGCAGATCAGGCCGGTCGGACCGGCCGCGAGCGAGAAGGCCGCGATGAGCACGGCGACGGCGGCGGGCAGCAGCCTGCCGGTGGCGATGGCGCGCTCGATCGAGCACCAGGTGAGCAGCGCGCCCGCCGCGATCAGCGGTTCCGGGCGAAGACCGTTGTCGTAGGGGAGCCAGAAGGCGAGGAAGACCAGTCCCGCCGTCCGCAGCGCGACCCGGTCGCGGCGCACCCGAGCGCCGAGGCGCGGCAGCACCTCTCGGCTGATCACCAGCCACGACACGATCCCGGCGAGCAGCGTCGGCAGTCGCATCCACGGGCTGGCGTCGGAGATCTTGGTCATCCAGGCGAGCACCTCGTAGGACCAGCCGAAGGGGGCCTCCGGCACCGCGAACCAGCGGTAGTAGTTGGCCATGTAGCCCGAATGCTCCGAGGCGCGAGCCATATTGAGGATGTAGCCGTCGTCGGAGGTGTTCGCGCCGATGACGTGCCAGCCGACCAGTGCGCCGAGCACCACGGCGTCGGCAGGGGAGAAGCGCCACCAGTGCGCGGGCAGGAAGCGGCGGGCCCGCCTGCCGTCGCCGGTGTCGAGCAGGTGCAGTGCGACGAGCGCGATGATCGTGCAGACCGCGGCCGCGATCATCGCGGCCAGTTTCAGTGCGCTCGGTGTGGAGGAGAACCGGGAGTCGATGTCGGCGTGCAGTTTCGCGGCGCCGAGCTGGTCGGCGGTCAGATCGGTGAAGACGCCGACCACCTGCGGACGGATGTCGCGGCCGATCGTGTTGCGGAACGCGGTGCCGTCTTCGCGTCGCACGCCGGTGAATTCGACGGTGGTCGCGGCCGCGGTCGAGACGATCTCGATCCCGCCGCAGGACCCGATCTCGGCCACCGGCGCGGACAACAGCGGGATATCGCGTTGCAGCACCGAGAGCGTGCCGTCGGCGATCGAGACCACCAGGCCCTTGCTGTTGGCCTGGCCGGAGGCGGCCGGGATGGTCGAAAGCAGCGTGGCGGCGCCGGACTGGAGCGTCGAACACGGCAGCGTGGCTTCCAGCCGCAGCGGGACGTACGACACCAACGGCGCCTCTACGTCGGCGGCGCCCGGCTGGGGCCAGTCCAGCGTCGCCCGGTCCTGCTCCACCGGCAGCAGCGGCGTGAGCAGCGCCAGCACGAATCCGAGAAGTCCGGAGACGAGGGCGATCAGGCGGTATCGGGTGAACGCTCGAGTAGATCGGTCCGGTCGCACGATCGTTCATGCTAGGCGTAACCTCCGCGTCCGCTCCGGCCGTGCGCGTTTTGCGTAACCTCGGTGCCCGCTCCGGCCGTGCGCGTTTTGCGTAACCTCGGTGCCCGCTCCGGCCGTGCGCGTTTTGCGTAACCTCGGTGCCCGCTCCGGCCGTGCGCGTTTTGCGTCGCGGGGCCGTGAATACGGCGGGCCTCAGTGCAGTGCGCGGACGTCCCAGATCCACACGTCCTCGACGTGCGTCGGGGCGAAGCCGAGCAGCTGGGTGACCGTGCTGGTCAGCACGTCGGAGTTCTTCGCGGTCGGCAGCACGAGCACGTCGGCCCGCCAGAACCGCAGATCCGCGAGCGCCGCGGCCCGCTCCTCGGCGCCGATCGGCGGCACCGTGCCGGTGTCCTGCGCTTTCACCAGGAGCATGGCGGTCTGTCGCGCTTCGGGTCCGTAGCTGCCCTTCTTCTCCGCTCCGGTGGGGCCGACGAAGTAGCCGTCGGCGAGTGGGAACACGAAGTTCGCGTCGGCCTGCCAGCGCAACGCCCGCGCGTCGGGCGGACGCGGCGGCGGGATCATGACGACCGAGCCGTCGTCCACGTACTGCCGCACCGCGCCGTCGGTGAAGAAGCGCGGCGCGGGCGCGCGTTCGGTCACGGGCAGGACGGTCGGCGTCAACGGCAGCAGCGCGCAGGTCAGTGCCGCGAACCAGGCCAGCGGCTTCCAGTCCGCCGCCGACTGTTTCCATGACGCGACGGCGCGATCGGAGGCCAGTGCGAACACCGCGGCGATCGCGGGCACGGCGGCCATCGTCAGCCGGGTCTCCAGCACCGAATTCAGCAGCGGGATCTTTTCGGCAAGCGCCCACGGCAGTTCGACGCCGGTCGGGCGCTTGCCGACGGTGGCGACAGAGCCGAGCGAGAGCACGCCGAACACCGCGATCACCGCGGCCGCCGCGCGCACCACCCGGTCGCGCCAGAGCAGCGCGACGGTGGCGGTCAGCACCAGCAGCAGCGGCCAACCGAAGTAGGCGTTCTGTTCGGTCTCGTTGATGGCGACGTACTGGCCAGGCGCCCACGCGCCGCCGAGGGATTCGGACGGGAACTGCACCAGGGTCTTCAGGTCGTTGCCCATCGGACCGTGATCGATCGAGCGATAGCTCTGCGGTCCGAAGAACTGCCACCACAGCGGGACCGCCGTGAGCAGCAGGGTGATTCCCGCGGCCGCGGCGACCGTCGGGGCGAGCGCACGAAGCACGCGCACACCCTGCCGCGCCTCGTGCAGGTGGTAGACCACCGCGAACAGCCCGAACGCGAGCGCGAAGATCAGCAGCGGTTCCTCGCCGAGCGCGATCTGCGCGGCGACGAGCAAGGCGAGCGTGATCGCGTCCCTGATCCGGTTGCGCGGTACGGCCACGCTGACCGCGCGCGCAATCCTGATCAGCAGTCCGGCGATGATCGGCAGCAGCGCCAGCGCGACGAAGTTCGGGTGCGCGTTGGCGTGCGAGATCATCGCGGGCGCGAAGCCGCAGAACAGACCGCCGATCGCCGCGGCCGCCCGCGAGCTCACCAGTTCGCGGGCGAACAGCCAGTACCAGGCGTAGGCCGTGGTGGCCAGGCCGAGGGTGAGCGCGAGCACGAACGTGACCGTCGGACCGAACAGCAGGGTGACCGGGGTGAGCGGGACGCCGACGCCGAACATGGCCGTGTTGGCCATCATGTTCACCCCGGACGGGAAGTTCTGGAGATTCGTGCCGAGGGGACTCTCCAGCTGGGCGACCGAATGCGCGGTCACCGCGAAGAACCACTCCCACATCGTCTGGTCCTGACCGCTCTTGATCAGGTAGCCGCTGTCGGTGTCGCGCCACTGTGCGGAGAGCACCGTCGCCGCCAGCGCGAGGTAGGCGAAGGCGACGAGGAGATCGGCCGGGCGGACGCGGTCCCGCATCCGCGCGAGCGACAGGCGGGCGATCGCCGGGATGCTGGGCGCTCGCTTGCGCCGGGGACCTGCGGGTTCGATCGCCGACGCCGGGCGATCGAGTGCGGCCGCCTGTTGGAGCGTTGTCGCGGGCCGTTCGTGCGAGGCTCTTGTGCCCGCCGAGCCGACCTCCGCCGATTCGTCCATCGTGTCCTGATCGGCGCTGTCCAAACGCACGCGCGAACTCTCCCTCTGCCCTGCCGGAAATCAGCCGCCAAAGGTATCGCCGGGCGCTCATCGAGCCCGGGCGCAACCTGGCACCAAGAGTTCGGTTGCCCAGAAATCGCCGTGCCGACACATTTGTCCGGCGGCCGAGGCTGTGACCTGCGGGTTCGGTTCGCTGATCAGCGCCGGACGGTGATCAGCGTGAAGGGACCGATGTCGGTGGTGGTGAAGGCCGGGTCCTCGAACAGTTCCTTCGGGAAGCTCACCGAGTAGCGCTTGACGTTCGGGTCGTTGGGGTAGACGTCCTCGGCCAGGCGCAGCGTGTAGGCGTCGCCGCCGCGGCGGAACAGGAAGGCGTCCGGCGCGCGCCACGGGCTGTTGTCCATCGCCTCCAGCAGCTTCGCGGGCGAATCCAGCTTGCTCCAGTCCTTGATCGTCGCCGCCCGGCCCGCGAAATCGGCGAGCGGGTTCGCGTAGTGCGAGGTGAGGGCCTGGAAACCCCAGTACGGATAGAAGGAAAGGAAGCTGGTGTCGGCGGTGAGGACGACCGACTCGTCGCGCGGGCGGCCGGTCTGCGCGAGCAGCGTCGCGTCGATCTCGTCGTAGTAGGAGACCGCCGAGGGCGGGCGCTTGTCGGCGCGGTTGCCGTCGCCGTCGGTGTCGGTGTAGGCGGTGGTGATCTCCGGGGTCAGCACATGCGGAATGTCCTGGACGAAGGCGAGCGCGCCGACGATCGCGAGGGCGACGACGGCGACCCGGAACCGCGCGGGCTCGTTGAACGCCTGGTACGTGGCCCGCGCGCCCTCGACGAAACCGAACGCTCCGGCCGCCGCGAGCAGCACGAGCAGCGGCGCCTCCAGCCGGAACGACAGCAGCGTGGTCCCGGCCGCCGTCGCCAGCATGGACAGCAGGCACCACAGGTAGATCGCCACAACACCGATGCCGAGCGCCTGCGCGCGCCGGGAGGAGCCCGCCCGCACGACCAGCCACACGGTTCCGATCAGGCACAGGCCGCCGAGCAGGGTGAACTCGGCCATGGGCAGGGGGAGTTCCGCGCCGGACTTGGGGAGGTAGTGCAGGGCGGTGCCGGAGCTGGGGGTGGTCGTGGTCAGCGACTCCAGCAGATACGGCAGCCAGACCACCGACGCGACCAGACCGGAGATCACCGCGATCGCCAGCAGGCGCACGAGTGGCGGCACGGCGGCGCGCCACGCCGGTCCGGCGGTCGCGCGGTTTGCGCTTGTGGTCGACGCCGCTGTCGTCCGCCCGCCCGTGCTTGCGTGCTGGGTGGAACCGCCCCTGCGTGCTGCCCTCGGGTGCTGCGCGGCCCGCCGCTGCCGGAACTCGAGTCCTGCGGCCAGCAGTCCCATCAGGCCGATCGCGAAGGCGGCCACCAGGAAGTACAGGGTGTAGAAGTTCGCGGCGACGCCGAGGAACAGACCCGCGCCGAGGACCGCGCCCCAACCACCGGCGGTCCGGTAGGGCCGCGCGGGCGCGACGACCGGCGCCGATTCCGCCCGAGCATCCGTCGCGACCTCGTCCGCGCGGATCGCACCGGGTCCGTTCGGCGGGTTCACGGCGCGTGCCGCATCCTCGACCGGCCGGTAGAGCGCACCCCAGGCCAGCACAAGCGCGGGCGGCAGCAGCACGACGATCACCGCGCTGTACGCCTCGGGCGACGCGTAGGTCACCGCGACCGCGGTGGTCGCCGCCGTCACCGCCACCGCCCAGTCGGCGCGAATCAGTCGCGTCCACAGCACCAGCGCAAGCACCGCCGCCACGGCCAGCGACCCGATCGCGTACGGCTTGAACGCCTCCCAACCATCCATGCCGAGCACATTCGCCACGCGCCCACCGACCCAGAACCACCCGGCCGGATAGAACGGCGGCACATCCACATACGTCATATCCCGCAGCGCCGCACTGTCGGTGAGCCGCGTCAGATACTCGGTCCGGAACTCCTGATCCACCGAAACGCCGAACAAATACAGCTTCGTCGCCGCCAACGGCATCCCGAGCGTCACCGTAACGAACGCCGAAACCCCCACCCACGAAAGCACTTTCGCCACCAGCGGCCACTTCCCTACCCGCAACAACCACACCGCGGCGACAACGAGCCCCGCCGCCCCCACCTGCCCCACCGTCGTCAACGCCCGAGTCACATTCGACGAATTGAACGCAGGCCACTCCACCAACGAAAACGCGAACAGACCCACGGCAGCAACCACCGCCGCCACCACCGCGGCAACCACCCCTTCCCCAACCCCGGCCCCAACCTGCCGCAGGAACAGCGACATCCGCCCCGATGCGGTCGCGGTGCTCTGTTCCGTGACAGGTGTGCTCATAGCGCCTCCGTTTTCACTAGTCGGCTCCGGGCTCGGTTACGCTCCGGCCGCCGCCGCGGATTCGCACCGCACGCTAACAAACTCCCCGCACGGAAGTTGGGCAGCGGTCTCACCGCCGCCGAGCGAGTTCCTCTTCCCAGGGACGCGAGTGGACCGATATCGCGAACGCTCACTTGTAACAGCCGAACTCGCGCCGGAGAACCTTCTGCGAGGATTACCGTCAGCTCGACCCTGAGTCGGGTTCGGGTCCTTCATGCACGTTCACCTGCCGAAGTTCGGTCGCCAGCCGCGCTGCGGTGACGAAGTCGGCATCATCGTGAACGATCACCAGCCCGTGATAAGCGGCGGTGGCGCAGATCTGCAGATCCACCGCGGACAGGCACTGATGGCTCCCGTTCTCGGCCGCGCGATGCTGCAGACCGGCGATCCATGTGCCAGCCGCCTTTGGCACCGACACATCACGGTAGAGCGTGTCGAACATGCCGCAGTAGTGGGAGTACTCCTTCAAGTTGCGCGCCGATACCAGGAACTCGGCACGTTGGGGATAGCAGGAGCGGACTTCGCCGTCAGCCAGGGAAGTGCGCCAGCGATCGACGACCGATCGATCTCGCAGGATTCGCCACAACGCCGAGGAGTCGATCAGGTATCCGATCACCGTGTGTAGCGCTCCTTTTCGGCGCGGTGGGCCGCCTCGGCACCTTCGATGTCCCAGTCTTTGGCCATATCGAAGTAGTAGTCGATGGCTGCGGCGCGTGAGAGCCGCTGATTGTATTCGCGCAGTGCAGCGGCAACAGCCGCAGTCTTGGTTCGGTGTCCGCCGAGCCTTTTCGCGGCCTCGAGGTCCTCATCATCGATCTCGATGTGGGTTAGAGACACTTACGCCTCCTGTACATAGAAGCCCTTCGCATGTGCGAATAATTGTACATGGTGCGCGCTCCATGGTGTCTGAACAGCGAGGGCCGCACATCGGGAGACGATGTGCGGCCCTCGCAGACGACCAACCTCTACAGGGGCAGTTTGCGGAAGAGGGGGCGGGGGATGTGGCGGAGGATGGACATGAGGTAGCGGACGGGGCCGGGGGCCCAGATGAGCTCCTTGCCCTTTTCGGAGGCCGCTACCGCGAGTGCCGCCACTTCTTCCTTGTCGACGGTGAAGGGGGCTTCCTTGGCGCCGGTGGCCTTCCAGTGGTCAAGGGTGGTCTTGGTGCGCACCTGGCCGGGGCGGATGACGAGGACGCGGGGCCCGAATGGGCGCAGCGCCTCGCCGAGGCCGAGGTAGAAGCCGTCCAGGCCGGCCTTGGTGGAGCCGTAGACGAAGTTGGAGCGGCGCACCCGCTCACCGGCCACCGAGGACATGGCGATGATGCGCCCGTACCCCTGCGCCTTCATCTTCTCGCCGACCAGCACGCCGACGGAAACCGCGGCGGTGTAGTTGATTCCGGCGATCTGCACGGCCTTGCGCTGGTCCTGCCACAGCTGTTCGGCGTCGCCGAGCATGCCGAAGGCCACGATGGCGACGTCCACGTCACCGCCGGACCAGGCCGCGTCGATCACCTTCGGGTGCGAGTCGGTGTCGAGCGCGTCGAAGTCGACGACCTCGACCTTGTTCGCACCGGCGGCCTCCATCTGAGCCACCGCGCCCGCGCGCAGCGGATCGTTGGGCAGGGTCGCGAGGACGATCCGCGCCGGCCCCTTCTTCAGGTACTCGGCACAGATCGCGAGCCCGATCTCCGAGGTACCGCCCAGCAGCAGGATGGTCTGCGGGTTGCCTACGGCATTGATCACTGAAGCTCCAGCCTTCTCGCCATATCGGACATGAAAACGCCTGTGGGATCGACACTTCGGCGGACCTTGATCCACTCGTCGATCCGCGGATACATCTTGTGGAAGGTCTCGGCGGTGGTGCGCGAGTCCTTGCCGGTGTAGAGCCGTCCGCCGAATTCGAGCACCCGGCGGTCCAGATCGGTGACGAACTCGTTGAGGCCCGCCGAGATCGGGAAGTCGACGCAGATGTTCCAGCCGGGCATCGGGAAGCTCAGCGGCGCTTGGTTACCCGGGCCGAAGAGCTTGAAAACATTGAGGAACGAGTAGAACCCGGACCGCTGGATGTCGATGATGATCCGCTTGAACTCGTCCACCGACTCCGGCGGCACCACGAACTGGTACTGCAGGAAGCCGTTCGAGCCGTAGCCGCGGTTCCATTCACCCAGCATGTCGAGCGGGTGGTAGAACTGCGTCAGGTTTTGCACCTTGCCGCGGTAGGTGCCCGACTTGCGGTACCAGAGCTCGCCGATCGGCGTGAAGGTGTACTTGTTGGCCAGCCCGTTCGGAAACACGTCCGGCAGCGTGAAGAACGTCTTGCCGTTGAACCGCAGCGGGTCCTTCTGCAACTTCTTCGGCAGCTGATCCAGCTTGGCCAGGTTGCCGCGCGAGATCGCGGCCCGGCCCAGCTTGGGTTCGGGGCTGATCGCGTCGAACCACGCGGAGCTGTACTCGTAGCGGTCCTCGGAACCGTCGCTGTGGAAGGCGATGGTGTCGTCCAGCGTCGGCGTCACATCACCGTCGGCGATGAAGTACGCGGTCTCCGTCGGCGTCATCTCGATGGTGGCGCGCAGGATGATGCCGGTCAGTCCGCAGCCGCCGACGGTGGCCCAGAACAGCTTGGCGTTCTTCTTCGGCGTGATGTGCTGGACGGTGCCGTCGGCGGTGAGCAGCTCCATCGAACGCACGTGGTTGCCGAAGCTGCCCGCGCTGTGATGATTCTTGCCGTGGATATCGGAGCCGATCGCGCCGCCGATGGTGACCTGCCTGGTGCCGGGCAGCACCGGGACCCACAGGCCGAACGGCAGCGCCGCCTTCATCAGCTGGTCGAGGTTCACGCCCGCGTCCACGTCGACCAGGCGGGTGTCGCGGTCGATGCGGTGGATCTTGTTCAGCGCGGTCATGTCGACGACGAGGCCGCCCGCGTTCTGGGCGTTGTCGCCGTAGGAACGGCCTAGCCCGCGCGCGATCACGCCGCGGCGTAGATGGGCGGGCTTGCCGTCGTTGTCCTCGGCGACCATGGCGACGGCCTTGGCGATCACTTCCGGATCGCTGGTCGAGAGCACTTCGGCGGACGTTGGCGCGGTGCGACCCCACCCGGTCAGTGCCTGGGTCCGGGTCGGCAGCGCGAAGCTGTCGGCGCTCGCAGCGCCGTTGGCGGTGCTACCTGCGGTCCCGCTGACACCGTTCGTCGTGGTGGCGGTCGAAGCTTTCGTGGACATCGGCATAGAGGCTACAGGCATGACGGCCGGACGGGTCGATGTCACCGTACTCGTGAGTATGGGCGTACCTCCGCCTGCGCTCCGGCCATGCGCGGGCTGAGGGCGGACTTCGTCCGGCAGCGCCTATTGGGCGTACCTCCACAACCCACTGGGATGGGTCTCCGAGGCCGTTCCCATTACGCTCGTGCCCGTGCACGCCGAACCCCACCTGCCGCTCCCGGCCGAACTGCCGCTGGTCGACGAGCCCGCCGGTACCGATGTCGATCTGAAGACGCAGATCATCCGGTTCACCCTGACCGGCGGCCTGTCGGCACTCGTGGACTTCGGGTTGTACGTCCTGCTGCTGAACGTGCTCGGCCTGCCGGTCTCGGTCGCCAAGTCCATCGGCTTCATCGCGGGCACCACCACGGCGTACCTGATCAACCGCAGGTGGACGTTCCAGGCGCCGCCGAGCCGCGCCCGCTTCGCCGCCGTCGTCGCGCTGTACGCCACGACCTTCGCCGTGCAGGTCGGCATCAACCAGGTGCTGTACTACGCGATCGGCGAGCAGTGGTGGCGGGTGCCGCTGGCGTTCGTCGTCGCGCAGGGCATCGCGACCGTCATCAACTTCGTCGTGCAGCGCCTGGTGATCTTCAAGATCCACTGACGCCGAGAACTGAGGCCGACCGGGCGCCCCGAGACGGAGACCTTCGTCAGCTACCGCCGGAGCGTAGGCGAAGGTTCGCCCAGCCGGACGGACCCCGTCGAGACCACTCGTGGCCGCGAAGGCAGAGGTTCCGCCAGGGGACGGGCCGCAAGCAGTCTCTCGTCAAGCTGCACGGCCAGCGAAGGCGGACGCATGCTGAATAACGCTGCTGGACTCAGTCCGTCATGAGCCCGCACGTGGGCCGAGCGGAGGCGGAGATACGCCAAGGAGGCGCCCGTCGGACGCAGTCCGTCCTCAGCCCCGCGCACGGCCGGAGCGGATACGGAGGTACGCCTACGCGAGCACCGGCGCCGACTCCGGCAGGTCCGCGAGTTCGGCTCGGGCTTGCGCCTTCACGCCGAAGTAGTCGCCGCCCTTGGCCCGCACGTTGTCGGTGCCCCACTCCCGCTGCTCGCGTTCCGCGGGTACCAGGTGCGGAATGTGCTTGCGGCAGTGGATGTATGCCTCTTCGACGTCGACCACGACCCAGAGTTCCGCGGTCCTTCCCTTGACGTTCGAGGGTAGGTCGGGCACTGTGCGCCGTAGCGTTTCGTCCTCCACGATGCGGGCCGACCCGTTGATGTGTAGGCCGATGAGATCGCGCACGAAATCGATTAGCAGGATGCCTACGTGCGGGTTCTCCAGAATATTGCCGAGACTGGCCATCACGCCGTTGCCGCGGTACTCGGGATAAGCGACCGTACGGTCGTCGATCACATGCAGAAATCCGGGTGGACCGGCGCGGAAACTGTTGTCGCACTCGCCGTGTTTGTCGGCGGTGGCGATGAACGCCATGTCCATCCTGCCGATGAATTCGATCATCGTCTCGTTGAGTCGATCGACCACCTGATCTGCGTAGAACCGTTCGGCTCTGCCCTGCGTACCGTGTCTTTCCTGTAGTTCGTGCTCGCCGTCGCTGCCACAACGTGTACCGGGCATCGAGCCCCCTCTGATCGCCGGAATCCGGGGTACCGCGCGACTCGACGCTGAACCGCGACTTGACCGAAATCCTGTCCATTTTAATGGGATCGGGCATGGCAAATCTACGAAACCGACAACGAGGATGCACTGAATACGGAGTTAGCGCAAGGCTTTCCACAAGTTTGCCGCATTCCGACCGACCGGAATTGTTTCCGATCGGTCGGCACCACCGGCGGCGGCGGGCGATTTCACGCGGGCGTCAGCGTCACCGGCACGCCGTTGAACACCGCGTTCCCCGAGGGCACGTCCACCACCGAATCGTCGGTCAGCGCATTGGCATTCACCCCGGCGTTGGCCTTGGCCACCGTCTGCGTGCTGCCGTCGTGGCCCCAGCCGTGCGGCAGGCTCACCACGCCGGGCATGATCGCCTCGGTCGGCTCGAGCGGCACGGTCAACGTCCCCGCCGCGGACTTCACCACGGCCTGATCGCCGAGTCCGAGCCTGCTCACGTCGTCGGGGTGAATCTGCAAGGTGCACCGGTTGGTACCGCTCACCAGGCTCGCGACGTTGTGCATCCAGCTGTTGTTGGAGCGCAGGTGCCGCCGCCCGATCAGGACGAAATCCGGTGCCTCCTCGGCCAGTTTGGCGCGCAACCGCGCCACGTCCGCGAGCAGCGGCGCAGGCGCGAGCTCCACCCGCTTCGAAGCGGTGCGCAGCGCCTCCGGCAGCCGAGGGCGCAGCGGCCCGAGATCGACGCCGTGCGGATTGTCCAGCAGCACGCGCAGATTCAGCGTGCCGCCGTTCCACTCGCCGTAGGGTCCGAGCCGCAGCATCAGATCGAGGCGCTGCTCGGTGCTTGTCTCCCCGTGCAATTCGGGCCGACGCTCCGGAATGCCCGCTTTGTGCAGCATGCCCGCGATGACCAGTTCGTCCACCATGGTCAGCGGATCTTGATCGCCGGTGCCGTTGTGCGGCCTGCCGGTGAGCGCGGCGCCGAGCCGGGCGAGCACCCCGCCCTCCGACGGGCGGTCGCCGAGTGGAACAAGCGGGCGCGAGTAGCGCGCGTAGTTGCGTACCGCGAATTGGAGCAGCGCGAAATCGTAGTGCGGTGACTGGAGCGGGCGCGGCGGCGGCAGGATGACATCGGCGTGCTTCGTCGTCTCGTTGACGTAGCGGTCCACGCTCACCATGAACTCCAGCCCGGCGAACGCCTCGTCCAGCCGTGCGCCGCTCGGCGCGGAGAGCACCGGATTGCCCGCGACCGTCACCATGGCGCGCACCTGACCCTCGCCCGGCGTGCGGATCTCGTCGGCGAGCGTGGCCACCGGAAGTTCGCCCATCGATTCGGGCAGCCCGCGCACCCGGCTGGCCCAGCGCCCGGTGCGGAACGGTTTGGTGCGGGTGATGCCGCCCGCCGCGGCGGTCGCGAACATGGCGCCGCCGGGGGCGTCCAGATTGCCGGTGAGCACGTTGATCACGTCGACGAGCCACTGGGTGAGGGTGCCGAATTCGGCCGTGCAGGTACCGATCCTGGCGTAGACCGCCGCGGTCGGGGCGGCGGCCAGCTCGCGGGCGATGCGGACGACGGTCTCGGCGGACACCCCCGTGCGCGCCGCGACGACGTCCGGCGTGAAATCGGCGGCGGCCTCGCGCACTTCGTCCAGGCCCGCTACCTCGACCCGCACGTCGGTCAGTCCCTCGGCGAAGAGCGTGTGCACGATGCCGAACAACAGGTACGCGTCGGTGCCCGGCCGGACGAAGAGGTGCTCGTCGGCCAGCTTCGCGGTGCGCGTCAGCCGCGGATCCACCACGACGAACTTTCCGCCCCTGCGGCGCAGCGCCTTCAGCCGACCGGGGAAATCGGGCGCGGTGCACAGCGATCCGTTGGATTCCAGCGGATTGGCCCCGAGCATCAGCAGATAGTCGGTGCGGTCCAGGTCCGGAACCGGAACGGTCAGCGGGTCACCGAACATCAGTCCGCTGGCCACCTGCTTGGGCATCTGATCGGCGGTGCTCGCGGAGAACAGATTCTTGGTGCCGAGCGCGCGGATCAGGACGGGCAGATACAGCGCGCCGGCCACGGTGTGCGCGTTCGGGTTGCCCAAATAGAGTGCGGCCGCCTGGTTCCCGTGCTCCGCGACGATCGGCGGAAAACGTTCGGCGATGTAGTCGAATGCCTCGTCCCAGGTCGCGGTGCGCCGCACGCCGGTCGCCCGGTCGCGGATCAGCGGTTCGGTGACGCGGTCCGGGTCCTCGTCGAGGTGTCCGAGGCTGGCGCCTTTGGGACAGATGAAGCCTTTGCTGAAGGGGTCCTGTTTGTCGCCGCGGATCGAGGTGACGTGATCGTCGCGGTCGAGGGTGATCTCCAGCCCGCACACCGCTTCGCACAGCGGGCAGGTGCGCAACAGGTTGCGGGAGAGCTCTGTGATCGGGGCCATACCCCATCTTGACCCGGCGGCCGTACGGAAGGGAAGGCTAATTTGCGACATTCTTGGTGAATGTCGCATAGCCGCGAGTGGCGATGGAAATGAGGACGACCGGCATCCGTCGGGCGGATGCCGGTCGTACAGGGTCGGTAGTGCGGGCCGTCCCCTACCTCGGGGAGCGGGTCAGCAGGCGACGCTGGTCAGCTGGGCCCGGCGGCGGATGCCCGCCGAACGGACCGCGGCGCTGATCGCGACCACCGGAGGCACCCAGCGGGCCTCGTGCGGGGCGACGCCCCAGCAAGCAGAACCGGCCGAGAGCTTGCTCGGCGGCAGCGGGATGCCCGCGCCGTCGGTGTACACGATGGCGCCCGCCTCGCGCAGCGCCTCGAGCGCCATGGCGGCCTTGCGCACGCCGGTGACGAGGTGGATCTCGCGACGGTCGGCGCCGGGGAACTCGATCACCGGCCCGGACAGGTTGTTGGCGCGCAGGAAGCGGCGGACCGCACCGGCCAGCTCGCCGCTGACCTCGATGCCGGAAATCTCGTCATCGGTGATCAGGCAGATCCCGTTGGCCGTTTCGGCGACCGTCCACCCGCGCTGGATGTAGTCCTGCGCCGCGGCGTCCATGTCGGCCGCGGAGACGGAAGTCGGAAACGAGGTGCGCACTGTTTTCTCCATTCCCCGATAGATCTGGGTCCTGCGTTCATGGTTCGTATCGAGGGGCGGTGGCCCCGGCGTTACGCGATTCGGCAAAGTTTCTTGAACTGTGGACTAGGTCTCATTCGGCGGAGGTTCGGTCGGGTTGTTCTGCTCGCTGCCACGGGGCCAACTTTCGGCGACCTCGCTGTGCCGCAGCCGAGTCCGGGCTGTGAGGTTCCTTGGGGCTGGTTCGGGGAGCGGAATACGGGGAAGATGCGCGACATGACCGACGAACCGACCACTCCCGTGGAGCTCGATCCCGCGGAGTACGAGACCGAATCTCGTTGGATCGCTTGGAAAGAGTCGGCCGCCAGGCGCTTCCGGGCGCAGGAGCGCGACGAGGAGCCCGCCGAGCCGTTCCGCAGCCCGCGCGCCTTCCGGCAGTGGAGTGTGGAGACCGCGCGCCCTGATCGATGTGCAGCTCCACCGCACCGCGACCACCACGCTGCTGCCGCTGGCCTACATGCTCGGCCTGATCTTCGCCGTGGCACTGCCGATCGCGATCACGGTGTGGATGTGGCAGATCTCGGCGGTGCTCGGCGTGCTCGCGGGCCTGGTCGCGGTGCCGCTCGGTCTCTCGATCGCCGCCGCCGTGCGCCTGATGCTGGAGTTCCTGGTCAACGCTTCGCGGCTGGCCACCCGGGTGGAGCACATCAGCGAGCTGGCCGACGATCTGTTCCAAGCGCTTTCGGATGTCGCCGAGCCGGTGAACCAGCTCTCCGAGGACGTGCGCGCGGTGCAGTTCTGGCGCTTCCGCAAGCGGGGTTCGCGCAAGTAAGCAACCGGACAGAGTTGCCACGTAGTGACCCTGCCGAACCTGATTGTCTCTCTTGCGACATAGACCTGCCTGTGACAGCAATCCTGCACTATGTCAGTTTTGCTGTGAAACAATGCTGTTCGAGCGTCCGGGAAGGCTCCGGGCACTGGGTAGGGAGCGTCGATTTCGGGTGACACGGGAGGTTTCGCCGTGTCTCGTCGGCGCATGGCGCGAGGGGGAAAGCATGGCTTTACCGCAGGCAACGACCGGATCGACCATGCCGCGTCGGCAACTCGGCCGACACCTGCGCGACCTGCGTAACCGAGCCAGGATGACCACCAGGATGGCCGCCAAGCAGCTGGAGTGGTCGGAGGCCAAGATCTGGCGGATCGAGACCGGCCAGACCTCGCTGCGCAGCTTGGACGTCGAGGCGATGTGCAAGATCTACGGCGCCCCCGGCGATCTCGTCGGCCCGCTCACCGCGCTGGCCAAGGAGACCAAGGCCAGGGGCTGGTGGACCGCCTACAGCGACGTGCTCGGCGAAGGCTTCGAGATCTACATCGGTCTCGAGGAGGCGGCGCGCCAGCTGTCCACCTACGAGAACGAGCTGGTGCCAGGGCTTTTGCAGACCGAGGAGTACGCGAGGGCGCTGCTGAGCGCGGCGCGGCCGGACGCGACGCCCGCCGAGATCGAGCGCCGGGTCCAGTTGCGCATGGCCAGGCAGGCTTTGGTGACCCGCGGTGAATCGCCGGTGCAGCTGGAGGCGGTGATCAGCGAGGCGGTGCTGTGGCGGCGCGTCGGTGGCGCAGAGGTGACGGCGGGTCAGCTCGAGCATCTGCGGCGCATGTGCGATCTGCCGAACGTGCGGATCAAGACCGTGCCGCCGGAGTCCGGGTATCACGCCGGGATGGAGTCCGGCCGGTTCGTGATGCTCGAATTCCCCGAGGGGCGCATGGGTGAGGCGCCCGAGCCGCCGGTTGTCTACGTCGAGGCCTTCACCGGCCCGGTCTACCTGGACAAAGACAACGAAATCGACCGGTACCGGAAGGCTTTCGCCGACATCAAGTCGGTCGCGGTCGACGCGCGCCAGGTGCTGGACGACGCCCGCGCCGCCATCGCCTGATTCCACTCGGGCTGCGCCGCCGACCGGCGTCCGTTTCGCCGCTACCGCCAGGTGCGACCGAGCACGTCGCGATGGGTCGGCAGCGCCTCGTCGTAGGCCCGCTTCCCCTTCTCGGTCATGCAGACGAAGATCGCGCGGCGGTCGTCGGAGCACATGCTGCGCTCGACGAGCCCGTCGCGTTCCAGTCGCGCCACCGCGCGGGAGAGCGCGCTCTGGCTCAGATAGATGTCGTTGGCCAGATCGCTCATTCGGTACTTGCCGCAGGCGGCGTCGACCAGCCGGTCCAGCGTCTCGAACTCGCTGAGGCCCATCTTGTGCTTGCCCTGCAGGGCTTTCTCCAAGGCACAGCTGACGGCGGCGTGCCGATCGAGCAGTTCGCGCCATTCGCCAACCAGCTCGGTGGGCGCGACGTTGCGCCGAGCGGTGTCTGTGGTCGGCTTCGACATGGCCCCATCTTAGTGGTCGCCGCTAGTCCATGCAACGACATTTAATGTGTTGGCATTTAATGCGTGTGCATGTAATGTCCTCCGCATGACTTCACCGGCAACGCTCTCGGCCGCCGCGACGGCGACCGATCCGACCAGGTGGTCCGCACGGCTCTGGGGCATGCTGATCACTCTCTGCATCGTGTTGTTCCTCGACGGTCTCGACGTCTCGATGATCGGTGTCGCGCTGCCGTCCATCGGCGCCGAACTCGATCTGTCCACCTCGACCCTGCAGTGGCTGGTGAGCGGCTACGTGCTCGGTTACGGCGGCCTGCTGCTGCTCGGCGGACGCACCGCCGACCTGCTCGGGCGGCGCAAGGTCTTCCTCATCGCACTGGCGGTCTTCGCCCTCGCCTCGCTCGCGGGCGCCCTGGTCAGCTCCGGTCCGCTGCTGATCCTGACCCGATTCATCAAGGGCCTCGCCGCCGCGTTCACCGCGCCGACCGGTCTGTCGATCATCACCACCAACTTCGCCGAGGGCCCGGCCCGCAACAAGGCGCTCTCCATTTACACCGTGTTCGGCGCGGGCGGCTACTCCTCCGGCCTGCTGTTCGGCGGACTGATGACCGGCGTCGGCTGGCGCTGGACCTTCCTGCTGCCGGTGCCGATCGCGGTGGCCGCCTTGGCCGCGGCGTGGGTGCTGGTGCCCAAGGACAAGCCCGCCGAAGAGGGCGGCCACGACATCCTCGGCGCCGTGTTCTCCACCGCCGCCATGCTGCTGCTGGTCTACACGGTGGTCACCGCGCCCGAGGTGGGTTGGGGTTCGGCGCGCACCATCGTTTCCTTCGTCGCGGTGATCGCGTTGTTCGCGGCCTTCCTCGCCGTCGAGCGGCGGGTCGCGCACCCGCTGGTCCGTCTCGGCATCCTGCGCAAGTCGTCGCTGGTGCGCGCCAGCCTCGCCATCGTCGCGGTCGCGGGTTCGTACTTCAGCTGGCAGTTCATCGTGACCATGTACATGCAGGACACCCTCGGCTGGTCGCCGCTGAAGCTGGCCATGGCCCTGCTGCCGGTCGGTCTGCTCGTCGCGCTCTCGGCGGTCTTCTCCGACAAGCTGGTCGACCGCTTCGGCACCGGCCCGATCATCGCCGTGACCATGGTCGTGATGGCCATCGGCTACCTGCTGTTCCTGCGGCTGAACACCGACCCGTCCTACCTGACGGTGATCCTGCCCGCGGTGCTGCTGATCGGCATCGGCTGGATCGGCTTCCCCGCCATCAACATCCAGGCGACCAACGGCATCGATGACGACGAGCAGGGTCTGGCCGCCGGTGTGTTGCAGACGTCGATGCAGGTCGGCGCGGCCATCGTGCTGGCAGTGACCACCGCGATCATCTCCTCCGGTGGGCACAGCACCTCGCCCGCGGACATGCTCGACACCTACCGTCCCGGTTTGGAATTCGCGGCGGGCGTCGCGATCGTCGGCGCGCTGGTCGCGCTGCTCGCCTTCGTTCCGAAGCGCGGCAAGAAGCCACAGGCTGCCGCCGAACCGGAACTCGAGCTCGTCGGCTGATCCGCAGCGGCCGACGAAAAATCGGAAGCCACGTCCGGCGGCACACTGCCGCCGGACGTGGCTTCCGGCTATGGGGATTCAGGAGAACGGCGGCGCGGCGGCGTCCTTGGGCGAGCGCAGGTAGGTCAGCGGGGTGCCGTCGCGGCCGACCTTCGGCCATTCGATGGCCAGCCGCGGATCGAAAGCGTCCAGGTCCCTGTCGAATTCGGGGGTGTATTCGATGGAGCACAGGTAGGTGACCGTGGACTCGTCCTCCAGCGAGAGGATGGCGTGCCCGAGCCCTTCGGACAGGAAGACCGAGCACCGGTCCACGTCGTCGAGCAGGACGCTGTCCCAGCGACCGTAGGTCGGCGAGCCCGGCCGCAGATCGACGACAACGTCCAAGAACGCGCCGCGCACGCAGGTCACGTATTTGGCCTGGCCGGGCGGGTCTTCGGTGTAGTGGATGCCGCGCAGCACGCCCGCCGCCGAGACCGAGCAGTTCACCTGGTGCAGCTCGAACGGACGTCCCGTCGCCTTCTCGAACTCGGAGGCCTTGAACGATTCGACGAAGGTGCCGCGTTCGTCCTCGAACCGGCGCGGCGTGATCACCCAGGCGCCGGGCACCGCGAGCTCGCGAATCTCCATGCTCACCAATCCCGTCCGCGTTCCAGCAGATCGAGCAGGTAGGCGCCGTAGCCGGAACGGACGAGCGGCTCGGCGCGGGCGCGCAACTGCTCGTCGTCGATGTACCCCATCCGCCAGGCGACTTCCTCGGGCACGCCGATTTTCAGTCCCTGCCGTTCCTCGATGGTGCGCACGTAGTTGGCGGCGTCGAGCAGCGAGTCGAAGGTGCCGGTGTCCAGCCAGGCGGTGCCGCGGGCGAGCACGTCGACGCGCAGCCGGTCCGCTTCCAGGTAGGCGCGGTTGATGTCGGTGATCTCGTATTCGCCCCGCGCCGAAGGCCGAAGGCCGCGGGCGATCTCCACGACGTCGTTGTCGTAGAAGTACAGCCCGGGGATGGCGTAGTTGGATCGAGGGACCTTCGGCTTCTCCTCGATCGACACCGCCCTGCCCTCGGTGAACTCGACGACGCCGTAGGCCGTCGGGTCCGAGACCCAGTAGGCGAACACCGCGCCGCCGTCGATACCGGCGAACCGGTTCAGGCTGGTGCCGAGGCCGGGGCCGTGGAAGATGTTGTCGCCGAGCACGAGCGCCGCGCACTCGCCGCCGATGTGGTCCGCGCCGAGCACGAAGGCGCGCGCGAGACCGTCCGGTTCGGGCTGCACGACATAGCTGATCGATATGCCGAACTGAGAACCGTCGCCGAGCAGCCTGGCGAACGCCTCGGCGTCCTCTGGCGTGGTGATCACCAGGATGTCCTTGATGCCCGCGAGCATCAGTGTGGACAGCGGGTAGTAGACCATCGGTTTGTCGTAGACCGGGACCAGCTGCTTGCTCACCCCGCGCGTGATGGGGTGCAGCCTCGACCCGGTGCCGCCCGCCAAGATGATTCCGCGCATGCCCTGGAGTCTGCCAGTTCGACCGCTCCCGGATTCGGGGAGGTTCCGACTCGTGCACGAATTCATCACGAACGTTTCGGCGCCCGGCGTGGCGGGCGATTGATGTTGCATAGATCACTTTCGCGTGGTGTTCTGAAAAGCGAATGTGTGAGATGTCAGCGCTGACTCTCGCCGGTGGCCTCGTCCGAATTGGGCTCGGTTCCGTGTGGTCGTCGGCGCGCCAGGATGAGGTAGGTGCGCTATGACAGCGACCACGGTCGACGGCTCCGCCATCGTGATGAATCCGGACGGCCCGAGCGCCGCGGCGCGGCTGCTGCTCGCGACCTGCCGCGGTGTGGTGCGACCGATGTTGCGGATGGCCCCGATCACCAGGGCCACCATTCCGGTCGGCGCCTTCGCCATCGACGGGCTGGCCCGGTTGCGCCCCGCCCCGCGCGGCATCGAACGCGAGCAGGTCACCCTCGGCGGTTTCCGGATGGAGATCGTGCGCCCGTCCGGCGCGGCGCGGGCGCTTCGCCACGGCGCGGTGCTGTACATGCACGGCGGCGGCTTCGCGGTGTGCGGGCTGGAGACACACCGGCCGGTCGCGGCCAGCCTGGCAAGGCGCATCGGTCTCCCGGTGGTCAATGTCGACTATCGCCAGCTGCCGGTCGGCAGCATCGGCGAGTCGGTCGAGGACTGCCTCACCGCCTACCGCTGGCTGCTGCGGCACGGCGCCGATCCGGGCCGGATCGTCTTCGCCGGTGATTCGGCGGGCGGGTACCTGACCTTCGCGACCGCGCTGCGCGCGGTGCAGGCCGGACTTCCGGTGCCTGCCGGGTTGATCGGACTGAGCCCGCTGCTGGACCTGGACTACGCCGCCAAGCGCGAGTACGTCAACGTCGCGCGCGACCCGTACATCCCGCTGTCGGCGCTGGAAGCCGTCGTGAAACTCGGCGCGGAGATCGACGGCGCGCTCGATCCGCTGCTCTCGCCGGTGAACGGCCCGCTCGCCGGTCTGCCTCCGGTGCTGATGGTCGCCGCCGAGGACGAGGTGCTGCGCTACGACTGCGAGCTGATGGCGCAGCGGCTCACCGCGGCGGGCGTGCCGCACGCGGTGGAGCTGTGGCGCGGACAGGTGCACGCGTTCATGAGCATCGCACCGAACCTGCCCGAATCCAGGGCGGCGCTCGGCCGGGTCGCGCGTTTCGCGCGCACCAGGTTCGAGCAGTTGGAGCAGGCTCGGACGGCCTGATCACGGTCGGCCGGACGAGTCTTGTCCCGCCCCGGGCCCGCGCCCGGGGCGGGATGCTGTCGCATTACCTCGCGCGTAATCGACTCCGGTGTCGGGTTTCGGCAGGCTGAGGCCATGGTGGCTACAGAGACGACCCCGACGACACTCGACCGGGCTCTTTCGGCGCTCGCCTACGGTCGCATCGCGCTCGGTGCGACCGCGTTGGCCGCGCCGCGCACGGCGGCGCGCTTGGCGCTGACCCGCCCGACTCCCGAACTCGGCTACATGACCAGGATCTTCGGCGCCCGCGCGCTCGCGCTCGGCCTCGGTTACCTGACCGCCGCGCCCGCCGATCGGCCGCGCTGGCAGCGCCTCGCGCTCATGGTCGACATCCTCGACACCGCCAGCGGGACGGCGCACGTGGTGCGCGGCGACATCCACCGCGGGGTCGCCGCCGCGCTGGTCGCCCTGACCGGCGGCTACGCGACCGTCGGCGCGCGCCGCTTCCTGCGGGACCTGCTCACTTCGCCGGGAACGGCGCGTTGATCGTGGTGAAGTACTGGGCGACCGCCGCGATGGCGATGGGAGCCGTCACGAACAGCTGACCGGCGACCGCGCCCAGCGGGCCGATCGCGGCGACCCCGCCGAGGCACCCGACGGCGGCCGCGGGCAGGAACGGCCCGAACAGTCCGGCGATGGTGGCCGCCGCCACGGTCGCGCCGACGATGCCGCCGAGGACGCAGCCGACGGCCGCGCCGCCGAGTCCGCCGAGCAGCGCGCCCATGCTCACGCCCAAGCCGATGGTGCTCGCCATCCGCGACCACGCGGCCTGCTCGCGCTCGTATTCGCTCTTCCACGGCGCCTTGTCCTCGAACGGGAGGGCGACGGGCCGGTAGCTGGCTTTGTCGAGGGCGAGCTGCGGGGTGAGGGTGGCGGTGCGGCCGGAGATCTCCGCGGCGATGGGGAACTCGAACTCGTCGACGCGGAACTTCAGCGGCGTTCCCGCGAGGACGGTGCCGTCGTCGGCTCGGATCTCGAGGACGTCGTCGGCGATCACGAGCGCGCCGGTGTCGATGCCGAGCACGGCGGTGCCGCCGGTGGTGCTCGCTGTGAAACCCACGGCATCGGTGTGGCCGCCCGTCGCGGCGATGCTGGTGGTGCTTCCTGTGAAGCCCAGCGCGTCGCTGTGTCCTGGCGCGGCGGTGCCGGTGCTGTTCGCTGTGGAGCCGATCGCTTCGCTGCGGCCCGGCGCGGCGGTGCCGGTGACGTTCGCCGTGAAGCCCGGCACCTCGGCGTCCGCGGCGGCGGTGCCCGCGGTGGTCGCCACCACGGCGACCAGCAGCCAGGTGGTTGCGGCGAATTTCCTCATCAGCATGTGTCCCGTATCCCTTATTCGCGATGTGCCGGGAATTGCGCGCGGAGTGGCAAACAATTGGTAACCATATGAATCGCCAATGTTAAGACTGTGTTCACTCGATTGCGTTCCGCTTCGACAATTCCCTGTTGGGAGCCGTTCGGTCCCCGGCTCGGGTTCGACGTTAAAACCTTGACCTTGGGTGAGGTCAAGTGCGCGGTGCCGCGGCCGCGCCCGGGTTGCGGAGAGTGTGCGCCCCGTCGTGACGGCCGCGCGTGAAGCAATCGTCGTCCGGCACGCGAAAGCCCCGCGCGGCCGAGCCGGGCGGGGCTTTCTATTCGCGACTTCAGTCGCGCGAATTCAGTTGTGTGACAAGCCGTTCGAATTACTTGGCCGGGGGCACGAACGGCTGGTTGATGGTGGTGAAGTACTGGATCGCGGCACCGATCGCCACCGGGGCGGTGACGAGGATCTGACCCGCGAGGGTACCGAGGGCCCCGACGGCCAGGATGCCGCCGATGCAGCCGATGGCCGCGGCCGGGATGAACGGACCGAACAGGCCGATGATGGTGGCCGACGCGACGGTCGCGCCCGCGATGCCGCCGAGGACGCAGCCGACGGCGGCGCCGCTCAGGCCGCCGACCAGGGTGCCGATGGTGGCGCCCATGCCGATGGTGTCCTTCAGGCGGTTGAAGGCGGCGAGCTCGCGGTCGTACTCGCTCTTCCAGGGAGCCTTGTCCTCGTAGGGCAGGGCGACCGGCTTGTACACGGCCTTGTCGAGGTCGAGCTGCGGGGTCAGCGTCGCGGTGCGGTCGGAGATCTCCGCGGCGATCGGGAACTCGAACTCGTCGACGCGGAAGGTCAGCGGGGTGCCCGCGACCACGCTGCCGTCGGCGGCCTTGACCTTCAGTGCGTTGTCCTCGACGACGAGCGAGCCCGAGTCGAGGGAGATGATCGACTGGGTGTCGGTGGACTTGGCGGTGAAGTTGATCGGAGCGTCGGCGGCCGGAGCGGGCGACGCGTTGACCGCACCGGCGGTGACGCCGAGCGCGGCGATCAGCAGCGCCGAGGTGGCGGCGAATTTCCTCATCAGCATTTTGTTTGGAACCTCGATGTGAAGCGTTCGGAGGGGACTAGATGATCGAAATCTAGAGCAGCTAACGCGTGGTGAACCGTTTGTGACCGTTAATTCAAATTTTGTTCACCATTGGGCCTCACGGCTTGGTGCGGTGCCGGAAACGTGCACCCAGAACCAGGGTTTTCGGCGGCGAAACGAACCGGTCGTCATTCTCCTAGCGAAACGTAAAGAGACGAAGGTCACAGTCGTCGGGTTCGGATTGTCGGCGCCCTTTCATAGCCCGCCGCCATAGATGTCGCGCGCGGGCCCACGTAAGGTCGTAGCGTGCGATTGCTCGTAACCGGCGGCGCCGGATTCATCGGTGCGAATTTCGTCCATCAGACCGTGGCCGGGCGGCCCGACACGAGGGTGACCGTGCTGGACGCCCTGACCTACGCGGGCAACAAGGCGTCGCTGGACCCGGTGGCCGACCGAATCGAATTCGTGCACGGCGACATCGCCGATCTCGACCTGGTCGACGAACTGGTCAGCGGGGTCGACGCGGTGGTCCACTTCGCCGCCGAATCGCACAACGACAACTCGCTCACCGAGCCGTGGCCCTTCGTGCAGACCAACATCGTCGGCACCTACTCGCTGCTCCAAGCCGTTCGCCGCCACGACGTGCGCTACCACCACGTGTCCACCGACGAGGTGTACGGCGATCTCACGCCCGACGAGCCCGCCTTCACCGAGTCCACCCCGTACAACCCGTCGAGCCCGTACTCCGCGACGAAGGCATCCAGCGATCTGCTGGTCCGCGCCTGGACGCGCTCCTTCGGTGTGCGCGCGACTCTCTCCAACTGCAGCAACAACTACGGGCCGTACCAGCACGTGGAGAAGTTCATCCCGCGCCAGATCACCAACCTGATCGACGGCGTGCGCCCCCGGCTCTACGGAGCGGGTCATCAGATCCGCGACTGGATCCACGTCGACGACCACAACCGCGCGGTGTGGGACATCCTGGAACGCGGCCGAATCGGGCAGACCTATCTGATCGGCGCGAACGGCGAACTCGACAACAAGACCGTGGTGCGGATGCTGCTGGAGGCGTTCGACCGCGAGCCCGACGATTTCGACCACGTCACCGACCGTCCAGGCCACGACCAGCGCTACGCGATCGACGCCACCCTGCTGCGCACCGAACTCGGCTGGACCCCGCGCTACGCCGACTTCCGCGCCGGCCTTGCGGCGACCATCCAGTGGTACCGCGACAACGAATCCTGGTGGCGCCCGGACAAAGCCGCGACCGAGCGGGCCTACGCGGCCGCGGGCGAACAAACCCTCAACGCCCGCTGAGCCCCGAATCCCACCTGCGGTCGCCCGGGTTCGACCGGATGTCACCTTCGGTCGTCCGGGTTCGACCGCATGCCGCCTTCGGTTGCCGGGTTCGACTGGATGTCACCCACGGTGGCCCGGCGCGACCGACTGCCACCTTCGGTCGCCGTGGTTCGACCGCATGCCGCCTTCGGTCGCCGGTTCGACTGGATGTCACTTTCGGTTGCCGGTTCGACTGGATGTCACTTTCGGTTGCCGGGTCCGACCGAATGTCACCCTCGATCGCCCGCGCGACCGGAGGCCACCTTCGGTCGGCCCACTCCGGCCGCCGATCGAGGTGACATTCAGTGGTTCGGACGGGCTGACTGTCAGCTTCGATCGGAATCCGGTCAGCCCCAGACGATCGTGCTGTACTTCGCGACCGAGGCGATCAGCGCGACCGAGCTCGCGATGACGATCGTGACCGCCGGTCCCCACGTCGGAGTCTTCCCGCGAGCGTCGGTGAGTCGCAACGGCATCCAGCGCAGCAGCGCCGCGAACGCGACCAGCGCCAGCGGGACGAAGTAGCGCCCCTGCACGCCGTCGATGATGTAGTAGCCGACCGGCGTGAACGACATGTACAGCGTCACGTAGATCATCGCGACGCTCGCCGCCACCGTCAGCGCGACGACCGACGTCCGCACGAAGGTGGCGGTGCGCGGGTTCATCCGGTCCGCGATGCCGACGCTCACCGCGAAGGCGAGCAGGCAGGCGAGCACCGCGACGGCGGGCACGTCGATGTAGGCGAAGCCGAGCTCACCGAAGAACTGGGTGAACCAGCGCTGGTCGCGGTAGGAGATGCTGTCGCCGAAGACGCTCAGGAAATGCAGTGGATCGCCGAGGATCTCGCCGAGCTGTTCACCGGGCTTGACGGTGCCCCACTGGTGCGGCGGCCGCATGAGGCTCATGCCGTCGCCCGTCGGCGCGGCGATCTTCATCCAGACCGCGAAGGCCAGCGCGCCTGCGGCCGCGAAGGCCCACGGCACGAGCCGACGCCAATGGAATCCGGAAACCGCCGCACCGCCGAAGAATCCGAAGCGGTCCACCGGGACGAGCACCACCAGCATGGCGAGCAGCACGTAGGTCGGCTTGCTGACCGGAAGTAGCAGCGTCGCGCCGAGCAGGGCGACGGTCTCGGTGCGGCTCAGTCCGTTGCCGAGGAACAACGCCTTGATCAGCAGCGCCGACACCATGATCGCCAGCGCGTTGGTGAGCGTGTCGGCGGTGACCGTGCCCGCTTGGAACACCGCGATCGGCAGCACAGCGACGGTGAACGCGAGCCACTGCACCCGGTGCGCGCGCAGCGCGTACAGACCGAACCCGACCACGATCAGGTAGGCGAGCAGGCCCGCGAGCCGGGTCAGCGTCACCATGCCGCCCACGTCGAGGTCGAACAGCGCCGCGGCCCGAATACCAACGGCGGCGGGCACATACGGCACGGGGGAGTAGGCGGCGGTGTTGGTGAACCAGACCGGCTTCATCGGCGAGTCGACCGGCGCGCTCTTCAACCGGTCGTACGCGCCGGGATCGGCCACCATGGCGCCCGGCTCTTCCGGGTTCTGCCGGTAGTCGTCGAACGCATAGCCCATCAGCGCGTCGACGTTGGCCGGCACGTCGCCGCCGTAGGCGATACCGCGATCGTCCTGGATCTTCTGCGGCAGGAAGCCGCCGTAGGCGACCTGATACGCGCGGCCGAACTGGGTGATCTCGTCGTGGCCCCAGAACGGCGGCGAGAGCACGGCGAACAGCGAGCCGAACAGCGCGGTGATCACCGCGAACGCGACCGTCGCCGCGCCGAATCGAGTGACGATGGCGCGCCCGGTCTTTCGCAGCGTGCCGACTGCGCGCGGAGATGGCGAATCCTCTTCGCGCTCGCCCTGCTTCGTCTTCGGCGCCTCTGTGTGCGGCGTGGAGTCCGTCGCATCCTCTTCGCGCGAGGCCACGGCCTGTTCCGCGCCGAACGCGACCTTCGTGCTGTCGGCCGACTCCGGTTCGCTCTCGGCCTGCTTCGCGTCCGGCGCGTCTGCGATCGTCGTGGAGTCGGCCGCGTCCTCTTCGCGCGTGGCCGCGGGCTGTTCGGTGCCGGGCGCTGCCGCGGACTCTTCCGCGCCGGGCGCGACCTTCGTGCCGTCGGCCGATTTCACGGACCCGTTCGCGTCCCTCTCGTGCCCGTTGGACTGCGCGTCGGCCCCCACTGTGCTGCCGCGATCGGCGGAGGTCGTCACCGCGCGTCTCCACGGGCCGGCGCGTCACCGCCGTTGCGGAACGGGTCGTCCTCCGCGACAACCGCCGAATAGCGCAGGTAGACCAGGCGTGCCGCCTCGTGGCGGGACCTGCGGATGCCGTCGAGGATCAACCCGGCGGTCCAGGCCAGGCTGCCGAGCAGCAGCAGCGTGAAGCCGAGGAAAAGGGTCGGGAAGCGCGGAACCTCGCCCGTCCTGGTGAATTCGATGACGATCGGGATGGTCAGCACGATCGAGACCAGCCAGCTCAGCGTGCCGAACAGGCCGTAGAACGCGACGGGCCGCTCGTGCCTGGCCAAGCCGATGATCAGCGCGAGGATCTTGAAACCGTCGTGGTAGGTGCGCAGTTTGGATTCGCTGCCCGCTGGGCGATCGCGGAAGCCGACCGGAACGGCGGTCTGCGGCACCCGCAGGTGCAGCGAGTGCACCGTCAGCTCGGTCTCGATCTCGAACTCGCGGGAGACCGCGGGGAAGCTCTTGACGAACCGGCGGGAGAACACGCGGAAACCGCTGAGCATGTCTTCGACGTTCTCGCCGAACACCTTTCCGACCACGCCGTTGAGCACCCGGTTGCCGGTCTCGTGGCCCGCGCGGTACGCGGTGCCCGAGGCGTCCTGCTTGCGCACGCCGAGCACGTGATCGTAGGGGCCGTCGAGCAGCGTCTTGATCATCACCGGGGCGTCGGCGGCCTCGTAGGTGTCGTCGCCGTCGATCATCAGGTAGACGTCGGCTTCGATGTCGGCGAACGCGCGCCGCACCACGTTGCCCTTGCCTTTGGTGTGTTCCTGGCGGACGATCGCGCCTGCTTGACGGGCGAGTTCGGCGGTCCGGTCGGTGCTCAGGTTGTCGTAGACGTAGACGACGATTCCCGGCACGGCGGCTTGGAGGTCGGCGACAACCTTGGCCACCGAGGCCTCTTCGTTGTGGCACGGGACCACGGCGGCAATACGAAGCTCGGTGGGGTCCACCCGGGGTCATTCCTCGATGTCGGCGTGAATGGGGAACACGGGGGAGGGTACATGGCTCGGGACCTCCGGCGCGCACCCGAGGCATTCGGGTGCTGGGGTACCGTCGCCCGGTGTCTTTCCCCGAGCAGCCCGTGTCGACGCCCGAGCGCTCCGTGTCCGACGAGCCGATTTCCGCCCCGGCGCGCGAGTCGCTGATCACGAAGCTGGTCGCGGCGCTGCGCAAGGGCGCGGCCTTCCTCGTGGTCGGCGCGATCGGGTTCCTCGTCGACGCGGGCACCTACAACGCGCTGGTGTTCTGGGGCGGCGAGGGCGTGCTGTACCACGCGCCGCTGCCCGCCAAGATCATCGCGATCGCGGTGGCGACGGTGGTGACCTACTTCGGCAACAAGTGGTGGACCTTCGGCGACAAGCAGACCGACAATCCGACGCGCGAGTACCTGCTCTACGCCGTGTTCAATGTCGTCGCGATCGGCCTGCAACTGGGCTGCCTCGGGTTCTCCCGTTACGTTCTCGACCTGTCGAGCCCGCTCTCGGACAACATCTCGGGAACGCTGGTCGGTCAGATCGTCGCGGTGGTCTTCCGGTATTGGGCGTACGACAAATTCGTCTTCACCGGCAAAGTGGCAAATAGTCAGCAACAATAACGGGTGTGATACCCCTGGTTGCTGGACGGGCGGGCTCCGACGTCGGTTGATATCCTCGCTCCCGCCGCGCACGGCATCCAGGGGCGTGTCTGTCCCGTCGGCAAAAAATGAGGATTTCGAGGACTTCATGGAGCAGTCGGCTACCCAGGCCGTTACCGAACCGAACGATCACGCTACGCCCGCCGCCGCGCCCGCCTCGCTGCGTGCCGATCATCGGGCGCCGGACCGGATGGTCCTGCAGCGTGGCATCTTCACCGGTCCATCGGCCAAGGTGAGCGACGAACTCTACGCGGTGGTCAAGGGCCGCGCGGCGCGCGAACGCCAGGCGCTGCACCTGGAGAAGGGCGCCACCGCCCACACCAACACCTACTTCGGCCGGTTCGCGGCCAGCTACTGGCAGCGCTGGACCACCGTCACCGAGGTGCGCGCCACGATGGTGCTCGACGTGGCGAAGAAGGCAAGGGTTCGCCTGGTCGCCTCGGACATCGCGGGCCACCGCAGGATCATCGACACCGCCAAGGTCGACGCGAGCGGCCCGCTCACCCTGACCGCGCCGCTCGATCAGTACGTCGACGGCGGCGCGGTGTGGCTGGAGTTCGACGCCGACGGCGGCGAGCTCGGCATCTCCGAACTGACCTGGACCGCCGACGCGCCCGAGCGGGTGCGTCCGGTGGCCATCGCCATCTGCACGTTCAACCGCGCCGCCGACTGCGCCGAGACGGTGGCCGCGCTGGCCTCCGACCCCACGGTGCTCGGCGCCATCGACGCGGTCTACGTGGTGGACCAGGGCACCGACCTGGTGCAGGACCGGCCGCGCTACCAGGAGGTGCGGCCCGTCTTCGGCGACAAGCTGCGCTACATCCGGCAGCCGAACCTCGGCGGCGCGGGCGGTTTCACGCGCGGTCTCTACGAAGTCTCCGCGGTCAACGAGCACGCGGACGTCATCCTGATGGACGACGACATCCTCTGCGAGCCCGAAACGGTGCTGCGGCTCAACGCTTTCGCCAACCTGACCGTGGAACCGACCCTGGTCGGCGCGCAGATGCTGTTCCTGCTCAACCCCGACTACCTCAACGTCGGCGCCGAAGAGGTGCACCTGCACGAGCTGCGGCACGGCCAGAAGGTGCCGAAGGCGCTGCGCAACACCAGCATGCTGAAGAAGAACCAGGAGCGCCGCGTCGACGCCGGCTACAACGCCTGGTGGACCTGCCTGATCCCGGCCGAGGTGGTCGCCAAGATCGGCCTGCCGATTCCGATCTTCTTCCAGTGGGACGACGTCGAGTACGGCGTGCGGGCGCGCGAGCACGGCTTCGTCACCGTCACGCTGCCCAACGCGGCGGTCTGGCACGCGGACTTCTACTGGAAGGACTACGACGACTGGGCGCGCTACTTCAGCACGCGCAACTCGCTCATCGTCGGAGCCATGCACGCCGACCTGGACGGCAAGAAGATCACCAAGCAGCTGTTCCGCAACATCGCCGAGCACCTGGTCGCCATGCAGTACGGGTTGGTGCACACGACGTTGCAGGGCATCGAGGACTTCCTCGAGGGCCCGAAGATCCTGCGCGACGGCGGTATCGCCGCGCTGGCCGCCGCCCGCACCAGCCGCGCCGACTACGGCGAGACGATCAAGCACCCGGCCGCGACGCCGCCGGTGCGCGCGGGCGACATCCACATGCGCAGGGCGGGCGGCGAGCCGAGCCGGGAAGCGCTGGTGCTGGTCAAGCGCGCGATCAACCAGTGGTTCGGCCGCACCCAGCACGGTCTGATCGGGGTCACCCGCGAGGACGCGCACTGGTGGCACGTCTCGCTGTTCGATCACGTGGTGGTCACCGACGCCTCGCAGTCCGGCGTCCGGGTGCGGCAGCGCGACAAGGCCCGCGCCCGCCAGCTGCTGCTGCGGACGTTCCGTGTGCTGCGCCGCCTGCGCCGCGAGCTGCCCGAACTGCAGGAGCGCTACCGCGCCGCCATGCCGGAACTCACCAGCCGCGCCAACTGGGAGCGCCTCTACGGCATCAACGACTGAGCCGGACCGCGGCGCCGTCTTCCCGGCGGCGCCGCGCTGGTGTCAGACCAATTCGGGTACGCGCAGGTGCGCGAGCGCCAGCTCGAATTCGGCGACTTCGGTGACTCGCAGGCCCATGTGCTTGGTGTTGGCCTCGCGAATCTCGGCGGCTTGCTGACGGTTGCGATCCATCGCGTCGGAGCTGTCGAACGTGGTGCAGGAAACGCCGCGTCCGGAGGCCCGGTGAACCATCAGGCTCGCGCTGCAGAAGCCCTCGAGCTGTTCCATCCCGGGCAGCGCACGGGTCTTGTAGGTCTCGATCGCCATGTCGGCCTTGTTCGGGTCGCCCTCCACCCAGACCGCGCGTACGCAGGCGCCCTCTCGCGAGCGATGGTCGCGGTGCAGCACCGCGATCTCCCATTCCTCGACTTCGGCGTTGCCGCGGAACGCTTCGGCGGCGCGTTCCCGGATCGGCCGCACCTTGACCGCGCTGTCGCGCATCGCCTGCTCGGTTTCCCATGCCGTCGTCACGATGCAGCGGCCGGATCCCCGGTCGACGAGCAACGACAACCCGATACAGCCCGGCATGCCTTCGACAGCGGGCATTACTTCGTCGCGCACGTGCGCAATCCCGGCCTCTATAGCGGTGGGTTGCGCGTGAATAGTGGTAGAACGTGCGAACACGATCCACCCCCTTTCTGCACGAGGCAGCGCCCGGTGGCGCCACCGGTACATCCCACACTTCTCCGCCAGCGACTTTCAGGCAATAGGCGACCGGTCGCCCGGCCGAACATTCCGACCAAAGGTCACCTCGACCTCGCCTGACCCGCTGAAGGCCACCTTCGATCGGCGAATGGGCCCACCGGGTCTTCCGACTGAAGGTGACCTCGACCTCGCCGGGGCCGCTGAAGGTCACCTTTAGTCGGCGTGACTTCTAGAGGAAGAGGTCGGTGGTGAGTTCGGCGTCGCCGGGGACGACGCGGTACTTGTCGAGGTCGGTGATGCCGTGGGCGGCGAGGACTTCGTCGTCGATGAAGAAGTTGCCGGTGGTCTTCTCGGCGGGGGAGGTGAGGACCAGGTAGGCGGAGTCGGCGTAGATGTCGGGGGTGCGGGACGTGGCGATCATCTGGTCGCCACCGAGCAGGTTGCGGACCGCGGCGGTGGCGATGGTGGTGCGCGGCCACAGCGAGTTCACGCCGATGCCGTCGTTTTTCAGCTCTTCGGCGAGGCCGAGGGTGGTGAGCGACATGCCGTACTTGGCGATGGTGTAGCCGAGCGAGGCGCCCGCCCACTTCGGGTCCAGGTTCAGCGGCGGGGAGAGGGTCAGGATGTGCGGGTTGCGCCCGGCCTTGGCCGACTCGCGCAGGTACGGCAGGCTCAGCTTGGACAGCAGGAAGCTGCCTCGGCAGTTGATGTCCTGCATCAGGTCGTACTTCTTCATCGACAGGGCGTCGGTGTTGGACAGGTCGATCGCCGAGGCGTTGTTCACCACGATGTCGATGCCGCCGAAGCGTTCGACGGTCTGGCGAACCGCTTCGGCCACCGACTCGTCGATGCGCACGTCGCCGACGAACGGCAGCACCTGCCCGCCCGCCTCCTCGAGCTCCGCCGCCGCGGTGTGGATCGTGCCGGGGAGCTTGGGATGCGGCTGGTCGGTCTTCGCGATCAGCGTGATGTTGGCGCCGTCGGCCGCGGCGCGCTTGGCGATCTCCAGACCGATGCCGCGGCTGCCGCCCGACATGATCAACGTCTTGCCCGCCAGCGGCTTCGAACCCGGTTCCGTCATGACCTGCTCCTGTCGTTCGTGCCGCGGACGAGACGCGCCCGCGACGCCACGTCTTGCAGGCTAAGCGTATCGCAGCGCCCTATGCAACCAGTTGCATAGGGATGAGGTCCGAGCGGTGACGCGTCCCAGTCGGAGAAGGGGTGACCCGTCGAGCAACCGGGTGGGCTCGGCGGGTCTCGCCAACTCGATCAGCGCCGAGAACCGCGTTCCCGGTACATCTGCCGCTGCTGCTTGCGGATGCCGCGCCAAGCGCGCTCGCGTTCGGCCTGCAGCCGCTTGTCGGCCCTGGCCTCCATCCACGCGTTCTCCTTGGCGAGCTTGCGATAGCTGTCGAACCGGCGCTGGGTGAGCGCGCCGGTCTCGATGGCCTCGCGCACCGCGCAGCCGGGTTCGCCCTCGTGCGAGCAGTCGCCGAAACGGCATCGCGCGGCGAAGGTTTCGATGTCGCTGAAGGTCTTCTCGATCCCTTCGGCGGCATCCCACAGGCCGATGCCGCGCAGACCGGGAGTGTCGATCAGCGTTCCGCCGTTGGGCAGCGGGCGCAGCTCCCGGTGCACGGTGGTGTGCCTGCCCTTCTTGTCCACCGCGCGAACGGCGTTGGTGGCGAACACTTCCGCGCCGAGCAGCGCGTTGGCCAGCGTCGACTTGCCCGCGCCGGACGGGCCGATCAGCGCGACAGTGCCGTCGAGCACGGCGGTGAGCACATCGATGCCGTATCCGCTGGTCGCGCTGACCGCGAGCACCGTAGCGCCGGGTGCCACGGCCTGCACCGCGTCGATCGGAACCTCTTCGGCCGCATCGGCTTTGGTGAGCACGACGACCGGTTGCGCGTTGCTCTCCCAGGCCAGGGCGAGCATCCGTTCGATCCGGCCGAGGTCGACATCGCCGTCCGCGGCCGTGCAGACCAGCACGGTGTCCACATTGGCGGCGAGCACTTGGCCCTCGGACCGCCGCGAGGCCGTTGAGCGCACGATCGCGGAGCGGCGCGGCAGCAGCGCGCACACGTTGCGTTGCGCGTCGAGGCTGACCCAGTCACCGGTGCACAAGCCGCTCGGCTCGGCATCCGAGCGCGGGCACTTCGCGCGTGCCCACCCTTCCGGCGTCGCCACATCGCATTCGCTGCGATCCATCCGGATCACCCGCGCGGGCACGCACCCGTCGTCGATGAGCGCGGCGTATTCACTGGCTACGGCTTCCGTCCAGCCGTAAGGAACGAGCAGGTCGTAGTCGACCATGATGGGAGAATCCATTCGTCGGGCGCCGAACCCGACTCGGGGTTCAGCGAGAGGAAACAGAGGTGGAGTGCGGTGCGGCGGCGCGCGTCAGCGCGGCGCACACGGGCACGACAACCCGAACGTTCGTCGTCACGATCTCCACCTCCCCACTTCCGTCTCGAACCGCCAACTCCCCGAAACCCTGCCAGACCCCGCCGCACCCCCGCAACCGATTTATCGCGGCTCGTTCTTTGCCGGGATCGCCCTACTTCTCCGGCTTCCCGAACTGCTCGTTCCGCCCGAGCGAGCGCAAATGGAACCACTCCTTCAGCCCCGCGGGATCGCGACGGGTGACGAGGAAGAACCAGGAGAATCGAATCCACTCCTGCGGCAACAGCTTTCGCATACCGGGCTGAGCCATCAGGTAGCCGCGGTTGCGGTAGGTGAAGTAGCGCTTCACCGGATCGTCGGGGTACTGGGTGTGCATCCGGCCGCCGAGGATCGGCTTGAACTCGGCGGCGCCGTTGGGATGCAGGTAGGCCGTCTGCAAGCAGGTGCCGAAGGGTAGGCCGGAGCGGACTAGCCGGCGGTGCACCTCGACCTCGTCGCCGCGCACGAAAAGGCGTAGGTCCGGCACGCCGATCAGGTCGACCGCCTTCGTGGCGATGAGCGCGCCGTTGAACAGCGACGCGATGCCCGGCAGGAAGTCCTCGTCGCCGAGTTCGGAGCGCAGCCGCCGCCACACCACGCCGCGGCGCAGCGGGAAGGCGAGCCGGTCCGGGTCGTCGATGTCGCAGACCACGGGGGAGACCTCGGCGAGGCCGTGCCGCTTCGCGCAGTCCAGCAGGGTGGCGAGCACCTCGGCGCCCTCGGGCCTGCCGTCGTCGTCGGCCAGCCACACCCAGTCCGCGCCCTGGGACAGCGCGTGCAGGATGCCGAGCGCGAAACCACCCGCGCCGCCGAGGTTGTGGGCCGAGCCGAGGTAGGTCGTCTCGACCGGCTGCTGCTGCACCAGTTCGGCGACCTCGGGCTCGTTGCCGTTGTCGATCACGATCAGGTGATCGACCGGCCGCGACTGCGAGGCGACGACCTTCAGCGATTCGGCGAGCAGCTCACGGCGCTTGTGGGTGACCACGACGGCGATGATGCGGGCGTCCGGCCCGGTGTCGGTGGGCGTGTAGACCACCTCCGGCGCGGCCGAGTCGACCGGGGCGTCGGCCCCAGCGCTGATCGGGGCGTTCTGCCCGGTCGGCTCGTTCATGCGTTGTTCCGCTCCAGTTCTCGTGCGCTGTCCTCGGTCTTTTCGGTCGCCGCCCGCTCCGCTGCCATTTCCTTCAGCACGGTCGCGACATGGTTTCCGGCGTCCGGACCCTCGTAGGCGCGCACCACCTCTTCGATGCCGCCGCGCAAACGGATCTGTCCGTGATCGATCCACAGCGCGGAATCGCAGAGTTGAGCGAGGAATTCATTGGAATGGCTGGCGAACACCAGGATGCCAGAACGTGCCACGAGTTCCTGTAACCGCAGCCGCGCTTTTTTCATGAATTCCGCGTCGACCGCGCCGATGCCCTCGTCGAGCAGCAGAATCTCCGGGTCGATGGAGGTGACGACGCCCATCGCCAGCCGCACCCGCATACCGGTCGAATAGGTGCGCAACGGCATCTGCAGATATTCGCCGAGCTCGGTGAACTCGGCGATCTCGTCGATCTTGGAAAGCATCTGCTTGCGGGTCTGTCCGAGGAAGAGCCCGCGAATGATGATGTTCTCGTAACCGGAGATCTCCGGGTCCATGCCGACGCCGAGATCGAACACCGGCGCCACCCGCCCGCGAATGCGCGCGCTGCCCCGCGACGGTTCGTAGATGCCCGAAAGCAGCCGCAGCAACGTGGATTTCCCGGCGCCGTTGTGGCCGACCAGTCCGACCCGGTCGCCCTCCTTCAGCGACAGCGAGATGTCGCGCAGCGCTTCGACCACCACCACGTCGGACTGGTTGCGCCCGATCGCGCCGCCCGCCTTGCCGAGGAACGCCTTTTTCAGAGACCGCGATTTGGCGTCGAAGATCGGGAACTCGACCCACGCCTGACGGGTTTCGATACTCACACGGCTCATCGCAGCGGCTCCTATACCCAGTACGGTACGCGCGAACGGTACTGCTTCATGGCGAAGGCGGCGACGATCCAGCCCACCACGGTGATCGCTCCGACGATCACCCAGTGCCGCGCCTCCTGCGGCTCACCGAGCAAGGGAGCGCGCACGATCTCCAGGTAGTGGAAGGTCGGGATGATCTCCACCAGCCGGGCCCGATCGCTCGCGCCGCCGATCTGCTCTTCCAAGGTCTTGGTCGTCCACATGACCGGCGTCAGCACGAAGAGCATCAGCGTGGTGCTGCTGAGAATCGGCGCGATATCGCGGTAGCGGGTGCTGAAGATGCCGAACACGATCGACACCCACATCGAGTTGAGGAAGATCAAGCCGATCGCGGGTATCGCGAGCAGGCTCGACCAGCGCAGGTTCTCCCATATACCGAACGCGCCGAGCAGCACCGCGTAGATGACCATGTTGTGGGCGAAGAACAGCAACTGCCGCCACACCAACCGGTAGACGTGCACGCTCAGCGCGGACGGAAGCTGTTTGATCAAGCCCTCGTTGGCGATGAACACCTCCGAGCCCTCGAGAATGCTCGCCTGGATCACATTCCAGACGATCAAACCGACGGTCACGTACGGCAGGTATTCGCGAAGCGGTTGATCGAGCAGCGTCGCGTACAGGACACCCATCGCGGCCGCCTGCACGCCGGTCGCGATGGTGATCCAGAACGGGCCGAGCACCGAGCGCCGGTAGCGCTGCTTGATGTCCTGCCAGCCGAGCGAGAGCCATAGTTCGCGCTGCCCGAAGCCGTCGCGCATGTCCTTGATCGCGCGCCGGAAGGTCTGCGAGTCGGAGACCAGCGGCGGCATCGCCTCGGCTCCGCCCGGCTGCGCCGGCGCGGTGCTCTCGGCACTCACCGGACCCTCGTCGGTCGTCTCGGGACTGTCTGAACGCAAGCTGTCATCTGAACGCACTGGGCTCTCTTCAGGACGCGCCGAACTCTCATCGGAGTCGGGGCGAGCGGCAGCGGCGGGCACGGTGCTCGACCCTACCCCTGCATCCTCGCACCGGGTCCGCTGGTACACGCGGGGCGCGCGAAACTCGTCACCCGCAAGGCGGGGTTACAGATACTGGCCGGAACCGCCCATCGCCTGGTCGCCGCGCCCGCCGCGCGGGTCGGCGGTGTGGATGCCGGGCGGCAGCGCGCCCTGGCGCATCTGCTCGAGCTGCGCGCGGGCGGCCATCTGCTGGGCGAACAGCGCGGTCTGGATGCCGTGGAACAGGCCCTCCAGCCAGCCGACCAGCTGGGCTTGGGCGATCCGCAGCTCGGCGTCGGACGGGACGGCGTCGTCGGTGAACGGCAAGGTCAGCCGCTCGAGCTCGTCGCGCAGCTCCGGCGCGAGACCCTGCTCGAGCTCGCGCACCGAGGACTTGTGGATCTCCCTGAGCCGGGTGCGGCTCGCGTCGTCGAGCGGAGCCGCGCGCACCTCCTCGAGCAGCTGCTTGATCATGGTGCCGATACGCATGACCTTGGCGGGCTGTTCCACCATGTCGGCGAGTGATTCGCCCGAGTCCTCGCGGTCGTTCGAGCCGTCGTTCTTCTTGTCGCTGTCGGTGACCACCTGTCCGGTCAGCGGGGTGCCCGCGTCGGCCGGGATGACCAGCGGCTGCCCGTCGGGTCCGACCACGACGATGGAATCGGGTGCCTCATCCGAATGCGTCATGTTCCCTATCATGTCGCGTCCTCGTCGAAGGCGCTAAACGGGGCTGAACGGACCAGGCGGGTCGGTGCCGCGGCAGGGCGGGGCCGACTATTCTGTGCGGGTCGTGTGGTTCGGATTTTGCTGAAAGTCGGTTGCCATGCTGATTCGAATGCCCAGCTCCGCGGCGCCCTCGAAGCCGCGGCCGGGTGCCGATGGCCGGTCCGGGCGGGGTCCCTCGCCGTCGCGTTCGCGAGCGACCGGGGAGGGGAAGGCGGTTACGCAGCCTCGCCCGCTGCCCTTAGAGTGGCCAACATGACTTACGACGTCGCGAGGGTTCGGGGCCTGATACCGTCCCTGGGCGACGGCTGGATCCATCTCGATCCGCAGGCGGGCATGCTTGTCCCCGACTCGGTATCTCGTGCCGTGTCAACGGGTTTCCGCACGTCGTCGTTCTCCCATATCGGCCGCAACGGCGCCGCGGTGCGCAGCGCGGCCATTCTCGATGCCGCCCGCGAGGCCGTCGCCGACCTGGTCGGCGGCGATCCGGCGGGCGTCGTGCTCGGCCCGGATCGGGCGGTGCTGCTCGCCTGGCTCGCGGAGTCGCTCAGCTCCCGGCTCGGCCTCGGCACCGGGATCGTGCTGTCCCGCTTGGACGACGAGGCCAACGTCGCGCCATGGCTGCGGATCGCCAATCGCTACGGCGCGCACGTGCGCTGGGCCGAGGTCGAGATCGAGACATGCGAGATGCCGTCCTGGCAGTTCGAGGAGCTGATCGGGCCGACGGCCCGACTGGTCGCGTTGACCGCGGCCTCGCCCATCGTCGGCTCCGCGCCCGCAGTGCGGGTGGCGGCCGACCGCGTGCACGAGGTGGGCGGTCTGCTCGTCGCCGACGCGTTCGGCGCGGCGCCGTACGCGCTCATCGATATCGACGAACTGAACGCCGACGTGGTCGCACTGAGCGCGCCCGCGTGGGGCGGGCCGCAGATCGGCGCGCTGGTGTTCCGAGATCCCGCCTTCCTGGACCGGATTCCGTCGATGTCGTTGAATCCGTACGCGAAAGGCGCCGAGCGGCTCGAGGTCGGCGGGCACCAGTACGCGCTGCTCGCCGGGCTCACCACGTCCATCGACTTCTTGGCCGGTCTCGACGAGCGGGCCACGGGCACCCGCCGCGAGCGGCTGGAAATCTCCATCACCTCGCTGCAGGACTACCACGACCAGCTGTTCGAGCACCTGATGGACGTGCTGGACAAGATCCCGAACCTGACCGTGATCGGCCGCGCCTCGACCCGCATCCCGACCGTCAGCTTCACCATGGCCGGGATGCAGGCGGAGAAGATCGCCGCCAAACTGGCCGACGCCCGCATCGGCACGCTCAGCGGCGTGCACGGCGGAAGCAGGCTGCTCGACGCGCTCGGCGTCAACGACGAGGGCGGCGCCGTGACCGTCGGACTCGCGCCCTACACAACCAAATTCGAGATCGACCAGCTCGGCCGCGCGCTCGCCGCGCTGGAGTGAGCCGGACTCAGCTCGCGTCCTCGCGGACCCGAAGGACGACCTTGCCGAAGGTGTCGGCGGCGTCCAGCATCCGGTGCGCCTCGGCGGCCTCCGCGATCGGCAGTTCGGCGTGGACCACCGGCACGATGGTGCCGTCGGCGATCAGCGGCCAGACGTGCCTGCGCACTTCGGCGATGATCTCGGCCTTGCTTCCCACACCGGTGGCCGGGCGGTTGCGAACGTTGGTGGCGTGCACCGAGCCCCATTTCGACAGCAGCGCACCGAGGTTGAGCTCGCCCTTCACCCCGCCCTGCATGCCGATCACCACCAGGTGGCCGTGCTTGGCCAGCGCCTCGACATTGCGGGACAGGTAGGCCGCGCCCATGTTGTCGAGGATGATGTCGGCGCCAGGCCCGTTCGCGCCGGATTGCTCGGCGCGGACCGCGGCGACGAAATCGTCCTCGCGATAGTTGATCAGCACGCTCGCGCCGAGTTCCGCGCAGCGCGCCAGCTTCTCGGCCGAACCGGCGGTGACCGCTACCCGCGCGCCCTTGTGCACGGCCAGCTGAATGGCGTGCGTGCCGATGCCGCTGCCGCCGCCGTGGATCAGCACCAGCTGACCAGCGTGCAGACCGGCCGTCATGACGAGGTTCGACCACACCGTCGCCGCAGCCTCGGGAAGCGCCGCCGCCGCGGCGAGGTCCAAGCCGTCCGGCACCGGAAGGACCTGACCCGCGGGGACGACCACGCGCTCGGCATAGCCGCCGCCGGACAGCAGCGCGCACACCCGGTCGCCGACCCGCCAGTCCCGCACGCCCTCGCCGACCTCGGCGACGACGCCCGAGCACTCCAGGCCGATGATCTCGCTGGCGCCCGCCGGCGGGTTGTACCTGCCTTGACGCTGGAGCAGATCCGCGCGGTTCACCCCCGCGGCCACCACATCGATCAGCACCTCGCCGTGAGCAGGCGCCGGGTCGGCGGCCTTGCCCCAGGTGAGTACTTCCGGTCCGCCGAATTCGGTCAACTCGATCGCACGCATCACCCCATACTGCCCCGCCGACCGCCCGGCCACCGCGCGACCCAGGACTCCGCGGACGGCCGACTCAGCGGCCACCGCGGGTTCGCGAGCGCTACAAGTCGAAAGGCTGGTCGTCGTGGCGATTCATGCCACGGGCGCTGAGCCGAGGCCGCCGCTGGTTCGTAAGTTCTCGGTCGGCGCGTGAGCGGCGCATTCGTGTGGTTGGCGATGCCGTCGGTTCGGCGAGTAGGCGGCACAACCGGGTTCTCGCAACCCGTTCTGGGGGTGCGCTTGTGCGTGGCTGGCGCACGAGCAGGTCGTGTCTTCCGTTGGTAGGCACTCACTCAGAGAACCACTTTTTCGGCCGGCACACCTGCCCCCGCCTGCGGGAACGCCCGCAACGGACTAGCGTTCCCCGCGTGAGCAGTTTCATCGACTTCCAGAACGAGATCTACCTGGGCGGATTGGGCGGCATCGTGCCCGAATTGCCCATGACCGCCGCGGGTTTGGAAAGACGCGCGAAGGAAGTCCTAGGACCTGCCGAATACGCCTACGTCGCGGGCAGCGCGTCGGCGGAACGCACCGCGGCGGCCAACCGCGCCGCCTTCGACAAGTACCGGATCATCCCCCGCATGCTGCGCGGCACCACCGGCCCCGGCGCGCGCGATCTCTCCGTCGAGGTGCTCGGCACCCGGCTGGCCGCGCCCGTGCTGACCGCGCCGATCGGCGTTCTGGAGTTGATGCACGAGGGCGGCGAGGTGATCGTCGCCGAGGTCACCAAGGAACTCGGGATCGGGTCGGTGCTGTCCACCGCGGCGTCGTCCACCATCGAGGAGGTCGGCGCGGTCGCGGGCGAATGGTGGTACCAGCTCTACTGGCCGAACGATCCCGAGCTGGCGCGGTCCTTCGTGCAGCGGGCCGAGCGCGCCGGAGCGAAGGCCATCGTGGTCACCGTCGACACCCCCACCCTCGGCTGGCGGCCGCAGGATCTGGAACTCGCGCACCTGCCGTTCCTGCACGGCAAGGGCATCGCCAACTATCTGTCCGACCCGGTGTTCCGCGCGAAGCTGCCGACGCCGCCCGAGGAGAGCGAGGACGCCATGCGGATCGCGATCCTCACCTGGGTCGGGCTGTTCGGCAACCACAATCTGCGCGCCGCCGACCTGGCGCACCTGCGCGAATGGACCGATCTGCCGATCGCGGTGAAGGGCATCCTGCATCCCGACGACGCGCGCCTCGTGGTGGACGCGGGCGCCGACGCGGTGGTGGTCAGCAACCACGGCGGCCGCCAGGTGGACGGCTCGATCGCGGCGCTCGACGCGCTGCCCGCGGTCGTCGCGTCCGTCGGCGACCGCGCCGACGTGCTGTTCGACTCCGGTGTGCGCAGCGGCTCCGACGTGCTGATCGCGCTGGCGCTCGGCGCCAAGGCGGTGCTGTACGGGCGGCCGTACGCCTACGGTCTCGGCATCGCGGGTCGCGACGGCGCCCGGCACGCGCTGCGGCTGCTGCTCGCCGACCTGGACTCCGCGCTCGGGCTCTCCGGATGCGCGAACGTCGCCGACCTGAATCGCGGCACGATCGCCGCCGTCCGGTGAACAGAACCGGGGTTTGCCCAGTTCAGGGCCGTTTAGAATAAGTCCGTGGATCCCGAACCGAGCGGTCGCACGGCCGAGCCCCGCTGGCTGAGCCCGACGGAGCAGCAATCGTGGCGCGCCTACATGGACGGCCATCAGCGGCTGATGACGGCGCTGAACAAGCAGTTGCAGCGCGACAGCGATCTCAGTCTCGCCGAATACCGAATCCTGGTGCTGCTCTCCGAGGCGCCTGGCCGCTCGCTACGCATGAGCGAGCTCGCCGACGGTGTGCTCTCCTCCCGCAGCAGGCTGACCCACCAGATCCGGCGCATGGAGGCGCAGGACATGGTGCGCAGGAACACCTGCGAGGAGGACGGCCGCGGCGTCGTCGCCGAGCTCACCGACGAGGGCATGCGCCGCCTCGAAGCGGCCGCCCCCGGCCACGTCGAAGCCGTCCGCACCGACTTCATCGACCTGCTCGCCCCCGAACACCTCGCGGTCATCGGCGAGGTGTTCGCCCGCGTCGACAAAACAATCGGCGAGCGAGCCGATTGAGCCGTCCGTTAGGATCGTGGGCCTGGAGACGTGGCAGAGCGGCCGAATGCACTCGCCTTGAAAGCGAGCGTCGCGAGAGCGACCGGGGGTTCAAATCCCTCCGTCTCCGCCAGTTCATCCGCAGGCGACGACCCCTTCGCAGGCCTCGATGGATGACTCCGCCCAGCGGTCGTGTGCCATGATTTCGCGGTGAGTTTCGGAGGGGGAACGCGCAGCGATGCAGCGGAATATCTTGGAGCCGAGGGGGATCCGTGGTTCCCGTCGCCGCGTCGGCTCCGCAGTATTGTCGCCAACGTCGCCGACCTGCTGTTGATACTCGTCGCGGTCGCCGGCGTGATGTGGCTGCTGTTCGGTGTGTTCGGCCTCGGCTCGACCGTCGTGATGTTCGGCGGCTACGCCGCCATCCTGTTCCTGGCATTCGCTCAGTACTTTCTGCTTCCGAGCATCGTCGGGGCCAGCGTCGGCCAGTTGATCTGCGGGCTGACCACCGTTCGCTGCGGTGACGCGGCGCGCCCGCGCATCCGCGACATCGCCCGAGCCATCGTCCGCCGCCCGACCATGCCATTCCGGATCCGCGGCATACACGCCCTCGCACCCCATCTCGTAGTAGTCCGGCGACGTGACCTCATTGCCTACCGAGCCGATCGCGCGACGCACCCCGACCAGTACGCGACCAAGCAACCCAGCGCGCCGGAATATCATGGCGCCGAAGGAGATCCGCGCTATCCGTCCCCGCGCGATCTGCGCAAAGCCATCTCCACCGTCGCCGACATCGTCCTGATCATGGTCATAACTCCCGTCGCGGGCGCAGCGGTGGCACTTCACCTCGACGTCGACCCCGAGCTCGCCGCCGTGATCTTCTTCTGGACCCTCATGCCCCTCCAGCTGGTGGCGCTCCCCGCCTGGATCGGATCCACTCTCGGCCAACTCGGGTGCGGCCTTGCTCAGATCCGCGGCGGTGACGGGATGCGCCCCAAGTTCCGAGACGTGATCGGCATGGGCAACAGTCTTCCCGCCGATATCCGCTCCAGAGGTGACCTCTACGTGACTTTCATCGGGCTTGTCGTGGTTCGCCGCCGCGACCTCCACAGCCCTGCGGTTACCCTGCCCGAGGTGGCCTCAGGCGGCTAGCTCGGGATCGGCGATGTGTCGCGGGCCTTCGACCGGGTCTGTGTCAACGGTTCCCAGGCGGCCGCCGCGGGCAGGATCATGCGGTGTAGCACCGCGGTACCGGCCAGCAGGAGCACCGCGATGATGGCGTCGAGCCAGTAGTGGTTGCCGGTGCCGATCACGATGACGGTGGTGAGGGCGGGGTGGGCGAGGGCGAGCCAGCGCCAGCGGGTGCGGGTCGCGGCCACCACGGCGACGGCGAGTAGCAGTGCCCAGCCGACGTGGAGTGACGGCATGGCGGCGAACTGGTTCGACATGCCATCGGCATGGCTTGGGCCGTAGACGGATTGGCCGTGCAGGGCCGCTAGGTCGACGAATCCGCGTTCGGGCAGCATGCGCGGCGGCGCGAGCGGCAACAGGACGTGCAGCAGCAGTCCCGCGCCGGTCAACCCGACCATGAGGTTGCGCGTCAGCCGATAGTGCCGGGGACGGAAGACCCACAGCCACAGCAGCACTCCGACGGCGACGGTGAAATGCGCTGTCGCGTAATAGAAGTTGGCCGAGACGGCCAGCAGATCCCAGCGCAGGAACGGCGCCTGCACCGTGGTCTCCGCCAGCATCCCCAGTCGGCTTTCGACACCGAGGAGATCGTGCGCGTTGCCGTAGGCGCGCGCGGTGTCGTCCGCCGTGATCAGCCGACCGAACCGATAACCGAGGTACAGCACGGTGATCAGCGCCAGCTGCCGGATCGCCTCTCCGCCGCGACCGTGCACCGCCGCCCGCACTCGTTCGAACGTTCCGGCAACCGAAACCCCGAGTTCCAGCCCCGGACCAGGGAAACCGACAGCCACCATCGCCCGTGGCCTCCTTCGCCATTGAACAAAACGCCCGAGACGTTTAACCGGAGGTGCATACTCCGTTTACCGTAACAGCGTCTGCCCGTTGGCAAACCGGTCTGTGACCCGAGGAACAGGCGGTCGGGCTCAGTGTGTTTCGCGGCGGACGAAATTGGGGCGCAGGTCGTCGTCGGGCGGGTCGAAGTAGCGGTGGAAAGTGGGCGTGAGTCCGGACGAGATCGGCGGATTGATCCAGGTCCAGTCGGTGGGGCAGGTGCGACCCGCGGCCTTCTCCTTCTCCACGTGGTCACAGAACTGTTTCGCGACGGTGTGGTGGTCGACGATGTGCACGCCCGCCTTGCGATAACTGTGCAGCACAGCGCGATTCAGTTCGACGAGGGCTTGGTCGCGCCAAAGCGTGCGCGGATGCGAGGTGTCCAGGCCCATCATGTCGGCGATCAGCGGGAGCATGTTGTAGCGGTTGGTGTCGCTGAGATTGCGCGCGCCGATCTCGGCGCCGACGTACCAGCCGTTGAACGGCGCGAACGGGTAGATCATGCCGCCGATCTCCAGATTCATGTTGGAAACAGCCGGTACCGCATGCCATTTCAGGCCGAGTCCGGCGAACCAGTCGAAATCGGGATGCTCGATGTGCACCTCGCGCGCCAGCTCCCTCGGCACGTCGAACCACCTGATCGGTTCGTCGGGCGTACTGATCAGCACCGGCAGGATGTCGAACGGCGTGCCCGCGCCGCGCCAGCCGAGCTTCCTGGCGAACTCGGTGATCGAGACATTGGCCGCGTCGCCGGTGACCGTCCCGTCGCCGTTGCGGTAGCCCGCGTAGCGCAGCAACTGCGGGCTGACGATGCGGTACTCGCGCCCGTCGCTCTGACGCGGCGGACCGACGGTGATCATGGACTGCACCGCGCCACCGTTGGTCGCCATGTGTAGGTGCTGCCAGCACACCTCGGCCAGGTCGCGCGCCGAACGCACCCGCCGCGCGTCGAGCAGTTTCAATGAGCGCCAATGCTTTCGGCCGACGCAGCGGGCGTGGTTGCGCCAGGCCAGCTTGGCGCCGATCAGGATTTCCTCGGCGGTCTGCACGTAGGTGCCGGTCTGGCGCAGCTGTTCGAGTGCGGTGCGGCGGCGCTGTGCGCAGAGGTGGGCGAGTTCGGGTTGCCGGTAGAAGTCGTCGCATTCGCGCAGGCGACGCGCAAGTGCCGAATCGAAAGGCACGGTGTCGGCGGTGTTTTCGAGCGGTCGAGCGGGTAACACGTGGTTCACGATCTTTTCTCCGGTCGGGCATCAGGAACTGCGGCAAACAGACGGACACAACGATCGAGCAGAGAATTCGCGCGCGTGGCGCGTCGGACACACCCGTCTGGTCGGTGGCGCGCGGTCCGGCGTTAGCAGGATCCGTCGAATTAGCCTCTGCGTTGCCGGAAAACCGATCGGACGGTGTGGACGCGGGCGCGCCGAAGGCCGACCTCTGCCGGGGTCACGGCTGTGTACGGTCATCGCGGTCCCCATCGACGCCTGAAGAATCGCCCGAGAGGGAGCGTAAGGCCGGTGTGCTGGCGGTGTGCCCGAATTCGAAACAATCGTGAACGCCCGAATCGCGAAAGTGGTGCTCGTCACAAATCATTCGAATGCGGATCGGAAGTCGAGATCGCGGCCCACGGTCTGGCACCATGGCAGACATGCTGTCTCGGCGTTGGGCGCGGCGACGGCTCGCAGTGGTCGCCATGAGCGCCGCATTGTTGGTCGGTGCGGTCGGCGCCGGTGCGCCTGTCTCGTTCGCCGCGCCCGACAAGCCGAGCACCGGCTCCTCCGATGGGCCCGCCCCGGCCGAGCCGACCACGGCGCCACCCGTCGCGCCCTCGATCGAGCGGATCGAACCGATCACCGACCGCCGGGTGCGCGTGTTCGTGAACTCGCCCTCGATGAGCCGCACCGTGCAGGTGCAGGTGCTGCTGCCGCGTGACCAGAGCCGCAGCAGGCCAACGGTTTACATGCTGGACGGGCGCAGCGCCGAAGCCGACACCAACAATTGGATCGAGCTCGGCAAGGCCGACCGGTTCTTCGAAGACAAAGACGTGAACGTGGTGCTCACCGTCGGCGGCCCGGCCAGCTTCTACACCGACTGGCAGCGTCCCGACCCGGTGCTCGGCACCAACCGGTGGGAGACCTTCCTGACCAGGGAACTTCCGCCGCTCATCGACGCGGAGTTCGATGGCAACGGGCGCAACGCGATCATGGGCGTCTCGATGGGCGCCGAGGCCGCGATGATGCTCGCCTTCCGCAGGCCGGAGCTGTACCGCGCGGTGGCCGCGCACAGCGGCTGCTTCTCCACGGGCACCGATATGGGCCAGGCCCACGCGCGCGCCGTGGTGGCCACCTATCAGGGCGAGCCGGACAACATGTTCGGTGAAGCGAACGACCCGGACTGGCTCGCGCACGACGTGCTGCTGCACGCGGAAGCCTTGCGCGGCAAGGCGATCTACTTGTCCGTCGGCAGTGGCCTTCCTGGCAAGTACGACGCGCCGGGCAACCCGGACCTGGTCAGCACCGTCGCGTTCGGCGGACCGCTGGAGGCGGCGACCAACGCCTGCACGCGCAGGCTGGTCGATCGGTTCACCTCGCTGCGGATCCCGGTCACCGCGAATTTCCGTGCCACGGGCACGCATTCGTGGCCGTACTGGGGGGACGAGCTCGCCGCGTCCTGGCCGACGATCTATCCCGCGATCCGCTGACCGAGCGCCTGGCCGACGAACGGCAGCCCGGTCGCTTTTGTTGATCGCGGTCTACGGGTTGGGCGGGTCGTGGGGGAGCCGCCGGTCGTGCGACTCCACTCGAAGACCTTCCCACGCAACGGCTGGCCGCGCACGTTAGCCCGTTCGGCGTCCTCCCGCGCCGAAGTTCGCCGAATCGGCACTCTCAGACGAAGCGGGACAGGACCTCGGGATCGGTGGCGAACGCGAGGAACTGGTCGTTCTCGTGCGAGTCGCCGACGGTGACCCGCACGCCGTCGGTGCCGTACGGCCGCACAAGCACGCCCGCTTCCGCGCTCGCCTCGCCGAACTCGACGCTGCGCGCGCCGAGCGGCAGCCAGACGAAGTTCGTCTCGCTCGGCGGCACCGAGTAGCCCGCCGCGAGCAGCGCCGCCCGCATCCGGTCGCGCTCCAGAACCACCGCGTCGGTGCGGTCGAGCAGCTCGTGGCGCGCCTCCAGCGAGGCGATCGCGGCGGCCTGGGCCACCCGGTTCACGCTGAACGGGATGTGCACCTTCATCAGCGCCGCGATCACCTCCGGATCGCCGACCGCGTAGCCGACCCGCAGGCCCGCGAGACCGTACGCCTTCGAGAAGGTGCGCAGCACAACCACATTCGGCCGGGTGCGGCCCAGCTCGACGCCGTCCGGACGGTCCTGCGGTGTGAGGCGCAGGTACTCGTAGTACGCCTCGTCCAGCACGACGAGGACGTCCGAGGGGACCGCGTCCAGGAAGCGGATCAGCGCCTCGCGGCCGTGCGCGGTGCCGGTCGGGTTGTTCGGGTTGCAGACGAAGATCAGCCGGGTGCGCTCGGTCACCGCGGCCGCCATCGCGTCCAGGTCGTGCGTCAGCTCCGGCGTCAACGGGACCTGCACGGCCGTCGCGTTGCCCACCTGGGTGACGATCGGATACGCCTCGAACGAGCGCCAGGCGAACAGCACCTCGTCGGTGGGTGTGGCGCAGGTGATCTGAACCAGTTCCTGGCACAGCGCCACGCTGCCGCAGCCCACCGCCACGTGCGCCGGCGTGACCCCGAGGAACTCGGCGAGCGCTGCGCGCAGTTCGGCCGCCTGGTTGTCGGGGTACCGGTGCGCGAGCTCCGCGGCCTCGGCGATCGCCTTGGCGGCCGCGGGGAGCGGCGGCAGGGTGGTCTCGTTGCTGGCCAGCTTGACCGCGCCCGGGTGGCTGCGGCCGGGGGTGTAGGCCGGGATGGCGGAGAGGTCGGGGCGGATGCGCGCTGTCACCCCTCCACCCTAAATGGGCTGCTGGACGGAGTCCGTCCCTAGCCTGCGCACGGTCGGAACGGATTCGGAGGTCTGCGTGAACGGTGGTGCCGAGGGTACGTCCGTTCCCGATTTTCACCGAGCCGGAATCGCGGCTTCCGTACCGGAAAAGTTGCGGGTAATGGCTGCTCACGTGCAAATTCTCGCGAAGATCAGCGGCTCGCCCTACGCTGGTTTCATGTCGGGCATTTATGACGATATCGCCCCGCTACGCGGTGGCGACGACCTCGAGCAGCGCCCCACCGAAGGCAGCCGGGTGCCCATCACCGTGATCGAACCGGAGGGCAACTCGCGCGGCGGAATCGTGGTGTTGCACGAATCCCGGGAGTTCAGCGGCGCACTGCTGGAGTTCATGCGTGCGCTGGCGATCGAGGGATGGACGGTCGTCGCGCCCAATCTGTTCCACCGGGCCAACGGTGACGAGCCCGAACACGAGGTCTTCGGCGACGAGCTCTTCGACGATTTCGACGCCTGCTTCGACTGGCTGACCAGGCGCGGCGTCTTCCCCGACTGCATCGGCGTGCTCGGCTTCGACCACGCGGGCACCGCCGCCTTCCTGGTCGCCACCAACCGCCCGATCGGCGCCGCGGTCAGCATCGCCGCCGCGGGTATCACCGAACCGCTCACCGACGAGGCCGAGGCGCTCGTGCGCGTCGCCCCCAACCTCCAGGCCCCCTGGCTCGGTCTGTTCGGCTCCGACGACCCGAACACCCCGCCCGCCGACGTCGACCGGCTCCGCGACGCCGCCGCCCGCGCCTCCGTCGCCAGCCTCGTGGTCACCTACCCGGGTCTGCACCACCGTGCCGACAACCCCGGCGCCGATGACGACGACAACACCACAGCCATCGCTTCCCAAACCAGGATCTTCGACTGGTTCGACAGCAACTTACGCTGATAACCAGGCGTTTTGTTATCTGGTCGTTGGGTCATGTAACCTTCATGCTCGGCGGTTCGAAAGGACCGGTGCCCTCGAAGAGAAGGCTCCAGGAGGCGTGCCAGAGCGGCCGAATGGGACTCACTGCTAATGAGTTGTCCCTTCACGGGGACCGGAGGTTCAAATCCTCTCGCCTCCGCCACACCCGGTCCGCCGGGTAACAACTGAACACAGCTATGCGCCCGTAGCTCAACGGATAGAGCATCTGACTACGGATCAGAAGGTTGGGAGTTCGAGTCTCTCCGGGCGCACATCGCGAAGCCCCCGCCGATCGGCGGGGGCTTTCGCATTAGTAGGCGAGGCGCAGTCGCATGGTTTGTGTCACACCCCTGGGCTCGTGGCGGACGATCGCAGCCTCTGACCCCGAACGCAACAGCCGGGTTACAGGGGTACGCCGATCCAGGATGCGAAGTTCGACAGGCTATCGGTTCTGCGGCGTTCGGCCGACGCGATGGCGTATAGCGTCTCCCGCACTGATGGATGCAGTCGTGTCTGCTGCGGTGCGACCGCGCGGGCGGCACCAAGTGCACGCAATGCCTTGTCAGGTTGGCCGACCAGTACCCAGGCGCGCGCCACGTCCTGCCAGTGGTGGCCCGCGCGAGGAGGCGCGATTTCGGTGGGCAGAACCAAGGCCGAACCTTCGCGGGCGGCCCGGTCTGGGTCGCCGGATTCCAGCGCGACCGCGCACGCGTGGATGCCAACGTTCCCGGGGCCGAAGAGGGTGCCGTACAGATCGGACTCACCTGGCATCGCGCGGGCGAGGCGGCGCGCGTCCTCGATGTGCTCGGCGGCTGTGTCGGGGCGGAGCCCACGCGCCGCGACGATCGCGCCGCACAGGTGCCCGTACCCGCGAACAGCGTTCGCGGCTTCGTCGTCGCCCTCGATGATGTCCAGCGCGTCATCGACCAGTTGCAAGCCGGTGTCATTCGCGTTGTGGTACATCAGGATTCGCGCGCGCTTGATCTTCGCTTGAGCTGTATACAGCGGATCGTCAGCGGCGGCAGCGGCCCATTCGAGCCGGTCCAGCACGGTCGGGGCCAGATTCACGAACCCGAAGCGTCGGCACAGCCGCTCAGCGGTCACGTACGCGGCCGACAGCAGCGAGAACACCTTGCCCCGGTCGTCGCCGCTCGAGGCGTGGAGAGCGCCGTAGAGCTGGCGCAACAGCACCGGGAGTCGTGCGAGCGCGACGCGGCCCTTGTCGTTGCGGTACGCGGTGTCCACAACGGCCATGTCGGTGGCGAGTTCAGCCAGCGACGGCGGTTCGATGGCGCGCACGTACGGCCCTTCGGCGAGCACCGCACGCAGCTCGGCCAATCCGTCGAGCGGGCCGTCTTCTTCGATGATGTCGTAGTACGGGGCACCAGTCAGATGCTCGGGCTCGACTCCCAGCACGGACGCGACCGCAGCGATGAACGCCGGTGACGCCGGCTCGCGGTTCTGTTCGACCGCGCGGACCATGGAGACGCTGTATCTGGCTCGCTGTGCGAGCTGTATTTGCTTGAGACCGGCAAGTTTGCGAAGGCTGGCGATTCGGTCACCGGTAGTTGCCACCGGGGGACCTCCGTAGCTCGAGGCGTTCACATTGGTTCACGTCCGAGACTACCGAGTCAGTGGTAACCGGATCCGGTTCTGTTACTCGACTGGCACTCGCCGCCAGTGATGGCCGTCACCCTATTGGCAACCCTCGCGTCGGGTCGAGCTGGACTCCTCGACGCGGGGGCAAACCAACGACAGGGAGGACGAAGGGGATGCCCGCGCACAGGAAGGGGGTCGCAATGGGCTCGGATGGAATGGGTCTGGATGACCCGCAGCCACTACGCCGAACCGAGACCGAGGCGACCATGAACACCCCGTCGCCCAGCGCAGTGCGCACGGTAGCTGCTGATACACCCCGTTCCCGCGTGGAGTACTACCGCACGGTGTGCCACCTGCCCGCCGTGGTCCAACCCGACACGGGCCGAATCGGTTTCACCGCGGGAATGGTGTGGGCAGTGTCGATGCCCGCCGACGTCGGCCAGATGGTCAAGGTCGAGTTGGACGCCAAGCAGCAAGGTGGCGGGCCGATCATCACCACACCCCGGACGGCGACGTGGACGTATTTGGTCCGCTCCGACATACCCGCAACGATGATCGCGGCCGAAGCAGCCTTGTACCGCCATCGCCGAATAACGGTGCTCGGTAACGGCGACTTCGTGGCGCTGCCGTCCCCGGCCGATCAGGGCTCGGAGTACCGAGGATGGATCACCACCGCGCACTCGGTGTTCCGGCCTTCGGGGCGTGCGGTGCTGTATGCGGTGCATGCCTGTCTGGCCCCGACCCGACAGCCCGCGTTATGAGCACCGCTGCGCCTCCTCCGGCCGGGTCGCCGTCGCCCACCGAACCCGATGTGCACCTGAGTGTGTTCCTGCACGGGCAGCGCATGGACTTCGTCGCGTGCCTGACCGCCGCGTTGATCTTCGTTCAGGAGCATCAGGCCCGCCACTACGTCGACGCGGTGTCCGTCGACTTGGACAAGCGCGCGTTCCCGCGTCTCCCAAACGAACGTCTGTACCTCGAGAGGTAGCACCTGTGACCGACCACGCCAGCCGACCTGCACCGCTTTCCGGACTGGGGTGACATGAAACGTGCAGCGACACAAAACAAGCCAGCGCACCGATCGCAATGGCGGCTCGTGTTGCGCGCCCACCGCAGGAGTGCCGTCCCTACTCTGTGTACGGCGCTTCGTGGAGCCTGGCGTTGTGCGGCACTGGCATCAGCGGCAACCGAATACACATCAGAGGAGGAACCCCATGGGGACCGACGATCAGTTGAGCATGGATCTCGGGGTCGAGGTCGAGCTGACCGCGTGGGATAGGTGGGTCGACCCGGAACGGCACGCGGCACAGGCGCGAGAACTATGCAATCGTGCCGCGCTGCCTGCGATGCCACAGGAGCCATGGGACTTCGAATCGCGCGAGGTAATTCAGCTCAGCGAGACTATCGGTGAGCTGCTTCCCGATTTGGAAGCTGTCACCCTCCCTGAGAACGCAGATACCGTCGATCAACTGGTGTGCCTCATTGGAGAATGGTTTGTCCGATATCTCGATGCGCGATGGATCGACCTGAACAAGATTCCTTCCGGATACAACGACTGCGAATTGTCGATCTACCGTGACGTCAAGCCGGGTATCGCCTTCAAATTCGATGGATGGAAAGCATGCAGTGCTGCGCTGCTCGTGCAGTTCGTTGTCGAGAACGAATTCATCAATATTGCCGAACTGGTGTCCGTGGCATTCTGGCGGCACCGACGCGCGGACGAAGGCGGTTTCTTGCTTTCGGAGCTCAGAACTTCTCTTCCTGATCACCCTCCCTTTATTTGAGTAGGTGATGAGGCCGGTTTGGCGCACGTCGGGGGTGGGGTTTCGGACATGCCGGACGGATACGACAAAGATCGCGGACCCTACGACAGCAACGAGCGCGGCCGGATATTCGAGAGCGGCACCGACCGATTCTACCGAGACCGCGAGCGCGGGTACGTCTACCAATCCCGAATATACGAAGCCGGAGATGAAAAGATCCGCTTCGACAAGGCGAAGGACGACCGCGGCAAAGTCTCCACCATCGAAGACAAATCTGGGAGGATCGGCGGAAAGAAGGACGAGAAGCAACTGAGAGTTTTGCGAGCCCTTCTCGAAAGAGGAGAAGTTAACCAACACTTGCTCCGCTCGGTCGAAGGCGAATACATATCCAAAGAAGCACGTGAACTCATCGACGGCTTGAGCCGAGACTTCCCCAACCAGTTCACCCACCAACTAATTTCACGAGCCGACGCCCGCGAAATCTGGGCACGAGGACTGCACCTGGAGCGGGGCCAACAGCTCGAACTACCTGGGGTGCGCGAGAAGGCGCGCGAACAGGCGGCACGCCAGCGGCAAGCGCCCGCCCCCTCCCTGGTCAAGCAACGCGAATTGCCCGCCGTATCCCTGGTTCGCACCGAAGAACAGCAACGAGACCGCTCCCGCCGCAGTGAAGACGCGCGGCAGCGGAAGGAACGGGATCGCGCAGCACAACTCCGGGAAGCGCAGGAACGGCTGTCACGTGCCGTTGCCGATCAGAACCGACGATTGGCCGCAGCGAGGGAGCAGGGAAAGCCGCTGGCCGCGCAGGAGCTGAAGAGGTCGCACGACAGCATTACGCATCAGCTCGACACGGTCCGGGCTATGGAGGCCGCCCAAGCGCGCGAGACGCTGGAGAAGGCTGGCCTGGGCGCGAAGCAGATAGAGGCGATGGAGCCCATTCTGAAGCAGGGCCGTGAGACTCCGCGGCTGGACATGGTGCGCGATATCGACGCGCTTGGTTCTGCTGTGCAAAATGCGGCGAAGGCTCAGCAGCGGCGCGAAGAGATCGAGCGTCAACGCGAGCAGGTCCGCGATCGCGTCGACCGCAGCCCCCTGCCGCGCGAGGTGGCGCAGATCCTGGAACTGGGCAGGCCGCAGCCGGGAGAAACGCCACGACCCGCGCCGGGGCGCGAGGCGAGTCAGGCGCGATTGCATTACGACGTCGCGAAGGAGCGCCAACGGGAACAGGAGCGGCATCGGCAGCGGGGGCTGGGGCGCGAGCCAGAGGGAAGCGCATAGCGGCCCGTGACAGGGCCGGGTTTCCTGTCTGTGTCAGGCGGCCGAACCCGCCCGGAATCTGCGGATCTCCTCGATCGGCGTCGCCAGCTCGCCGTCCTCAGCCGCACCGGCCGACCAGGCGCTGCGCCAGGGCGTCACGAGCACCGCGCGGACCCGCGACAGTGGCTCACCCTTGGCCTGAGGCAGCGTGATCGCCGACTGGTAAACGACAGGGCCTCCGCACCCTGTGCGGAGGCCCTGTCAGCTGTTTCTTATGTCCGTGAGGGGAGGCTTTCGCCCGCGAATCTCTCGGCTCGTGACGTCAAGTGTACGTTTTCCGCGTGCCGAGCGCCAAGCCTGCCAACGAGTCAGCGATTTGCGACGTGTTGAGCGTCCCCCGGTCGACCACCTACATCCTCGCCACCGGGGGCGACAAGGCCAAGGCGATGGAGCTATACGGCTGGAACGCGCGGATTGCGGCGGCGTTCATGTTGCCCTCGCACTTCGCCGAAGTCTGCACTCGCAACGCGGCTGCCGATGCGCTCGATGCGATCTACGGTGCGCGGTGGCCGTGGCATCCCACGTTCGAGGGCAGCTTGCCCTCGCCACGGCCGCCGACGTTCAACCCGCGCAGGAACCTGGTCGATACACGCAATCGGGAGTCGACGACCGGCAAGGTCATCGCGGAGTTGAAGTTCTCGTTCTGGCAGGCCCTGTTCACCTCCCGACACGACGTCCGTCTCTGGGAACCGCACATCCTGGCCTTGTTCCCCAACGCTTCCGCGATGACGGCTCGTCAGCTGCGGCGCCGGATCTACGACGATCTCGAGGTGATTCGGAGGCTGCGCAACCGCATCGCTCACCACGAGCCGATCTTCACCCGCAATCTCGGCGACGACCTCATGCGGATGCTCGAACTCGTCGAACTTCGGTCCACGCCCACTATCGACTGGGTCTTGGCGCTGGAAGACGTCAGCGGCATCCTCGCCGAACGTCCCTGACGTCGTTGCCGCCGCGGTATGCGGTCGCTGCCGCGAAGAAGGATGCTGACCGCAGCGTTCCGCAGGGCCACTACAAGCGTCACTGCAAGGAGATCTGAGTTATGTCGGACGAGAAGCGGTTGTGGGAGATTCGCCTGGGCGTGATCGCGTCCGAGGAGCAAGCACGCGCAGTGGCCGAGCAGGTCGAGCGGCTCGTGTGTCCAGACCCCGACCATGCTCCTCCGTGCCGGATTCCGTGGAGCATCAGCGTCGATGCCGAGGAAGATATGAGCGAGGATCGTCGGCGGGAATACGAGGACGTGGTGGAGCAACACCGGATCGAGTCCGGCACCGTCTGACAGCGGATCCCCGAGCAAAGTCAGAACCTGGGCGCACGGTCGAATGCCGCCGAGACAAGTGTTCGGCGGCCATTCAGCATCCGGACAGCAGAGCCACCCACGTCCTTCGGCCTCGGCGCACGGCATGCGTGCATGAAGAGCATCCAACTACGGATCAGAAGGTTGGGAGTTCCGGGCTCACGTCGCCTCTCGCTCCATCGATCCCGACCTTCGGGATGGGATCGTGCGGCACGCGCCCGCGCGGGACGCATGCCCGGTACGGGGCTTCCGTCGGGGCCGACCGGTGGGTATGCGTAGTGGATATCCGAGAACGCGGGTAGCGGGGTACGCGTGTGGTGGGGGTGGGGGTGCGGGAGTCTTTGGGGGAGGCGGATCGGGTCTGTGGATCGGGTTCGGGGGGTGTGCCGATGGTGGGGGTGGCTGCGCCGGGTGTGCAGCGCTGTCGACCGCAACAACTGGCCTGGCATGCGAGGAGACGTCACATGGCCACGAAGCGGGAGCAACTGCTGGTAGCGCTGCGGGAGTTCATCAGGAGCGAAGGCAGCGAGTATTTGAACGACCCGAACATCTCGTCGATCGGCGTCGGATACAAGATCGTCGACGGTGCGCCGACCGAACAGCTCGCGGTGCAATTCACGGTCGACGAGAAAGTCGAACCCGAGGCGCTGGAATCGCTGAATACCGAAGCGATTCCGGATTCCATCGAAGTGGACGGCGTCAGGGTGCCGACCGATGTGATCCAGCGCAGCTACGAACCGTCGTTCCGTGTCGTCGCGGAACCGGAGCCGCCGCCGAGCAAGGTCAGGTGCGATCCGATTCGGCCGGGCATCAGCGTGTCGAACGTCAAGGGCACGGCGGGCACCGTCGGCTGCATCGTCTACGACAAACACGACGGCACACCGCTGGTGCTGAGCAATTGGCACGTGCTGCACGGCCCCGACGGCCGGATCGGCGACACCGTGGTCCAGCCGGGGCCGCGCGACGACAACCGGATCGACCGCAATCGCCTCGGTGTGCTGAATCGCTCGCATCTCGGGATCGCTGGCGACTGCGCCGTCGCGACCGTCGAGGACCGGCGGATCGATGACAGCGTCCTCGGAATCGGCGTCACCCCAGCGCGATTGGGTGAGCCCGAGCTCGGTGACAAGGTCGTCAAGAGCGGCCGCACCACCGGCGTCACGCACGGCGTGGTGCGCCGGATCGACACCATAGTGAAGTTGCGATACGGCTCCGCGGGAGTGCACAACATCGGCTGCTTCGAGATCGGACCCGACCCGGCCCGCCCCGCGGCCCACGACGAGATCAGCCGAGGCGGTGACTCGGGATCGGTGTGGTTGTTCGAAGAAGGCGGATCGACCACGGGTGTGCTCGCGGGCTTGCACTTCGCGGGCGAGTCCGAACACAGCCCCGACGAGCACGCCCTCGCGTGCCTGCCGCAGTCGGTGTTCGAGAAGCTCGAGATTACGCTGCGCCCGCCGACGCCCGTGGAGGCGGCCGAGGCGGTGCGGAAGGGATACGACCCGAACTTCCTCGCCACCTCCATCGACGCGCCGAGCGTCGATACGGCGCTGCGGAACGACCTGGTTCAGCTCGACGGTTCCGAAGTCGTTGCGTACACGCACTTCTCGCTGGCGCTCAGCAAATCGCGGCGGTTCGCCCGCTGGGTCGCCTGGAACATCGACGGATCGAGTCTGAAGAAGATCGACCGCGTCGGAATCGAATTCGTGAAAGACGCGCGTCTGCCCGCCGAATTCCAGACCGGCAACGAGCTGTACCGGGACAACCGCCTCGACCGAGGACACATCGCCCGCCGGGCCGACCTGCTGTGGGCGGCGCTTCCGGAAGCGCAACAGGCCAATACGGATTCGTTCTTCTACACCAACATCACCCCGCAGATGGACGACTTCAACCAGAGCGGCAAGGACGGCCTCTGGGGGCAGCTCGAGGACGCGGTGTTCGCCGACGTCCAGGTGCAGGATCTGCGGGTCAGCGCGTTCGGCGGACCGGTGTTCCACGACGACGACCGCGTGTACCGCGGGTCGCGGATTCCCAGGGAGTACTTCAAGATCCTCGCCTTCGTGGACGGCGGTGATCTGAAGGCCCGCGCCTTCCTGCTCACCCAGGGACTCGATCAGCTCGAGGCACTCGACCTCGACGAGTTCCGGGTCTTCCAGGTCGCGATCGCCGAGGTCGAGGAACGGACCGGCGTGCGGTTCGGCCCGGAACTTCGCAAAGCGGACACGTTCACCGTTCTTGAAGGAGTCGAGCAACGACGGCCACTGGACTCGCTCGCCGATATCCAATGGTGACGCCCGCCGCCCCGGTCGGCGCCGGGAATACCGTCTGACCACGGCGTTCGAGTAGCGGAGTACTCGTGATTCCGGCCGCGAAACGCGCGACCATGAAGATCGAACTCTTCCGCGGACGAACGGACGGAGGCCAGTCATGCGGGACGTGGTCGTGTTGATACCGGGGATCGGCGGTTCCGTGCTGGCCCGCGACGGCAAGGAGCTGTGGGCTCCCACGCCGGGCGCGGTGCTGCGCGGAGTGTTGTCCCTCGGACGCAGCATCAAGAGGTTGCGGCTGGACGGCGATGATCCGGCTGCCGCCGACGTGGACGGCGTCGTCGCGACGCGGGTCGTGCCGGATCTGCACATCGTGCCCGGTCTGGATTGGAAGATCGACGGCTATACCCGTTTCCGCAAACAGCTGATCGAGCGGTTCGGGGCGGTCGAGGGCGAGAACTACTTCGAGTTCCCCTACGACTGGCGGCGCGACAACCGGGTGGCCGCCGCGAAACTCGCCAGGTCGGCGCACGATTGGCTGCGGAACTGGCGGGAGAAGTCCGGCGCCGCCGACGCGAAACTGGTCCTCATCGGGCACTCGATGGGCGGCATCGTCTCGCGGCTCTACCTGGAGCAGCTCGACGGATGGAAGGACACCCGCAGGCTGATCACCTTCGGGACGCCCTATTCCGGGTCGATCAACGCACTCGACTTCCTCGCGAACGGCTTCCGCAAGAGCTGGGGACCGTTCGACGTCGACCTCTCCGACCTGCTGCGCTCGTTCACCTCGGCGTATCAGCTGCTGCCGTCGTACCGCTGCGTGGCGGGGTCCGACGGCACGTGGCTCAATCTCGACGACGCCAGCTTGGACTGGAGCCGCACCGGTGTGGACGCCGCCCGGCTGCGTGATGCCGTCCAGCTGCACCGCGGCTTGCGCGAGCAGGTGAACGACCGGATCGCCGAAACCGGACCCGGTTACGAGATCCGGCCGGTCATCGGCGACTTCCAGCCGACGCGGTGGGCCGCGCGACTCACCGACGGCCGGATCGAGGTGCTGTGGGCGCGCAAGGCGGCTGGCGAGGACGGCGGCGACGGCACGGTCCCGAAAGTGTCCGCGATCCCGCACGAGCTGATGGACGGCTGGCGCAACGCCTCGTTCGTGAGCCAGAAGCACGGGTCGTTGCAGAACGACGATCCGGTACTCGACCACGTCGGCGGCGTGCTGCGCACGGCCGAGTTCGGTGGCGTCGACGTCTTTCCGGCCGTGAAGGACCCGGTCGCGCTCGCGGTGGAGGACGTCACGACCGACGAACCGATGGTCGTTCGCGCGAAGACCGCCGACCCCGCCGCGGCGCTGGTCGCGACGGTGGAGGATCTCGGCCGCGGCGTGTCCACCAGGCATCCGCTGACCGAGGCGTCCGACGGTTGGCGAGAGGTCGTTCTGGCCGACGTTCTCCCCGGTGACTACCGGGTGACCGTGTCCGCCGACACCGTCCATCCGGTGACCGATCTGGTGAGCGTTGTCGACCTCGACGAGCTCGCCCGCAGCGCGGAAGGGCCGGGATAGCGATGCCACCGGACCCCGCGCAGGCCTTCCACCGATTCGACATCAGCGTGCTGGATGCCGGTGGACGCGTGTGGGTTTCGGCATCCTCGCCGCAGGGCGCGGTGTACGCGGTGCCCCGCCCGCCGCCCACCTGGACTCTGCCGGATGGCTTCGAGACGCCGTCCGAGTGGCTCAACGCGGTCGTGCGCAATGCCTGTTCCGGCGTCGAACCGGCCGCGATCGATATCGGGCGGGTACTGACCCGACTGGTGTTCGAGGTACCCGAGATCGACAATCTGTTCGCGCGGACCCGAGGCGCGGCCCGGCACGCCGGGGCGCAGGTGCTCGTCCGCATCCAGTCGGCGCCCCAGCACGTCAACGCTTGGCCGTGGGAGCTGCTGCTCGACCCGGAGAACGGCATCGCCGACGGGGTGGACTTCCTCGGCTGTGCTCGGGACACCCACATCCTGCGGCTCGGGCGCTTCCGCACCTATCCGGTTCAGCAGGCGCCGGAACCGATCGAGGCGCCGTTGAACGTGCTGATCGTCATGTCCAGCCCCATGCCGAAGGTCGGTGAGCAGAACCAGGAGGCGCTGTTCGACCTGTACGCGGCGAAGCGCGCGTTGCTCGACGGCCTGAAACCGCTCGTGCGACAGGGCAGGCTCAACATCGTCGTCGAGGACCGGCCGTCGACCGAGCGGATTCGGCAAACTATTCGCCGCCAAGCCGACGGGTTCCAGATTTTCCACTATCTCGGGCACGCAGCGCCGAACGGCTTCAAGCTCGAAGACGCGAGCGGCCGTGGCCGTTTCGTGCACAACGCGGAACTCTGCAAAATTCTGTCCGAACTGCCCGACCTGCGGCTGGCGGTCTTCGCGGGGTGCGAGACCGCGCGGGCGCCCGCCGCTGCCGCGGGCGACGACTGGCGCGGTCAGATGTCCACCGCCGACCACTTCGTGCGCGACGTCTGCCCGATGGTCATCGGCATGCAGACGGTGCTGCCGTTCGGCACCGAGAAGATCTTCACCAGCTCCTTCTACGAATCGCTCGCCGCGGGACACACGGTGGCGACGGCGCTACGGCTGGCCAGACAGGCGATCGCGACCGACGAATTCTCCGGCGGGGCCCTGCTGAACTGGGTGGTGCCGACGCTGCACGTCGGCGCCAACGAGCCGGGCGCGCTGATCGACAAGCGCACCCGCGGCAGGCCGATCGTGCTGCGGCCGCGCGTCTACCGCCCGTTCGGCATCGCGCAGGGCGACCCGAGGTTCATCTCGCGCCTGACCGAGCTGCGGCAAGCCATCGACGTACTCGGCGGAAAGACGCAGGCCAGGCTCCTGCACGTCAAAGGTGTTGCGGGCAGCGGTAAGTCGGCGTTCGTGGACCGCGTGCTCGACGATCTCGACGACGACGTCGTCCGGGTGTTCGTCGCCGCCCGCTGGCTGCTCGACGAGTCCAAGGTCCGGCGCCGCGATCACAACCCGGTCGGGATACTGCACGACGCCGTGGCCGCCGTGATGACGGACAGCGGAATGCGGCTGCCGCGCGGCAGTCTGGCCAAAGACCCGATAGATCTGTGGGGGAACCTGCTCGGCAAGCTCGAGCACACGCGCTTCGTGCTCGCCGTCGACGAGGCGGAACTGCTCGCGGGCGACGAGCGCGGCGCCGCCGCGTTGCGCGCGCTCGGAGAACTGCTGGACCGCCGCCTGCCCGCCAGGGTCGCGATCACCTCGACCAACGGCGTCGCCGGATTGACCGACCGCGCCGACATGCCATCGCGCACCCGAGAGATACGACTGGACCTGCTGGCCTGGCCCGAGGTGTGGCAGTGGATCCGCAGCAATCAGCCCGTTCTCGTCCGGTTCGGACCCGCCGTCCTCTCGCGCCTGTACGCCGATCTGCCGCGCCTCGAGCAGTGGGACCAGCTCGCCGACCGAGTGCGGTCCCTCGCCACACCGCCGTCGGCGGAATCGCTCGCCGCCCTCGCGCGGGAGAACGTCGAGGAGGTCGCCACACCGGTGGACACGCAGGACCTGTTCACCGCGGCGCCGGACCCGAACCGGACGAAGCGCCCGCTGCGGCTCGCCCTCGCCGGGGCGACGTCGGACACCGCAGGTGAGCTCGCGCGCACGATCACCCAGTTCGCCGGTGAACGCGGCGTCGCGGGACGTGCGGTGCTCTTCGGAACGGCCGACAGCGCGGCGGCGTTCGCCGAAGTGGTTCCCCTCGACAGCGTGACGGATCAAGAGCGGTTCGCCCAGCGGGCGTGCGCCGACATCGTGGTGGTGGACGACGTCTCGGACGCGGCGCTGCTGCACGGCCGGGACCACCTCGTCGTCGGTGGCGCGGCCTCGGGGGTCGAGCACGCCTCGGGCACCGCCCGGCGGCGCCTGTTGATCGCGGGCACCGTCGACCATGCCGGGCCGGTCGATGTCGTCGTCGACCCGACGCAGCCCAGCACGTCCGCGGAGACCGAAGCGGCCATCGCGGCGCTGATCGTCTGGGCGACCAACCGCTCGCAAGACGCCGAACACGTCCGAACGCTGCTGCTGGAGACAGCCGAGAAGAAGCGGCTCTCCGACGGGCGCACGGTGCGACGGCTCAATGTGACGACCGCGCTGGACACGCTGCGCAAACGCGACATTGTCGAAACGATCGGATCGGACAAGCTCGACCTGCCCCAAGTACTGGCCAGGACGGGCGCCAGATCGGATCAGGCCATCTCGCTTGTCGACAAGCTGGTCGAGAACGGCGCGCTGGTCAAGACCGTCAACGACGGCGTCGAATGGTTCACGCGGCCGGATCGGTGACGCCGCTCAGCGCCAGCCGGGGAGCTCCGGCAGCGGGCCGGACAGATCCTCGCCGGACGAGCGGCCGATGAGCCACGCGAGCAGGGAGGGGGCCGGGCCGAGGACGGTGTGGGTGGGGGTGCCGGGGGTGAGGGACGTGGTGAAGTCGAGGTCGCTGGCTTGGATGTCGAAGGGTGGAATGTCGGGGGTGAGGAGGTTGGCGATGTCGCCTGCGACGCGGGGCAGGGCACGGGTGACGAAGGAGGTCGGCCAGTCGGCGGGGGTGTAGGAGGCGGCGAGGTCGACGTGGTGAATCTCGACCTCCAGCAGGCGCATCCACGGGACTTCGGCGGCGGGTATGGCGCGGCCCTGGCGGGTGCGGACGGTGGCGGTCCAGGCCTCCGGTGGCGCGGTGGTTGCGAGGGCCGACCAGCGATTGGCGGCGGCTTCGATGTCGCGAAGTTGTTCGGCGATCGGCCGCGGCGCGCCCGCGTCGATGTCGAACTCGCGTAGGAACGGGCTCGCGTACTGCGGGGTCTCGATGCCGGTGCGGGCCCAGATCAGGAGGTTGACCAGGCTGTCGGCGTTGCGCGCGAGGTGGGCGAGCACGTGCCCGCGGGTCCACCCCGGCAGCAGCGAGGGTTCGATGACGTCGCCGTCGCCGAGACCGCGCACGGTGTCGAGCAACCGCGCGGTCGCGTCGGCGACCTGGTCGAGCAGTTCGTGCGGCGTGGGATCCTGCGCGTCGCTGGTCACGCTGTCGACCTTAACGGGCGAGACCGGCCGCGGACCGTCGAACCGCCCACGGCCCGAGGCCTATTCGGCGACGAGCCGGTCCAAGCTCCGATCGGTGACGACCGCGTCGGCCTCGATCTCCACCAGCAGCGCGGGCGTGATGAGTGCCTGTACCTGGTACATCGACGCGGCGGGCCGGATCGATCCGAACACTTCGGCGTGCGCGGCGGCGACCTCCGGCCACCGCGCGATATCGGTGACGAAGATCCGCGTGCGGACCACGTCGGCCAGCCGCGCGCCTGCCTCGTCGAGCGCAACGGCGATGCGGCGCAAGGTTTCCCTGGTCTGCTCGCCGATGTCGTCGCCACCGACGGCGGTTCCGTCCGGCCCCGCCGCGGTGGTCCCGCTGACCGCGACGAAGTCGCCGACGCGCACCGCCCGCGAGTAGCCGACGACGTCTTCGAACTCGGATTCGGAGGAGATGTTCACGCGCTCTGTCATGGCGACAGCATGCGTCAGCCCGAAGCGCCCTCGCCAACAAATAATTCGACACCGAACCGTCCGCCGCCACTCACTGGGTCCGGTCGACCGGTTCGGCCCACTCCCTGCCCTCGACGACCACGGCGACGGCCAACGTGAGCAACCACAGCGACATCGACCCGACCTGGATCCGCTGGGCGATGCCGAGCGCGTAGTCGCCGGACAGGTTGTCGGCCACCAGCATCCACACCGTCGCCGCGGACCCGACCACCAGCGCGACGACCCCGAACTCGCGCAGAATCCGCCAGCGGTGATAGCGGAACGCCGCAAGGCTGAACGCGAAGACCGAGACGGCGATCGAGGTGACCGCGAGCGTGCTTGTCAGCGCGTGCGGCTGATGCAACTGCGGGAAGAGCTGGTTCGGTTCGCCGCAACCCGGCTCGCCGGGTGTGCAGTCGCGCAGCGGGAGCAGCGCGTCGGCGATGGTCGCCGCGCCGAAGCAGGCCAGCGCGACCCAGCCGACGGTGGTCAGCCTGCGCCGAGGAAAGATCAGCAGCCCGGCGAGCGCGGCCGGGATGAGCAGCGCGCCGGCGATCTTGTCCGCCGTTCCGAACACCTCGCGATAGGGCTTGCCTTCCGCGTCGAGCTCGCTGAGGAAGGAGTTCACCGGGTCGGAGTCGATGGGCAGCACGAACTCCAGCACCCAGGACGAGTAGCAGAGTCCGGCGATCGCGATCGCGGCGGCGATCGGCCAGGACGCGATCGGCGCACGTCGTTCGGCGATCCTGCTCCCGTCGTCGGTCACGCTGCCATTGTCGGCGAACCGTTCTATGGGTGGTTCGAGGCGAAAGATGCGTGTTTCCCGCGGTTCGCACGGCTTCGACAGGCGGTGCACAGGCTACTGTCAGCTTGTCCGGCCAGTCTGGAGTGGAAGCGAGGAGGTTTCCATGATCGGATACGCGACAGCCGCCGCCGGTTTGGCGATGATGGCGACGATGGTGGTGTCGGGTTATCTCGCCGCCCACGCGCCACGCACGCTGGTGCGCGTACGGCACCGTTAGACCCGAGTCAGCCGGGTTCCCGGAGCGCGGCCTGCACGCGATCGGCCGCCGCGGCCGGGTCTTCGTGTTCCCAGATCCGCACCACGTGCCATCCTGCGGCGTGCAGGGTCGCGTCGGTGGCGCGATCGCGCGCGACATTGCCCGCGAGCTTGGCCGCCCACCACTCGGCGTTGTTCTTCGGATAGGTCGCGTGCTCGGGGCAGCTGTGCCAGAAGCATCCGTCGACGTACACCGCGACCTTGCGCCGAGGAAAGACCACGTCGGCGCGGCGGCGTTGGCCGGGTATGGGCGCGCGATCCACGAAATAGCGCAGCCCGCGCCGGAACAGCTCTCGGCGTAGCGCCAGCTCCGGCGCGGTCCCGCTGCGTCGCTGTCTGGCCAGTCGGGCGCTGGTCACGGCGTCGGTGCGTGGACGTTCGATCATCGGCTCAGGCCGCCCAGCCGCCCATGCGGTCCAAGTGGTTCTCCACATCGGTGAGGAAACCGTCGGGGAACCGCAGCGAGCCCATCCCCGCCCTGCGCAGGAATCCGGCGGTGGCGCGCGCGGAGAGCAGGCGCGAATCGGTGAGGAAGTTCTTCAGGTCCTCGTAGGGCTCGTGCACCGGCCAGGTCGACACCGGCACCCGGTAGGCCGTTCCATTCCGGCCCCACGCCGCCGTCGGCCACGGTTGGCCGGTCAGCAGTACCCGGTCGTGTGGAATCGGATCCAGCGGCGCGGCGAGTCGCGCGCCGACCCAGGCCGCCATCCGCACGCTCACCGCGTTGCCGATCAGTTTCCAGCGGTGTCCGTGCCGGATGCCGCGGACGGTGGTGGCGGGCGCGGTCCAGTCGGCGGCGAAACCCTGCAATCGTTCTCCGTCGACAAGGCCGGGCGTCACGATCTCGCCCGACGGCAGTCGCACGGCGGGCGGGCTCGCGATGCCGAGCGCCGACCCGCCTTTCAAGGTGGGCACCGCATTCACCGCCCAGCCAAGTCCGCGCACGCCCTCGGTCCAGTAGAACCCGCACGGGTCGCTGCCCGCGTCGCCGAGCTCGAGCGGTCCCGCGTCTTCGCCGAAGAGCACGCGGCGCGGGTCCTCGGTGCGCGAGGCCAGCATCAGCACCCGCTGGCGGCGCTGCGGCAAGCCGAACGCGCGCGCGTCGACGACGCGGTATGCCCAGGTGTAGCCGAGCTCGTCCAACGCCTCGGTGATGTGCCGCATGGCCGCGCCGCGGCCCAATTGCAGCATGAACGGGACGTTCTCGATCAGCAGCCAGCGCGGCCCGCGCTTGCGCCGCACCAGGCGGAACACCTCGTCGACCAGACCCGAGCGCTGGCCGGTGATGCCCGCCGTGCGGCCCGCTTGCGAGAGGTCCTGGCAGGGAAAACCAGCCGCGACGAGTTCGGTGCCCGCCGGGATGCCGCGCAGGCGGGTGATGTCGGAATGCAGCGGGACGTCGGTGAAGTGCGCGGCGAGCACCGCCTGAGCGCCCGCGTCGATCTCGCAGAGCAGCTCGGAACGCCAGCCGTGCTCGGCGAGACCGAGCTCGAGCCCGCCGATCCCGGCGAACAGCCCGACCATCCGCCCGCCCGTCACAGTCATCCCTTCTCGCGATTCCACGACGGGCGCCAACACGTCCGCGCTCCGCGCCCCGCACAGCACGTTACTCGAGCCCGTCGGCGCGGACCACCGGCAGGACCACCGGGCCGCGCCCGCACGCCGTCACTGCCGCTGTGCGAATTCGCGCGTCTTGCTGCGGATTAGCTCGACCTCCCCGGATAATGCCAATCGGCCGAATCTAGATCACGGCTGCTTCTCTTGCTCTTCCGCTTGGCCTTTCGACGCCGACGGCGTCGACGCGCAGTTCCCGGAACACCCATGCGAACGCCAGGAAAGTGAGTTTCGATGCAGTCTCCGTCCACCAAGCGTGGCAACTTCCCCGACGTCGTGGTGACCAGCCTCGCGGCGACCACCTCGATCGCCGGCGATGTCGACTCCACCTGGAAGGGGTTGTTGAACGGCGAGAGCGGCATAGACGTGCTCGAGGATCCGTTCATCGACCAGTTCGAGTTGCCTGTCCGTATCGGCGGGCACCTGAAGGTCGCCCCCGCTGCCTGCCTGGCCCCCGACGAGGTCCGCATGCTGGCGTACGTCGAGCAGATGGCCACCGTGCTCGCCCGCGAGGTGTGGCGCAACGCGGGCAGCCCCGAGGTGGACCGAGATCGGCTCGGCGTCTCCATCGGCACCGGGCTCGGCGGCGCGGAGGCCATGATCGACCAGCGCGACAAGATGAACAACGGCGGCTACCGCAAGGTCTCGCCGCTGGCGGTGCAGTGGATCATGCCGAACGGTCCTGCCGCGTGCGTCGGCATGGAGGTCGGTGCGCGCGCCGGCGTCTGCACCCCGGTCTCGGCGTGCTCGTCCGGATCGGAGGCGATCGCGAACGCCTGGAAGATGATCGTGATGGGCGACGCGGACATGGTCGTCGCAGGCGGCGTGGAGGGCTCCATCCAGGCGCTGCCGATCGCGGCGTTCACCATGATGCGAGCGATGAGCACCCGCAACGACGATCCCAAAGCGGCATCGCGCCCGTTCGACGCGGACCGCGACGGATTCGTCTTCGGCGAGGCGGGCGCGATGATGGTGCTGGAGACCGAGGCGCACGCCAAGGCCCGCGGCGCGACCATCCACGCCCGCCTGCTCGGCGCGGGCATCACCTCCGACGGCTTCCACCTCGTCGCCCCCGACCCGGAGGGCACCGGCGCCGCGCGCGCCATGACCAAAGCGCTGCAAACCGCCGGTCTGTCGAAAAGCGATGTCTCGCATATCAACGCGCACGCCACCGCGACCCCGATCGGCGACACCGCCGAGGCGCTGGCGATCGGCAAGGCGGTCGGCTCGCACGCGTCGGTCTACGCGCCGAAATCCGCGCTCGGCCATTCGATCGGCGCTGTCGGCGCGCTGGAGTCGGTGCTCACCGTGCTGAGCGTGCGCGACGGCATCGTCCCGCCGACGCTGAACCTGGAAAACCAGGACCCCGAGGTCGACCTGGACATCGTGAAGGGCGGCGCGCGGCAGGGCCGCATCGACTACGCGATCAACAACTCGTTCGGTTTCGGCGGGCACAACGTGGCGATCGCGTTCGGAAGGTATTGAGTCGCGGGAAGGCGGTGAGTGATGCGCGCACCGCATGACTGCGGGCGGCAGACCTGCTAGCCTTCCCGACGCTCCGCTGTCGATCTGTGTTCGGTGTCACCGCGCGGTTCTGCCCGCGGTGCGTTGGAAAAAGGATGGCGATGATCCGCGAGACCTTCGGCGAATATCTCGACGAGCAGGGCAACATCACGATCCTGGGTGACAAGACCCTGATCGACTTCGTCGACAAGCACACCGCAACGAACCCGGACGGCCTCGCGTACCGGTTCATCGACTACTCCCGCGAGCGCGACGGCGAGTACCAGGACCTGACCTGGAGCCAGTTCAGCGTGCGGCTGCGCGCGGTGGCGGCCCGGCTGCAGCAGGTGGCGCAGGCGAGCGACCGGGTCGCCATCCTGGCGCCGCAGGGCCTGGACTACGTGATCTCGCTGTTCGCCGCGGTGTACGCGGGCGCCATCGCGGTGCCGCTGTTCGATCCGGAGGAGCAAGGACACACCGACCGGCTGAACGCGGTGCTCGCCGACTGCGAGCCCTCGGTGATCCTCACCGTCTCCACCGCGGCCTCGGGGGTGCGCAACTTCTTCCGGCACCTGCCCGCCGCGCAGCGCCCGCGCATCATCGCCGTGGACGCGATCCCGGACGGTGTCGGCACCAGCTGGGTGCGCCCGGACATCGACATCGACAGCGTCGCCTACCTCCAGTACACCTCTGGCTCCACCAGGACGCCCGCGGGCGTGGAGATCACCCACCGCGCGGTGGGTACGAATCTGTTGCAGATGATGGACGCCATCGGCGTGAGCGAGAACGCGCGCGGGGTCACCTGGCTGCCGCTGTTCCACGACATGGGCCTGCTGTGCGTGATCCTGCCGACCGTCGGCGGCGGGTTCATCACGATCATGTCCCCGAGCGCGTTCGTTCGCCGTCCCTACCGCTGGATCAAAGAGTTGGCCGCGGTCTCCGATGGCGCAGGAACTTTCGCCGCCGCACCGAATTTCGCCTTCGAGCACGCCGCGGCGCGCGGTCTGCCGAAGCCGGGCGAGGATCTGGATCTGTCGAACGTCATCGGTCTGATCAATGGCAGCGAGCCGGTCTCGGTGACGTCGATGAAAAAGTTCAACGACGCGTTCGCCCCTTACGGCCTGTCCAAGACCGCGATCAAGCCCTGCTACGGCATGGCCGAGGCGACCGTGTTCGTCTCGGCGACGAGGGCGCAGGACGAGGCCAAGGTGATCTACGTGGACCGCGGCGAACTGAACGCGGGCCGGATGGTCCAGGTCGAGCCGGGCACCGACAACGCCATCGCGCAGGTGTCCTGCGGTTACGTGTCGCTGTCGCAGTGGGCGGCGATCGTCGATCCGGAGACCGGCGTCGAGCGGGCCGACGGCGAGGTCGGCGAGATCTGGTTGCACGGCAACAACATGGGCATCGGCTACTGGGGCCGGCCGGAGGAATCCGCCGCGACCTTCCGCAACCGGCTGCACCGGCGCCCGGAAGGCAGCCGCGCGGAAGGCGCCGCCGAGGACGCGAACTGGATGCGCACCGGCGATTTCGGCGCGTACTTCGATGGCGAGCTCTTCATCACCGGCCGGGTGAAGGACCTCGTGATCGTGGACGGCCGCAACCACTATCCGCAGGACCTGGAGTACACGGCACAGGAGGCGAGCGACGCGCTGCGCCCCGGCTTCGTCGCCGCGTTCTCGGTGCCCGCCAACCGATTGCCGTCCGAGAGCTTCGAACAGGGCGGCGCGACAACCCGATTCGACGCCGAGGACACCTCCGAGCAGTTGGTCGTCGTCGCCGAGCGCGCCACCGGCGCGGCCAAGGCGGAGCCCGGACCGATCGCCGACGCGGTGCGCGGCGCCATCGCGCGGCGGCACGGTGTGACGGTCCGCGACCTGCTGCTGGTGCCCGCCGGATCGATTCCGCGCACGTCCAGCGGCAAGATCGCCCGGCGCGCCTGCCGCGCCGCGTATCTGGAAGGCACGCTGCGCGGCGGCTACCGGCAGCAGGCGTTCCCCGACGCGGAGGATCGCGAACCGGAGGGCGCGGGCATCCGCTGATCCGGCCTCCGCCTACAGCGGAGTCTCGGTGGTGTACTCGAACTCGCGCACGTCCGCGCCGACGATCCGGGTCTCCAGCCCGTCCGACGGGCCTTCGCCGCGAAAGCGTTCGGCGTCGGCGCGGGTCGACCACCGCTCGTACACGTTGACCCGGTCGGGCTCCACCAGATCCGCGCCGAGACAGAAGTCGAGGCAGCCCTCGGCCGCCCGCGCCTGTTCGACGACCTCCCGGCAGCGCGCCAGGTAGTCGTCGCGATCGGTGACCCGTAGATATCCGGCGACGATCAGCATTCCCGCAGCTTAGCCCGGTGGCGGGAATGCGGTGGGGCGAAAAATCGGTTGGCCGGAGCGGGTGTTGGTGTCACCCTGGGATGTCGGATCCCGGTGCGAACATCGCCGGGGAGTCTGAGGCACGGACACCGCGATCCACGAACCACGAGGGGGAGCCTTGTCAGTCACGCTGGAGCTGCCGTCGGCCGAATCGGACGCGGACAGACCCGAGCGGCCCGCCGCGCCGACGCCGGGCCGCATGCATTCCCTGCGGCGCTTCGCGCCATACCTGCGCCCGCACCGGGCCGCCCTGATCGGGGCGACCGCGCTGGCGGTGCTCGCGACGCTGACCGCCGTCGTCATCCCGCTGCTGATCGCGCGCATCATCGACGGTCCCATCGCGCACCGCGATCTCGGCGGTGCGGTCGTGCCGGTGTTGTTGGTGCTGCTGCTCGGCCTGCTCGAGGCGTTCGGCATCTGGGGTCGGCGCTGGCTGGTCTCCAAACCCGCGACGGCGTTCGAGATCACCTTGCGCGCCAAGATCTTCCGCAAGCTGCAAGCGCTGGCGATCGGCCGTCACGACGCCTGGGAGTCGGGTCAGCTGCTCTCGCGCGCCGTCGACGACCTGGCCACCATGCGCCGGTTCGTCGCGTTCGCCGGGCCGTTCCTGGTGATCCACATCGTGGTGATCCCGGTCGGCCTGCTCGTGCTGTGCGCGCTGAGCTGGCGCGTCGGCCTGATCTTCGGCCTCATCGCGATTCCGCTCGTGTTCATCGCGACCAACTTCGAGCGGCGCTACGCGGTGGCCTCGCGGCGCTCGCAGGACCAGTCCGGTGATCTGGCGACCACCGCGGAGGAATCCGTGCAGGGCGTGCGCGTCCTCAAGGCGTTCGGCCGCGGTCTGTTCTTCGGTTCGCGATTCACGGCCCAGTCGCGCGAGTTGCAGCAGACCGAACTGCTGAAGGTGCGCCTCGACGCCAAGCTCTGGTCGGCCATGATGGGCATGCCCCAGCTCGCCATCGCCTTCGCGCTCGGCTACGGCGGTTACGCGGTGGCGCACGGCACGATGACGCTCGGTACCCTCGTCGCGGCCATCACGCTGGCGACCTTCCTGCAGTGGCCGATCATCTGGACCGGCTTTCTGCTCGCCGAACTGAACGACGCGCGCACGGCGGCCGACCGCTACTGGGAGATCATCGACACCCCGATCGACATCACCGATCCCGCCGATCCGGTGCGGTTGCCCGAGCGCGTCGCGGGCGAATTGACCTTGGACAACGTGCGTTTCGCTTTCCCGCGCGGGGAAGACGAGGGTGCGGACGCGACACCGGACGCGGAACGCGAAGTGCTGCGCGGCGTCTCGTTGACCGTACGGCCCGGCGAAACCGTGGCGCTGGTCGGCGCGACGGGCAGCGGAAAGACCGCTCTGCTCAACTTGATTCCGCGGCTCTACGACGTGACCGGCGGCGCGATTACCATCGACGGCATCGATATCGCGGCGATGCGGGTCGCGGACCTGCGCTCGCTGGTGACGGTGGCGTTCGAGGACCCGGTGCTGTTCTCGGCGAGCGTGCGCGAGAACGTCGCGCTCGGCGATCCGGAGGCCACCGACGCGGACGTGCGCCGCGCGCTCGACATCGCGCAGGCCACGGACTTCGTGGACAAACTGCCGTGGGGCCTCGACACCAGGATCGGCGAGCAGGGCCTGAGCCTGTCCGGCGGCCAGCGGCAACGGCTGGCCCTGGCCCGCGCGGTGCTCGGCCGCGACGGCGCCGACGACCGCGCCAGGATCATGGTGCTCGACGACCCGCTGTCGGCATTGGACGTCGAGACCGAGGAGCGCGTGCAAGAGCGGCTGCGCACCGTGCTGGCGGGCGCGACAACGCTGCTCGTCGCACACCGGCCCTCCACCGCGGCGCTGGCCGATCGGGTCGCGCTGCTGGCCGAGGGCCGCATCGTCGCCGAGGGCAGCCACGATCATCTGCTGCGCACCAGTGCCCGTTATCGCGAACTGATGGGAGGCGTCTCGTGAACGCGACCGAGACGGTGCCGAAAGACGCCGCGAGCGAGCCGGATTCGGCCGCGCGCGACGAGGTCGCCGACTGGCGCGGTATCGCAAGCGAGGACAAAGAGGTCACCGAGACCGGAAACCTCGTGCTGGCCGGGCGGTCCCGGCGGCTGCTGCTCGACCTGGTTCGCCCGTACCGCAGGCTCGCGGTGCTCGCGCTGGTGCTGATCGTGGTCGACAACGCGGCCACCGTGTCGGCGCCGCTGTTCATCGCCTACGGGCTGGACACCGGCATTGCCGAAGGGGCCAAAGGCAATTGGACGCCGCTGACCTTCACGGTCGGTGGCTACCTCGGCGTGCTCGGCATCAGTGTGCTCACCACCTTCACTTTCTTGCGGGTCTCGGGCAGACTCAGCCAAAGCGTGCTGTTCGACCTGCGGGTGCGACTGTTCGAGCACATGCAGCGGCTGAGCGTGAGCTTCCACGAGAAGTACACCTCGGGCAAGGCGGTCGCCCGGCTCACCGGCGATATCGAAACCCTCCAGGAACTGCTGGAGAGCGCGCTGAACCAGGCGCTGAGCGCGATCCTCTCGGTGGTCACCATCGCGGTGCTGCTCGTCTACCTCGACCAGACGCTTGCGGCGATCGTGCTCGTCGGTTTCGTGCCGCTCGCGCTGGTCACCAGGTGGGCGCAGCGCAGGCAGCGCGCGGGCTACCGTCGCACCCGCGGCGCGATCGCCAAGGTCGTCGTGCAGTTCGTCGAGTCCATGGGCGGCATGCGCGCGGTGCAGGCCTTCCGCCGCGAGCAGCGCAACGAGGCGGTGCTTGCCGTCGAGGACGTGGAGTACCGGACCGCGACCACCGCCGCCATGCGCGGCATGGGCGACTACGCCGGGCTCACCCGGCTGCTCGGCAACCTCACCACGGTGATCGTCATCGTGGTCGGCGCGTGGCAGGTGATCGAGGGCAACCTCGCCGTCGGCGTGCTCGCGGCCTATCTGCTGTACCTCAACGAGTTCTACGGTCCGCTGGACGAACTCGCCCAGGTGTTCAACTCCTACCAGTCCGCCGCAGCGGCGCTGGAGAAGATCTCCGGCGTTCTGGAGGAGGAGCCCTCGGTGCCGGAACCGAAGGATCCGGTACCGATCGGTAAGGCCGCGGGCGCGGTCCGGATGGACGCGGTGTGGTTCGGCTACGACTCCGCGCCGGGTCCGGAGGCGCTCGACGAGGAGACGTCGGCCGGGCGCGGGCCGGTGCTGCCCGAGTTCTCGCTGGAGATTCCGGCGGGGCAGGTCGTCGCGCTGGTCGGCGCGACGGGTGCGGGCAAGTCGACCCTGGCCAAGCTGCTGACCAGGTTCTACGACCCGTCCGGCGGCACGGTCACGCTGGACGGGATCGACCTGCGCCGCATCGCCGACGCGGACCTGCGGCGCAATGTCGTGATGGTCACCCAGGAGTCGTACCTGTTCTCCGGTTCGGTGGCCGACAACATCCGGCTCGGCAGACCGGACGCCACCGACGCCGAGGTGCACGCCGCGGCCCGCGCGGTCGGGTTGTACGACTTCGTGGTGAAACTGCCCGAGGGTTTCGACACCGACGTTCGCAAGCGCGGCGGCAGGCTCTCCGCTGGTCAGCGGCAGTTGGTCGCGTTCGCGCGGGTCTTCCTCGCCGATCCGGCGGTCATCGTCCTCGACGAGGCCACGTCGAGCCTGGACATCCCCAGTGAACGGCTGGTGCAGCGGGCGCTGGAGACGGTCTTGCGCGACCGGACCGCCGTGATCATCGCGCACCGGCTGTCCACGGTGGCGATCGCGGACCGCGTGCTGGTGCTCGAGCACGGCCGGATCGTCGAGGACGGCGCGCCCGCGGAACTGATCGAAGGCGCGGGCCGGTTCGCCGGACTGCACGCCGCGTGGCGCGAGTCACTCGTGTGATGCGGTAAGGCGGCCTTTTTCGCTTACGGTAGATACGTGACCAATCCAGCCCCCGCCCCCGACAGCAAACCGGCGGCACCTCGGTGGCCGGCGATTCTGACGTGGCGCGCGCACAACGCGACGCGCATGGAATCGGTGCGCGTGACGCTGAACGGCAATCGCATCCGCGCCGCCGGTCGCATGATCGGCGGCGCGTGCGAGGACCACCCCGCCTTCAGCGCGTCCTACGACCTGGTCACCGACGAGAACGGCGCAACGAAACGGCTCTCGCTGCGCACGACCACCTCGGCGGGGGAGCGGCACGCCTCGATCGCCAGGGACGAGGAGAACTACTGGCTCGTGGACGCGGGCGGCAGCCACGTCCGCTCCACCTTCGCGGGCGCGCTGGACGTGGACGTGGTGCTCAGCCCGTTCTTCAACACCCTGCCGATCCGCCGCTACGGTCTCCAGCACGCGGTCGACGATCTCGAGGTGCCGGTGGTGTACGTGCGCCTGCCCGATCTGCTCGTACAGGAGGCCAGCCTGATCTACAGCGCGGGCGCCGACGGGATCAGCGTGCTCTCGCCGGTCTCCAGCGCGACGGTCACCGTCGACGAGGACGGCTTCCTGCTGGACTACCCGGGGCTGGCCGAACGCATCTGAACCGCGCGCCCCGACCGAAGGTGACCCGCACGCCGTCAGACGGACTGAATGTCACCGTCGTCCGGAGAATTTCCGGGTGTGGGGTGGGTTATGGGTTCACCGTCGTGAGCACGCCGCCGCGCCGGCCCGCCTCGCGCAGGCGCTCCAGCCAGTCGTGGTCGCCGGGGTGGACGTCGGTGATCTCCCAGCGTCGCGCGGTCTCGTAGTCGTTCCGTGCGTCGTGGCCCGCGCGGGTCAGGTCGGCGAGCGAACCGTCCTCGGCCAGGGTGTCGCGGGCCGCGCCGAGCACCGTCAGCGTTTCGTCGAGCACGGCGAGCAGGGCGTCGGCGTTCGGTTCGCAAATCGCGCGCACCAGCTCCGGCGCGGTCCCCGCCACCCGGGTGCCGTCGCGGAACGAGCCCGCGGCCAGGCCGAGCGCGAGCGGCCCGCCGCCCGTGCCCGCGATGGCCAGCGCCTCCGCGAGCACATGCGGCAGATGTGAGATCCGGGCGACGGCCCGATCGTGTTCCTCGGCGACCACCGGAACCACCACCGACCCGCAGTCCAGCGCGAGCCTTGCCACCCGCCGCCACGGGTCCGCGTGCGTGCCCGGATCGACGCCGACCGCCCACACCGCGTCGCGGAACAATTCGGGATCGGTGGCCCCCCAACCGGATTCGGACGTGCCGGCCATCGGATGCCCGCCGACGTAGCGGGCGGCCAGACCGTGTTTGCGCACTGCCTCCGCGACCGGCGCTTTGACGCTCACCACGTCGGTGAGCACGCAGTCGGGCGCGAAGGTGGCCACCGAGGCGAGGATGTGGTCGACGGCGGGCATCGGCACCGCGATCACGATCAGCGCGTCATCGATCGCGGCCCGGCCGAGCACGCCGGGCAGGTCGTCGTCGACGTCGAAACCGTCGGCCCGCGCGGCCGTCACCCCGGCCCGCGATCTGTTGTAGCCGAATACCGGATAACCCGCCGCCGCGGCGGCGCGCAGCAGGGAACCGCCGATCAAGCCCGTCCCGAGGACACACACCGGTGCTTTCTGGTCGCGAGTCACCGGAACAGATTCGCATACGACTTCAACATTTGAGCTCGAGCCGACTACCGTTGCGGCCATGGCAGCACAGCGCTCGGGCACGAACAGGGCGGCGTCGGAAGATTACGACGACGTGGAAGGGTTCGCAGTGGCGGTTGTCCGCGAAGAAGGCAAATGGCGGTGTAGTCCGTTGAGCCAGGCGGCGCTCACCGATTTGTCCGTCGCGGAAAACGAGCTGAAGGCATTGCGCAGCTCCGGGGCGGTCTTCGGGCTGCTTGACATCGACGACGAGTTCTTCATCGTGCTGCGCCCCGCGCCGAGCGGCACCAGGCTGCTGGTCTCGGACGCCACCGCCGCGATCGATTACGACATCGCCGCCGATGTGCTCGAGGCCTTGAATATCGAAATCCCCGATATCGATCCCGACGAACTCGACGACATCGAACCGTGGGAAGAAGGCGATCTCGCGGTGCTCGCCGATCTCGGTCTGCCGGAGCCGGTGCTGAGCGTGATCCTCGCCGAGACCGACCTGTACCCGGACGAGCAGCTCGGCATGATCGCCCAGCGGCTTGGCTTCGCCAACGAACTCTCGGCGGTGCTGGACAAGTTGCCGCGGTGATCGCGGTGCGCGCATGAATGTGCAGATCATGTGCCGACTCGCCTCGCGTGCCGGAGCAGGGGGCTGGCGAGGCTGCGGCATGAGCGAGCGAGTCATGTGCCTGATTGCCTCGGGAAAGCCGAGCGTCTGTCAGGGGCGGGCATGAGCGTTCTGCCCGAGAACCCGCTGGTGTCCGACGTCGCGATGATGCGCGCCGCGATCGACGCGGCCGCGGCCGCCGATCCGCGCGACGTGCCCGTCGGCGCGGTGGTCTTCGACGCGTCCGGACGGGAGCTGGCCCGCGCCGCCAACGCCAGGGAGGCCCTCGGCGATCCGACCGCGCACGCCGAGGTACTCGCGCTGCGCCAGGCCGCAGCGGTGCACGGCGACGGCTGGCGACTGGAAGGCGCGACCCTGGCCGTCACCCTCGAGCCGTGCACGATGTGCGCGGGCGCGCTCGTCCTCGCGCGCGTCGGCCGCCTCGTTTTCGGCGCGTGGGAACCGAAGACCGGCGCCGTCGGCTCCCTGTGGGACGTCGTCCGCGACCGCCGCCTCAACCACCGCCCGCAGGTCCGCGGCGGCGTCCTCGAACCGGAATGCGCCGCCCTCCTCGACGACTTCTTCCGCACCCAGCGCTGACGGCCCCGCACCCCGCCTCTCCAGGCGATTTAGCGATCCGCACCCGGTCGGGTAACCTAGTCGGCGGTGGCGTGTCCGAGCGGCCTAAGGAGCACGCCTCGAAAGCGTGTGAGGGGTAACCCCCCTCCGAGGGTTCAAATCCCTCCGCCACCGCCAAAGCCCCTCACTTGTTCACGCAGGTGAGGGGCTTTCTATTTCATCGGCACTCGCACCGAACTCTCGCCGACTGTTCGCGAACGGACACCCGCCTCGACGCGCCGTCGGCGCTTCCATGTCATAGCTATGGCGGCTATGGTTTTTTCATGACCGAGAAGCCGACGACCATCACCACATCTCGAAGCGTGCACGCTGACCTGCAACGACTCACGCCGAAAGGGTCCACGCTCGGTGACACCGTGGCCCGGTTGATCGCCGAGCACGAGCAACGCCGAACGGTCAATCGCCTCGCCTACGAGTCACGGATGGCCGCCGCGAGGAGCAACGCGCGGGCCGTGGCAACCGCCGACCGGCTCACCGAACGCCTCGTCGCCGAAGCCAAGGCGCGGGCGAGTCGCCCGTGATCAACCTGGGGTATGTCCTCGATGACACGGTGATCCGCGCGTACCTCGACGGCAGCGACACGGTGACCCTGCTGTTGTCGAACCTCGCCGCGCAGCCGATGCAGATCGCTGTCCCCGCCGTCGCCATGGCGGTCGCCCAGTCCGGTCATACCAACGAGCGACTCGCCGAATGGGCCGGTGTCGTGGAAAACGTCGAGAACATCGAACTATCCGGCCTCGGCGACATCATCGAGATCGGCGCGGTGTCGGTGGTGCTCGGTGACCTCACCGAGGACCGCCCCTCCGTCGCCGATGCCTCCGCTGCCCACACCGCCGCCGTCGCGGCCCACCTCGGCCTGGCCGTATTGACCGTCGAGCCGCAGCGGTGGGCGCCCTACCGATCCGAGCTGCCATGGCTGGAGGTCGCGCACCTTGCCGAGGAACCCGACGACCTCTGAGGCCCGTCTCGCCGAGTCCTTATCCGGTTCGAGTGCGGGCATGACTCGGTGTCACCGACGCCGACCGCGCCGAGGCCGCCGCATTCACCGCTGCCGAGAACACCGCCGCTGCTGAGGCATCCGGCGGCACCGCGCGATCGACGGTGTCGACTCCGGCGCACTGAGTTCGAATCACTCTCTCAGGTAAGGGCTTTCAGGTGTCAGGCTCCGAGGCGGCGAGGAGGGTGTCGCCGTGGTGGCGGATCCATTCGGCCATGGATTCGATCGGGCCGTCGACAAGGCTCGTGCCCAGGATGGTCAAGCCGTATTCGACGCGCGGCGGGGCCTGGGCGAAGCGGTGGCGTTCGATCAGTCCGTGGCCGAGGAGGCGGTGCAGCGCTTCGGTGAGGGCCTTGTCGCTGATTCCGCCTATGGCAGTGCGTAGTTCGCTGCGGCGGCGGGGGCCGTTGTGGAGTGCGGCGAGGACGACCGGGTCCCAGGTGTGGGTGAACAAGTCGGTGGCCGCGCGTAGTCGGCAATCGGCGACGAGCTGCTCGCAGTGGTCCTGGTAATCGCCCATCCCGCGATGATCACCTGTCTGTCGCGCACCGATCGGTGTGTATCGGTTTTCCTACCGTAGCCGTCGTCCGAGTGGATACGACAAGGGAGACATGATGCGGATCGGGATTCTCGGGACGGGCGCGATGGCCGCGGCGTTGGGCGGTCGGTGGGCGCGAGCGGGGCACGACGTCACGGTGGCCGGGCGCTCACAGGACAAGGCTCGGATGCTGGCAACCCGCCTTGGAGTGCGGGCGACCACGGTACGCGAGGCTGTCGCCGAGGTCGACGCGGCGTTCAACGCGCCGTCGCCACACACCTCGCATACGCCTCACACAGGTGTCGGGTGTGTGAAGCGTATGCGAGGTGTGTGGTAGCGCTCAGGTGCGCGCAAATTGTCCGGTTCGGGCGGTGAAACGGCGAATTCGGGGTATACGCCGAGCAGATGGAAGCGGGAAGGGATGTGACGCCTAATGCGCCGCCGAGCCGTCCGCGTGGGAACGATGCGCGAGAGTTACATGAGAATCGGAAGTGTGATTGTCCTGATCTGGCTGTTGATCGGTGTGGTCGCCGCGGCGCAGCGGGACTACTTCGACAGCGGTCCGGTGAACTGTGCCGGATTCGGCACCATTGCGGTCACCGTGATCGCGGGCCCGCTCAACTACATGGGCGTGAACCCGAAGATCGCGGATTGCAATGTGCCGGAACCAAGTCCGTAATCGGCGCGGATAACGCGTCGGGCGACGGAGTCCCTGCCCCGGTGGTCACCGCGACCGCCGGGGCCGGTCTCGTTCCAGCGCCGGTGCCTACACGTGCGGCCCGGCCGACGCCGCGACCGCGGGCAGACGCTACTGGCTCGGCGCGACGACTTGGAGCACGATCTTGCCGCGCGTGCGTCCCGTCTCGCCGTAGGCGTGCGCCTTCGCGGCATCGGTGAGCGGCAGCACCCTGTCGATTTCGGGTCGCAGCTTGCCCGCAGCGACGAGCTCGGCGATGGCGGTCAGACCCGCCGAATCCGGTTCGACCACCGGCCAGTCGGCACGGACACCCCGCGAGTCCGCATCCGCTGGATCGGGCAGGCCATCCGGTCCGGCCAGCGTCACCAGGCGGCCGCCGCGCCGCAGCACCGGAAGCGAGCGCACACCGTAATCCCCGCCGACGCTGTCGAGCACGATATCGACCTCACCCGCCACCGCGGCGAAATCGACGGCGGTGTAGTCGATTACCTCGTCCGCGCCGATCGCACGCAAGAACTCGTGCTTGTCCGCGCGCGCCGTGCCGATGACGTAGGCGCCGTGCGCCTTGGCGATCTGGACCGCGAGGTGTCCGACGCCGCCCGCCGCGCCGTGGATCAGAACCCGTTGCCCCGCACGCAGTTCGGCGGTGTCGATCAGTGCCTGCCACGCGGTCAGGGCGGCCAGCGGCAGGGCGGCCGCCTCGATGTGGGAGATGTTGCCCGGCTTGCGCGTGAACTGACGCGTGGGCGCGACGACGAATTCCGCGTACGCCCCGGCCTGGCGTGGGAAGGCGGGCATGCCGAAAACCTCGTCGCCGGGTTGGAACAGGGTGACGCCGGGCCCGACGGCCTCGACGGTTCCCGAGACGTCCCAGCCGACGATCGGCACTTCGCCCCAGGTGACAAAGGCGCCACTGGCCCGTGTCTTCCAATCGACCGGGTTGACCCCGGCGGCGTGCACTCGCACCAGGATCTCGGTCAGGCCCGGTTCGGGACGCTCGATCTCGATCGGGGTGAGCACCTCGGGCGCGCCCCACTCGCGGGCGGTGACAGCGAGCATCGTTGGCATTTGCGGTCCTTTCGGTCTGCTCGTTCGGTGAGCGGAGACCAGATTGCCGTCCGATCCCCGTCCGCGGTGCTGGCCGGACGGACAATATGTGACAGGATCTGGCCATGACCGCTCGACCGCACCGCGTCGTGGTGCTCGCCCTCGACGAGGTACCGCTGTTCGAATTGGGCATGCCCGCTCGGGTATTCGGTCAGGCATTCGATGCCAAGGGGCGCCCGCTCTACGAGGTGATCGTCTGCTCGGTCGACGGTGCGCCGATCCGCTCCGACGCGGGCACCATGTTGGCCGTCGAGCACGGACCCGAAGCGCTCGAAAAGGCCGACACGGTGCTCATCCCGCCCACGTGCGCCCTCGGTGACCTGCACGTCGGCGGCCCGCTTCCGCCGCGCCTCGCCGAGGCGTTCGCACGGATCGGACCGGGGGCCAGGCTGGTCTCCATCTGCACCGGCAGCTATGTGCTCGCCGCCGCGGGCGTCCTCGACGGCCGACCGGCGACCACGCACTGGATGCGGACCGAGGAGTTCCGCCGCGCCTACCCCCGGGTGCGCCTCGACGAGGATGTGCTTTTCGTGGACAACGGTGATGTGCTCACCTCGGCGGGCGTAGGCGCGGGCATCGATCTATGCCTTCACCTGGTGCGCCGCGATCACGGCACCGCTATCGCGAACCAGGTCGCCCGCCGCTGCGTCGTCCCGCCCTGGCGTGACGGCGGCCAAGCGCAGTTCATCGAACGTCCAGTGCCCGAGCCGATGATGACCTCCACCGCCGCCACCCGCGCGTGGCTGCTCGATCGGCTCGACAAGCAGGTCTCGCTGGAGGAGATGGCGGCACACGCTCGCATGAGTGTGCGCACCTTCACCCGCCGTTTCCGTGACGAGGTGGGCTCGACGCCAGGTCGCTGGTTGCTCGCTCAGCGTCTGGAACGGGCCCGCGACCTGCTGGAGAACAGTGACCTCAGCATTGATCTCGTCGCCCACCGCGCCGGTTTCGGTACCGCCAATTCGCTTCGCCAGCACATGCGTTCGGTTCTCGGCACCTCTCCGAACACCTACCGCCGCACCTTTCGGCGTACGGCCTGACCGGTCGCGACGGAATCGCGGCCCCGGTGGCCTTGGTGACCGCCGGGACCGCCTTCGGTCAGTGCACGAGCTCCGGCGCGGCCCGCTCCAGGCGGATCGCCTCGCTCGTCGCACCCGCGCGCGTTTTCAGTGGTTCCGCGTCGGCGGACAACGCGTCGGTTCGGCCTCGCCGCGCCATCTCGTCCTGCGCGCGACGGCCCGAATCGGCCGCGAACCAAGCCGAGCCAGCCGCCGCGACAACCACCATCGCGACCCCACCCCACTGCGCCCCGCGCAGACCTTCACCGAGCAGCACCATCCCCGCCACCGCGGCGACCGCGGGCTGCAAACTCATCCACACCCCGAACACCGACGCCTCGATCTGTCGCAGCGCGGTCAGCTCGATGGCGTGTGGCACCAGCGACGAGCACACCGCGACTACCGCGATCCCAGCCAGCAGCATCGGATCGAGCAGAGCCGAACCACCTTGCGTCACAAGGAAAGGCAGCGCCAGCGCACCGCCGAACGCCATGGCGAGCGCGAGTCCGTCGTGTCCGGCGGTGTGCCTGCCGACCACGGCGCCGCACGCGATGTACGCGCCCCATCCCGCGCCGGCGAGCAGGGCGAAGAGCACGCCGGTCCACGACATCGGACCGCCGGAATCCATGAGCAGCAGCACGCCAGCGCCCGCCGTCAAAGCCCACAGCGCGTCGCGCAGCCTGCGCGATCCGAGCAGGGCGACGGTGAGCGGCCCGAGGAATTCGATGGTGACCGCGACGCCGAGCGGTATCCGCTCGATCGCCGCGTAGAAGCTGAGATTCATTGCGGCGATGGCGATTCCGAGCCCGGCGATACCGGGAAGCGCGCGCCGGTCGACCCGGAAAACGGGCCGCCAGATGAGCAGACCCAGCGCACCGGCGACGACGATGCGCAGGCAGGCGACCACGTCCGCGCCAGCGAGCGCGAAGAGTTGTTTGGCAACGGCCGCGCCGAGCTGAATGGACACCATCGCACCGAGCACGAGCAGCGGAGCGGGCACCCGATCGACGGGGCTCCGAGTGGGAAGTGGGGGAAAGGTACGCGGCGGTATTTCGACCGAAGTGACGACCACGAGCCGAAAACTAGGTACCCAAAGTAAAAGTAAATTGACTGTCCGGTTGCCGCGCAAGTCTTCCCCGGTGGCGAAATGTCGGCCGAATTGTGGTCGAGCGCACTGGGAGTAACCGGTGGGCATGGGGGTATCTCCCCCGTTACGCCAGTCGGCGCGATTGTGGAAGGAAGCGATGACTATGCGCGAGCGAGTGACTCACGGGCGGGCTGCGCGCGAATCCGGGATGCGGTGGTTCAGTCTGCTGCTCCTGGTGTGGTTGGCCATCGGCATGATCGCCGCAGGTCAGCGTCAGTACTTCAACAGCGGACCCATCAATTGCGCCGGATTCGGCACGATCGCGCTCACCGCGATCTCCGGCCCACTGAATTACCTGGGACTGAACCCCAAAGTGTCGAACTGCGTCATGCCGCGGCCGAGCGAGTAACTCGGTAGCGATCCGGGTGGTCGGCTATCACCGGAACGGCTCCACACCCGAACGGGTGCGGAGCCGCTTCGACCGGGCGACCGTCAATCGCGGACGGCGACCGCTTCCCGCGCCGCGGCCGATTCGGCCCGCAGCGCGTGCAGCCGCGCGCCCTCCACGTCGATATCGGGCACGATCCGGTCCAACCACTTCGGCATCCACCACGCCCACTCGCCCATGAGAACCAGCAGCGAGGGGATCAGCACCATCCGGACCAGGAACGCGTCGAGCAGCACGCCGGCGGCCAGCGCGAAACCCATGGATTTGGCGGTCGGGTCGGATTCCAGCAGGAACGAACCGAACACCGAGATCATGATGATCGCCGCCGCGGTGACCACGCGGGCGCCGTGGTGGTAGCCGTTGACCATGGCCTCTTTGGGCGAGGCGCCGTGCACGTATTCCTCGCGCATGCGCGTCACAAGGAAGACCTGGTAGTCCATCGCCAAACCGAACACCAGGCCGATCAGCATGATGGGCAGGAAGCTGACGATCGGGTGCGGATCGTCGATCAGCCCGAGCTTGCCCTCCTGGAAGATCAGCACGGTCGCGCCGAAGGTCGCGGCCATGGAGAGCAGGAACCCGAGCGCGCCGGTCAGCGGCACGAGTATCGAGCGGAAGACCAGGATCAGCAGGACGAACGCCGCCCCCGCGACGATCGCCATGTACGGAACGATCTTGCTGAGCAGCACGTGGTCGATGTCGGCGTAGATGGCGGTCGTGCCGGTGATGCCGTACTGGATGCCGTACTCGGAGTTCAGTCCCGCCTCGGCTTCCCGTGCGTCGCGCACCAGGTCTTTGGTGTCCTGGTTGTTCGGTCCCGCCTTCGGCACGCCGTCGAGCAGCGCGCCGTTGCCGTCCCGGCTCAGCGTCGGCTCGGTGACGTAGTCCATGTCGGAGTAGGACATCAGCTTGTCGCGCAGCGCGGTCAGCGCCTCGGTCCGGCGCTCCTGCGGCACGTCGGTGAGGTCGACCGCGACGTTGAGCACGCCGTTGCTGCCCTCGCCGAACCCTTCGGTGCGCAGCTCGTATGCCTTACGCACGGTGGATGTCTTGGGCATGCTGTCCTCGCCGGGCAGGCCGAGGTTCAGGCCCGCGGCCGGTGCGGCGAGCAGGCCGAGCACCACGATGCTGAGCACCAGCGTGACGACCGGGATGCGGCCGATCAGCCGGGCGACGCGCATGCCGTTGGTGACGACGGTGTCGTCTTCCGGGTCGTGCTTGGCGATGAGCGGCAGCTCGGGTTTGAACAGGAACCGGCCGAGCGCGCCGAGCAGTGCCGGCATCAGCGTCAGCGCGACGAGCACCGCGAAGGCCGCCGCGACCGCGCCGCCCAGACCCATGAAGGTCAGGAATCGAACGCCGACGATGCTCAGGCCGACCAGCGCGATGATCACGGTCAGCCCGGCGAACACCACCGCCGAACCCGCCGTGCCCAACGCGGTCCCAGCGGCTTCCTCGGCCGAATCCTGCACGGCCAGTTCGTGTTTGTATCTGGACACGATGAACAGGGCGTAGTCGATGGACAGCGCGATGCCGATCATCGAGGCGAGGAAGGTGGTGAAGCTCGGGATGGACAGCACCGAGGTGCCGAGGAAGATCAGCGAGGTGGCCGCGCCGAGGCCGACGATCGCGGTGACGATCGGCACGAAGGCGGCGACGATGGCGCCGAAGGCCACCACCATGACGATCAGCGCGACCCCCATGCCGATCATCTCCGACTTGCCGCTCGGCGCCTGCTGCTCGATCGCGATGGTTCCGCTCAGTTCGACCGTCAGCCCGGCAGCGCGGGCGTCGTCGGCGACGTCGTAGGCGGCGGCCCGGTTCTCCGGGGTGATGTCGGCGAACTCTTTGATGGTGAACGGCACGCTGAGCACCGCGACGGTGTCGGGCGCGGTCTTGTTCAGCACGTTCAGCGGGGCGCCGCTACACGTGGAGACATTCGGCTCCGGCACCAGGCAGCCCATCTGCTCGGCCGCCGCGATCGGGTCTACCAGCGGCTTGCCGTGATCGACGATGCCGAGTTGGTCGAGTCTGCTGATCAGCGCCTCGATCGCCTGGTGATTGGCCGGATCGGTGAGCTTCTGCCCTTCCGGCGCACCGATCACGTAGGTGCCGGTCACCGCGTCGAATTCGAACGCCGCCGACATTCCGGGAAAGTGTTCGTCGAGGATCTCCGTGGCCCGCTCCGACGGCAGGTTCGGCAGGCTGAAGTCGTCGGTCATCGGCTCTTTCAGCTGGGCGCCCAGCGCGCCGAGCAGCATGAAGAGGACGAGCCAGACCGGCAGGACTATCCACTTGCGGCGAAAGGCGAACTTCCCCCACCGGTACAGATACACGGACACAGGTTCTCCTCGCGGTTTTCGGATCGAGCCGGTTCTGGAACGAACACGCGGCTCACCCGCCCCGCGCTCGCGAACTACCTCCGCCGCGCACCGATGCGCAGGCGGTCTACCGAGCAAAGAGTCGAACACCCCGAGTCTGCTGCGTACTGGACTCGAGTTCAAGAAAAAACGCCGTCGGCCCCGCACCATGGTGCGGGGCCGACGGTCGGTTCGGCGGAATCCGATCAGCTCACGGCGACCGGTTCCTTCTTCTTCAGCTCGACGGACTTCTGCTGCAGATCGCGCAGCTTGGTGCCCTCGACGTCGATGTCAGGCACGATCCGGTCCAGCCACTTCGGCATCCACCAGGACCACTTGCCCATGATCACCAGCAGCGACGGGATCAGCACCATGCGGACGATGAAGGCGTCGAACAGCACGCCCGCCGCCAGCGCGAAACCGAAGGACTTCGCGGTCACGTCCGACTCCAGGATGAAGGAGGCGAACACCGAGATCATGATGATCGCGGCGGAGGTCACCACGCGGGCGCCGTGGTGGTAACCGGCCACCACCGCTTCCTTCGGCGACTTGCCGTGCACGTACTCCTCGCGCATGCGGGTCACCAGGAAGACCTGGTAGTCCATGGCGAGACCGAAGACGAGGCCGATGAGCATGATCGGCATGAAGCTGACGATCGGCTGCGGGTCGTCGATCAGGCCGAGCTTGCCCTCCTGGAAGATCAGCACGGTCGCGCCGAAGGTCGCGGCCATGGAGAGCAGGAAGCCGAGCGCCGCGGTCAGCGGCACCAGGATCGAGCGGAACACCAGGATCAGCAGGATGAACGCGGCGCCCGCCACGATGGCGAGGTAGGGCGCGATCTTGCTGAGCAGCACGTGGTCGACATCGGCGTAGATGGCGGTGGTGCCGGTGATGCCGTACTCCATGCCGTACTGCGCCTTGAGTTCGCCTTCCGCGTCGCGGGCGTCGCGCACCAGGTCCTTGGTGTCCTGGTTGTTCGGGCCCGACTTCGGCACGCCGTCGAGCAGCGCGCCCGCCTTGTCCTCGCCGCTGAACTGCGGCTCGGTGACGTAGTCCATGTTGTCGTAGGACGCGAGCTTCTCGCGCAGCGCGTTGACGGCCTCGTCACGCTGTTCGGGCGCGACGTTGCTCAGATCGACCGCGACGTTGAGCACGCCGTTGCTGCCCTCGCCGAAGCCCTCGGTGCGCAGCTCGTAGGCCTTACGCACGGTCGAGGTCTTGGGCATGCTGTCCTCGCCGGGCAGCCCCAGGTTCAGACCGGCGGCCGGGGCGGCGAGCGCACCGAGCGCCACGATGGACAGCACGAGCGCGGCCCACGGGGCCTTGCCGATCAGGCGGCCGAAACGCATGCCGTTGGTGACAACGGAGTCGTCCTCCGGGTCGTGCTTGGCGACCAGCGGCAGCTTCGGCTTGAACAGGAATCGGCCGAACGCGCCGAGCAGCGCGGGCATCAGCGTGGTCGCGGTGATCACCGCGAACGCCGCCGCGATCGCGCCGCCGAGACCCATGAAGGTCAGGAACTCGACGCCGACGATGCTCAGGCCGGCCAGCGCGATGATCACGGTCAGACCGGCGAACACCACAGCGGAACCGGCGGTGCCGAGCGCGGTGCCCGCCGCCTCTTCCGGCGAATCCTGCACGGCGAGTTCGTGCTTGTAGCGCGAGACGATGAACAGCGCGTAGTCGATGGACAGCGCGATGCCGATCATCGAGGCGAGGAACGTGGTGAAGCTCGGGACCTCGATGAACGAGGTGCCCAACAGGATGACCGAGGTGGCAGCGCCGAGGCCGATGATCGCGGTGACGATCGGCACGAAGGCCGCGACGATGGCGCCGAAGGCCACGATCATCACGACGAGCGCGACGCCCATGCCGATCAGCTCGGCGGTACCGCTCGGCTGCTCCTGGGTCTGGGCGATGGAACCGCTCACCTCGACGACGAGGCCGGAGTTGCGCGCGTCGGCGCCGACGTCGTAGGCCGCCTTGCGGTTCTCGTCGGTGACGTCGGTGAACTTCGCGATGCTGAACGGCACGCTCATGAACGCGACGGAGTTCGGGTCGTCCTTGCTGAGCACGTTCAGCGGGGCGCCACTGCACTGCGACGGATCCGGGTTCGCCAGGCAGCCCATCTTCTCCGCGGCGTCGATCGGGTTCACGATCGGCTTCTCGTGGTCGACGATGTCGAGCTGGTTGAGCTTGGCGATGAACGCCTCGACCGCCGCACGGTTCGCGGGATCGGTCAGCTTCTGCCCTTCGGGCGCGCCGATGACGTAAGTTCCGGTGACGGCGTCGAACTTGAAAGCCTCGGACGCACCGGGGAAGTGCTTGTCGAGAATGTCGTTGGCCCGTGCCGAGGGCAGCTCGGGCATGCTGAAGTCGTTGCTCATCGGTTTGCTGAGCTGCGCGCCCAGACCACCCAGGAGCACGAAGAGGACAAGCCAGACCGGAAGCACTATCCATTTCCGGCGGAAAGCGAACTTTCCGAATCTATAGAGGTAAACGGACACGCGGGTACTCCTAGCGATGACTGGTACGTGCTGGATCATGGCGCGTAGACAGCACTCTCGCGGGGCGCCCTGCCTGTCCCCGCCTCCACTTTCGCTTTCTGCCTACCGTGCGGTAGGTAGACTACCGAGCGAGTAAGTGGAGGTACAACCTCAATTTTGGTGGCAACGTTAGCCCCGCGCAGAATTGACGAGAGGATCATCCAATGGCCGGCCCCGACGCACCCGACAGCGTTATCGCAGGTAGCGGCACTAAGATCGCGATCCGCGACGCCGCTGTGAAGCTATTCGCCGCCAAGGGATTCGAGCAGACGAGCCTTCGTGAGGTCGCGGATGCGGTAGGAATCACAAAGGCTTCGCTGTACTATCACTACCCCTCGAAGCTCGATCTGCTATTGGCCATCATCGATCCGATCATCGACCACCTACGTTCGGTCGTGGAGGACATCGACGCCGTTCCGTACAACGCCGAGGGTGTGCGCGCGGTGTTGCGTGCGCACCTGCGCGGGCTCATCCGGCACCGCGACGCGGGGGCGCTGTGCGTGCGCGACGCGGTGGCGATCGTCAACGCGATGGCCGACCGATATCCGGACCTGATGGACTCGAATCGGGTGCTGCGCGACTGGCTGGCCGGTCCGAATCCCACCGACGAGGCGCGGGTGCGGGCCTGCGCGGCGCTCGAGGTGCTCGGGGTCGCGCTGATTTCGAAGGAGCTGGTGCCCGGCGCGGAGGACTCGTTGCTGGAGACCACGCTCCTCGACTCGGCCACCTGCGTGTTGACCGCCTGCGGCACCGCGTAGATTCGTGCGCGTCGTCGAACACGCCTGGGAGTAGCCGTGCACATCACCGCGAAGGTCGATTACGCGGTGCGAACCCTGCTGGAGATCGCCCGGGCAACGCCGGACGCCAAGATCAAGGCCGACTCCATCGCGGCCGCGCAACGCATTCCGCCCAAGGTGCTCGAGACCGTGCTCGGCGAGCTGCGCCGCGCCGAGCTTGTCGTCAGCAGGCGTGGGCCGGACGGCGGATACTCGCTGGCCAGGCCCGCGGCCGAGATCTCCATCGCCGACGTGATCCGCGCGATCGAGGGCCCGCTCGCCTCGGTGCGCGGGCAGCGCCCCGAGGACGTGAAGTATCCGGGCGCGGCCGAGCCCTTGCAGTCGGTGTGGATCGCGTTGCGTGTGAACATCCGCGCGGTGCTGGAGAACGTGACCGTCGCCGACATCGTCGCCGACCGGTTGCCCGAGTTCGTCGATGCGCTCACCGGCGACCCCGGCGCCTGGGAGCGGCGCTGAGCTGCGGTTCCGCCTAGAGGAAAACGCCACGACGGGTGTCCGCGATTGCCGGTAGCCTGCGAAGCATCATGTTGATCCGACTGCTCAGAGCTCATCTGTACCCCTACCGCGCACAACTGGCGGGGGTCGTTGCGCTCCAGCTGGTTTCGGTCATCTCGATGCTCTACCTGCCCAGCCTGAACGCCGATCTGATCGACAACGGCGTCACGAAGGGTGACATCGGTTACATCTGGACAACGGGCCTGTGGATGCTCGCGGTCACGGGTGTGCAGATCGTCGCGTCCGCGTTCTCGGTCTATCTCGGCGCGCAGGCGGCCATGGGCGCGGGTCGTGACCTGCGCGGCGCGCTGGTGCACCGGGTCGGCACCTTCTCCGCGCGCGAGGTCGGCATGTTCGGCGCGCCCTCGCTGATCACCCGCAACACCAACGACATTCAGCAGGTTCAGCTGCTCGTCGTGATGTCGGCGACCATCCTGGTGATGGCGCCGATCATGTGCGTCGGCGGCATCGTCATGGCGCTGCGCGAAGACCTGGGTCTTTCCTGGCTGCTGCTCATCGCGGTGCCCGCGCTGGCGCTGGCGATGGGAGTCGTCGTCGCCAGGATGGTGCCCGGCTTCCGCGACATGCAGGAGCGCATCGACGCGGTCAACCGGGTGCTGCGCGAGCAGATCACCGGCATCCGGGTGGTGCGCGCGTTCGTCAGGGAGCGGCAGGAGACCTGGCGGTTCGGCGTCGCCAACAGCGAACTCACCGAGGCCTCGCTGCGGGTCGGCAGGCTGATGGCGCTGATGTTCCCGACGGTCATGCTGATCAGCAATGTCACGGCGGTGGCGGTGATCTGGTTCGGCGGGCACCTGATCGACTCGGGCGAGATGCAGATCGGCTCGCTGACCGCGATGTTGTCCTACATCTTGCAGATCCTGATGGCGGTCATGATGGCGTCGTTCCTGGCCATGATGGCGCCGCGCGCCGCGGTCTCGGCCGACCGGATCGGCGAGGTGCTCGCCACCGAGTCCTCGGTGCTTCCGCCGCGCCTACCGCAACCGTTCAAAGGCGACCCGGCCTCGATCGACTTGCAGTTCTGCGAGTTCGCCTTTCCCGGCGCGGAGAAGCCAGTGCTGCGCGCGATCCGTTTCCAGGTGGAGCCGGGCACCACGACGGCCATCGTCGGTTCCACCGGTTCCGGCAAGACGACGCTGCTGAACCTGATACCGCGGCTGATCGACGTCACCGACGGCGCGGTGTACGTGGGCGGCACCGATGTCCGCCACCTCGACCTGGAAGTGCTGCGCGAACAGATCGGTCTGGTTCCGCAGAAGGCGTACCTGTTCTCCGGCACGGTCGCGAGCAACCTGCGCTACGGCAACCCGGACGCCACCGACGAGGAACTGTGGCGCTGCCTCGAGATCGCGCAGGCCGCCGACTTCGTGCGGGAGATGCCGCAAGGACTGGAGACGCCGGTGGCGCAGGGCGGCACCACGGTCTCCGGCGGTCAGCGCCAGCGCCTCGCCATCGCGCGAGCACTTGTGCGCAGACCGCGGATCTACCTGTTCGACGACTCGTTCTCCGCGCTCGACGTCGCCACCGACGCAAGGCTGCGCGAGGCGCTCAAGCCGGAGACCGAGAACGCCTCGGTGATCATCGTGGCCCAGCGCATCGCGACCATCCGCGACGCGGACCAGATCATCGTGCTCGAAGACGGCGTGATGGCGGGCATCGGCACCCACGAGCAATTGCTGCGCGACTGTCCCGAGTACCAGGAGATCGTGGCGTCTCAGCTGAGTGTGGAGGAGGCGCGATGAGGCCAGGGGCTCCCACTCCCGGGTCACCGGACGCGAAGGCGAAGTCGTTCGGTCCGTCGCTGAAGCGGCTGCTGCGCAGGCTCGCCCCGGAACGGTTCTACGTCTGGTGCATCGTCGGCCTCGCGGTCGTCTCGGTGGTGCTCAACACCCTCGGCCCGTACCTGCTCGGCAAGGCGACCAACCTGGTCTTCGACGGCGTGGTCGGCAAGAACCTCGAGGCGATGCGCGGGCTGTCCAAGGAGCAGGCCGTCGAGCGGCTGCGCGAGAGCGGCAACGACACCCTCGCCGACATGCTCAGCGCCATGAACGTGATCCCCGGCGTCGGCGTGGATTTCGGCGCGGTGGGCCGGGTCCTGCTGCTCGTGCTCGCGCTCTACGTCGGCGCCTCCGTGTTCGGCTGGTTGCAGGCCTACCTGCTCAACATCGTCATCAACCGGACGGTCAAGCGGCTGCGCGGCGAGGTCGAGGACAAGATCCATCGACTGCCGTTGCGCTACTTCGACTCACAGCCGCGCGGTGACGTGCTGAGCCGCGTCACCAACGACGTCGACAACGTCTCGCAGAGCTTGCAGCAGACCATGAGCCAGCTGCTCATGTCGGTGTTCTCGGTGATCGGCATCCTGATCATGATGTTCTGGATCTCGCCGCTGCTCGCGCTGATCGCGCTGCTCACCGTGCCGGGCGCGATCGTCGTCACCGCGCAGATCGCCAAGCGGTCCAAGCCGCACTTCGTCGACCAGTGGAAGTACACCGGCCTGGTCAATGCCCAGGTCGAGGAGGCATACACCGGCCACGAGGTGGTCACCGCGTTCGGACGAGGCCGCGAGGTCGGCAGGCAGTTCGACGAGCGCAACCAGGCGCTTTACGAATCCAGCTTCAAGGCGCAGTTCATCTCGGGTCTGATCATGCCCGCGATCATGTTCCTCGGGAACGTGAACTTCGTGCTGGTTGCACTGGTCGGCGGTCTGCGGGTGGCCACAGGTCATCTCTCGCTCGGCGAGGTGCAGGCGTTCATCCAGTACTCCAGGCAGTTCAGTCAGCCGCTGACCCAGATCGGCGCGATGGCGAACCTGCTGCAATCGGGCGTTGCCTCGGCCGAGCGGATCTTCGAGATCCTCGACGCCGAGGAGCAGAGCCCCGATCCGGTCATGGAGAACACCAGGCCGGTGGATCGCGGGCGGGTCGAGTTCGAGGCCGTCTCGTTCCGGTACGTGCCGGAGAAGCCGGTGATCGAGCGGCTTTCGCTGGTCGCCGAGCCGGGGCACGTTGTCGCGATCGTCGGGCCGACCGGCGCGGGCAAGACCACGCTGGTGAACCTGCTCATGCGCTTCTACGAGCTGGACGCCGGGACGATCACCATCGACGGCGTCGACATCACCGAGATCACCCGCGATCACCTGCGTTCCCGGATCGGCATGGTGTTGCAGGACACCTGGCTCTTCCGCGGCACCATCCGGGAGAACATCGCCTACGGCAATCCGAACGCGAGCGAAGAGGAGATCCTCGCCGCGGCGAGGGCGGCCTACGTCGACCGGTTCGTGCACGCGCTGCCCGACGGTTACGACACGATCATCGATGAGGAGGGTTCGGGCGTAAGCGCGGGTGAGAAGCAGCTGATCACCATCGCCCGCGCCTTCCTGGCCAAGCCCTCGATCCTGATCCTGGACGAGGCGACCAGCTCGGTGGACACCCGCACCGAACTGCTCGTCCAGCACGCCACCGCCGCGCTGCGCAGAGACCGAACGAGTTTCGTCATCGCCCACCGCCTTTCCACCATCCGCGACGCCGATCTGATCGTCGTCATGGAGGCGGGACGGATCGTCGAGCACGGCACGCACGAGCGGCTGCTCGAGGAGCGCGGTGCGTACTACCGGCTCTACAGCGCGCAGTTCGCCGCGGCGGCGGCCGAAGCCTGACGCGTGTGCCCGCGGTCTCTGTCGCCGCAAGGTCGTACCATCGTTATGGGGCCGTGACATTCGGTCCTGGATACGCCGAGCCCCCGCAGCAGGTGGCTCCAGCGGGGCCCGAGGTCTTTGGTCGGGCGCCCGAAGTCGACGCGAGCACTCCGGAATTCGTAATACTCGAGGGGTGCTGCCGTCTTGCCGCGAAGTCCTCGGCGGTCCACGGTGCAAGTAGGAGATCAAGGTATGAACAACCCTGATGAACCGCTCGACGGCACCAATGGTGATCTCGCGCCGCAGGTGTCCGGCGAGTTCATCGTCTACAACACCGAAGACGGCCGCGCCGAAGTGCAGCTTCGCACGGTCGACGGAACCGTTTGGCTGACGCAGCGTCAGATGGCCGAGCTATTCGACAAAGACGTCAGGACGATCAACGAGCACATCAAAACGATCTATGCCGATGACGAGTGTGTGATGGAGGCAACTATCCGGAAATTCCGGATAGTTCGTCACGAGGGCGGGCGGCGCGTCGAACGCGAGATCGACCACTACAACCTCGACGTCATCCTGGCAGTCGGCTACCGCGTCCGGTCCCCGCGCGGCGTGCAGTTCCGCCGCTGGGCGACCACCGTCCTGCGCAACTACCTGATCAAGGGCTTCGCCATGAACGACGCCCGACTCAAGGATCCGCAGGGCGTCGACTACTTCGACGAACTGCTCGAACGGATCCGCGATATCCGCGCATCCGAGAAACGGTTCTACCTCAAGGTCCGCGACGTGTTCGCGGTGTCGAGTGTCGACTACGACCCCAAGTCCGCTGTCGCGCAGACGTTCTTCGCCACAATCCAGAACAAGCTGCTCTACGCGGTTTCCGGGCACACCGCCGCGGAACTCGTCGTAAAGCGTTGCGACCCAGAGAAGCCGAACATGGGCCTCACGGTTTGGAAGGGCGCGGTTGTCCGAAAAGGTGACGTCAATATCGCGAAGAACTACCTCGTCGAGTCGGAGCTGAAGCAGCTCAACAGGCTGACGACGATGTTCCTCGACTTCGCCGAGGATCGTGCGGAACGCCGAGAGCAAATCCGCATGGCGGACTGGATCACCATGACCGACAAGTTCCTGGATTTCAACGAGCGTGGTGTGCTCCGCAACGCCGGGCGAGTGTCGGCCGATGAAGCCAACCAGGTCTCGGCAGCGCGCTACGCGACGTTCGAGGCCAGACGTACGCGGATGGAGGAGGACGCCGCGGATATCGCTGAGCTGGAGGCCATTCAGTCGGAGGTCGAACGACGCGGCAACCCGCCTCGCTAGCTCGGTCATTCGCAGAGTTGGGGGAGGAGGGTGGTGTAGACCCAGTCCTCCCAGCGCTGGGGGGTCCAGCCTCTGGTGCGGACGAGTAGGAGGAAGAGTTCGGTGCTGAGCAGGCCGTAGAGGAGGTCGGCGGCTTCTTCCGGTGAGACGGCTTGGCGCGCACCGGGTTTCGTCATCAAGGTGGTGGCGGTGCGTAGTTGCACGGTGTAGCGCGGGTCCGGCTGGTCCGCGGGCCACATCGCCGCGACCTCCGGGTCGGTCGCCGCGGCCGTCTCGATCACCTTGTGTATCGGCGCGATACGTTCGAGGACCGGGCGGGTGCCCGCGATGTGCGCGCGCAGGTGCTTCTGCGCTGTCGCCGCGGCCATGGCGGTGCGGAACCACTCGCGTTCCATGGTCGCGACCGGTTCGTCGTCGCCCGCGATCGTGACGTCGACCAGCTCCTTCAGCAGTGTGCGTTTGTTGCCGAACGTGAAGTAGATGGTCTGCACCGCTACGCCCGCGCGCGCGGCGATCTCTTGCAGGTTCGTCGCGCCGTAGCCCTGCTCGACGAACAACTCGCCTGCGGCGGCCAGTATCCGCCGACGCGTCTCCAGGGCTTTGAGGGCCCGCTTGGTCGTCCCCTTGACGGCGCTCATGACCGAAGTCTATATCTGATTAGAGTCGAACTCTAGTGAGGAATCGGTCATGACGGTGGTCATTCTCGGCGGATACGGCACTGTCGGGCGCGAAGCGGCCGGAGCGCTGGTCGCCGCTGGTCAGCGCGTGCGGCTCGTCGGCCGTCGTCCCGAGCGGGCGCGGGCGGTAGACGGCGCCGAGATGGTTCGGGCGGACATCGCCGACGACCGGCAGCTGGCCGAGGTGCTGGACGACGCGTCGGTCGTGCTGATGTGCGCCGAACTCGACAACGCGAGGGTCGCGCGCGCCTGCTTCGAACGCGGCGTGCACTACTTGGACGTGAGCGCGTCGCACGGGGTGCTGCGCGGCATCGAGGAACTCGACGACCTGGCGGCGGCGCACGACGCCGTCGGTGTGCTCAGCGTCGGACTGATACCGGGTGTGTCGAATCTGCTGGCCCGCCGGGTGGTCGAATTCTCGGGCGGGCGGACGGTTCGAATCGGCGCCGTCCTCGGATCCGGCGAGGCGCACGGTCCGGCCGCGCTGCGCTGGACACTCGACGGTCTCGGCACCATGTCCGGCTCCTGGCGGATGGCCTTCCCCGGGGGCGGTCGCATGGTCCACCGCTTCCCGTTCTCCGATCAATACACACTCGTGCACACCCTGGGGATCGATGAGGCGCGGACCGGTCTCGCCCTCGACTCCCGCCCGTTGACCTGGTCGATCGGCGCGGCACGTCGGCCGCTCCTCGCGCGCCTGATGCGCGGGCGCGTGGTCGAGTGGTTGCTCGCGCGCGTGCACGTCGGCTCGGAACGGTTCGCGGTGGTCGCCGAGTCGGGTGCCACGTCGGCCTGGTTCGTCGGCCACCGGCAGAGTCACGCAACTGGCCTGGTGGCCGCCTTGCTGGTGCAGCGCGTCGGATCCTTTCCAGCCGGAGTTCGGCACATCGACCAATTGGTCGAACCGGGTGAGTTTCTCGCGGAGCTGGACGCCTACGGGTTCGAGTCGCACCTGCCGGAATGAGCGGGGACTGCCCGCGAGGGGTCGGATGGGCACGCGGTGGGCGACGCGACCGGCGGTTGACCGGCGGCGGTCGCGCGGTTCGATTCCGCGGGCGGCGGCTGGCGTTGCGGGCGGCGGCGTGGTCGTGCGTTGGTGATGCGGATTGGCGACGGGCGGCGGTGTCCCCGACGGGTGCGGGATGCGGTGGGCGGCGATCACCGTGGTCGGGCCGGGTGTCGACGTCAGGGTTGGATGGGCGATGGTCGCGGGCGGACGGCGAGGCCAGCGCTTGGCAACGAGCGGCGAGCGGCGGACGGGTGGCGGACGAGCGGCGAGCGGCGAGCGGCGAGCGGTGGACGAGCGACGGGCGGCGATGACCGCGGGCGCGGCAGGCGGCGATGGCGGCGGTCGACGACCGCGAGGGTGCTAGAGCGGGGCGGGTGTCGGTGGCAGCGGACGGGCGGCTCGGACCGGCGGGTGGCGCGAGTTCGGGTTTCGCGGCGCGGTGCGTGCGGCGGGCGATCCGGGTGGTGGCGTGGTCGTGCGTTGGTGATGTGGGCTGGCGGCTGGCGGCGGTGGCCCGGAGCAGGGCCGGATGCGGCGGGCGAGGCGGCAGCGGTTGAGCGGCGGATGGCTGCGGGCGAGCAGGTGGGCGGCAATGACCACGGGCGCGGCAGGCAATGGCGGTGGTCGAGCGCCGGGTGGCGGTGGCAGCGGACGGGCGGCGCGGGGTGGGTTGGGGCGCCTGAGAGGATGAGGGGCGTGTCAGCAGCGGAATCGTTCTCCTTCAGCGTTGGCGCCCGGCTGGACGGGCGGCACGGTCGCTCGGGTGTCATCCAGACGCCGCACGGCGCTGTCGCGACGCCGGCGTTCATCCCCGTCGGCACGAAGGCGACGGTCAAGGCGGTGTTGCCGGAGACGATGAGCGAACTCGGCGCGCAGGCGCTGCTGGCGAACGCCTATCACCTCTACCTGCAACCGGGCGCGGACATCGTGGACGAGGCGGGCGGACTCGGCGCGTTCATGAACTGGCCGGGACCCACCTTCACCGACAGTGGCGGCTTCCAGGTGATGTCGCTTGGCGTCGGCTTCAAGAAGGTGCTCGCGATGGAGGCCGTCGACGTGCGCAGCGACGACGTGATCGCGGCGGGCAAGGAGCGCCTCGCCACCGTCGACGACGACGGCGTCACCTTCCGCTCGCACCTGGACGGCTCCACGCACCGGTTCACCCCGGAAGTCTCGATGGGCATCCAGCACCAGCTCGGCGCGGACATCATGTTCGCCTTCGACGAGCTCACCACGTTGCTGAACACCCGTGCCTACCAAGAGAAGTCGCTACAGCGCACGCACGAATGGGCGCAGCGCTGCATCGACGAGCACGAGCGGCTGACCGCGGCCCGCACGCACCGGCCATACCAGGCGCTGTTCGCCGTCATCCAGGGCGCGCAGTACGAAGACTTGCGCCGCAAGGCATGTCGCGAACTGGAGGCGATCCGCGGCATTGGCGGAACGGGTTTCGACGGTTACGGCATCGGCGGCGCATTGGAGAAGCACAATCTCGGCGCCATCGTCGGCTGGTGCTGCGACGAACTGCCGCAGGACAAACCGAGGCACATGCTCGGCATCAGCGAGCCGGAGGACATCTTCGTCGCGGTGGAGAACGGCGCGGACACCTTCGACTGCGTGAATCCGTCGCGCGTCGCCCGCAACGCCGCCATCTACGTCGCCGAGGGCCGCTTCAACATCAACACCAGTCGCTTCCGCCGCGATTTCACCCCGATCGACGAGACCTGCGACTGCTACACCTGCGCGAACTACACCCGCGCCTACATCCACCATCTCTTCAAAGCCAAGGAGATGCTGGCCGCCACGCTGTGCACGATTCACAACGAGCGCTTCACCGTTCGCCTGGTCGACCGAATTCGCGCCAGTATCGACGACGGCACTTTCGACGAGTTCAAAGCTGAAACATTGGGCCGCTGGAAGGGCCGCATCCGCACGCCGTAGTCGCAGGCCCGCATTGTCCGAGGCGCATCCCCGCCTCGCCTTCGGCGGTGTGCGAGGCGGGGATTGAGCGACTCGCGCTCTACGCGTGCAGCGGGTCGACCGCGCGTGGCGCGTAACCGGGCTCGTGCTTCTTCAGCAGCGCGATCACCCGGTAGGTGAGCGGCATGACGAGCACCTCGACCAGCGTCTTCCAGAGGAAGCCGATGATCACGTAATTCACGAACTGCTGCCAGGTTTCGATGCCGATGGCGGCCGCGGCGATCGAGCAGAAGATCAGGGTGTCGGCGAATTCGCCGACCACGGTCGAGCCGATCAGCCTGGCCCACAGGTATTTCTCCTTGGTCCGTTCCTTGATCAGCACCAGCGTCGCGGAATTCAGCAGCTGGCCGACGAAATACCCGGCGAGACCCGCGATCACCAGCCGCGGCACCGGACCGACGATGCTGCGCAGCGCCTCCTGGTTCTCGTAGAAACCGGCGGAGGGCAGGCGAAGCACGATCGCGAAGCACAGCACGGTCAGCACCAGGGCGCCGAAGCCGTAGTAGATGGCGCGCCGGGTGGCGCGGAAGCCGTACACCTCGCTCAGCACGTCGCCGAGGACGTAGGCCAGGGGAAAGAGGAAGAACGCGCCGTCGGTGACGATCGGCAGGATCTGGAGCGGTCCCACCGTGACCGATTCGTCGCGGAAGAATTCGACGCCCTTGGTGGCGCAGATATTCGAAATGATCAGCGTCGCGGTGAACAGCGCGACGATCGGTGTGTAGTACCCCCGCGCGACCTGGGCGAATGCCGCGTGGTCCGGCGCGGGGCGCCCAGACCCCTCGTGTTCTTCGGATTTATGCACATCACTCACGGGCATCATCCTCCCAGCTGGGGCTTGGTCGCGTGGGGCGGTCGGTCGTGCAGGGCGGACCATCGCCGCTGCCGTGCGAAATTTTGGGCGGACCGGGTCCCCCTGCGCCCATTACGCTGTACCCATGACGAATCCCGGCGATTCCGACGAGTGGTGGAAGCAGTACGGCGGCCAAGGCGTGTCGCCGGACTCCGGCGCCCAGGGCTCGGTACCGCAGTATCCGAACTCCGAACCGACCGGGTACCCCTCCACCCCGCAGTATCCGCAGCAGCCGCCGCCGTCGCAGCCGCAGTATCCGCAACAGCAGCAGCCGTACCCGAACTACCAGCAGCCCGCGAGCGGTTCGCCGTACCAGTCGGGACCGGCGCCTTATCCGCAGCAGCCGAATTACGGTTATCCCCAGGGCTATCAGCCGTACGGCCAGCCACCGAGCCAGGGATCCAACGGTCTTGCGATCGCCGCGATGATCGTCTCCATCGCCGGTGTCGCGTCCTGCTGCTTCCTGCTGCCGAGCATCATCGGTTTGGTGCTCGGTGTCGTCGCGCTGAATCAGATGAAGCAGTCCGGCAACTACGAGGGCAAGGGCATGGCTCAGGCCGGTGTGTGGGTCGGTGCGGGCGGCCTCGTGCTCGGCGTTCTGTACTGGGTGCTCAGCTTTGTGGGCGTCGTCGCGGGGTGGTGAGTCGCCAAACGATCCGCAGCGAACGGCTCGCGCCGGCGACGGCTCGCGCCGGAAGCGGCTGATGCTGAAACGGCAGGACGCTGAAAACAACTGGCGCTGACAGCGACTCGCGTCCAAGACTGGCGCCGAATGGCTCGTGCCGAAACGACTCAGGGGCGCTCCCTTGCGGGAAGCGCCCCTGAGTGTTTGCCGGGGTGGGTCAGCCCTTGACGACCTGGGTGCCGCCCGCGAACTTGTCGTGCCAGCCCTGCTTGTTCGGGTCCTGCTCGATGGTCACGGCGATGTAGATGCCGAGACCGAACGAGGCCAGGTTGCCGAGGCAGTAGACGATGTTCAGCGCGACGAACAGGTTGCGCTTGAGCGAGGTCACCGGGTCGATCTTGGCGGCGCCGCCGGGCGCGACCACTCGCATGCCGAGGAGCTTCTTACCGAGGGTGGTGCCCTGCGTGGTCTCCATACCGACGAAGTAACCGGTCACCAGAGCGAAATAGACGGCGAGCCCGAGGATCGACGAGATCAGGTTGGAGGGCAGGACGGCGAGGAGCACGAAGTACACGATGCCCGCCGGAATACCCGCGATCACGTTGTCGATCAGACGCGCGCCGAACCGCGGCAGCAGCTCACCGGGCTGCGCACCGCCGAAACCACCTGCCCCGTAACCCTGCTGCTGCGCGTACTGCGGCTGGCCGTACGGATCCTGGTTGTACTGCGGCTGCTGCCCGTACTGCGGCTGCTGGCCGTAAGGGTCCTGGCCGTACTGGGGTTGCGCACCGTACTGCTGCTGCGGCTGCCCGTACTGCTGCGGCTGCTGCTGCCCGTAGGGGTCCTGCCCGTACTGCGGCTGCTGCCCGTACTGGGGCTGGCCCTGCGGGTACGGCTGGCCGTACCCGCCCTGGGGATTCTGGTTGGGGTCGTACCCACCGCTCGTCATGCTGTGTCCTCGTGGTGATCGGTTGATCAGTGGTCGATTCGGTACGTTACGGACACCCGCTGGGTTGCAACAACCCATCGACGGCCAGGATCCAAGGTTCTCGCGGCAGTCGCGCCGGATCGAAACGTTCGAGGAGCTGCGACGGCGTGCTCGCGGTGTAGCCGAGCGAGCCGGCGAGCAAGCTCACAACCTGGTCGGGCGTGTTGCCTAGGGCGCGTCGGTCGGCGAGCGTCACCGCGCCGTCGCGCTTGGCCAGCCGTTGACCATTTTCGTTGAGTACCAACGGCACATGCGCGTAGCGCGGGATCGGCAAGTCGAGCAGGCTCGCCAGGTAGGCCTGGCGCGGGGTGGACGGCAGCAGGTCGTCGCCGCGCACCACTTGGTCTACGCCCTGCTCGGCGTCGTCGACCACCACCGCGAGGTTGTAGGCGGGCGTGCCGTCGCCGCGGCGCAGCACGACGTCGTCGACCGGGCCTCGGTAGCGGCCGTGCAGGTCGTCGACGACTTCGAAATCTGCGGCCGCGGCACGCAGTCGCAGCGCGGCGGGCCTGCCCTCGGCCCTGCGGCGCGCGCGAGCCTCGGGGCCAAGGGTGCGGCAGATTCCCGGGTAGGCGCCCATCGGCCCGTGCGGTGCGGTCGCGGCCTGCTGGATTTCCCTTCTTGTGCAGTAGCACTCGTAGGTCAGACCGGCGGCGGTGAGCCGCTCGATGGCGGCGTCGTAGTGCGGCAGGCGCTCGGATTGGCGCACCACCGGGCCGTCCCAGTCGAGTCCGATGGCAGCGAGATCGGCGAGCTGGCGTTCCGCCGCGCCGGGGCGCACCCGATCGAGGTCGTCGATCCGCATCAGGAACCGCCGTCCGCTCGATCGCGCGAACAGCCAGGCGAGCAGTGCGGTGCGCAGATTGCCCAGGTGCAGGTCGCCGGACGGGCTCGGCGCATAGCGGCCAGCGCCTTGAGCGAGTGAGTCGAGCTGGGCGGCGGGCACGACTGCCATGGTAGGCGTCCGCGCCGACGGTTATCGGACGCGCAGCCGCGGCTTGAGGTCGTCCTCGGTGATCGCGGCTCCGGAGTCCAACGCGGCGAGCAGCGTTTCGGCCCGCGCGATGAGTCCCGCGCCATCGATGTCATAGGGCAGCGTGCGGTTTCGGAGTTCTGTCGAGTCGTCCGCGCCGTCGTCATGACAATCGTCGTCCGAATTGCCGCTATCGCCTGGTTCGTAGGCCCGCAGTCGGCCGACCGCGCGACCGAGCAGGGTACGCGCGCCCTTCGGATTACCGCGTTGTATGTGTGTCAGGCCGACCGCGTATTGCGCGAGTCCCTGCCACAGCATCCTTTCGGCGAACGGTCCGTTCTTCCATGCCGCCTCCAATACCTCGTGTGCATTGAATGCCAGACCGTCGTCCAAAAGTTGCTGGGCAAGGGTAAGAGTTTGCTGGGGTGGCAGATTCAGATCGTCCGGAATTCTCGGCACGCCCTCGCTACCGAGTGGTAGCGGGCGGCCGAACCGGTCTCGTGGGCGGGGGTTGCGGGCGCGACCTGCCTCGTCGCGTGGGCGTTCGACCATAAGGTCCATGATCCACGCGGTGTCCAGTCTGCGCCGCGAGGGGCGGCCCTCGGTGCCTCGATCGACGGATCACGGACCAATCACGCCGGAACAAATGCATGCCCTCCGCGCCTTTTCGCCGGAAATCTCAGGACCGGCAATGTCTCCGCAACTCGAGGCCTTCGCAAGCTTGGCAAATAGGATGGTTGAACTGGCAAGAGACCGGCAAATCCTTCGGTGAACCTGCTAGGGTTTAGCCCGCGGGGGCAACCCGCGGGGCGTATTCGTCCCGAACTTCAGTGCGATACCGCGCACCGATATGGTTGCGCGCTACCACCAGGCGCACCACGGTATTCGACGTTCCACGCCGGATGCCGGTGCTAGTTAGAACGATCTCGGTTGGAAATTCCCGTTCTCGACGCAGCAAAGGAGCTAGTGCCGTGGAAGTTGATTTGACGGGCGCTGTGTGGCGTAAGAGCACATACAGCGGCCCCGACGGGAACTGCGTGGAAGTGGCATTTCTCGACGGCGGCAATGTGGCTGTCCGCGACACCAAGGACAAGGGCGTCGGCCCGGTCTTGGCGTTCACCCCTGGCGAGTGGGACGCATTCCTGAGCGGAGTATCGGCGGGGGAGTTCGGCAAGGCCTGAACATCAGGTCCGACGAGCTGTCAGCACGGGCCCCGGGTCCTATCGGCTCGGGGCCTTCGCGCGCTCGAATTCGACTGCGAGCTATTCGGTTTCGTCGTGGCCGTTTCCGGCGACGCGATCCTGGTAGCGCCGCAACACCGCGAGCTGACGGTGTTCCTCTTCGTGCTCGATGGCGAGGTTGCGGTTGGACTCGGCCACCGGATCGGCGCGCAGGAAGCTGCCCGTGCCCGGCTTGCCCGCCGAACCGAGGCGGTTCATCTTCTTCGGCACCGCCGCGCCCTGGTACTCCAGCGGGATCGGGTGGCCGTGGTCGTCGACCGGGCCGAGCGGCTGGTGCACCTCGATGTACTCGCCGTGCGGCAGGCGCTTGACGACGCCCGTCTCGATGCCGTGGTCGAGCACCGCGCGGTCGCTGCGTTGCAGGCCGAGGCACAGGCGGTAGGCGATGAAGTACGCGATCGGTGGTCCGAGGAGGACGCCGATGCGGCCCGCCCAGGTCGTCGCGTTCAACGAGATGTCGAACTTGTAGGCGATGATGTCGTTGACGCAGGAGATCGTCAGCACCACGTAGAACGTGATCGCCATGGCGCCGATCGCGGTGCGCACCGGAACGTCACGGGGGCGTTGTAGCAGGTTGTGGTACGCCTCGTGGTCCTTGGTCAGGCGCTTCTCGATCCAGGGGTAGGAGATGAGAAGGACGAACACCAAGCCCATGGTCAGCGCCACCCAGAACGAGGCGGGGACCGTGTAGCGACCCAGGTACAGCTCCCACGGCGGCATCAGGCGCGCCAGACCGTCGGTCCACATCATGTAGAAGTCCGGCTGCGAACCGGCGGAGACCTGGGAGGGGTTGTACGGTCCGAGGTTCCAGATCGGGTTGATCTGGAACAAGCCGCCCATGAGGCCGACGACGGCGAGCGTGAAGGCGAAGAATGCGCCCTGGTCCGCGGCGAACACCGGGACGATGCGCGCGCCGACCACGTTGTTCTCGGTGCGACCTGGGCCGGGGAACTGGGTGTGCTTCTGGTACCAGACCAGTGCGATGTGGGCGGCGATCAGCGCGAGCATGATCCCGGGGAAGAGCAGCACGTGCGCGATGTAGAGGCGCGGGATGATGATCTCGCCGGGGAAGTCGCCGCCGAACATCAGCCAGTGCATCCAGGTGCCGATCACCGGGATCCCGATCGTGATGCCCGAGAACGCGGCCCGCAGGCCGGTGCCCGACAGCAGGTCGTCGGGCAGCGAGTAGCCGAAGAAGCCCTCGAACATCGCCAGGATCAGCAGCAGCGAGCCGATCACCCAGTTCGCCTCGCGTGGCTTGCGGAAGGCGCCGGTGAAGAAGATGCGGAACAGGTGCACGATGATCGAGGCCGCGAACAGCAGCGCCGCCCAGTGGTGCACCTGGCGCACGAACAGACCGCCGCGTACTTCGAAGGAGATGTTCAGCGCGGTCTCGTACGCCCGCGACATGCCGACGCCGCGCAGCGGCTGGTAGGCGCCGTCGTAGGTGACGTGCGCCATCGATGGGTCGAAGTACAGGGTGAGATAGATGCCCGACAGCAGCAGGATGATGAAGCTGTAGAGCGCGATCTCACCGAGCAGGAACGACCAGTGGGTCGGGAAGACCTTGTTGATCGACCGCTTCATGAATGCCGCGCCGCGATATCGCTGATCCGCCGCATCAGCTTGTTCGCCGGCTGTTCGCGCGAGTCCGTTCGCCATGGCCGACACTCCGCTCGTGCGTGTGTGGAATGGGTCTACTACAGACGGTAGCAGCGTTGCCGCGCGGAATCGATAGTTTTCGGGAGGGCTATCGTCTCCCGCGTGAGTTCGATGGCGCCACAGGACGCGACCATGTTCTGGCTGTCGGCCCGAACCCGCAACGATCTGTTCCTCCTCTACAGCTTCGCCGACGCGGGCGCGCCGACCGAGACGCTGCGCACCGCCGTCGCGGCCCGCAGCGCACGGATACCGGACCTACGGGTCCGGCTGCGCGAGACGCCCGGTGATCTCGACTATCCGTCATGGGTGCCATGTGAATACTCCGCGGAGCAGTTCGTCGAGCACCCGCTGCCGCGCCCGGACTGGGCCGCGGTGGAGGCCGCGCTCGGCGACCTGCTTGGCACGGGCGTCGACGCCACCGTTCACCCGTGGAAGTTGCACGTCTTCCGCGGTGTCGCGGGGGCGCCCATGCGGGCCTCGGACGACGAGCTCGCCACCGTGGTGGTGCTTCAGATGTCGCACGCGCTGGCGGATGGGAGGCGGGCGGCGGGGATCGCGCGAAAGTTGTTCTCCGAGGGGGATGCGTACGACGGTGAGCCGAGGGCTGCGGGTGCGGCCGGACGCGCTGCGGATGACCGCGTTGTCGGCCGGCCGGCGGCGCGGATATCCAGGGAATTCGCCGCAGATCGTGCGGCAGGGCATGCCGACGAACCCGCGGAGGATCACGCGGCCGGGTCGTCCGCGGAGGATCACGCGGTGGGACAAGCTGCCCATCGGACGGCGGGAGAACTGATCGACCGGGCGGTCGACAAGAACCGCGCGGAACTCCGGCAGGCGTTCGGCGGGGCAGCGGTTGCGCCAGTCCGTAGACGTGGCAGTTCCGGTACCACCGATGGGGTGCGGCGGGCCGAAGTCTCCAAGATCGCCGCTGAATTCTTTGCGACCCTGCGAGATTCGCGGATTCCGGGCGCGGTGTGGGGTGCCGCTCGGATACCCGCCGGGATGGTTCGCACGGCGGTTCGCGGATATCGCGCGTATCAGGCGCAGTCGGAGTTGGCCGAGCTGACGGAAGCGGGAAAGGTGCCGCCGCCGGGTCCCGGGTTCGCGCCGAGCGCGGTGAACAAGATTGGGGCCGAAGGGGTTATCGACCATCGGGCGCGGATGATCGTGTGCGCTGCCGAGGAGCTTCGCGTTCCCGGCTGGACGATCACCGTCGTGGTTCTGACCGCCGTGTCCGTCGCGCTCGCCGAATACCTTGCGGCGCAGGGTGAGTCGGTTTCGCGACTCGGCGCTCAAGTGCCGATGGCGCTTTCGAGTGAGTCGTTGTCCCACAACAACTATCGGAGCCTCGGCGTCGAACTGTTCATCGACGAACCGGATCTGCGTCTGCGTGCCGACCGGATCGCCGCCGCGCTCGCCGAACGGCGGCTTCGCGCCCAGCATCCGCTGCTGTCCGCTCAGGATCGCGTCACCGCCGTAACCCCGGCTCCCATCCTGCGCCGCGACGTCGACCGCTATCCCATAGACAACGTGCCAGACTCGATCGCGGGCCACACGGTCGTCTCCAGCGTCCACCGCGGACCCGCCGATCTCACCTTCGGCGGCGGCACCGTCCGCTGCACCGGCGGCTTCCCCGCCCTCGGCGCGGTCATGCACCTAACCCACGGCGTGCACGGCCTCGGCGACACCGTCACCGTCTCCATCCACGCCGACGCCGCGGTCATTGATGTGGATTCATACGCCGACCTGCTCCGCACGGCGCTGTTCGAGGTGACGGCGACGCTCGCGCACCGCTGAGGCGAACCTGCGGCCTGTCCGCTGCACCGCGGACAGCTGGCGGCACCGCTGTTGCTACTCCTCTTTCTCCTCGACCAGCCGATCGAAGACCCGCGTGTAATACGCGACGAAGAACCGCCGCCCCATCAACCGCGCCATCGCCAACCCCACCTGGGACGACGGGCGAAGGGCGGTGTTGTCCCACACCCCGTGCACGTCGCTGCCGCCGTCTTCGGCCGGCCGAATCGTCAGCTCGTGGAAACTGCCCGGCGCGAGGTAATCGCTGTCGACCACATGCATGCGCACCGTCCCCGGCGTCGACCAGTCGTAGCTCCAGCGCGCCGAGATCTTCGGAAAGTCCTGCCCCTCCAGCACGTCCGCGGTGTGCTCACCCACCTCGAACACCCGATACTGCCGCGCCGACAACGCGGGCCACCGCCGCGGCCGCTCCGCGGAGAAATCGGTGTACAACTCGATGACCTGCTCCGGCGAAGCCACGGTATGCAGGTCGAACTCGAACCGAGTACGCATCTCCCCTCACTGACCACCGAACCTCGCAGAGCCCGAGTCTAGGCCCGCCCACCTGCCCGTAAGTTCGCTTTCCGCCCACGCGGGGCGTGCTGGGGTTCATCTTGCGTTCGGTCGGGGGCGGTTGCCTGTAGGGTCTGGGACTCGTGGTGGACAGTGGAACTCTCGCTCCGCGCGAGGTGTACAAGTGGGGCTTCATCACCGGGCTCGGAGTGGTCGCGGGGTATGTGGCGGTTCTGCTGGCCAACGCTCGGCATTTCTATACCGACGACACCGAGTCCCAGTACGCCCCGCTGTGGGTGATGATGGGCAGGCGGCTGCGCGACGGTGATTTCCCGATGCTGGTGCCGGAGCACTGGATGGCGGGCAACTACACCATCGAAGAGGCCGGCCTGCTGAATCCGCCGCAGCTGCTCATCGATCTGATCGCGCCGTCGGTGGACAACCTCGCGCTGTACGCCACGGTGGTCAAGCTGATCTTCGCGATCGTGCTCGGCCTCGGCGTCTATCGGATCTGCCTGGCGTACGGGTCGCGGGCGCCGTGGGCGTCTCTTGCGGGCGTCGCCATCCCGTTCAGCGGCTGGCTGCTGTTCTTCGACGAGGCCAGCTGGATGACCGCGTTCACCGGCACCGCCTGGCTGGCGCACGCGTGGGCGTCGGGCGTGCGGTACGCGCGCGGTCGCTCGGGACCGATCCCCACCTTCGTCTTCCTGTATCTGGCCATCTCGGTGCAGTACATCTTCCCGGCGGTCGAGGCGGGAATCATGATCGCGGCGGTGGCCGTCGGCGAACTGGTCTACCAGCGGACGTGGCAGCCGTCGCTCCGTTTGCTCGCGGTGTCGGCCTGCGCGGCGCTGGCCGGGCTCGCGACGTACCTGCCGAGCATGCTCTCGGCCAAGGTCACCTGGCGCGGCACCGCGCAGATCAACAACGAGCAGCTGCTGACCGTGCCGTGGTCGGAGTCGTTGAACGCCAGCCTGCCGAGCACCCTGCCCGCGTTCACCAGCTGGTGGGGTTACGTGCAGCCGATGCCGGTGGTCTACATCGCGTGGTTCGTCATCCCGGCGCTGGCCTTCGTCGACTGGCGTAAGGCCCTTGATTCGGCGCGCGAACTCACCGCACCCGCGCTGTTCACGGCGATCGTGCTGATGTGGACCGCGGGCCCCGGCGCCATCGGCCCGCTGCGCTGGCCCGCCCGCGTGCTGCCGATGGTGGCGCTCGGGCTGCTGGTGCTCGTCTGCGTGCTGCTCGGCCGCTTCGCGACGTTCGACGACTGGCGCAGGCGCGGGCTGATCGCGGCGGGCTTGATCGGCTTGCTGTGGCTGCGTTCGGTTTCGGCAGCGCCGCAGGAGGCGGTGTGGCACGTGGTCGCCGCCCTCGCGGTCGCGGCGCTGGGCGCGGCGGTGGTGTGGCTGGCCCGAAATCGCGGCGCCGCGGCGGCGTGCGCGCTGGTGCTCGTCTCGATCTTCCCGATCGCCTACCTCCAGGTGTGGTCGGCCCAACCGACCCCGCTCGGCTGGAACCTGCCGGAGCAGCGCTCGCAGATGAAGGCCGCCTTCCCCGATTTCCCCGGCACCACCCTGCAACTGGGCGACCGCGGCCGCATCCCGCCCGCCGAACGCACTTTGGACGGCGCGTACGGATCGCTGGTCTTCGGCAACTACGCCAAGGACCTGGAACTCACCTACGTCAGCGGATACACGCCGAACGGCCACTTCCAGTTCGGCGAAATGCTGTGCATGCTCTGGGACACCAGCGTCTGCCCCGACGCCTTCCGCAGGGCCTTCGCCGTCGAGCCGACCACCGGCAAGACCATCGTCGACCTGATGAAGGTGGACCGGGTCGTGCTGCACACCGCCCTGTTCCCGGACGCGCGCAACCAGCCCGCACCGCAGGGCTGGAAGTGGGTCGACTACCCCGGCCACGAGAAGTACATCGCCGTGCTCGAACGCGAGAACGGCCTGCTCTCGACGGTCGACGGCCGCATCTCCGCCACCGACGGCGTGACCGCCACCTCCCTCGCCGAATCGGACACCACCAGCCGGGTCCGGGTGAGCTCGGAGCGCGGCGGCCGGGTGGTGTTCGCGCGGCTCGGCTGGCCTGGCTACCGCGCCACGCTCGACGGCCGCGACCTCCCGGTCCAGAACGTCGCGAAAACCTTTGTCGCCGTCGACATTCCGGCGGGCACCCAGAACGCCGAACTGGAACTCGCCTGGCGGCCGCCCGGCTGGCAGATCGGCGCGGCGAGTGCGCTGGCCGGGTTGCTCGGCGTCGGCGTGCTGCACTGGCTGTACCGCCGCGGCCGCCGGGAAGACGAGCCCGACATGGCCCCGGCGGACGAGACCGGCGAGGCCGAGCTGGCGGACGCCGTCCGATGAACACCGTCGACCAGGCCGAACTGGATCCCGGGCCGCTGCTGCGCGTCGTGCGGCGGCAGGAGATCGCGTTCGCCATGGTCGGCATGGTGAACACCGGACTCGGCATCGCGCTGACGGTGATGTGGCTGGCGATCTTCGACGGCCGCGTCTCCGCCGCGCTCGCGCCCGCCGCCGCCTACAGCATCAGCATCGTGATCGCGTTCGTGCTGCACCGCACCTTGGTCTTCCGGGTGCGGGGGCAGGTGCTGCGCGATTTCTTCGCGTTCGTCGCGGTGAATTCCGGTGGGCTGCTGATGAATATGGTGCTGCTGCAAGCGGCCGTCTCGCTACTGCACCTGCCGAGCATCCCGTCGGCGGTCGTGGTGATGGCACTGGTCGCGGTCGCGAGCTTCTTCGGCCACCGCCATATTTCGTTCCGGCGCAAGGCCGCCGAGCCGGCCTGATGGGCACGACGGGGCTGTAGTCCTTCCGTGCCCGACGCGGCAGCTGGCCGGTGCCGAGGCGCTGTGGCGGTCGGGACGCTGTGGCGTTGGACGGGGCGCTGTGGCAGTCGGGTGCCGATGCGCCGTGGCGGTTCGGCGGCGAGGTGCTGTGGCGCAGTCGGTGCTGAGGCGCTGTGGTGGTTCGGGCGGCGGGGCGCTGTGGTGGTTCGGGCGGCGGGGCACTGTGGCTGTGCGGCGGCGAGATGCGGTGGCCAGGCAGAACGGTTGGCGGCCCGGTCTTTTCGAGCCTACGCGGCCGAAGCAGGGACGCGCTCGGCGGTCGGGAGTGGTTCGATGCCGAGTTCGGCCCTCGTGGCCTTGACGACCGAGAGCTCCTGCTCGACGGTGCTGGCAATCGCCTTGTGCCACAGCGTCCGGATGTCGTCGAGGTCCTCGACGGTCGCGTCGGCGTCGAGGGTCAGCGTCAGCTTCTGGACGGTGATGTTCGCGGCCGCGGTGAGCGTGCGCAGCAGGTCTTCGCAGCGGTTGGGGATGCGCGGGCTCGCGAGAATGCGCAAGCGCGTGACAGATCCGCCGCACTGCCCGATGCTTTCGTGCAGCTCGAGGCCGAACCTGTCGATCTCCCCGATGTAGGTGAAGTCCTGACTGGACAGCTGCTGCCGGACGGCGGCCGAGGTCTCCAGCAGTGCGGAGACGGCCGCGAGCACCGATTCGCGCCGCCACTTCTCGTGCTCACGCTGTTCGGCCGACTCCGTATTCCGTTGCGCCGCTTCGATCGCGGCCCTGCTGCGCTGCTCGGCCGCCGCGTTGACCGCCTCCACGTTCCGCTGCGCCGCCTCGAGCGCGATGCTGCCGCGCTCGTCGGCCGCGTCGATCGCGCGACGGTTCGTGCGGTTGGTGAGGAGGACGCCGACCAGCACGACGAAGGCGACGACCAGGGAACTGAAGAGGGGAAGCCACTGAGTCACCCCGGAATCATCGCAGCCGACGCGCCTTCCCGGCGTCGGCCTCGCCGACAACGCGTTCGGATGTCGGCGCGCCCGCGATGACGGGCGGTTCACGCGAGGTCCGCGGGGACACCGGAATTCACAGCATTGACCTCGAGCAATGTTGAGGTCCTAGCGTCGGTCGCGGACGAAAGGAACACCGTGACAACACTGGTAACAGGCGCGACCGGCAACACCGGCCGCCATGTCGTACAGGAACTCGTGCGCCGAGGCGAGCGCGTCCGTGCGCTCACCCGCGATCCGGCCGCCGCGAAACTCCCATCGGGCGTGGAACTGGCAACCGGAACCCACACCGCACCGGAGACCTTGGGCGCGGCGCTCGTCGGAATCACCCGGCTGCACATCACCGTGACGGCCGGGCTCGCGGAGGTCGGCGAGGAACTGGTCCGCCGCGCCGTCGACGCGGGCGTTCGTCGCATCACCGTCGTGTGGGGCGGCGCGGTCGGACCCGTCGAGCAGGCCGTCGCCGACTCGGGTGTGGAGTGGACGCGCCTCGAACCGCAAGAGTTCATGTCCAACACGCTGACCTGGGTCGACTCGATCCGCGCCGAGGGCGTGGTCCGCGAACCCTACGACTTCCCGAGCGCCTTGGTACACGAGGCCGACATCGGCGCGGTCGCCGCCGCGGCGCTCGTCGAGGACGGCCACGCGGGTCAGGCCTACAACCTCACCGGGCCGGAGTCGCTCACCTCGCACGAACGACTCGCGATCCTGTCCAAGGCGATCGACCGCGACATCGCCTTCGACCGGATCTCGCACCAGCAGGCGATCGACCGGCTCCTGGCCATGGGCGTCTCCCAAGCCGACGCCGATTACGTCATCGGCTGGTACGCCGCACCTCCGGCCGAAGCGACCACCGTCGACGACACCGTGCCCCGCGTCCTCGGCCGCCCCGCCCGCACCTTCACCGACTGGGCCGCCGAACACGCCCACCGCTTCCGCGCCTCTTGAGCCCCAGCGCGGGTAAATCGGTGGGAGAGAAATGGCGATTCACGAAGCGCTCACAACCGCCATTTCTCTCCCACCAGAACCATTCGAGCGACGGCAAGAACTCGGTCATTGCAGGCTCCGCGCGGTCGCCGCTGAATGGTGCTGTCGAGTAACGGCTTTCGCGCCGCGGTAGACGTAATACCGGGAGGGCCATGCGAGGCTGTCCGCTACCGTAACCACTTCACCGGCAAATCGGTCGGCGAAGGTCCGTGGAATGGAGCCAACTGTTCGATGAAGTTTTCCGCACTACGCAGCATGGCCGCTCCGCGGACCGCGGCGCTCGCGCTCGCCGGCGCGCTGGCGGTGGCGGTGGCCGGGGGCGACGCTTCCGCGGAGCCGCAGAAGTCCTCGGCCGTAACGTCCGTGGTCAAAGAGGGGCGCACCTGGCACCTGAAGGTCTACTCCGCCGCGATGGACACCGAAATCAGGGTCGACGTGCAGCGTCCGGCCGACGAGTCCACGCCCGCGCCGAACCTCTACATGCTCAACGGCTTGGACGCCGGTGAAGGAACCGCCAGCTGGAAGGCCGCAACGCACGCCCTGGACTGGCTGGCAGACAAGCAGGTCAACGTCATCCAGCCCATCGGCGGTCGCGGCAGTTACTACACCGACTGGAGGCAGCGGGACCCGGTGCTCGGGCTGAACAAGTGGAAGACGTTCTTCACCGAGGAACTGCCTCCGCTGCTCGACGAGACGTTGCACTCGACGGGGCTCAACGCGCTGGCCGGTCTGTCGACGTCGGGCACGTCGGTGTTGCAGCTGGCCGAGGCCAAACCGGGGCTGTGGAAGTCGGTAGCCGCCTATAGCGGCTGCGCGCAGATCGCCGACCCGATCGGGCAGCAGTTCGTCAAATTGGCCACCGAGACCTGGGGCGGTGGCAACACCGACAACATGTACGGCCCCGCCGACAGCCCGCTGTGGGCCGAGAACGACCCCGTCGTCAATGCCGAGAAGCTGCGCGGCACGTTGCTCTACGTCTCCAGCGGGAGCGGCATCCCCGTGCTGGAGGACGTTCAGTACTACCTGAGCACCGCACCCGGCCCCATGGGCGCGGTCAACCTGAGTCTCGGCGTCATCATCGAAGCGGCCGTCAACGGCTGCACCGCCAATCTGAAGAACCGGCTCGACTCGCTCGGCATCCCGGCGACCTTCGAGTTCACCCCGGTCGGCACGCACTACTGGCCGTACTGGGAAGAGGCGTTGCACGACTCCTGGCCGCTGCTCGCCGAGGGCATGGGGCTGAACGGCTGATACCCGCGCGGTTGTGCATGAGCTCCCGGTGTCAGCGCGGTGTCCGGGGGCGTGCGAGTGCGAGGCCGATGATCGCGGCGACGACCGCGACGCCGACGTCGGCTACCGCGCCGATCACGACCCACTTCGTCGGTGACGAATTCTCGCTCGCGCTGTCGGTGGAATGCACGATCGGTTTACCGCTCGAGCCCGCGTCCTCGCCGAAGACGCCGCCGGTCTACCCTGTCGTGTAGGCGGGCCCGGCTCCGGGTTCCCTGCGACGGTCAGGTCGAGTCGCATGGGGACCGGGGTGGCGGCGCCTTCGGTGAAGGTCGAGCCCAATTCACCGCGATGTCATACCAACCCGCGACCGATTGCTTCCTGACCTTGGAATCGCTGGCATCACGGTTGGCGTAGCGGACGGCGCGGTGGCAGTCGCCGGGTCGTTGGTCGGCAGCACGCCCGCGCTTCCGGTGTAAGCCGCTGTGTCGAAGTCGATTTCCTCGCCGAGCGGCGAATACAGGGTGGTGGCGATGTTCGAGATGACGTCGAGGCCCTGCTTCCCGTTCGCGTCGAAGTGCACCCGGTAGGCCAGGCCCTGACCCCAGTTCAGCCGAACCCGGTAGAAGACGTACTCGCCGGGCCGCAGCGTATCGGTATAGCGGCTGCTGCCTTCGAGTGTCACCGCTTCGGTGAACGATCCTGGGTGACGGTGAGGGCGACGCCGTCGCTGGATCTCGTCGCTTGTTCGGTCTCGAAGGATAGACAGTCTCGCCGTCGCGGCCGTAGACCCTTGACTGGAGGGTGTTGAAGTCGTCGGTCACCGACACGCCCGGCACCCTCGGGAAGGAGACGATGCCGGTGAAGTACGCGGTGGCGCCTGTGGGGACGTCGACGGCGTAGTAGCGCCTCTCGCCCTGCCCGATGGTGTCCAGGTCCGCAACGTCCTCGACGCGGTAATAGCCACCGCGCTCCCAGGACGTCGTACCCGAAGTCGCGGCCCTCCCAACCGGGATGGGCAATGTGTACCCGACCGCACCGTCCCCCCGCTGACAGTCCAGTCGCCGTGCACCCCTGCTGACTTGGCCACCTTTCGCCAAATTCGGGCCAGGCTGCCGGTTCATGAGTGCGCGGCGCCGCAAGCCTTCATACAGTCCCGTATGGAAGGTGTGAGAGGTGGCGATACGTCGTGAAGATCGTGGGTTCGGTGTCTTCGGAGAAGACGAGGGTCCGGCTGCTGTTCGCCGCCGCGATACTGATGGTGGTTGTCGCGGTCGTGCACGAGGCAGTGGGGTATTTCTGGTACGTCGATCCGCTGGTCGAGGAGGCGTCGGGAATATCGAACAGCGTGGAGTCCGGTTCTGAGGGGCAGCCGGTCATGATGGCGGTGGCCATGTATCACTTTGTCGGATGGGTGTTCCTGGTGATGGGACTGGCCCCCGGCTGGGCCGCCCGATTGATGCGTGGCGGCGAGTACCGGACGGCGCGGGCGCTGCTCGTGGTCACTCTGGCGTTGTTGTGGGCGATGGTCGCCACGTTCGTCGTGGTCAACGCAGCGTTCCGCGGGTTCGATGACATTCTGATCCTCGCGCAATGGACCTTCTTTGTGCCGTCGCTGCTCCTGGTCCACCTGGCTCTGCGTGGAATGCCGACCAGTCAGGCCGAGCAAGTAAGCAGATGAAGCGACGCATCGTGGTGCTAGTGCCCGTCCGCAAAGGTTGGACACGCAATCCGACCGAAGATCACCGTTGATCAGCGCACCGGGATGAAGGTCACCCTCGGTCGGTTCACCGGACACGCAGGTCGGGTGAATGAAGGTCACGTCCAGTCGGTCTGGCGGGATGGAGGGGGCCTTCGGTCGGTTACCGCGCCGACCATTCTGGGCGGAGCCGCCATGGCGACGCCTACGCGGGGTTAGCGGTCTGAAACGTAGTGCGGTAGGCCTGCGGTGAGATTCCGACAAGGCGGGTGAAGTGGTAGCGCAGTGTGTTCGATGCTCCGAACCCGGTTTCTTCGGCGATTCGGTCTATGGACATGGCGGTGGTTTCGAGCAGCTGTTGGGCGCGGTTGGCGCGTGCGCGGAGCAGCCACTGTAGCGGTGTCGTGCCGATCTGGGCGCGGAAGTGCCGGTTGAGGCTTCGGATACTGGTTCGGGCGTGGCGGGCGATGTCGTGCAGCGTCAACGGGCGGTGGAGGTTGGCTTCCATCCAGTCCAGCGTGTCCTGCAGGAATGCGTCATGGCCGCGGGGGTCGGGATACTCGATGAACTGTGCCTGACCGCCGTCGCGTTGCGGGGGCATGACGATACGCCGCGCGGTGGCGGCGGCCCGGGCGGCGCCCAGGTCGTGCCGGAGCATATGCAGGCAGAGGTCGAGTCCGGCGGCGACACCGGCGGAAGTGAGCACCAGGCCGTTATCGATGAACAGCACCTCGGGGTCGACATCGATCCGCGGATAGCGTTGGGCCAGTTCGGCGGCGTGCTGCCAATGGGTCGTCGCCCGCTTCCCGTCGAGCAGGCCGGTCGCCGCCAGGGTGAACGCGCCGATACAGACCGACGCCAGCCGGGTTCCGCGCGCGGCGGCGGCGCGGAGTGCGTCCAGCGCGGGTTCTGGCGGCTGGGCGAGGTAGTCGACGCGGCTGGGAATGATGATCGTGTCCGCGTCGACCAGGGTGTCCAGGTCCCATGCGGTGTGCAATCGGACAGCGCCGAGACCGGCGTCGGTGGCCACGCTGCGGCCAGGCGCGGCGATCCGAATGTCGTAATGGTCGCTACCGATTGCTCTGTTGGCAGTCCCGAAGACCTGCCCCGGGATGGCGAGCTCGAAACCGACTACGCCGTCGAGTGCGAGAACCGCGACGATATGCACGGCCAGAATTTAGCGCATATCGGCATTCTGGCCACTGGTTGGGTTGTGCTGCGGGCAGCAGGATTTGAGCTGGAACAACCCAACGAGCTAGGAGCGCCCACTGTGGCTGACGATCTGCCTGACCTCTACACCGAGTTCCGACTTCCCGAGACCGCGCTGGCGACAGCGGCTTATCGGTTCGCCGAACAGACCGAACCTGCCTTCGTGTTTCACCACAGCGTGCGCAGCTTCATATACGCCCGGGTGCTGGCCGAGCGGCGCGGGCACTTGCCTGCTGTCGACTACGACGAGGAGTTGCTGTTCCTCGGCTGCGTCCTGCACGACCTCGGTTTGACCGAAAACGGCAACTGCGACCAGCGATTCGAAGTCGACGGAGCGGATGTGGCCGCCGCGTTCTTGCGTGAGCATGGAGTCGATCAACGCCGGATCGACACGGTATGGGACGCGATCGCCTTGCACAGCAGTGAGGGGATCGCGAGCCGCAAATGCCTCGAAGTCGCGCTGACCCAGGCGGGCACCGGCGCCGATGTGCTCGGACATGACCGCGAAATCCTGCCGGCCGATTTGGTGGAGCGAGTGCACGCCGTACTCCCGCGGGCCGATATCGGCTACGCCTTGACCGATGCGATTGTGGCGCAGGCTATCCGGAAGCCGAGCAAGGCCCGCCCGCTGACCTTCCCGGGCGAGCTGGTGCGCAAGCACTTGCCGAACGGGGCAATGCCGGAATGGCACGATCTGCTGGCACAAAATGGATGGGGGGATCGCCCTGTTGCCGCCCGCACCGAGGGCTCGGCCAGTACTCCGGAAGAGCTGGGCATGTTGTTCATGAAGAACCTGGCCGCGGGCGACCTGGAGGGCCTGGTGTCGTTGTACGAACCGCAAGCGACGTTTGTGCCTGCTCCGGGCGTTGTCGTCTCCGGTGCCGAGGCGATCAGGGACAGCCTCCGGGGCTACATCGAGCGCGGTGCGCGTATCTCCCTGGAATTGCGGAAGATTCACACTGTCGGGGATCTAGCCGTGCTGTCCAGCCTCGCCACGGCTACCGGTGTGGGGCCGGGCGGGGAGGAACTCGCCACGACGACGACCGAGGTGGCGCGGCGGCAGCCGGACGGCCGCTGGCTGTACGTGGCCGATGATCCGTTCTTCGCGGCCTGACCGCGTCCCGACCATACGATTCCAAGTGCGGAAAGCGCCGCTGGTGTGAAGTCGCTTGTGCGGTAGCGTGTTTCGGCTTGGCTCGAATTCGGCGAATCATGGCTTCTCCGCTGCTTCCGGGCGCCCCGTTGCCCGGAGATGCTGGAATCATGGCGAAGATCATGAACCCCGGACCGCTGGAATTGCCCGTCGACGAGGTCGGTCGGCTGCTCGCGTCGGCCGCCGATCTCGTGCTCCGGTATGCCGAGGAGGTGCCGGACGGTCCGGTGGCGCCCGCCGAGGCGAATAGCGACGGTATTCGGGAGTGGTTGGCGGACTACGACTTCCGTACACCTCGCCCGGCCGAGGAAATACTGCCCGAGGTGATGGGTGCGTTGCGGCGGTGGGGTGTGCAGACCGCCCATCCGCGGTATTTCGGCTTGTTCAACCCGACTCCCACCTGGTGGGGTGTGGCAGGCGAACTGCTCGCCGCTGGCGTCAATCCACAACTGGCGGCGTACAGCCATGCTCCGGCGGCGGTCGAGATCGAGCGGCATGTGCTGCGCTTCCTCGCCGACCGCCTCGGGTTGCCGGAAACGTCGGAAGCCAGTTTCACGGTCGGGGGCGCGGAGGCGAACTTGACCGCGGTGCTTGTCGCGCTGACCTGCCGTTTCCCCGGCTTCGCCGAGCGTGGTCTGGCCGGGGTGCCAGAACGGCCGGTTTTCTACGCCTCTGCTGAGAGCCATCTGGCGTGGTTGAAGATCGCACATCTCACCGGGCTCGGTCGCGAGGCTGTACGGCTGGTGCCGGTCGACATCCGGCACCGGCTCGATCCGGTGCGGTTGCGCGAGCTGTACGAGGCGGACATCGTCGCGGGACGCGCGCCCTTTCTCCTGGTCGGCACCGCTGGAACGACCGGCGGCGGAATCATCGATCCGCTCGGCGAACTGGCCGGTCTGGCTCGTGACTGGGGAATACACTTCCACATCGATGCGGCATGGGCCGGCGCGGTGGCCCTGTCTGATCGGCTGCGGCCGCTGCTGGCGGGCGTGGCGGCGGCGGACAGTGTCACGGTGGACGCGCACAAATGGTTGTCCGCACCCATGGGTGCGGGAATGTTCTTCACCCGGCACCACGGTGCGTTGGCGGACACCTTCCACGTGAGTACCAGGTTCATGCCCGATACAGACGGCGTGGATCCGTACACCACAAGCGTGCAGTGGTCACGCCGCTTCGCTGGACTGAAGGTCTTCCTCGCCATGGCCGCGGTGGGCGAGCGTGGGTTCGCGGCTCAGGTGGAACGCGACGTCGCGCTGGGCGAGTTGCTCGCCAGCCGGCTGGCCGAGACCGGGTGGCGGCGGATCAACGAGACCCCACTTCCGGTCGTCTGCGTCGTCGACTCCGAAGTGGATGCGACGGGATCCGAGCGCAGTATGCGCTGGCATACCGCTGTTGCCGAACGCGTGGTGCGCAGCGGGCAGGCGTGGATCGCCCCGATCGGCCTTGCCGGACGCCCCGCCCTCCGGCTGTGCATCACGAGCTACCGCACCCAGCCGCGCGACATCGACCAGGTGGTCGCCGCCCTCGACAAGGCCCGCGCCGCGATCCGCGCGGCCACATGAGCACGTTTTCGCGGACAAACCCCGACGGCGACACCGCCTTCCATCTCGCGAGGGACGTCATAGGTAGGGCGAGGGCCGATCCCGGCTTCCTCCGCGACATTGCTTGGGCGCCGTCGTGGGATGCGGTCGATCCCATGTGTTTGCATTTTCACACCTGGGAGTTCTCCAGCAGCGCCAGTGCGTGCTTCCGGAATTCCGGGTCCGCTTTCGCCGCGTTGCCTGCGTCGAATGGTGGTTGGGGGTCGTATTCGAGTGCCAGCTGGATGGCTTTCGCCGTGGGCTCGTCGGTGAGCTGGGATGCCAGGTAGAGGGCCATGTCCAGGCCGGCCGATACGCCCGCCGCGGTAATGAATTTGCCGGAGTGGACGTAGCGTTCGGGCACGTATGTCACGTCGAAGGTGGATTCGAGGTATTCGGCGGAGGCCCAGTATGTTGTCGCCCGGTGGCCGTCGAGGAGTCCGGCTCGGGCCAGGATGATGGAGCCGGTGCAGACCGATGTGGTCCAGCGGGTGTGTTCGTTGATACGGCGGATCCATTGCAGCAGTTGCTGATTCGCTGCTGCGCCGATGGTGCCACGGTTGCCGGCGCCGGGTACGAGCAGGACATCCAGGCGGTCGATCTCGCTGATCGAACGATCCGCCACAATGGCCACGCCGCCGGTGTCGGTACGCACCGGGCCGCGCTGCTCGGCGATCATCGTCACGCTGGCATTCGGGACGCGGGCGAGTATCTCTGCGGGACCGGCGGGATCGAGGAGGCTGTAGCCGTCGTAGAGCAGGATGCCGACATCGGGTCCGTCGCCGGTGCGTGGCCCCTTGGCGCAGGCGGCGCCGGCGGCCTGGATAGTGACGCCTGCCGCGGCGAGTGCGGCGGTGCCACGCAGCATGGTTCTGCGGGTGGGATGGGTCATGCCACCGGAGTCTCGTGTTTCGGCGCGTCCCGCAGTGACGGCATGTCCGGCATCCTTCGAATCTTGTCCCCGCTGATGCCATAGTGATCCAGGAACGCCTGGCGCAGTGTCTGCGCCGAACCGAATCCGCAGCGGCGTGCGATCGCGGCGAGTGACAGTCGGCTGGAACGGAGGAGGTGAGCAGCGGCCTCGGTGCGAGTGGCGCGAACGGCCCGTGCCGGGGTGGTGCCGAGGTGCGTGGAGAACAGGCGGGTCAGATGGCGAGTACTGATGGCTGCGCGGGCGGCGAGGGTGGCAGGAGTCAGGTCCTCGGTCAGGTGTCCGGCGATGTATCCGGTGAGATCCCGGACCAGGCGATCGCCGGGCGGGGGTGCGGCCAGGAACATGCTGATCTGGGCTTGGTCGGCGGGGCGGTGCAGGTAGGAGACGAGTTCGCGGGCGACGGCGCGGGCAAGGGTGGGACCGTGGTCGTCCTCGATCAGGGACAGGGTCAGGTCGAGAGCGCTGGTAACACCGGCGGAGGTGTAGATATTGCCGTCGCGGATGTAGAGCGGAGCGACATCGACGGCCACGGTGGGGTGGCGGGCAGCTAGGTGTTCGCCGTAGCCCCAGTGCGTGGTGACGCGGCGATGATCGAGCAGGCCGGCGGCGGCCAGGACATAGGTGCCCGTGCAGATGGACGCGACCCGGCGGCTGCGGTCGGCCAGGCGGCGCACTTGGTCCACGAGGCGATCATCCGCGGCGGCGGCTTCGCTTCCGACTCCCCCTACGATCATGAGAGTGTCGAGGCGGCCCGTCACGGTTTCCAGATGACGGGTCGCGCCGAGGATTATTCCCGCAGAACTTCGGGTCGCTCGGCCGCCGACGGTCCCGAGTTCGATGGTGTACGGCGGGGTGGCGCCGTAGCGGTTGGCGATATCGAGCGCCCCACTGGGACAGGCGATGTCGAGGATCTGGGCATCGTCGTAGGCCACAATGAGAATCCGCCGTGAGCTGTCCATAGCGCCAGATCTCAGCACGCCCGGCGCGAAGGCGCCCAGCTGGGTTGCCATATCGGGCCGGCCCTTGCTGGTGCGGAATGCCGTGATTCGCAGGGCGTGACTGCATCTGCGGAAACGGCTGTAAGCGGCACTGAAGCCGCCCAGAACGGGCGTTATGGTCAACAACACTGAGCGTTGCCAGCATGGATAGGCTGAAACGAAAAACGCCCCTGACCAGACGATTGAATCTGATCAGAGGCGTTTGCCGTGGCGGAGGATAGGGGATTTGAACCCCTGAGGGCGTTAACCCAACCCGCGTTCCAGGCGAGCGCCATAGGCCACTAGGCGAATCCTCCGTGGAGCAGCATACCGGTTGCCCCCGGTCGGACACCAAATTGGGATCGGTATCCGGGGGAGGGGGAGCGGGTTCGTGCTGGTCGGGGCGGGTTCTCGGCGCGGTGGTCGGCAAGGGGTATGGCGGTGTTTCGGCCCCGTGCGGACGGGGCGGCGCGGACCCGCTACACTGGCCGACGGATCCCGCGCGGCGCGCATCCTGTGAACTCCCCCAGGGCCGGAAGGCAGCAAGGGTCAACGGGCTCTGCCGGGTGCGCGGGGTCCCCTATATTCCGGCCGATGTCGAAGATCGGGCACTCGCCCTCAGTTCCGAAAGATCGCCGAACGGGTGCGGCCGTCCTCGAACCGCGGATGCCCGTATCACAGGCGGAGGTATCGCCCCAATTCCGAGCAACACACGGGTAACGTGGTCAACGGTCCACCGACGGTCGGACGACTTCGGTACGGACATCGACCCCAACGCCACTTCGCTGCTTCGAAAGGCTGCTCAGGATGCCCCGGCAAACGCAGATCGGTTTGATGAGCCATGAGGAGCTCGTGTCCGAACACGAGTCCCAGACCGCGAACTACGCGACGCTCAAGACCGAGAAGCTCACGCTGGACCTGACTCGCGGAAAACCTTCGCCGGAACAACTCGATCTCTCGGCGGAACTGCTCTCGCTGCCCGGCGACGGCGACTACCGCGACGGCACGGGCACCGACTGCCGCAACTACGGTGGGCTGCACGGTCTCCCGGAACTGCGCGCCATCTTCGGCGAGCTGCTCGGCATCCCCGTGGACAACCTGCTCGCGGGCAACAACGCGAGCCTCGAGCTGATGCACGACGTCATCACCTACGCGATGCTGTACGGCACCAACGATTCCGCGCGCCGCTGGGCTGCCGAGCCCACGCTGAAATTCCTCTGTCCCGCACCGGGTTACGACCGCCACTTCGCGATCACCGAGGCGCTCGGCTTCGAGATGATTCCGATCCCGATGCGCCACGACGGCCCTGACACCCACCGCATCGCCGAGCTGCTCGCCGCCGACCCGCAGATCAAGGGTCTGTGGGCGGTGCCGAACTACTCCAACCCGACCGGCGTCGTGTTCTCCGAAGATGTTGTGCGGGAACTGGTTTCGATGCCCGCGGCCGCGCCGGACTTCCGCCTGTTCTGGGACAACGCCTACGCGGTGCACCCGCTGACCGACACCGCCGCGCCCGTGTTCGACGTGCTCGGCATGGCCGCCGCCGCGGGAAACCCGAACCGGCCCATCGTGTTCGCGTCCACCTCGAAGATCACCTTCGCTGGCGCGGGCGTCAGCTTCCTCGGCGCGTCCACCGCGAACCTGGACTGGTACCTCTCGCACGCCGCGAAGAAGAGCATCGGCCCCGACAAGATCAACCAGCTGCGCCACCTGCGTTTCTTCAAGGACGCCGAGGGCGTGCGGGCGCACATGCAGAAGCACCGCGAGATCCTGGAGCCGAAGTTCGCCCTGGTGCTGAAGATACTGGAGGACCGGCTCGGCGCGTCGAAGGTGGCGTCCTGGACCGAGCCCAAGGGCGGCTACTTCATCAGCCTCGACGTGCTGGAGGGCACCGCGGCCCGGGTGATCGCGCTGGCCAAGGACGCGGGCATCGCGCTGACCGCCGCCGGTTCGGCGTTCCCCTACCGAAACGACCCGGAGGACAAGAACATTCGCATCGCCCCCAGCTTCCCGAAGCTTCCGGAACTGGAGAAGGCGATGGACGGCCTGGCCACCTGCGTCCTGCTGGCGGCCACCGAGAAACTGCTCGGCAAGTAGCGGCCGGCGGCTGCCCGACAACCAGCACCGAACCAGCCGGTCGACAACCAGCACCGGGCGGCCGCTCATCGACCAGCACCGAGCGGCCGCCCATCGGCTGGCACCGACACGCCGCTCGATGAATAGAACGAACGACGGCCCTCCGCACACCGGTGCGGAGGGCCGTCGGCGTAAGACGCTACGACCAGACGCGTTCTACCGCGCTTCCAGCAGCGTTTTCAACCGCGCCAGATCCGCCCGGTTCGCCCGCCGCATGGCCGACTCCATGACCGGCGCGACCACTTTGCCGAAGCCAGCGGGCTCCCCGCGATTGCGCAGCGTCATTAGCGTGCCGGTCCCGGCCGCCGCCCACGTGTAGGTGGTCTCCATGGGAAACGGCCCCTGCGCGGTGCTCATCACCAGCCGCGAACCGGGCTCGTACTCGACGATCTCGTAGGTGTAGACCAGCCGCCTACCGAGGAAGTGCGCGACGAACTCCATACGGGAGCCCACCCGCAGCGGCGGCTCGGTCCGCCACTCGACGCTGCGGATGTTGGCGTACCACTCGGGCGCGTTCGTCGGATCCCCCGCGTACGCGGACACGACCTCGGGCGGCCGTTCGATGATGGTCTCGGTCAGCACGTCGACAGCCATCGCGTGCGCCTCAGTGCGGCTTGTGCGCCAGCACCGCGAACATCGTCACCGACAGATGGATGTCGCCGCTGGCCGCGCCGCGCTCGAGGTCGGCGAGCAGCTGGTCGCGCTGCGCCTCGGTGATGGAGCCCCGCGCCACCGCCATGGCCGAGATGCGGGTGACCAGCGAGCCGGCACCCACGCTGCGGTCCTGCACCAACGCGTGCGAGCCGATGTCGTCGACGACCAGGCCCGCCTGGGTCAGCAGGCCGGGCAGCCTGCGGCCGGAGAGCGGGTTCGTGGTCGCCGAGACCAGCGTGTCCAGCACCTGCCGGACCACCTGCCGGTCGCCGGGATGCACGATCGCGGTGTCCCAGTCGACGTCCATCACCACCGCACGCCCGCCGGGACGCAGCACCCTCGCGATCTCGTTCGCCGCGCGAGCAGGGGCGGTCAGGTGCTGGAAGACGCGCTCGCACAGCAGCGCGTCGAAGGTGTCCGCGCCGAACGGAATGCCGTAGGCGTCGCCGGAGTGGAATTTCGCGCGCGAGCCCAGCTGGGACGCGCGGCGCTCGGCGGAGGCGAGCAGGTGCGGATCGGGCTCGACACCGACCGCCTCGCCGGTCGGTCCGACGGCGTCGGCGAATGCGATGACCTCCGAGCCGGTGCCGGAGCCGACGTCGACGGCGTGTTCGCCGGGTTGCAGTGCGAGCGCGTCGTGTGCCCAGGTGCGCAGCCGCCGGATACCGGGCAGCGTGGCCTGTAGGTCGCGCACGTCGACCAATTGATCCTGGCCCGCGCTGTCGAAGCGATCGGGGCGCAATGAATAGGTGTCCATGGGCGCGTATCCGTCCCTAGGTATTGCCGTCGTCTCAGGCATGGCCAGAGCCTACGCGCGGCTGTGGCGTGCCGCACAGCTGGACGCGGGTGAGATGATCGTCAGACGGAACGCGCCGACAAGCCGAAAGGAACGACGGTGACCGTCACACTGTGTCTCGCGCAGGAACCGGAGGCCGACAAGCTCCTGTCGGAGGACCCGTTCGCCCTTCTGACGGGCATGCTCCTCGATCAGCAGTTCCCACTCGAACACGCCTTCCGCGGTCCGAAGAAGATCGCCGACCGGATGGACGGGTTCGATATCCACAAGATCGCCGAGGCCGATCCGGAGGCGTTCGAGGAACTCGCCGCGACGCCGCCCGCCATCCACCGCTACGGACGCTCGATGGCGCGGCGCACCCAGGAACTGGCGCGCTATGTCGTCGAGCATTACGACGGCGACACCGCCGCGATTTGGACGAACGGCGATCCGGACGGCAAGGAAGTGCTGCGCAGGCTGAAGGCGCTGCCCGGTTACGGCGACCAGAAAGCGCGCATCTTCCTCGCCCTGCTCGGCAAGCAGCTGGGAGTGCGCCCGAAGGGCTGGGAAAAGGCAGCCGGGGCGTATTCGGAGAAGGATTCGCGACGCTCGGCGGCCGACATCACCGATGCTCAGTCCCTGCTGGAGGTGCGGGCGTTCAAGAAGCGGATCAAGGCCGAAGCTAAGGAATCCGCAGCGAAATAGCGCAACGCGCACGGCCGGAGCGAAGGCGGCGGTGCGCATTTTGCTCGGCGGTTGCCCATTCCAATCTCGCTGCTTTTTTCCCTCGTCCCGAAGGCGCCGGTGCTCGATGCTTTCCCTCGAACGAGCTCCATCGGATGAGGGATAGCAGTACATATGAGAATCAGGAAGCTCGCCGTGGTCGCGGCACTCGTGACCATGGCGACCGGTGTCACCGCGGGTACCTCGGTGGCAGATCCGGAGACCCCCGCCGGGGACGTCATCAACTACACCGCGACGCAGACCGAGACCGCGGCGATCATCAGCACCGACGCGGGCTCGATCGTCGCCGAGGACGGCGCGCTGAAGATCAAGGCAGCGGACGGCACCGTGGTCGCTGGCACGCCGCTGAAGTTCCGGCTCGACGAGTTCGAGTTCCCGATCGCGGCGCAGATCTCCGATCGCACCGCGACGCTGACGCCCCAGCTCGATCTCGATCACGCGACCTACAAGCCGGTCGCGCTGCCGTTCGAGGACAAGGCGCCGTGGAAGTCCGAGTACGACCGCGAGGTCGCGGCCTGGACCCGGTTGACAAGCACCATCAGCATGGGCGCAACGATCGGCACGCTGGTCGGCGGCCTCGGTGGCGCCGCGGTCGGTTGCGTGGTCGGCGGCATCCTCGGTGGCGCGGCGGTCGGCGGCACCATCGTCGGACTGTTCGGGCCCTTCCTGCCCGCCGCTGCCGTCGGCTGCATCGCCGGTGCGGCCGCGGTCGGTGCGCTCGGCACCATCGCGGGCCAGATCTTCGTGACGGCGCCGGTCGCCATCGGTGCGCTCGTTCAGTACTTCTCGACGGTCAACGCGCCGTTCAACGCGCCCGCGAAGTAGTCCGTTCGCGCGCCTGGAAAACGGCCCCGCCCAATGCCTTTCGCTTGGGCGGGGCTTCGGCGTGCGCGCCTCTGACCAGGCGAAACGCTGTGTCCTCGCACACCGAGAAGCGCGGATGCTTGGTGCGCCGGTGAATTCGGTGTTACCTTTTTTCCATGTCCATCAGCAGCCCCTCCGCCTTGCGGGTCACCTACGTGACCGCCGCGCTCGGCCTGCGGCTGCCGCTGACCAGGGAGCTGTGTCGCTCTCTTCGTCGCAGCTGAGCCGCCTTTTCGGCGTGCGCGCTGCCTCGTCGCCGCTTCTGTAGGCACGTCCCGTTCGCAGGCGGGACTTCAGCAAGGACTCTTCATATGTCGATCCCTACCCTGGAACGATCCGCTTCGCGGGTCGCCACCGGCCGCGTCCGTGTCCAGCGCCCCGTCGTCGCTCCGGAACTCCGCATCTCCGACAATCCGGCGGCGGCCGTGCTGCGCGCCGCGACCGGCGGCCCCATCTCGCGCGACAATGCCGCGCGCGCAACGGGTTCGAGCATCGCGACGGTCAACCGCCAGGTGTCGGCGCTGTTGAACGCCGGACTGCTGCGTGAGCGTCCGGACCTGACCACCTCGGGTGCGGTCGGCCGGCCACGGGTGCCGTTCGAGGTCGACCACGACACCTATCTGACCCTCGGCATCCACATCGGCGCCGCCGCGACCAAGATCGTCGCCGCCGATCTGCGCGGCCGGATACTCGGCGGTCTCGCGATCGCGACCCCGCAGACGGGCCAGGAATTCGCGACGACGACCGTCGCGCGTAGCGCGAAAGCCTTTCTGCAGCGCTGGCATCGGCGAAAACCGCTGTGGGCGGGCGTCGCGATCGGTGGCCGCGTCGACCCGCTGACCGGCGTGGTCGACCACCCCAAGCTGGAATGGAAGGGCGCCCAGGTCGGCGCGGTGCTCGGTGACGTGCTCGAGCTGCCGGTCTCGGTGGCGCCGCACGTCGAGGCGATGGCGGGCTCGGAACTGCTGTTGCCGACACCGGAACCGCGCGAGGGTCAGCAGCGCGGCAGCAGTCTGTTCTTCTACGTCCGCGAAACCGCGGGTATCGCAGTCACTCTCGACGGCCGCGTGCACACTCCGAGCAACGGCCCTGGGTCGATCGCGCACCTGCCCACCGGCTCGGACGTCGAATGCACCTGCGGACGGCGCGGCTGCTTGGAGGTCACCGTCGGCGACCGCGCGCTGCACGCGCGGGCGGTCGGGCGCGGAATCATCCCGGCGTACAACGGAACCGCGGGCTCGACCATCGCGGACCTGTACCGCGCGGCCGCGGGCGGGTCGGTCCCGGCGCGTGAATTGCTCGCCGAGCGGGCCGCCATGCTCGGCAGCACCGTCGCGCTCGTGCGGGACATGCTCAACCCGGATCGCGTCATCCTTGGCGGGCAGGCGTTCACCGGCTACCGCCCCGGCATCGCGCACGTCGCGGAGGCGTTCCGGCGGAGTTCCACCCTCCCGCCGACCGACATCCGCATCAGCGGATTCGGCGGCAAGGTCCAGGAATTCGCCGCCGTGGTCACGTCGCTCAGCACGCTCTACGCCGACCCGCTCGCCGCCATGCGCCGCAGGTTCCCCGACTGACACCGAGCCGCGATCGCCGACCGGTACCGAATGGCGTTGGCCGATCGACGCCGACACCATGTCGCCGACTGATCGCGTCGAAACGCCGAAGGCCGGGTCCTCTTCGGAGAACCCGGCCTTCGGCGTGTTTTCGTCAGTGGGCAGACGATCCGGTGAACAGTCCCTCGAGCGCCGTGATGAAGAACGGGAAGTGGGCGGCGAATCGGTGCAGGTTCTGGTCGCGTTCGAAGCTGCCGAACCAGTAGAGGCCGGGTTGGGCGTCGGCGGCCGGGTTCAGGTCGCGGAAGGCGCGAATCCAGTTGTCGGCGCGGCCGCCGACCACGGTGAACGGCAGCGCGCGGGAGAACACCGTCTCCTGGTCGGTCGGCGGAATCTGTTCGCGCCGAGTGGCGTCCAGGCCGCGCTGCAGTGCGCGCACCTGGCCTGCCAACCTGCGACCGTCCTGGGTGCGCACCGGTAGGTACTTCGGCATCAGCACGGTCGCCACGCCCGCGAGCAGGATCGCGACGCCGACCAGCGCGGAGCCCGAGGTGACGGCCAATCCCACCGTCGCGGCGATGCCCGCGACGATCAGCGCGCCGCCCACCCAGACCGGAAGCCCGATGCGGGATCGGTCGGCGAAGGCGCCGCGGCGCACCGCGTCATCGATCATGGCCTTGCGGATCGGCTCGGCCTGCACCCGTCCCGGCGCGCGCAATTCGGCGACGGTGACCGCGTCGGCGCCCTCCGGCAGCAGCGCCGCGTACACCGCCTTCTCGTAATCGCGCAGCTGGTCGTCGGCGGCGTTCACCCTGGTGATGCGCCAATCGTTCTCGCCGATCGGCGTGATCCAGATGTAGCGCCGCACCGCGAGATCCACCACGGTGGCGGCGATATCGATCGGGTCGGCGTGCTCGTCGAGCAGCACGCCCGCCTCACCGGGCAGGATGCCGTCGGGCGAGGTGAACTGCACCTGGTTGCCGTCGCGCAGCAGCGGGTCGACGGTTTCGGAACCGCTTCCCGCCGCGGCGTTCTCGCGACGGGCGCGCAGCACGAACGCGGCCAGACCGGCAAGCGCGAGCAGCAGCACGCCGAAGGCGGCCAGCACCGGACCGGTCACCGAGAACGGACCTGGCGCGCTCTTGTCCTCGATGTCGGCGTTCGCGGGGACCGTGCCGGGCGGAAGTTGCAGGGTCAGGTCGATCGCGTCGCCCTTGTGCAGGTCGGTCTGCTCGAGCCAGAGCACGCCGTCGGCCTCGATGCGCACGTCGGCGCACGGCCTTGTATTGCCGGGCGGCCCGAGTTTGCAGTCCACGATGGCCATTTCGTAGCTCGGGCTGATCACCGAGGCGCTGATGGACGCGATGTCGGCGTTCATCACGCCGAGCCAGTGGAACACCTGGGTGCCGGGTGCGTCGCTGACGGTGTTGTGGATCGAGTACTTGTAGCTGGACTCGCCGGGCTTGGCGTCGATGGTGAACTGATCGTTGGCGACCGTCGCGGTGCCCGCACCCTGCGCGTCGATATCGGTGACCACGAACCGCCGTTCCACGTCGTCCTTCAACTGAAGACGCAGGGGCAGCGACATCTTGAACGATTCGCCGGGCGGCACGGTGACCGTCTCGTCGACTTCGAGCACGCCCTCGCGGCTGAGTTTCAGATCCGCGACAATGGTCACGCCCTCGGGCGTCGGTTCGCTCTGGGCACCCGGCGCGGTCGCCACCAATCCCGCGAAGGCGAGAATCAGCGCGCCCGCGGCGGCCCCCCGAAATGTCAGCATGGGTGCCTACTCTAGACAGGTTGCTATTCTTCGTCAGCGGCTGTCGACGATCACCTAGGGCGAGGGGGTACGGGGGAGTGACCCAACCACCGTACGGATATGGACCGGTTCCACCTGGTGGATACCCCGCTCCGCCGCCCGGCTACGGGCCGCGTCCCGGTTATGGCCCGCCACCCGGATACCCGCCGCAGCCCGGCTACGCGCCGCCGCCCGGGTACGGTCAGCGCCCGGGATACGGTCCGCCGCCGGGCTATTCGGCGCCGCCCGGCTACGGCCAGCCGCCCGGGTATCGCCCGCCGATGCCGCCCCCGATGCCGTACGGCCCGCCGGGTCGGCCGCCGCAGCCGCCGCGCAAGGGCGGTGGAAGCAAGATCGTCTCGCTGCTGCTCGTCGTGGTGTTCCTGGTCGCGGGAGCGTTGGTGCGCACCGCGATTCGCAGCGACCGCAACGACCGCGCCTCGGGACCCTCGCCCAGCTTCACCTACACCCCGGACGGTTCCCAGGGCGCCGCGGAGACGGGCAACAACCCGCTGCTCACCGATCCGAACGCGACGCTGCTCCCGGCCGACTGCGATTACTCCCCGTGGAGCACGCAGGTCGAGACCGCGCGCAAGTTCTTCGAGACCGCGGCGGGCTGCCTCGAGGCGGCGTGGAAACCGGTGTTGCAGAAGGCGAATCTGCCGTTCACGCCGCCGACGCTGAACGTCAGCGCGTCCACCGCGGGCATCTCCACCCCGTGCACCGGCACCACCACCAACTTCGCCGCGTTCTACTGCCCGGCGAACAAGACCATCTACATGCCGATCAGTCAGTTGCAGACCGATCTGTTCAAGGACAACTGGGTGGTCTACCTGTCGGTGTTCGCGCACGAGTACGGCCACCACGTGCAGGCCGTGTCCGGCATCCTGCGCAAGGCCAACAGCGAGCGGGTGGACGCGGGCACGCGCAGCCAGCGCGGACTGGAGCTCTCGCGGCGAATCGAGTTGCAGGCGCAGTGCTTCAACGGCATGTACCTCGGCTCCTCCGAGGACGGCGGCGCGCTCACCACCGCGCAGATCGGAGTCGCCAAGCGCGACGCGCGCGGTCGAGGCGACGGTCCGACCGACGCGCGCGATCACGGTTCCTCGGAGAACAGCGGCGACTGGTTCGAAGAGGGTGTCGACAAGAACCGCACCAACCAGTGCAACACCTTCACCGCGCCCGCCAACCGGGTGAGCTGAGATGACAACGCCGCCATACGGTTACGGACATCAGCCACACTATCCGCCGCCGTACGGCCCACCCGGGTACGCGCCGCCGCCGGGATATCCGCCGCCGGGCTACCCGTACCTGGGGCACGCGCCGGCGCCGTATGGTCCGCCGGGCTATGCCCTTCCGCCCTACGGCTCGCCGGGTTACGGGCGTCCGTATCCGCCGCCCAGACGCGGAGGTGGTCTGGGGGCGGCACTGGGAGTGCTGGGGATCTTCCTGATGGTCGGCTCGCTGATCGCCGCGGCGATCGCGGTGGCGGCCAGTGAGAGCGAGAACGACCGCAGGACAACGGCATACACGCCGAGCTACACCTACACCCCGACGATTCCGTCGTCCTCGGCGGCGACCACCACGTCGGCGGCACGCCCGACCACAAGGGCGAGCAGTTCCGTCCGCACCACCTCGGCGACTACGACCAGACCCGCGGGGCCGCAACCGGTCGCGAAGCTCGGTGACCATCCGTTGTTCGCCCACGCGGACACGGGACTGAACAACATCCACTGCGCGTTCCCGCGCTGGGCGCCGAATGTGGCGGCGGCTCAGGCGTTCTACCAGGCGGCCTCCACCTGCCTGGGGCAGATGTGGAAAGGCCTGCTCGATTACGAGAAGCTGCCGTTCTCGCCGCCGAACATCAGCGTTCCCGCGCGCGGCGTCGACGCGGTCTCGCCGTGCACCAGCTCGGGCGGCGACTACGCGGCGTTCTACTGCTCGATGAACAACACGATCTACATGCCGCTGGACAAGATTCAGACCAACCTGTACGGGGACAACTGGATCATCTACCTGACGGTGTTCGCGCACGAGTACGGCCACCACGTCCAGGCGATCACCGGCATTTCCAAGCGATCGCACGAGGAGCGCTACAACGCGGGGCCGCGCAGCGCGCGGGGTCTGGAGTTGTCGCGTCGCCTGGAGCTGGGCGCGCAGTGCTTCGGCGGAATGTTCATCGGTTCGTCCGCCTACGTCGGCTCTGTCACCGGCAACCAGGCCGAGTACGCGGTACGGGACAACTACACGCGCGGTGACGACGCCGGTGACGCCCGCGACCACGGATCGAAACAGAACTACGGTCTCTGGTACGAGTACGGCTACCGGAACAACCGGGTCCAGAAGTGCAATTCCTGGGTGGCCTCACCCGACGCCGTGTCCTGAGCCGCGAGATGGTTCGACCGAAGGTGACATTCGGTCGGCTGGTCAGGATGTCTTGCGCCAGTGCGGGAGATTTCGGTCCAGCCAGGCGTCGGCCTCGTCGGGGGTCGGGGTGCTGCCGATCATGTTCAGCACCGTGTGTCCGAGGCAGGCCGCGGTCATGATGCGATCGGCGAATTGCTCGTGATCGCCCCACGGCAGATGGGGTTTCGCGATCAGCAGCGAGGCGACGCCGTGCGCGACGGTCCACATGTCCAGCACGATCGGCAGCGGGTCGCCCTGCGCGATCGAGCCCTCCGCCATGCAGGCGCGCACGGTCGCCGCGAAATGCTGGAACGCGCCGCTGGTGAGTACCTGGTCGACCGCGCTGCCGCTTTCGGTCGGCCCGGTCGCCACCCGGTACTGCTCCGGGTGCTCGAGCGCGAAGCGCACATAGGCGAGGCCCTGGTCGCGCAGCTGATTCATCGGCGAAACGGCGGGGTCGGTTGCCGCGCGCAGCGCCTCGGCCAAATCCTCGAAGGCCGTGGCCACCGCCGCCTCGATCAGTTCGTCCTTGTCGGCGAAGTGCCGGTAGATCGACGGCGCGCTCACCCCGACCAGCTTGCTCACCTCGCGGATCGACACCGCGTCGGCCCGGCCGGTGCGTGCGAGCAATTCCACTGTGGCGGTGAGTATCTCGGTACGCAACTGGGCGCCGGAACCGCGCGGTGATCGAGGTCGGCGGTGAAGGGTCATGAGCGTCCCGCGTGCTCCGGTTCCCGTGCGATGGTGCGGTGGTCGACGTCCTCGGTGAGGCCGATCTTGTCGTGCAGCCGGACCAGCGGTTTCGGCGCCCACCAGTTGGCCGAGCCGAGCAGGCGCATCAGCGCGGGCGCGAGCAGGGCGCGGATGATCGTCGCGTCGACGAGCACGGTGAGGGTAAGACCGAGACCCATCAGCTGCATGAACGAGACGTTCGAGGTAACCATCGCGCCCAACACGATAGCCATCAGCACCGCGGCGGCGGTGAAGATCCGGCCGGTGCGCGCGACGCCGATGGCCACCGCGCGATCGTTGTCGTGCGTGCGCAGCCACTCCTCGCGGATCCGCGAGAGCAGGAACACCTCGTAGTCCATGGACAAGCCGAAGGCCAAGCAGAACATCAGGATCGGCATGGTCGGCACCATGTAGCCAACGGCGGTGAAGCCGAGCAGGTTCGACAGGTGCCCCTCCTGGAACACCCACACCATCGCGCCGAAGGCCGCCGCGAGCGACAAGGTGTTCAGCGCCAACGCCTTGATCGGCAGCACGACGCTTCCGGTGAACAGGAACAGCACGACGAAGGTCGCAAGCACGATGAGCGCGCCCGCCAAGGGCAGCCGGTCGCCGAGCGCGGCAAGCGAATCCGCGTTGACCGCCGCGGCGCCGCCGTACAGCGCGGGCGCGGGGGCGGGCACCGCCTTGATCGCGTCCAGCTGACGTTCGCCGTCCGGGGAGAAGGGATCGACGTAGCTGACGACAGTCAGATAGGTCCCGGTGTCGTTGGCCATGCCGGGCGGCGCGACACCGACCCGCGCACCGTTCGCGAAGGTCCCCGCGCTGGACAGCACGGCGGGCACGTCAGGCAGCTCGGACAGTCGCGCGGCGTAGGCGCCCACCGCCGCCGCGTCACCGGTGTAGCCGTCCAGCACGATCGTGGTGCTCGCGCCGGGGTCGGCCTGCGGGAAGTGCGCGCGCAGTTCGTCGCCGACCTGCCTGCTGGTCGACGACGTGGGCAGCACCCGGTCGTCGGGGTAGCCGAACTTCACCGAGAGGAACGGCGCGCCGAGGAAGAGCAGCAGCGCGATGATCACCACGGCCACCGGCATCGCGTACCGCATCACCACCGTGACCAGCCGGTACCAGCCCGACTGCTCCGGCGGCACCGGGCCGGCGGGTGCTGGTCGGCGGAACAGCCGCCGCAGCGGGACGCGCAGGTCGAGCGCGTTGACCCGGTAGCCGAGCAGCACAAGCGCGGCGGGCAGGATCACGATCGCCGCCGCGGCGGCGGCGACGACCACCGCGACGCCCGCGTAGGCGAAGGACTTCAGGAAGTACAGATTGAACACGCTCAGCGCGGCCAGCGACAGCGCGACGGTGAGCGCGGAGAACAGCACCGTGCGCCCCGCGGTCTGCACTGCGCGGATGGTCGCCGCCGTCGGGTCGAGGCCGTTGCCGAGTTCCTCGCGGTACCGGCTCACGATGAACAGGCTGTAGTCGATCGCCAGCGCGAGCCCGAGCGCGGTCGTCATGTTCAGCGCGTAGATGGACACGTCGGTGACCAGGGTGAACAGCCGCAGGATGGCGAGGGTGGCGGCGATCGCGAACAGGCCGACGGCCAGCGGAAGGGACGCCGCGACCAGGCTGCCGAACACCAGAACGAGCACGATCATCGACAGCGGTATCGCGATGCCCTCGGCGACGGCCAGGTCGCGGGTCGTCTGCTCGTTGACGTCGTGATAGATCGCGGCGATGCCGCCCTGGCGGACGGTGATGCCGTCGGTGGTGCCGGTCAGCTGTTCGGTGAGCTCGCCCGCGGTCTTCTGGACGGCGGTCTCGTCACCGGTGAGGAACGCGGCGATCAGTGCGCTCGATCCGTTGTCGGTGCTGCGCAGCGCGGTCGAGAAGGGCGGCGGCGTCGTCCAGTAGGACTGGACGGTCCGCACCTCATCGTGTGCGCGCAGTGCGTCGACCAGCCGGAGGCCCGCTGCCCGCGCTGCCGGGCTGTCGACGCCGTCCTCGGCGCTCACCAGCAGCACGAAGTTGGGGGAGGCGCCGCCGAAGTTGTCCTCGAGCATTCTGGTGACCTGCGAGGATTCGGCGTCGTCCGAGGTGAATCCGCCGGACTTCAGGTGCGCGGCGGCGGTGGCTCCGAAGAGACCGCAGCCGATCACCAGTGCCAGCGCGGTGATCAGGATGGCGCGCGGGTATCGCGTGGTCAGTACTGCGATCCGATAGAGCATCGCGGCTCCCCTCCGTGAGTTAACGGGGTTAGCGTAACGCCGTTAACCAACGGATGTCGAGGGTGGAGCCGCGGGTGGCAGCGCTGGGGATCGACGCTCAGCCACGGTTCTTGCGGGTCAGCGCGCGCCTGCCGCGGCGGCCGGGGATCGGCAGATCGTCCTCGACGGCGACCCATTCCGCGGTGGTGAGCCACAGTTCCTGCGCCCGCGCGTCGGCGGTGTCGTGGAAGACGCGCCGCCCGCGATCGTCGCGCAGGTCGCGGGCGAGGCTGGACCAGCGCGGCGGGCGGCCGTGCTCGTCGAGGTGCTCGGCGAGATAGCCGGTGACCAGCGTCCCGATCGTGTTGACCGGCCGCAGCGAGACCCGGTTGCCGTACTTGGCCGCGTGGAAACGCCTTGCCGCGCAGAGGGATTGCGGATTCGCGTTGGACGCGATCCAGCCGGCGCGCTGGGCCCGTTCGATCAGCCACAGATGTTTGACCGCGTTGGGCGCGATCACCCCGATGCGCTCCTTGATCAGCGTCGTCACCGGCTCCGAGGAGAGGATGTCGCGGCGGGTGGGGCCAGTGCCGTGCGTCATCCAGTGCTCGTGCGCGAGACGGGCGAGCACGCGGCCGAAGTCGTCGATGCTGCGTTGGGCACGTCGGCCGAGGCGCTCGATGCGCTCGGCCTCGCGGCGCATCTCGTTCTGCGCGGTGAGGGTGCGGATCGCGGCCATGGTCGGCACCTGACCGCGTTCGAGTAGTTCCAGGATGGCCGAGGCGGTGGACGGGTCGGCGGCGGCCGCCACCGGCAGCGAATCGCGCTTGAGCGCGAAATCCTGGGGGCTGATCGCGCGGCTGAGCAGTCCGACGGCGGCACGATCGTCCGCGAAGTCGGTATTCGAGAGCCAGGCGGCGGCGATGTCGTCACACGACGGCACGGGAACGTTCCTCCGATATACGCGGTGGGAGTTCGGCGATGTCGCCCTGGGGCCGGAAGATTGCCCAGGTTGTGCCCCGGTCGGGATGAGGGACCGGCCGGGGTCACCAACCTGATGAAGGTTTGGCTACCGAAGTTGCCAATAGCCACCGTAGCCAGGGGCGCCGGTAACTGTCACCCGGGTTGACTTATTCGTTATCTCGGTAAAAATCGGATAAACCGGGGCGTGAGTACGCATCTCCGCTGGCTGGAAAGTTAAACGGACGGTTACGCCGCCGTGCGGATGGTCCATGATTTCAAGATTGCTGTCGAGTTGCCATTTCGTGAGAGGAACGAAGTGGCGGAAGAAGTCTCCGAGAATTATGTGATCTATATCACAAATTCGACCAGTTTCGCGATGCTGCGCTCGAGGCGCGAAGGTCCGCGGCGGGCTGTAGGTCGTGAGCCCCCGGTCGCCGCCCGCTTTGTCGGTGGTCGCCGGTAACCTCTGGCCGTGGCTCTGTACCGGAAGTACCGACCGGCAACGTTCGCTGAGGTGGTGGGTCAGGAGCACGTCACCGACCCGCTGAGCACCGCGCTCGACACCGGACGGATCAGTCATGCCTATCTGTTCTCCGGACCACGGGGCTGTGGCAAGACCTCCTCGGCTCGCATCCTCGCGCGGTCGCTGAACTGCGTGCAGGGCCCGACCTCGCGACCGTGCGGCGTCTGCCCGTCCTGCGTCGCGCTCGGTCCGGGCGGACCGGGCAATCTCGACGTCATCGAACTCGACGCCGCGAGCCACGGCGGTGTCGATGACACCCGCGAGCTGCGCGACCGCGCCTTCTACGCGCCGGCCGAATCCCGGTACCGCGTCTTCATCGTCGACGAGGCGCACATGGTCACCACCGCGGGCTTCAACGCGCTGCTCAAGATCGTCGAGGAGCCGCCGGCCCACCTGATCTTCATCTTCGCCACCACCGAGCCCGACAAGGTGCTGCCGACCATCCGCTCGCGCACCCACCACTACCCGTTCCGGCTGCTGCCGCCCGCGACGATGCGCGGGCTGCTCGGCAAGATCTGCGAACAGGAAGACGTTCCGGTCGAGGAAGCGGTGTACCCGTTGGTGATTCGCGCGGGTGGCGGCTCGCCGCGCGACAGCCTCAGCGTGCTCGACCAGCTGCTCGCGGGCGCCGGGCCGGAGGGCGTCACCTACAACCGCGCGGTCGCGCTGCTCGGCGTCACCGACGTCGCGCTCATCGACGACGCGGTGGAGGCGCTGGCCGCGGGCGACGGCGCCGCGCTGTTCGGCACCGTGGACAGCGTCATGGAGGCCGGGCACGATCCGCGCCGTTTCGCCGTCGACCTGCTCGAGCGCTTCCGCGACCTGATCCTGTTGCGCGCGGTGCCCGACGCCGCCGACCGCGGCCTGGTCTCCGGCCCCGGCGACGTCCTCGACCGCATGCGCGAGCAGGCCCAGCGCATCGGCCCAGGCACCCTCACCCGCTACGCCGAACTGCTGCACGAGGGCCTCGGCGAGATGCGCGGTGCGACCGCGCCGCGCCTGCTGCTCGAGGTCGTCTGCGCACGCATGCTGCTGCCCTCGGTCTCCGACACCGAATCCGCCACCCTCCAGCGCCTCGAACGACTCGAGCGTGGTTTCGCGGGCGGAGCCGTCGCCCCTCTCCCGCCCACCGCCTCCGCCGCCGACGCGCCCCCCAGCGCCGCGCCCGCTCCGGCCCGCTCACCGGGTGAGCCCTCGCGCCGCCGTGGTGCGGAGGCGCTCGCCGCGCTGCGCGAGAGCAAGACGCGTGGCGCGAACTCCGGACCGGACGAAAGCGGCACGGGTGCCTCCGGTGGAGCGGTCGGTCAGGGCAGCCCGGCACCGGACGCCGATGCGCGGGAAGACGTCTCCGTTCACCGGCCCGAGCGGGCTGACGCCGCCGTCGTGGGTGCGCCCATCGCGCAGCAGGACGCTGTCAGGGCGAACGCGGGCGATACCGGTGTCGAAGCGGGGCAGTCGCCTCCCCGGGCTGCCGACGAGGGCTACGCGAAGGCCCCAACCGGGCAGCCCGCGCCCGGAGACGGACCCGCCGGGGGGCGAAACATGGCGGCGGTTCACTCCGCGCCAAGCGCCGTCCAGGCCGATGCCGGTATCCAGGGCAACGCGGACGCGCCCGCCGGGCGTTCCGCGGCCTCGCAGGACGGACCCGCCGAAGGCCGCGGCACGGCAGCGGGGGTGCCGGTCGAATCAGCGCCGAGCCGCGACGCGGCTGGGGCACGTTTGGCCGAGCGGTCCGCGACTACGCCCGGTTCCGCCGAACGTACGGGATATGAAGCGGCGCAAGAGGTTTCCGATGCAGCGGCCGCTTCCGGTCAAGTGCCCGGGGGCTCGGCGGCGGCTCGCGGGGGTGACGACGTGCCGGGCGCGCGGGCTGCCGCGGGCGCCGAATCGATGGCCGCGGCGGCGGGTCGCGTGGGTGACGATGTGGCGGGCGCGCGGGCTGCTGCGAGCGCCGAATCGGTGGCCGCGGCGGGGCGCGTGGGTGACGATGTGGCGGGTGCGCGCGCTGCTGCGGGCGCCGAATCGGTGGCCGCGGCATTGCCGGACGAGCCCACTGGCGCGATGGGCGGGTCCGCTGGCGCGATGGACGAGCCCTCCGGCGCGCAGGGCGACGAACTGCTGCGGGCCGTGGAAGGGGCGTGGACGGAGATCCGGGCCAAGGTTCGGGAGTTCGGGCCGACGGTGCAGGCGTTGCTGTCCGGTGCCTCGGTGGCGCGGGTCGACGGCGCGGTCATCGTGTTCGCCCATCAGCACGCGCCGCTGGCGCAGCGCCTGTCCGATCCGCGCAATGTCGAGGCCGTGCGGTCGGCGGTGCGCGCCGTGCTCGGCAGCGACCACGAGATCCGGTGGGAGGCGGGCGGCGCGGTGCCGCGTCCAGCGGCGCAGCAGGCGAACCGCGGGCGCGGAGCGGGGGCGGGTGCGGCCGGGCGCGGTTCGGGCGCGCAGGGCGGACGCGGCGATGGTGGTCCGCCGAAGTTCTCCCGACCCAGTCAGACCAGGGCGAACGCCGCGGGTGACGCGCCCGCGCGGCAGCAGCGGCCCGCCGCGCCCCCTCGGTCCGGCGAGGACGACATCCCGCCGCCCGACTACCCCGATCTACCGGACGATCCCGGTCCCGGCGACTACCCGCCGCCGGATCCGGTCGGGTACGAAACGACCTCCGGCGGCGCTGGATCCGGCTCGGGTGGGGTGCCAGGCCCGTCGACTCCGGAAGAGGAGCAGGAAATGCTGGCCGAAGCCGCCAAGCCGGTGGCTCCTGAGGCTCGCCACGACCCCGACGAGGTCGCCCTGGAATTGCTCAGGAGTGAGCTGGGTGCCACACGGCTGGATGGTTGACAACCACCGCCTCGAGGACGTTAAGTTAACCGGAGTTCGCACACGACGGTAGTATGAACGGGTGGCCGTGAGCTCCGGTGTGGCGGCGTTCTATGGTATGCCCAGGCGTACGGGCGTGTCCGGAACGTGCGTCCGCAGGTGCTTGCCAAGTTTTGTACAGCGTTATGCGGTGCGGGCGACGGGCCCGGAGACGGAACCTCGCGTCACCACGCTGGGCCTCGGGAGCACGGCAAACTGAATACGGACGGTCGGTCTCATGGCCGGTCGGCGAGGTTACCCGCGGCCGTGCCGCACAACGCGGTGCAGGCGCACCCCAAGGAAGGAAACACTCCGATATGACCACAGAGGCCTACATTTACGAGGCCATCCGCACTCCGCGCGGCCGCGGCAAGAAGAACGGTTCGCTGCACTCGGTCAAGCCGATCGACCTGACTGTTGGTCTGATCCAGGAGCTGCGCAACCGCTTCCCGAACCTCGACGAGGACCGGATCTCCGACGTCGTCCTTGGTGTCGTCAGCCCGGTAGGCGACCAGGGCATGGACATCGCGCGCACCGCGGTGACCGTGGCCGGCCTGCCCGACACCGTCGGCGGCGTCCAGCTGAACCGTTTCTGCGCCTCCGGTCTCGAGGCCGTCAACATCGCCGCCCAGAAGGTGCGCTCCGGCTTCGACGACCTGGTCATCGCCGGTGGCGTCGAGTCGATGTCGCGCGTCGCCATGGGCTCCGACGGTGGTGCGTGGGCCCTCGACCCGGCCACCAACTACGACTCCTACTTCGTTCCGCAGGGTGTCTCCGCCGACCTGATCGCCACCATCGAGGGCTTCAGCCGCGACGACGTCGACGCCTACGCCGTTCGCTCGCAGGACCTGGCCGCCAAGGCCACCACCGGCGGCTACTTCGCCAAGTCCATCGTTCCGGTCAAGGACCAGAACGGCCTTGTCGTGCTGGACCGCGACGAGCACATGCGCCCCGGCACCACCGCCCAGGACCTCGCCAAGCTGCAGCCTTCCTTCGCCATGATCGGCGAGATGGGCGGCTTCGACGCGGTGGCGCTGCAGAAGTTCCACTTCGTGGAGAAGATCAACCACGTGCACCACGGCGGCAACAGCTCGGGCATCGTCGACGGCGCCGCGCTGGTGCTGATCGGCTCCGAGGAGGCCGGCAAGGCTTCGGGCCTGACCCCGCGTGCGCGCGTCGTCGCGACCGCCACCAGTGGCGCCGACTCCACCATCATGCTGACCGGTCCCACCCCGGCCGCCAAGAAGGCGCTGGCCAAGGCGGGTCTGACCCTCGACGACATGGACCTGGTCGAGATCAACGAGGCGTTCGCCTCCGTGGTGCTGAAGTTCCAGAAGGACCTGAACATCCCGGACGAGAAGCTGAACGTCAACGGCGGCGCCATCGCGATGGGCCACCCGCTTGGCGCCACCGGCGCGATGATCACCGGCACCATGGTCGACGAGCTGGAGCGCCGCAACGGCCGCTACGCGCTGATCACCCTGTGCATCGGCGGCGGCATGGGCGTCGCGACCATCATCGAGCGGGTCTGATCCCCAACCGACAGCTGAGAATTCAAGGAGACACAGAGCTGTGAGCGAAACCAACATGATCGGTTGGGAGCAGGATTCGGACGGCATCGTCGTACTGACGATGGACGACCCGAACCAGGGCGCCAACACGATGAACGAGCTGTACAAGACGTCGATGACCGCGACCGTCGACCGGCTCGAGGCCGAGAAGGACAGCATCACCGGTGTGGTGCTGACCTCCGCGAAGAAGACCTTCTTCGCAGGCGGCGACCTGAAGAACATGATGAAGGTCGGCCCGGAAGACGGCCAGGCCCTCATGGACGAGCTGGGCACCATCAAGAGCGCCCTGCGTCGCCTGGAGCAGCTGGGCAAGCCGGTCGTCGCCGCCATCAACGGCGCCGCGCTCGGCGGTGGCCTGGAGATCGCGCTGGCGTGTCACTACCGCATCGCCGCCGACGTCCCCGGCTCGCAGATCGGTCTGCCGGAGGCCACCCTCGGCCTGCTGCCCGCGGGCGGCGGCATCATCCGCACCGTGCGCATGCTCGGCCTGCAGAACGCATTGATGCAGGTGCTGCTGCAGGGCCAGCGCAACAAGCCGGCAAAGGCCAAGGAGATCGGCCTGGTCAACGAGCTGGTCGGTTCCGTCGAGGAGCTCGTTCCCGCTGCCAAGGCGTGGATCAAGGCCAACCCCGAGGGCGGCGTGCAGCCGTGGGACAAGAAGGGCTTCAAGATCCCGGGCGGCACTCCGTCGACCCCGGCCTTCGCCGCCAACCTCCCGGCCTTCCCCGCCAACCTGCGCAAGCAGATCAAGGGCGCGAACATGCCCGCGCCGCGCGCCATCATGGCCGCCGCGGTCGAGGGCGCGCAGGTCGACATCGACAACGCCTCGCTCATCGAGTCGCGTTACTTCGTGCACCTGCTGACCGGCCCGGTCGCGAAGAACATGATCCAGGCGTTCTTCTTCGATCTGCAGTCGATCAACAACGGCGGCTCGCGTCCGAAGGACGTGCCGAAGAAGGAGATCAAGAAGATCGGCGTGCTCGGCGCCGGCATGATGGGCGCGGGCATCGCGTACGTCTCCGCCAAGGCCGGCTACGAGGTCGTGCTGAAGGACGTCACCATCGAGGCGGCCGAGCGCGGCAAGAACTACTCCGAGAAGATCGAGGCCAAGGCCCTCTCCCGTGGCAAGACCACCGAGGAGAAGTCCAAGGCGCTGCTGGATCGGATCAAGCCGTCCGCCGACGCGGCCGACTTCGCGGGCGTCGACTTCGTGATCGAGGCCGTCTTCGAGAACACCGAGCTCAAGCACAAGGTGTTCCAGGAGATCGAGGACATCGTCACCCCCGACGCGCTGCTCGGCTCGAACACCTCCACCCTGCCGATCACCGGTCTCGCCACCGGCGTGAAGCGCCAGGAGGACTTCATCGGCATCCACTTCTTCTCGCCGGTCGACAAGATGCCGCTGGTGGAGATCATCAAGGGTGAGAAGACCTCGGACGAGGCGCTGGCCCGGGTGTTCGACTACACCCTCGCGATCAAGAAGACCCCGATCGTCGTCAACGACAGCCGCGGCTTCTTCACCTCGCGCGTGATCGGCACCTTCGTCAACGAGGCGATCGCCATGCTCGGCGAGGGCATCGAGCCCGCGACCATCGAGCAGGCGGGCGCGCAGGCGGGCTACCCGGCCGCGCCGCTGCAGCTGTCGGACGAGCTGAACATGAAGCTCATGCTGAAGATCGCCAAGGAGACCGAAGAGGCCATCGCCCGCGGTGACGCCACCATGGGCAAGAAGCGGCACCCGGCCATCGACGTCATCGAGTACATGGTGAACGAGGGTCGTCCGGGTCGCCTGGAGAAGGCCGGCTTCTACGAGTACGACGAGAACGGCAAGCGGACCGGCCTGTGGCCGGGCCTGCGCGAGCACTTCAAGTCGGTCACCGACTTCAACGTGCCGATCCAGGACCTGATCGACCGCATGCTGTTCATCGAGGCGATCGAGACCCAGAAGTGCTTCGACGAGGGTGTGCTCGAGACCACCGCCGACGCCAACATCGGCTCGATCTTCGGCATCGGCTACCCGGCCTGGACCGGTGGTGTGCACCAGTTCATCGTCGGTTACCCGGGCGGCCAGGAGGCCTTCGTGGCTCGCGCCGACGAGCTGAAGGCCAAGTACGGCGACCGCTTCGAGGTTCCCGCCTCGCTGCGCAAGTAATCGCGCCGCGTAGGTAGTTACGCAACGGCGAAGCCCGCCACCGCTTTTCGCGGTGGCGGGCTTTCGCCGTCTCCGGGCCGGATTTCCGATGGAGTTCACCGCGCGGTCCGCGAGTGCCGATACCGTGTGGCTCGTGCGCAGCAAGATCGGACTCCTTCTCGCCGTCGCGGCCTCGGTCGTCACGATGCCCGCCGCGCAGGCGGAACCGAATGTGCGGCTGTTGGGTCAGCAGATCCTGCCGCACGGCATGGACTTTCACGGAACCACCGTCGGCGGGCTTTCCGGCATCGACTATCGGCCCGCCACCGACGAGTACGTGCTGATCAGCGACGACCGCTCGGAACGCGCACCCGCCCGCGGCTATACGGCCCGCTTCACCGTCGACGACCAAGGCGTCGGCCCGGTGACATTCACAGGGACTCGGCCGCTGCGCACCGCAGACGGCGGCTTGTACCCACCGAAATCCGTTGACCCCGAGGAGATTCGGGTCGATCCGTGGACCGGTGACTACTTCTGGACCCAGGAGGGCGAGCGCGCGGGCGACGTGCTCATCGATCCGGCCGTGCGCGTCGCGCGGCCGGACGGGACGTTCGTTGCCGAACTGCCGATCCCGGACAACGAGCGGATGCGGCCGGATTCCGGGCCGCGCCGCAACGCGGTGCTGGAGGCCGCCACCTTCGCCGCGGGCGGCGCGCTGTTCGTCACGGCGATCGAGGGGCCGCTGCTCCAAGACGGACCCGAGGCGACCGTGAGCTCGGGCGCGATCTCGCGCATCACCGTGCGGGCGCGGTCCGGACCGCTGCTCGCGCAGTACGCGTACCCGATGGAGCCGGTGTTCGCCGAGTCGCGGCCCGAACCGGGGCGCGGCGGCAACGGCGTCGCCTCGATCCTGGCCGCCGACCCGCTCGACCCGACGAAGTTCCTGGTGCTCGAGCGCGCGTTCGTGGACGGCGTCGGCAACAGAATCCGCGTCTACGAGGCCGACATCGCGGGCGCGACCAACGTGCTCGACGCGCCGCTCGGCAACGCGCGTCCGGTCGCCAAGCGGCTGCTCGTCGACCTGGACGACGTCGGCCTTTCGCACATCGACAACATCGAGGGCATGACATGGGGACCGCGGCTGCCGTCCGGCGAGCGGACGCTGGTGCTGGTCAGCGACGACAACTTCGCCGAGAACCAGATCACCCAGATCGTCGCGCTCGCGGTGCGCTGAGCACCGAGCTCAGTCGGCGCGGAGTTCCTCCGTCGCTTCGAAGTACGCGTCGGCGGCCCTGCGAAAGTAGTCGAACAACAGCTCACGCTGCTCGGGCCGATATTCGGCGATGATCTCGCCGACGCGTCGCCGGGCCGGGCCGAGCACGCGATCCAGTTCCGCGGGCGTTTCGACCAGTTCGACGGTGACCTTGCGCCGGTCGCCGCGCACCGGGACTCGCCGGACGTACCCGGCCTCTTCCAGGCGGTCGACCAGCCGGGTGGTCGGGCCGGTGGTGAGACCCGTGCGCGCGCCGAGTTCGCCCGGCGTCATCGGGCCGCCGAGTTCCAGGACGTTGAGCGCGTAGAGGTCGGTCGCGCCCAGGTCCACCGCCCGTGCTCCGGCCTGTCCGTGCAACATGAGCGCGCTCAGATAGCGGCGATAGACCGCGCTCGCCTCCGATCGCGCCATTGCCTCCGGTTGCGCTGTGCCCGGTTGCGTCGAGTCCGATTGGGCTGAGTCCGATCGCGCGGAAGCGGATCGCCCTACGTCCGACCGCCTTGCATCTGATCGCATTGCGTCCGATCGCGCTGTTGACACGATTACCTCCGTCTCCTAATCTCTTCCTCAACGAAGAGAAATCTTCGGCGAAGAAAGTTCTTCTACGCAGTAATCTATCACGGAGGGCGTCATGACCACCATCGATTCGGCCACAACCAGCACCGCGCACCCGCGTCGCCGCAAGGCGATCCGCGTCCTCGCCGCGTCGGCGCTCGCGCTCGGACTCGCCGTCGGCGGCGGATACCTCTGGCTGGACAAGACGGCCGAGGTGCGCAATCTGGGGACCTCGGACTGCTCGGACGCCGTCCCGTCCGGAGCCGCCGCGACGCCGGAAGCCGCAGCGGAGATCTGCGCGGCCCTCGACCGGCTCACGGACGCGTGGGCCGCGGGCGACGCCGACGCCTTCGGCAGCGTCTTCACCGAGGACGCCACGTACACCACTTACGTCGGCACCTACTACGAGGGCAGGGACGATCTCGTCGAAGCGCACCGCGCGCTGTTCGACGGTTTCCTGAAGGGCACCAAGCTCGCCGATTCCTACCTCGGCATCCGGTTCTACGGTCCCGGCACGGCGGTGGTCACCAGCCGCGGCGACACCTACAAGGGCGAACGCAAGGGCGCCGACGAGCTGACCAAGATCCAGACCTACACCCTGGTCGAGCAGGACGGACGCTGGCTGATCGCGGCCTTCCACAACACCAAGCGCGCCAACGTCATGGAGCGGATCTCGTTCCTGTTCGCGCCCGACACGAGGCCGGCCGCCGAGCGCTGATCGCGCGTCGTCGCGATGGGACGACACTGCGGCAATCTTCACCCCTCCGGCCCCGCACCGCGCTACGTTGGAGTATGCGCAGACAATTCGGACACCAGGTCGGCACCGGTGCCCGATGTCGGCGTGTTCCACGATCGCCGGTGACGCCGATTCGATGTGCATTCGAGGTGGTCACGTGAATCCACAGAGGGGTTCGGGCAAGATGAGTCCCGACGCGGCCCCGGCCGATTCGGATACGCGCGGCATCGATACGCGACGCGGCGCGGATACCCAGCGCGACACCCCACGCCCCGAGCTGGCAGGCATCGCCGACGAACTCGCGGCGATGGGTCTCTCCGGGGCCGTCGAGATCGGCAGGGGCGGTTTCGGCGTGGTGTACCGCTGTCTGCAAGTCGCGCTGGAACGGGTCGTCGCGGTGAAGGTGCTCTCCTCCGAGATCGACATCGAGAGCCGGGAACGCTTCCTGCGCGAGGAACAGGCCATGGGCAGGCTCTCCGGCCACCCCAACATCGTCGATATCCTGCAGGTGGACGTCACCGCCAGCGGTATGCCGATCATCGTGATGCCGTACTGCACACACGGTTCGCTCGAACAGCTCATCCGCGAGCAGGGCCCGCTCACCTGGGCGGATTCGCTGCGGGCCGGCGTGAAATTGGCGGGCGCGATCGAGAGCGCGCACCGCGCCAGAATCCTGCACCGCGACGTCAAACCGGCCAACGTGCTGCTCAGCGGCTACGGCGAACCGCAGCTCACCGATTTCGGCATCGCCAGGATTCCCGGCGGCTTTCGCACCTCCAGCAGCCTGATCACCGGGTCGCCCGCGTTCACCGCGCCGGAGGTGCTCAAGGGCGAGGAGCCGACCGTCCGCTCCGATATCTACGGTCTCGGGGCCACGCTGTTCGCCCTGCTCACCGGCCACGCCGCTTTCGAGAGGCAGGCGGGGGAGCGGGTGGTCGCGCAGTTCCTGCGGATCACCACCCAGCCGGTGCCGGATCTGCGCGAGCAGGACATTCCGCCCGATGTGGCCGACGCGATCGAGCGGGCCATGGCGCCCGATCCGGCCGATCGACCGGAATCGGCGTACGAGTTCGGCACGCTGCTGCGCTCGGTGCAGGTGGAACACGGCCAGCTGCCCGACGAGATGGCGCTGCTCGACACGACCGGGCTGCTCGAGGAGTTCGACGGCGCGCGTCCGGTGGTGGAGGCGCAACCGTCCACGCGCACCCGCCCCGCGGTGACCCGGCGCAGCTGGCCGTTGACGTTGCGTCCCGCCGTCTCGCAGCACCCGACCGGCGCGACCACCCTCCCGCCAACCGCCGCGACGAAATTCCACCCGCCGACCCCGGTCCTCGAGCCGGTGCCGCGACCCCGGCTGCTCGACATCCTGCGCGCGGGCGGGCGGCGCAGGCTCGCGGTGCTCCACGCACCCGCGGGGTTCGGCAAGAGCACGGTGGCCGCGCAGTGGCGCGCGGAACTCAGCGGCGGCGGGGTGCCGGTCGCGTGGATCGGCATCGACCGCGACGACGACAACGAGATCTGGTTCCTCGCCCACCTCATCCAGGCCATCCACCGGGTGCGCCCCGATATCGGCGCCGGGCTCGACCAGGCGCTGGAGGAACACGCGGGCGACGCGGTGCCCTACGCCATCACCACGCTCATCAACGAGATCCACGCGGGCGGGGAGACCGTCGTGGTGGTGGTGGAAGACTGGCACCGCATCACCGATCCCGGTACGCACCGCGCGATGGAGGCGCTGCTCGACAACGGCTGCCACCACCTGCGTTTCGTGGTGACAAGCAGGGAGCAGTCCGGCCTGCCGACCAGCCGGATGCGGGTGCACGACGAACTGGTCGAGATCGGGTCCGCGGCGCTGCGGCTCACCGTGGCCGAGACCAAGCAGATTCTGGTGGACCGCAACGGTTTCGCGCTGACCGAGGCGCAAGTGGAGCAGATCCACGAGGCGACCGACGGCTGGCCGGCCGCCATCCAGCTGATCAGCCTCTCGCTGCGCGGCAACGTCGACCCGGAACAGCTGATCGCGACGCTTTCCGAAGGCAGTCACGGCATCCGCGAATATCTCGCCGAGAACGTGCTCGACGCGCTCGAACCGAGGATGCTCGACTTCCTCAGCTCGATCTCGGTGACCGAGCGCGTCTCCGCGTCGCTGGCCGCCGCCCTCTCCGACGACAGCGAGGCCGAGCTGCTGCTCGCCCAGGCCGAGCAGCGCGAGCTGTTCCTGCGGCGCATCGAGCACGACCCGGAGTGGTACCGGATGCAGCCGCTGTTCGCCGAGCATCTGCGCGCCCGGCTGGAACGCACCCAGCCGGGGAAGCTGAAGTCGCTGCACCGCAAGGCGTCCCGCTGGTACGCCGAACACCAGCTGCTGCGCAAGTCGGTGGACCACGCGCTTGCCGCGACGGATCTGAAGATGGCGCTGGATCTGGTCGAGGGCGGCGGCATGGACCTGATCGATGCCTCCCGGCTGGCCACCCTGCTCGGCACGGTGTCGAAACTGCCGGTGCAGCAGGTGGCTTCGCGGTCCAAGCTGCTGATGGCGGTGGCGCGGGCCAATGTGAACCTGCAACAGTCCAGCGCGGCGCGCAGCGCGTTGGGCAGGTTGTCGAACATGCTCGCCCGCGGCTCCTCCGGTGACGCCGATGTGGTCGTGCAGCGGTGCGAGGCCGCGGTGCTCGCCGCCGCCGACCAGATCGCGCGCGACCACACCGAGGGCGTGCTCGACCGCGTCGCGGACTGCCTCGAGCACCCCGAGGAGCTGCCCGCGTGGACGGTCTCCACCGCGGCCAACCTGACCTCGTTCGTGCGGCTGTGCCAGTTCGATTTCGACGGCGCCCGCAGCATCCAGGACTGGGCGGCCGAGTACCACGCCAGCTCCAAGGACCCGCTCGGCGTGGTGTTCGGGCTGTGCGGGCAGGGCGCGGCGGCCTACGAGCAGCTCGACATCGCCACGGCGATGCAGTGTTTCCAGCAGGCATGGGAGACGGCGCGGCTCCGCTCGGGTCCGCGATCGCACGCGGTGCGGGTGGCCTCGGCGTTGCTCGGCGAATTGAACTACCGCCGAGGCGATCTCGATGTCGCCGACCGGCTGCTCGACGAGAGTCACCAGCTGGTCACCCGGATCGGGCCGGTCGACTTCCTGATCCCGACGTTCGTCACCGGAGCGCGGATCAAGGCGGTGCTCGGCGATCTGGCGACCGCCGCGGCCCGGCTGGACGAGGGCGCAAGGATTGCCGCCGAGCACCGCCTGGTCCGGCTCGCCGCGCACATCCGCGCCGAACGGCTGCGGCTCGGCCTACCCGTGGAGTACCTGGCGCACGGCGACGGGCATTCCGAAGCGCTGAGCGTGGTCCACCACCGGTTGGTCGGCTCGGCCGCGCTCACCGCCGAGGCCGAGGAGATCGCGGGCATCCGCGGCCTGCTCGCGCAGAAGCCGCCGCGCTCGGACGACACCGCGGTGCGCCGCGCCCGCGCCCTGCACGGCCGGATGCTCGAACAGGACCGTCCCCGAGCGGAATTGGACACCGCGCTGCTGCTCGCCGAATGCCTCGCCGCGTCCGGCTGGGTCGGCGAGGCCACCGGCCTGCTGCTCCCCGCCGCCGCCACCTGCGCCGAACTGGGCTGGACCCGTCCACTCTTGGACGCGGGCCCCGGTGTCGTCGCCATCCTGCGCGTGCTGCGCTCCGAAATGCACGCGTCCCCCGAGCAGCTGGAGGACGCGGCGCTACCCGCCCTGTTCCTGGAGGAACTCCTGGACTGAAGGGCGGGCAGCGTCAGCTCAGGCTTCCCACCAGGGACGCAGCGGGACCGTCCACGCACCGTTGGGCGGGAGCTTGACGCCGAGCACCTGGTGCAGCTGAACCACGTTGCGCTGGAAGCCGAGTCGGCAGCCCGCCATGTACAGGCCCCAGACCTTGGCCGTTCCCTCGCCGACCTCGGCGACGCAGGCGTCCCAGTTGGCGACCAGGTTCTTGCACCATTCGTGCAGGGTCAGCGCGTAGTGCTCGCGCAGGTTCTCCTCGTGCAGCACCTCGAGCCCGGTGTTCTGGATCTCGGAGATGATGCGGCCGGAGCCGATCAGCTCGCCGTCCGGGAAGACGTACCTGTCGATGAAATCGCCCGCTTTGGTGGTGCGGGTGTTGTCCGGGCGGGTGATGCAGTGGTTCAGGAACAGGCCGCCGTCGCGCAGCTTGTTCTTGATGAATTCGAAGTAGTACGGGTAGTTGTGCACGCCGATGTGTTCGGTGAGACCGATCGAGGACACGGCGTCGAACTCGCCCTCTGGCACGTCGCGATAGTCGGAGTGCCGCACCTCGGCGAGATCGGAGAGCCCTTCCTCGGCGATCTTCCGCTGCGCCCACTCGGCCTGCTCCGCCGAGAGGGTCGCGCCGATGACCTTGACGCCGCGCCGAGCCGCGTAGCGCACCATGCCGCCCCAGCCGCAGCCGATGTCGAGCAGCCGGTCGCCCTCCTTCAGGCGCAGCTTGTCGAAGACGAGGCGGTACTTGTTCTCCTGTGCCTGCTCCAGCGTCCAGTTCTCGTCGCCGTAGGCCGCGCAGGTGTAGGTCATCGAGGGACCGAGGACGTACTCGTAGAAGGTGTTCGAGACGTCGTAGTGGTGGTGGATGGCCTCCGCGTCACGGGTCTTGGAGTGGCGCAGACCCTCGAACGCGATCCGGCGCCAGCGCGGCAGCGTCTCCTGCGGCGGCGGCGCGACCGGCTTGAGCCGCTCCCAGCCGAGCGAGCGCGCGATGGTGACCAGCGCGAGCGCCGACGGGCGGCGGAACTTCAAGTCCTGCATCGCCTTCAGGATCTCGTACGGGTCGCCGGGGTGGACGCCGGTCGCCGTCATGTCGCCCGCGATGTAGGCGCGCGCCATGCCGAGATCGCCGGGCGCGGTGGCCAGGTAGTTGATACCGCGCGGGGTCTTGATGTCGAGGGTGTAGTCCGAATCCTCCGGCCCGGTCGCGCTGCCGTCGTAGGCGGTCAGGCGAATCGGGACCTCGCCGTCGACGAGGGTCTCGAAGATCTCGGCAATGCTCAGTTTGGTTCCCAGGTCCGCGAACACGTCGGAACGGTCCTTGAATGTCGTCATTTCCGTTGCACCGCCTTCGAATACAAATCCAGCAAGCGCTGGTCCGGGTCGTAGCGTTTCTTCAGTTCGGTGTAGGTCTGGCCGCCGTAGAGCGCCGCGAACTCGTCTTTTTCGTAGTACGCGTCGGAATACAGCGATTTGTGCCCGTCGAACTCGGTCACGGTGCGTTCGATGGCGCGGTTGGCCGCGCCCTCCTGCTGCCCGGGAACGGTGGGCACGGCCGACCAGAATCCCACGTTGACGTAGGTACGGTTCGGCTCGATCGGATACAGCGGCCAGGGACGTCCGGTCGCGGCGGGCGCGGCGGTCTCCCGCAAACGCAGCGGGCACAGCCATATCGGCTCGATGGGAATCTCGCGCAGGAACCATTCGACGAAATCCGCGGTGCGCTCCACCGGGACCTCGATGTCCTGCACCACCCGCTCGCGCGGCGGGTTGCCCTTGCGGGCTTCCAGTTTGTCGCCGATGTCGTATTTGTGATCGAGGGCGACGAGCTTCCAGTAGAAGCTGCTGCGCCGGTAGCGCTTCGGCCAGAACCGGCGGATTCTCGGGTTCTGCGTGCCGAAAGCGCGCGAGCACCAGAACCAGTCGGTGTCCCAGCGCCACAGGTAGTCGTGGATGGTCAGGCGATCGCGCTTGGGCCGCGCGCCGTCGTGCTGGATGGAGCGGTAGTAGATGTCCATCCCGGTGTAGTCGCTGACCGGACCTGGCTCGTCGGTCTGCCTGCCGAGCGTCAGGTAACTCTCCTCGGCGGTGAACACGACGCCGTCGAGGTAGTCGACCCGCTCGCCGTCGTAGGACTTCTCGTCCACGATCCGCGTGATCGCGGCCTCCAGTTCGCGCAGGTCGCGGAACCGCACGTGGCGCAGCGCCACGTAGGGCAGTACGGGCTCGAGCTCGATCTTCAGCCGGACGGTGTACCCCAGCGTGCCGTAGGAATTGGGGAAGCCGCGGAACAGGCCGGCGTGCTCGCCATCGGGCCGGGCGGTGATCAGCTCGCCCGCTCCGGTCAGCACGTCCATCTCCAGCACCGACTCGTGCGGGAGGCCGCTGCGGAACGAGGTGGACTCGATGCCGAGGCCGGTCACCGCGCCGCCGAGGGTGATCGTCTTGAGCTGCGGAACCACCAGCGGCGCCAGCCCGTACGGCAAGGTCGCGGCCACCAGGTCCTCGTAGGTGGTCATGCCCGCGACGTCGGCGGTCCGCGCGTCCGGATCCACCGCGACGACCTGGGTCAGGCCGGAAACGTCCAAGCCGGGCGCGGTGTTCTTGGCCCTGGCTCGGAACAGATTGGAGGTCTTCTTCGCCAGCCGCACGTTGGCGTCCGCGGGTATGGCGCGGTAACTCGCCAGAAGGCGATCCACACCCGCTCGGTGCGCGGCAAACCCTGATTCGCGTGCGGCCGGACTGTGACCGGCCTTCCCCAACAGACTCACTGCCACCCCTCGACGCTAGTACGCACCGTGATCTTCGACCACTGATAAACGATCGAGCCGGGATAAATGTCACGGGAATGTTGCATCGGGAATACCCGGCGTTCGGCGTGGCAGTCGTCCGGTCGAACACGCGGTAGGACAACGTGAGCCTGGACGCCGCGCACGCGCGGGCGCAGGGCAGGATAGGGGGCGGTCGAGACACCGCATCCGGACAAGGAGCTCATTGTGGGACAGGTCAGCGCCAGCAGTTCGATCACCGTCGACGCGGATCCGAAGCGCGCGCTCGAGGCCATCGCCGACTACGAGACGGTGCGCCCGCGCATTCTCTCCTCGCACTACCGCGACTACAAGGTCGTCGAGGGCGGCAAGGGCGCCGGCACCGTCGCCGAGTGGACGTTGCAGGCCACCGAGAAGCGCGTCCGTAACGTGCACGCCGTCGTTTCGGTGGCGGATTCCATTGTCACCGAGCGTGATTCGAACTCCACCATGGTGAACACCTGGACGGTGACGCCGGAGGGCGCCGGCGCGCAGATCACGCTGCGCACCACGTGGAAGGGGGCAGGCGGCATCTCGGGCATCTTCGAGGGCATCTTCGCGCCGCTGGGGCTGAAGAAGATCCAGGCCGAGGTGCTGGAGAACCTGAAGCGCGAACTGGCCTGAGCCGGTAGCGAATCGAGCGACGGCGCGGCCGGACCTTTGGATGAGGTCCGGCCGCGCCGTCGCCATTCGATCAGGCCTTGCCGATGTCGAAGAGGTTGCCCTCCGGGTCGGCGAGCGTCGCCCAGTTCCCGCCGTACTCGTCGAAATCGCCGATGTGCTTCGCGCCGAGGGCGACCGCGCGGTCGATCTGTTCGCGCCACTCGGTCGAGGCGAGATCCAGGTGGACGACGTTCTTGCCCGGCGTCTTGTCCGGCACCTTGATGAACATCAGTAGCGGCTTGTGCCCGGACTCCCTACCCACCGTCGCGAAGAACTCGTTGGCTCCTTCGTCGACGCGCTGCTCGAGCAGCTCCGCCCAGAATCCGGCGAGCGCCGCGGCGTTCTCGCAGTCGAAGGTGACGTTGGCGATGGACAGCGTCATGATCGTTCACTCCTGTTCTCGGCGTCCGCCGATGGGCCAGCAGACTTCGGTCCGGTATGCGGTCGGGTCGTCGGTGTCGTTCGGGGCCACCAGGTACAGCTCGCGCACCGGCTCCGGCAGTGCCGTGTCGTGTTCGGCGACGTGGCTGCCCAGCGCGCCGTAGGTGCGGTCGAAGTCCTCGAAGGGGCCGCTGTGCACGGCGATGGCGAAGTGGCGCGCGGGTAGTTCGATCACGTCGAGGCCCTCGGGCGGTTCGATGGCGTCGCGGGTGGGGATCGGCACGAAGGCGACCACCTCGCCTTCGTCGTTCTCGAAGAATTCCGGCGAGTACGTCGCGCCGCCGACCCCCGCGGGCTGCACGCCCGCTGCCGCCAAGGTCTGGTAGAGCAGCGCGAACGACTGTCCGCACCAGATTTCGATGCCGTCGCGCTCGACGAAGCCGACGACGGCCAGTGCCGGAAATGCCGGAATCGACCGGTAGCTCACCGTGATCGGCGCGGGTTCGGTCAGCAGCGAACGCAGCGACGCGACCACCGCCCTTGTCCGCTGCAATTCCGCCTCCATGCGCTCCAGATGCGCACGCAGCGCGCTGTCCCGCGCGGCGACGTCCGGCGCGGCGAGCACGGACTTGATCTCGGGCAGCGGCATGTCGAGGCGGCGCAGGCGCCGGATCAGATGGGCCTGCGCCACCTGCTCGGTCGAGTAGCGCCGATAACCCGAGGCCGGGTCGATCTCGACCGGCTCGAGCAGTTCGATGTCGTGGTAGTACCGCAGCGTTTTCACGCTGAGGTAGGTCAGTCTGGCGAACTCACCGATCGAGACGGTCGCGGTCATGTGTTCAGCGAACACCCTCCAGCGACTGGAGAGTCAAGCGGCCCGCCGGCACATGGTTCGCTCACTCGGTCCGCTCATGCCAAGGCGAAAGTCAGCAGCAGGGTGGTCTGCAGCGCGCCGCGCCACCACGAGTAGCCGAACCAGACGCCGGGGGTCACCTCGCGGATCTCGTCGTAGAGCGGCGGGCTCGGCGACGGGGCGTAGTTCAGCGCCCAGGCCGGGCGGCCGTCCAGCACCGCTGGCGCGCGATACACATCGGCCCGCCAGCCCTCGACGCCCGCGCCGGTCAGACGGTTCATCAGGTGGCCGCCGTCGGGACCGGTGTAGAAGGTCTTGCCGATCCACACGCCCGGTGCGATGCCCTGGATGTAGTTCGGCCGGACCACCCAGCCGTTCTTGACGCCCATCGGCACCGCGCCCTGCGGCGCGTCGTGGAAGATCGCGTCCTGCTGTTCCGGTGAGCAGCGGAAGCGCAGCGAATCCAAGGTCGCGGCCTTGTTGTCGGGATACAGCACGCACCCGCCGCCGTAGTCGGACGCCGCGGGGATCACGTCGGAATCCGCCGGGATAACGCTCGAATCCGTCGGGGCCACCTCCGAATCGGCCGGGGCCACCTCCGAATCGGCCGGGACCGCCGCCGAATCGGCCGGGGCCACGCCGGAATCCGCCGAGGCCGCCGGGGCGCAGAGGACCGAAAGGGCCATGGCGCCCACGAGAAGTACTCGGTTTGTGCTCATTGCTGTCTCCAGAATTCACCGAACCGGGACCCGACCCACGTCGAGGTTAAGTGGGCCGGACCTGACTGTCTCGGTATATCCGGGAGGACTAGGCTGAACCGTGACAATCTCCCCTGAGAGAGGACGAGCAGTGCAGCCCGGTGGTCAATTCGACATGCAGCAGTTACTCGCCCAGGCACAGCAGATGCAGCAGGCGGTGATGGAAGCGCAGGCCGAGATCGCGGCCTCCGAGGTGGACGGACAGGCGGGCGGCGGCCTCGTCCAGGTGCGGATCAAGGCGACGGGTCAGGTGGTCTCGCTGACCATCGATCCGAAAGTTGTCGACCCCGACGACGTCGAGGGCCTGCAAGATCTGGTGATCGGCGCGGTCAACGACGCGATGAGCAACGCGCAGCGGCTGGCGGCCGAGCGCCTCGGCCCGCTCTCCGGCGGCCTCGGCGGCGGTTCGCTGCCCGGGCTGCCGGATTTCTGATCGAGGACGGGACGGTTGTACGAGGGTCCGGTACAGGATCTGATCGACGAGCTCGGCAAGCTGCCCGGCGTCGGTCCGAAGAGCGCGCAGCGCATCGCGTTTCACCTTCTCCAGGTGGAACCGCCGGAGATCGACCGGCTGCAGGCCGCCTTGCAGAAGGTGCGCGACGGCGTGCAGTTCTGCGTGGTGTGCGGCACCGTCTCCGACGGCGAACTGTGCCGGATCTGCGCCGACCCGCGCCGCGACCGCAGCATGATCTGTGTGGTCGAGGAGCCCAAGGACGTTCAGGCGATCGAGCGCACCCGTGAGTTCCGTGGCCGCTACCACGTGCTCGGCGGCGCGCTCGATCCGCTCAGCGGCATCGGACCGGATCAGCTGCGGATACGGGAACTGTTGGCGCGCATCGGCAATCAAGAGGACGGCGTCGACGTCAGCGAGGTGATCATCGCGACCGACCCGAACACCGAGGGCGAGGCGACGGCCACCTACCTGGTGCGGATGCTGCGCGATTTTCCCGGGCTCGCGGTGACGCGGTTGGCCTCCGGCCTGCCGATGGGCGGGGATCTGGAGTTCGCCGACGAATTGACCCTCGGGCGAGCGCTTTCCGGCAGGCGCGCGCTGTAAGCGTCCCCGACACAGTCCCGCGCGGGACTTTCGTCCGATGGGGTGTGCTTGCGGGCCGTACGCGGTCCGCATGGGTCTTCCTCCGGCCGTGCTCTCGAATTACTCTGCGGGGGATGAGCATCGAGTTCCTGCTGACGACGCTCGTCATCGTCGCCACGCCCGGTACCGGCGTCCTGTTCACCCTCGCGGCCGGACTCTCGCGCGGCGTGCGCGCCAGCGTCGTCGCGGCCTTCGGCTGCACCCTCGGCATCGTCCCGCACATGATCGCGGCGGTAACGGGTCTCGCCGCGCTGTTGAACACCAGCGCCGTCGCCTTCCAGACGCTGAAGTATCTCGGGGTCGCCTACCTGCTGTACATGGCGTGGAACACGCTGCGGGACAAAGGCGCTCTCGCCATTCCCGACGCCGGAACGGAACGGGCCGCGCCGCGCGCTCGCCAGGTGATCACCTCGGCGGTGCTGCTCAACATCCTGAACCCGAAGCTGACCATCTTCTTCTTCGCGTTCCTTCCCCAGTTCGTGCCCGAGGGCGCGCCGAACGCGCTGGCCCGCATGCTCGAGCTGAGCGGCATCTTCATGCTGGCCACCTTCGTGGTGTTCGCCGGATACGGCGCGTGCGCGGCGACGGTGCGCACGTACGTCATCGCGCGGCCGGTCGTGGTGACGTGGATGCGGCGGGTGTTCGGTGCGTCGTTCGTTGCGCTCGCGGGGCGGCTCGCCGTGCAGAACCAGTAGGGGTCAGAACTCGACGCGGGTCCACGGAATGCGGGCGATCGCGTCCTTTTCGCCCGTCGTCCAGGACCAGATCAGGTCGGCGACCGCCTTGGGGTCCGCGAGGGTGGCGCCGTAGTGGCGTTCGGGACCGCCGTCGCGGTACTCGACGGTGTACTCGCCCGGCTTGCCGCGGTAGGTCTGGATGTAGTCGTGGTCGCCCCGCTCCACGATCAGGTAGGGGTTCGGCGGCGCGAGTTCCGGAATCCACTGGTCCACAAGGGCTTTGGTGAGGTACGGGAACGTGCCCGCGCCGCCGTGGGTGACGGTGACCGGCACGTGGCCCGCGGGATCGATCAGCCAGGCCAGCTGCGGGTCGTAGATCGCGTAGTCGCGCGGCGTCGCGATCTCGAAAAGCAGCTGCCGCACGTGGCCGATCGCGTCGTACGGGCACGCCACGTGCAGCACCGACCCGTTCGCCGCCCCACCCACCGACTCACCGCTGAGAAAGCTGTCCTCCTCCGGCAGCTCCAGATTCGCCTCGTTGATCTCGGCCGCCATCTCGGCGACCACCTCGGCCTCGTCCACCCCCTGCTGCCCGACCAGGTACGCCTCCACCTCGGCCAGGTTCGCAGCGACACCGGACGGCAACAACACGTGGTCGTAGTTCACCCGGCCAGCGTACGGGGAGCTACCTACCGGCTCTCCGCCCGCACCAGAACCGGACAAGCGGGGCTGACCTACGATTACTGCGACTACCAGCCTGAAGGACGGCCACATGTCGGAGCTGTTCGACTGGTCTTCGCCGAAGACCTACATCTTGCCGGTAGATATGGACGACTACCTGGCCATGCCCGAGGAGATGTCGCGCGACGTCGAGATCAAGGACGGGATGATCGTCCATCGCGAGTCGGCTTCGCCCAACCACAATGCGATCGCCCGCAACATCGAACGCGCGCTGCTGGAAGGCCAAGCCAAACGCGGATCGGCCGAGCCGTGTCTGCGGGTGAACCGCGATATCGACATGCTCGTCTCCGAGGTCCCGCTGCACTACAAGCGCCCGGATGTCATCGTCTACCGCTGCATCGAGCAGCCGAGACCCAAATGGAAGATGAAGCCGACCGTCGCCGATACCGTGCTGGTCGTCGAGGTCGTGTCGCCGACAACCATCACCGCGGACCTGATCGACAAGCGTGCCGAGTACGCCCGCTTCGGCATCGAGAACTACTGGATCGCCCGGATGGCCAACAACGACGGCCCCGCCCTGTCCATCGAGATGCTGACTCTGAACTCGGCAGGCGAGTACGTCTCGGCTGGGCACCGGAGCCGAGGGAGCAGCGCCGCGGCCATCGAGACCTTCGTGCCCTTCGAAACCTATGCCACCTGGCAGGACTTGGACGACGGTATCGACTGATCCGGAGGCGGTCAGGCTTGGCGGCGGGAGGGGGATGGTTGTGTTGTGCAGGCGCAGCCGCCCGCGAGGTCTGCGCAGTCGATGATGAAGGCGTGGCGGGCGTGGTCGAAGGCGATGCAGTCGTCGTCGGTGCACTCGGGTGTGCGGGCCGCGTGGATGATCAGGGTGCCGTGACAGTGGTCGACGGCGGATTCGCAGGTGGGGCAGGTCGCTCGCATGGGACCTCCTGACGATCGGTTGGTCATTCGGTCTTAGCACTCGAGTCCGGACGACGGTGGGAGGCGGGCGGGAGTGTCGGCAACCCTGCGTGGTGGGGATACGCCGTGGTAGAGGTTGCGCGCCGAGCGTGGGCGTCCCGATTCGTGCTATGTCAGTGGCGGGCGAACACACCGCGACTCCGGGCGATCACGCGGATTCACGTGCGAAGATGGCACCACGGTCGACCCACGTCGGCGCGCCCGGCTGGACGCACCGCCTGGGGACCGGCGACCGGTTGCGGCGCGGACCGGACGCACGTCCGTCACGGCGAAACGTCTGACAGCGGAGGTGAGGTCGGCATGGTCGCCGATGCGGTGCCCCCGGCGGCGACGGCCGCCGACGTGCGGGAGCAGATCGCCGAGCAGCTCGCCCGCTACCGGGCCGAGGGCGGTCACACCGGCGCCTACGACGAGTGCGGCAGGCCGACCGGCGGCTACTACGACGAGCTGGTGGACACCGACGGCATCGTGCGGCAGATGTGGTCGGAGCTCTCTGCCGACTTCGTCGAGATCGGCCCGGCGGGGCTCGGCAGGCTGGACACCAGGGTGCGCAGGCTGATCGAGGACGACGGCATCACCTACACCGAGGTGATGCGCGCGGGCGAGGCCGCGATCCCGACGCCGTGGCGCCTCGATCCGATTCCACTGCTGGTCTCCGCCGACGATTGGACCCGGCTGGAGGCGGGTCTCGTGCAGCGCTCGCGAGTGCTGGACGAGGTGCTCACCGACATCTACGGCTCGCGCCGCACCATCACCTCCGGACTGCTGCCGCCGGAGCTGGTGTTCGGCAACGCGGGTTATGTGCGCGCCGCGCACGGCATCACGATCCCCGGCCGCCACCAGCTGTTCCTGCACGCCTGCGACATCAGCCGGTGGAGCGACGGCGAATTCCGCGCCATCGCCGACTGGGCCCAAGCCCCCTCGGGCGCCGGTTACGCGCTGGCCGACCGCCGCGTCGTCTCGACCGCGATCCCGGAGGCCTTCGAGCACTCCAGCCCGCGCCCGCTCACCCCGTTCGCCAGGGCGATGCGGCTGTTGCTGATCGAGGCGGCGCCGGTCGCCGACGACAATCCCGTCGTGGTGGTGCTGAGCCCGGGCGTGCACTCCGAAACCGCCTTCGATCAGGCGTATCTCGCCTCGACGCTGGGTTTCCCGCTGGTGGAGAGCGCCGACCTGGTGGTGCGCGACGGCGCGCTGTGGATGCGCTCGCTCGGCACTCTCAAGCGGGTCGACGTGGTGCTGCGCCGGGTGGACGCGGAGTTCTCCGATCCGCTCGATCTGCGGCCGGATTCGCATCTCGGGGTGGTGGGGCTGGTCGAGGTGTTGCGCCGCGGCGCTGTCACCGTGGTGAACACGCTGGGCAGCGGGTTGCTGGAGAACCCGGCGCTCGCCTGCTTCCTGCCGCGTATCTCCCGTGCGCTGCTCGGCGAGGAGCTGCTGCTGGACAGCGCGCCCGCGTACTGGGGCGGCGACGCGAGCGAGCGTTCGCATCTGCTGGCCAATCTGGACGAACTCATCATCCGATCGACGGTGGACGGGGCCACGCTGTTCGGGCCGGAGCTGACGGCGACGATGCGCGAGGAGTTGCGGCGGCGCATCGAGGTGGACGGCTGGAAGTGGGTCGGCCAGGAACCGGCCCAGTTCTCGGTGGCGCCGGCCGTGCGCGGGTACGGCGGTCTTGCCGCGGCGCCGGTGGGCATGCGGCTGTTCTCGCTGGCCCGCCGCGGCGGCTACACGGCGATGGCGGGCGGCCTCGGCCAGCTGCGCCAGCGCACCGAGCCGGACCGGGTGGTGATCAAGGTCGCCGCCAAGGACGTGTGGGTGCGCGCCGCGCCCGCCGCGACGACCGCGGTAGGCGCCGAAACGCCGCGCGAGGAGCGCGAGCGGCGGGCCGCGCCGATCGTCGAGGAGATCAGCTCGCCCCGCGTGCTCAACGACATGTTCTGGATGGGCCGGTACTGCGAGCGCGCGGAGGCGGCGGTGCGCCTGCTCATCGCCACCCACGACCGCTACCAGGACTATCGCTACCGCCCGTGGTTGGAGGGCGCGGAGGCGCTGCCGGTCCTGATGGCGGCGCTGGCCGCGACGACCTGCTGCGACGCACCGGAGGCGGTGATCGGAAACGGCGGCGCGCTTGCCGAGGGGGCCTCGGGTGGCGCGGAGTCGGAGTTGGGCGGTGGGGAAGCCCGGGCCCTCGGCGGGGGGCCGGGTGGCGGGGAG
>NZ_OBEG01000002.1:1296442-1343667 GCF_900215415.1 Nocardia amikacinitolerans | reverse complement strand
GCCATCCGCGACCAGGGCAACCGCCCGCACAAGCTGTTCCTGCACTTCTTCGAGTCCCCGGCCGAGGTGCTCGGCGACGAGAACGGCAAGGTCGTCGGTCTGCGCACCGAGCGCACCCAGCTCGACGGCACCGGCAACGTCAAGGGCACCGGTGTGTTCAAGGACTGGGACGTGCAGGCGGTCTACCGCGCCGTCGGTTACCTGTCGCAGAACATCAACCAGCTGCCGTTCGACGACCAGGCGGGCACCGTGCCCAACGAGGCGGGCCGCGTCATCGCCGACGAGAACGCCGACGGCCCGGCGCGCTACATGCCCGCCACCTACGTCACCGGCTGGATCAAACGAGGCCCTGTCGGCCTGATCGGCCACACCAAGGGCGACGCCAACGAGACCATCGCCTGCCTGCTCGACGACGCCCCCGGCTTCGCCCCGGCCGAGAACCCGGACCCGCAGGCCGTGACCGAGTTCCTCGAGGGCAAGGGCATCCCGTTCACCACCTGGGCGGGCTGGTACCGCCTCGACGCGCACGAGCGCGCGCTCGGCGAGCCCGAGGGCCGCGAGCGCGTCAAGGTCGTCGAGCGCGAGGACATGCTCCGCGCCAGCGAGCCGCACAAGGTGTGATCACGAAGAGGGGCGCCGACGAGCGCCCCTCTTTCGCTTTCCCGACCGCCCGGTAGCCGCGAGCGGATGCGACAGCGAAGAGATCTCGAGGCATTCTGTACAAGTGTTCGATGCCCATGTCCACATCATCGATCCGCGGTTCCCGCTGATCGAGAACGAGGGCTACCTGCCCGACCCGTACACCATCGCCGATTATCGAAAGCGCATGTCTCGCTTCGATATCGGTGGTGGCGCCGTGGTCAGCGCGTCGTTCCAGGGGACCGATCAGACCTATCTGAAGGCGGCGCTCGCCGAGCTCGGTGAAGGGTGGGTCGGTGTCACCCGGCTCGACCTGGACGCCTCGGACGAGGAGATCCTCGAACTCGATCGCGTCGGCGTGCGCGCGCTGCGCTTCAACCTCAAGCGCGCCGCCGCCGATATCACCCAGATGACGTTGCAGGCCCTGCGCGCCCACGAGCTGGCGGGCTGGCACGTCGAGCTGTACATGGACGGCCAGATGCTGGCCTCCCTGCAACCGGTGATCTCCAAGTTGCCCGCCCTGTCGGTCGACCATCTCGGGATGTCCGAGGAGGGGCTGCCTTTCCTGCTCGACCTCGTCGACCGCGGCGCCCGCGTGAAGGCGACCGGTTTCGGGCGGGTGGCGATGAACGTCGCGGAGACCCTGCGCCGCATCCACGCCGTGAACCCGCAGGCGCTGATGTTCGGCACCGATCTGCCCGGCACCCGGGCCGGACGCCCGTTCCGCGACTCCGACGTCGACCTGATCTGCGATGTGGTCGGCGTCGACATGTACGCGGTCCTGGAGGACAACGCCCGTTCCTTCTACCGGCTCCCCGCCAGGGAGCGCGTGGCGGAGGATCCGGTGCCGACACTGCCGCTGCATCGCACCGAGCAGCCGACGCTACCGCTGCGCCGCGACGAACTGCCGAAACCCGCACCGGCGGACACCATTCCGTTCCGGGCCATCGAGTGAGTCGTAGCTCCGGGTAACTCGCGCGTCGAATTGCGCTGCGGCGCAAGCGCGTCCGCATCCGCCGAGACCATCGAGCCGACGAGCCGATATCGTCGAGGACGATGAGGTTTGGCAACGAGTGGCTGCGACTCGGTAGGTACTTCCCGTCGCGGCGAACAGAACGTACCCCGAGCGCGCGGCCCCTGGAGTTTCCGCGGAGCACCGCGACTCTTCTCCTCCTGCTCGCCTGCGCGATCACCGCGGTGACGCTGATCTTCACCACTGTCGACCCGTGGCTGGACAAGGCGGGCATTCTGGCAGGCGGGCTCGACGTGCACGTCTATCGGGACGGCGCTTGGCGGATACTGCACGACCACCCGCTGTACACCGAACCCACCGTCCGCGGGTTGCTCTATACCTACACACCGTTCTCGGCGATCGTCTTCCTGCCGACCAACCTCATAGCCTGGGAACTTCTGAGTCCGATCTGGCTGACGCTGAACCTCGGTGTCCTGTTCGGCTGCGTCATGATGAGCTGGCGGCTGCTCGGCTACCGATGGACCGCGCGACTGGCGACGGCGAGCGGCCTGCTCGCGCTCACCTTCGCCTTCATCGAACCGGTCCGCACCACGCTGTTCTACGGGCAGATCAACCTCATTCTGATGCTGCTCGTGCTCTGGGTCTTCTCGCGTGACGAACACGCCAGGCTTCGGGGCGTGGGTGTCGGCATCGCCGCGGGCATCAAACTCGTGCCGCTGTACTTCGTCGTCCAGTTGCTCGCGTTGCGGCAATGGCGCTCGGCGGCCACGGCGGCGCTGACCTTCCTCGGCTCCGTCGTCCTGACCTGGCTCGTGCTGCCCGCCGACTCCCGCCAGTATTGGACCTCGACGTTCTTTCACTCGGAGCGCATCGCGCCGGACACCCATCCCGCCAACCAATCCCTGCGCGGCGTCATCGCGCACCTGCTGCACGGTCCCGCGCCGCTGTGGCTGTGGCTGCTGCTCGCGTTGCCGATGCTGGCCGCCGGATTGGTTCTCGCGACCGCGCTGGATCGGCACGGCGAACGGCTCCTCTCGGTCACGGTCGCGGGCCTGACTTCGTGTGTGGTGTCGCCGTTTTCGTGGGGGCATCACTGGGTGTGGTTCGTTCCGTTGCTCGTCTACCTGGTGCATCGGGCGCAATCCAACCCGCGCTGGTGGTCGGCCGCCGCCGTCCTCTGTCTCTCGATCGGTGGCTGGGCCTACCACTGGAGCGAAACCTGGGTCAGTATCGGCGTTTTCCTGCTGCCGCCGTCGTGGCCGATCGCGCCGGTGCTGATGAACATGTACGTGATCGCGTACCTGGTTGCGCTCGGTGCGATCGCCCTCATGCTCCGCCGCCGCGCTCAGGCGAGCGCCTGTGAGCGCGTGACGGAATCGGATTGCGAGGAACCGGATTTGGTTCGCTGCTGAAAGACACCTGACGCGATCTCGGCTGCCGCGGCCCGTCGCGCGTCGGCGGGGACGATGATGGTCGGCATGCGCATTGCAGATCGTTTGTGGGATTCAGTCGCCTCGCAGTTGGGACGACCGCACGGGATAGCCGGACGCGTGGTCGGCCGGATCCTCAATCGCGGCAACTACGCCACCGTGACCGCGGCGGTAGCGGCCGCGGAACCTACTCCGGGTGCGACGGTGGCCGATATCGGATTCGGCGGCGGCATCGGGCTCGACAAGCTACTGGCGGCGGTCGGCGCTACGGGTGTCGTGCACGGCGCGGAGATCGCACCGACGATGATCGACGAGGCGGCCAAGCGGTTCCGATCCGAAGTCGCCGACGGCCGACTCGTGTTGCACACCGCCGCGATGCACGAACTACCTTTGCCCGCAGCATCTCTGGATGCGGTGATCAGCACCAACACCGTCTACTTCATCGAGGACCTCGCCCCGGCGTTCGCCGAGTTGGCGCGCGTGCTGCGCCCATCCGGACGGGTGGTGCTCGGCATCGGCGACCCCGCCGACATGGCGCGGATGCCGTTCACCGAGAACCGTTTTCGGCTGCGGCCGATCTCGGAGATCACCGAGCGGCTGGCGGACGCCGGTTTGGTTTTGCGGGAGGACCGTCGTATCCGAAACGGGCGCATCGAGTTCCACCTGCTGGTCTGTGGGCGCCCATAGCCTTTTCGTTTGGGCACTCAAGGGGTTCAGCGCTGTTCGGTGGGCCTGTCGCATGGACTCAGTGAGTCCGGCCGCGACGACGGCCACCTGGTGCGGCGCCCTGCGGTGCTGCCGCGGACCAGATGGCCGCCTGATCGATCGCCGCCAACCCGACGGGCGATCGATCCGAGAACGCACGACCGGCGATCGGTGGGTGGTCCACCGATCGCCGCTCGTACTTTATGGATTTGTCATCGCGAGAGCGAGTTGCGCAGATCGGTGATGGTGGCGCGGCGCTCGTAGGCGATCCAGGCGAAGATCGCGGCAAGCACCAGCGGGAAGATTCCCATCAGGGGCTTGTCGGCGATGAAAGCCTGTGTCCCGGCGGCGAGTACGGTGAGAACGGACAGACCCGCGGCAGCCAAGGCACTGAGCCGCGGCACCATCAGGCCGATGCCACCCGCGACCTCCACGACTCCGATGAAGATCAGCAGCCCGAAGGGGATGGTCAGATTCTCGGGGGCGTTCTCCGTCAAGGTATTCGGAATAACCAACTTCGGCCCGCCCGAGGCGATGATGAAGAACAGGCCGAGCAGGATCTGCAGGGTCCACAGGACGCGGTTGCGGACCTTGCCGGGGCGGTAGGTGACGTCGTTGGAGAAGCCGGCGGTGGAGTTGGCGGTGGTCATTTCTGGTCCTTCTGGTCGGTCGCGCCGGGTTGGTAGCGCGTTCAACGGATAGGACGGAGCACCGCCCGGGAACTCATCGCTGTCCGCGAAAATTCTCGAAACAGGAGCTCAGCGGCCGCGATTCGCAAGCTCGGTGCGACGGACCTCGGCGTACATCAGGACACTCTCATCCGTCGGGACGGCAGTGTGCGTCGCAGCCTGTTCTTCCGTCTCGACCGCCCGACGACGTAGTTGTAGCGAGGTCGCATTCGGTCCGGTCGATCCGGGATGCGTACCCACGGCATTGACCGCGCTGCTCACTGGCGGTCGGGTGCCGACTCCGGCTCGATCTCGGCTCCGAGGGCTGCGCGGCGTCCTATCGTGGTGGCATGCGGATCTCGGTGGCGGCGGACGAGTGTGTCGGGGTGGCAAGGGACCTGGTCGACGAGCTGGGTAGGCGGGGGTTCGAGGGTGTGTTGACGCACGGTGCGTTGTCGGAGGTCGAGCGGGACGACTGGGCTTGGGCCAGCGAGGCTGCGGCGCGTGATGTCGCGGAGGGGCGCGCCGACCAGGCGATCGTGTGTTGTTGGACGGGGACCGGTGCGTCGATCGCGGCGAACAAGGTGGCGGGGATTCGGGCCGCGCTGTGCGGTGATGCCGCGACGGCCGCTGGTGCGCGGAAGTGGAACGACGCGAATGTGCTTGCGCTGAGCCTGCGTTCGACTTCGGCGGCCGAGCTCACCGAGATTCTCGATGCCTGGTTCGCGGGGGAACCGAGCGCGGACGCGGCCGATCGGGCGAATATCGCGCACTTGGCCAAGATCGAGCGGGGGCGCTGAGCCTTCGGGGTTACAGCCCGCTACGTCCGGTGGGATCAGATGTTGACAGCATCCTGTCAAATATGACAGCATACTGTCATGACGACGAAGACGGTGCACACCGCGATCTACGACACGCTCGCCGACTGGGAGGTGGGAGCCGCCACCGCGCACATCAACAACCCGGCCTGGCAGGTCGCGCCCGGCACGTTCCAGGTCAGGACGGTCGGACTCACTCGGGAACCGATCACAACCAAGGGCGGCATGCGCACCACGCCCGATCTCACGCTGGACGAGCTGTCCCCAGCCGAGAGCGCGATGCTGATCCTGCCGGGCGCCGACACCTGGATGACCGGCGAACTCACCCCGTTCACCCGCAAGGCGCGCGAATTTCTCGACGCGGGCGTTCCGGTCGCGGCCATCTGCGGCGCGACTTTCGGCCTGGCCAAGGAAGGACTGCTGGACGACAAGGCGCACACCAGCAACGTCGCCGAATTCCTCCTCTACAGCGGCTACGCGGGCGCGGACCGCTACGTGGAGCAGCCCGCGGTGACCGACGGCAACGTCGTCACGGCCTCGGCGACAGCCCCGTTCGAGTTCGCCCGCGAGGTGCTCGGCTTGCTCGGCGTCTACGAACCGCGCATCCTCGACGCCTGGTACCGGCTCTTCGCGCACAGCGATCCGGCGGCTTACGCGGAGCTCGACGCCTACGACAAGGCAGCATCGGGGGCATGACGCAAACACCGGAGCAGGAGCTGTTCAGCACCGCCGCGATCACCTCGTTCCGGCTCAACGGCCAGTTCCTCGCCATCGCCGAGGAACTGGCCAAACCCGCAGGCATCACTGCGGCGTGGTGGCAGGTGCTCGGCGCGGTGCTGCACGAGCCGCTGCCGGTGGCGGGCATCGCGCGCGCCATGGGCATCACCCGCCAGAGCGTGCAGCGCATCGCGGACCTGTTGGTGGACAGAGGACTAGCCGAATACCGCCCGAATCCCGCGCACCGCCGCGCCAAGCTGGTCGCCATCACCGAGGAGGGCCACGCTGCCGTCCAGCGCATCAACCCCCGGCACGCGGTCTTCGCCGACCGGCTCGCCGCCGAGCTCGGCACGGACGAATTCGCCCGCATCGTCGAAGCGCTGACCCGGCTGTCCGCAGCGGTCGATGCGATGACCGAGCGCGAAGGCTAGCCGCCGCCAGCACCCTCAGTCGAACGGCTTGTCGGTACGCCCCACCAAATCCGCCACCGAATCGATCACGCTCGTCGGCCGATACGGATACTGCTCGACCGACGCCCTGGTCGAAATGCCACTGGTCACCAGAATGGTGCGCATCCCAGCCTCCAACCCGGAGATCACGTCGGTGTCCATGCGATCGCCGATCATCACCGTCGACTGCGAGTGCGCGCCGAGGCGCCGCAACGCCGAACGCATCATCAGCGGGTTGGGCTTGCCGACGTAATACGGCTCGCGGCCGGTCGCGCGGGTGATCAACGCGGCGACCGAGCCGGTGGCGGGCAGCACGCCCTCGCGCGACGGTCCGGTGGCGTCGGGGTTGGTGGCGATGAAGCGGGCGCCGCGTTCGACGAGGCGGATGGCGGTGGTGATGGCTTCGAAGGAGTAGGTGCGGGTCTCGCCGAGCACGACGTAGTCGGGGTCGCTGTCGGTCAGCACGTACCCGATCTCGTGCAGGGCGGTGGTGAGCCCGGATTCGCCCACCACGTAAGCGGTTCCGTTGGGGCGCTGGTCGTCGAGGAAGCTGGCGGTGGCCAGCGCGGAGGTCCAGATGGCCTCCTCCGGGATGTCGAGGCCGGTCTTGCGCAGCCGCGCCTGGAGATCGCGGGGTGTGCGGATCGAGTTGTTGGTGAGCACGAGGAACGGCGTTTCGTTGGCACGCAGTTCGGCGAGGAACTCGTCGGCGCCGGGCACCAGGTGCTCCTCGCTCACCAACACCCCGTCCATGTCGGTCAGGTAGGACAGGATCGGCTCGTTGTCTGCGTTCACCAGACAATTGTCGGTTATCCCGGCGCGCGAGTCAGCGGACTCGGCGCAGATGCGGCCGGTCACACACTCGTGCGACACCGTGACTATGGTCGAAGCAGGCCGTGCGAGAACGGGGTGCGGAAGGCCGCACCGGCACAGCGAAGCGACAGGAGTGGCGCACATGGGTGATCTGAAGCTCGGGTACAAGGCGTCCGCGGAGCAGTTCGGGCCGCGCGAGCTGGTGGAGATCGCGGTGCTCGCCGAGGAGCACGGTTTGGACAGCGCCTCGGTGAGCGACCACTTCCAGCCGTGGCGGCACAAGGGCGGGCACGCGCCGTTCTCGCTGGCTTGGATGGCCGCCGTCGGCGAGCGCACAAAGCGCATCCAGCTCGGCACCTCGGTGCTCACCCCGACCTTCCGGTACAACCCCGCGGTGATCGCGCAGGCCTTCGCGACCATGGGCTGCCTATACCCGAACCGCGTCATGCTCGGTGTCGGCACCGGCGAGGCGCTCAACGAGATCGCCACCGGCTACACCGGCGAATGGCCGGAATTCAAGGAGCGTTTCGCGCGACTGCGCGAGTCGGTGGACCTGATGCGCGCGCTGTGGACCGGTGACCGCGTCGACTACGACGGCGAGTACTACCGGACCGTCGGCGCCTCGATCTACGACGTGCCCGAGGGCGGCATCCCGATCTACATCGCCGCGGGTGGCCCGCTGGTCGCGCGGTATGCGGGCCGCGCGGGCGACGGCTTCATCTGCACCTCGGGCAAGGGCATGGACCTCTACACCGAGAAACTGATGCCTGCCGTCGCGGAGGGCGCCGCGAAGGTCGGACGCACCGTCGAGGACATCGACAGGATGATCGAGATCAAGATCTCCTACGACACCGATCCCGAACTGGCGCTGGAGAACACGCGCTTCTGGGCGCCGCTCTCGCTGACCGCCGAGCAGAAGCACAGCATCACCGACCCGATCGAGATGGAAGCCGCCGCCGACGCGCTGCCCATCGAGCAGATCGCCAAGCGCTGGATCGTCGCCAGCGATCCCGACGAGGCCGTCGCCCAGATCCAGCCCTACCTCGACGCGGGCCTGAACCACCTGGTCTTCCACGCCCCCGGCCACGACCAGCGTCGCTTCCTCGACCTCTTCCAGCGCGACCTGGCCCCTCGCCTGCGCAAGCTCGGCTGAGAGGTTCGAACTCACGGATGGGTGGCGCCGTTGTTTCGGTGCCACCCATCGGCATGTTCGGCGTGCCAAGGCGGGCCGTCGCCGAGTCTTGCGGACACGCGTGACCATGAACAGGATCGGTAGCGTAGTCGCGGTTACCTTGGGACGCGTGCCGACCGGGCGCAGCCGTACACCCCTTCGATCGGGAGGTAGTGGTGTCCGTGGTGGTTCGGGGTATCGGATGGTTCGCGCTGTATGTGGCGGTGGCGGTGGTGCCGCTGGTGTTCGCCGTGATCGGGCCCGTCGAGGGCGGCCGGGGTTTCTGGGTGGAGTTCTCGGTGGCGCTGGGATTCGTCGGTATGTCGATGCTCGGCGCGCAATTCGCGTTGGTCGCCCGGTTCCGGGCCGTCGCGGCGCCGTTCGGTGAGGACGCGCTGGTGCAGTTCCACCGCCAGATCTCCTACGTGGCGCTGGCGTTCATCCTCGCCCATCCGATCCTGTTGCAGATCGGTGGTATCGACATCGTGGCGCTGCTGAACCTCGCCGAGGCGCCTTGGCGTGCCCGCTGCGCGGTCGCTTCCACGGTGCTGTTGCTGATCGTGGTGGCGACCTCGGTGTGGCGGCAGCGGCTACGGATCCGCTACGAGGTATGGCAGCTGGCGCACGGTGTGCTGTCGGTGGCCGTGGTGGGGTTGGCGTTGGCGCACATGCTGCTGGTCGGCTATTACCTCGATTCGATCTGGAAGGTGTGGCTGTGGCTATCGATGACGATCGCACTGGTCGGGCTGCTGGTGTGGGTGCGGGTCGTCGCACCGATCCGGCGGCTGCGACGACCGTGGCGCGTCGAACACATCACCGCTGAACGCGGCGACGCCCGAACCCTGACCCTGATCCCGGCCGGACACAGCGGTTTGCGTTTCGCGCCAGGGCAATTCGGGTGGCTGACCGTCGACCGGTCCCCGTTCGCGGTCACCGCCCACCCGTTCTCGTTCTCCTCCAGCGCCGAAGACCACGACCGCGTCGAGATCACCATCAAGGCGCTCGGCGATTTCACCTCCACCATCGGCGATATCGCCCCCGGAACCCGCGCCTTCCTCGACGGTCCGCACGGCGTGTTCACCCCCGACCGCCACGAAGGGCCGGGATTCGTCCTGATCGCGGGTGGTGTCGGTATCACGCCCATGAGGTCGATCCTGCGCACGATGGCCGACCGCGGCGACCGTCGCCCGTTCCTGCTGATCTACGCGGTGCGGACGGTGGCCGAGCAAACCTTCGACGACGAGATCACCGCGTTGACGCAGCGTCTGGACCTCACCGTGGTGCTGGTCCCACAGGACCCGCCGCCGGATTGGCCCGGCGAAAGCGGGTTCGTCGATAGCGCGCTGCTCCAGCGGCACCTGCCGGACAGGTATCGACGGCAGCAGTTCTTCGTCTGCGGACCCACGCCGATGGTCACCGCCGTCGAGGACGCGCTCGCCGAGCTGAACGTGCCGGCCGACCGCGTCCACACCGAACGATTCGCCTTCGTCTGACCAGGAAGGTCCGGTATGCGACACACCTACACCACCCGCGCGGTCTGGGTGATCACCGTCGTCCTGCTCGCCGCGTGCACATGGTTCGCCCTGGCCCTCGCCTGAATCCGAGCCGGCCTCGGCGCCTCCCGCTGGTCCACCGACTCGCCCGCGCGGGCGGAACGTCGGGTCGAATCAGGCGCGGGTCAGCGCGAAGATCCGCAGGTCGCGGGTGGTGCGGTCGCGGTAGGCCGAGTACGCCCCGGTCACCTCGACGAACCGCTGGAAGATCGGCTCCTTGGCCGCGCCCTCGACCGGCGTCGCGGTGACCCGGATGCGCTCGCCCGCGATGGCGACGGTCGCGTTCGGGTCGGCGAGCAGGTTGGCGGTCCAGGCCGGGTGGTGCGCCTGGCCGAAGTTGCTGCCGATGACGTACAGCGTGTCGCCGTCGTGCACGTACAGCAGCGGCTGGGTGCGCGGCTGACCCGATTTGCGGCCGGTGGTGGTCAGCAGGATCACGGGAGCGCCGATCGGTCCAAGGATCGTGTACTTGGCGTCGGTGCGCTCGAGCACTCGGCGATCCAGGGGCGTGATCTTGCGAATCACCCACGATCCCGGCTTGGTCGCGGCGAACTTGTTCGCCACGCGGGACAGAAGATTGGTGCGCGAACCCCACTGCCGGTCCGGGAACTGCGTCGTCATACGCCGGAATATAGGCGAGGTCGGTGCGGAAAGTGATTTCCCGAATATTTGCCATCGGTTGGCGGAGTACCGGCGTGGCGGCTCACTAAGCTCGGGATCATGGTCGAATCCGCTCCGTCCACCGTCTACATCGCCTCTCCGGAGGGCGACACCGGAAAGTCGACGGTCGCGCTCGGCGTGCTGCAGATGCTGTGCGCCACCACCGCGCGGGTCGGGGTGTTCCGGCCGATCACCCGCTCGACCACCGAGCCCGACTACATCCTGGAGCTGCTGCTCGAGCACAGCACCGCCGACATCGACTACGCCCAGGCCGTCGGCGTCACCTACGAGCAGGTGCACGCCGATCCGGACGCGGCGATCAGCGAGATCGTGATGCGCTTCCACGACGTGGCCAAGGCCTGCGACGCGGTGGTGGTGATCGGCAGCGACTACACCGACGTGGCCAGCCCCAGCGAGCTGCGCTTCAACGCCAGGATCGCGGTGAATCTCGGGGCGCCGGTACTGCTGGTGGTCCGCGGCGCCGAGCGCACGCCGGACGAGATCAAGCAGCTCGTCGAGCTGTGCGCGAGCGAATTGCAGCAGGAACACGCGGCGCTGATGGCGATCGTCGCGAACCGCTGCGATCCGGACGCGTTGCGCGAGATCTGTTCCATGCTGGGCGGTTTCGAGGTGCCGTCCTGGTCGCTGCCGGAAGTCCCGTTGCTGATCGCGCCGACGATGGCCGAGTTGTGCGAGGCGGTCGGCGGCGAAATGTACAGCGGCGACCCGGAACTGCTGCAGCGTGAGGCGCTGAAGGTGATGGTCGGCGGCATGACGGCCGAACACATTCTGGAGCGGCTGGTCGACGGCGTCGTGGTCATCGCGCCTGGCGACCGCTCCGATGTGCTGCTGAGTGTCGTGAACGCGCATGAGGCCGAAGGGTTTCCGTCGCTGTCGGGTATCATCATGAACGGCGGCATGCTGCCCCACCCCGCGGTCGCGCGGCTGATGGCGGGCCTGAAGCAGAAGCTGCCGATCCTCACCACGGAGCTGGGCACCTACGACACGGCGAGCGCCGCGTACCGCACGAGGGGCCGGATGTCGGCGGGCAATCCGCGCAAGGTGAACACCGCGCTGGCACTGATGGAGCAGCACGTCGACGCGCCGGAGTTGTTGCGGCGCATCAGTGTTCCGCGCAGCTCGGTGGTGACACCGCAGATGTTCGAGTACCAGTTGATCGAGCAGGCAAGGGCCGATCGCAAGCGGATCGTGCTGCCCGAGGGCGACGACGATCGCATCCTGCGCGCGGCGGGCCGTGTGCTGCAGCGCAAGATCGCCGACCTGGTCGTCCTCGGCGACGAGTCCGCCATCCGCGCCAGGGCCGCCGAACTGGGCGTCGACATCTCCGAGGCCGAGGTGCTCGATCCGCGCACCTCCGGCTACCTCGACGAATTCGCCGCCGAATACACCGAATTGCGCAAGCACAAGGGCATGACGCTGGAGCGGGCCCGCGAAACCGTCGCCGACATCTCCTATTTCGGCACGATGATGGTCTACAAGGGCATCGCCGACGGCATGGTCTCCGGTGCGGCGCACACCACCGCGCACACCATCCGGCCGTCCTTCGAGATCATCAAGACGGTGCCGGGCGTCTCCACCGTCTCCAGCGTGTTCCTCATGTGCCTGGCCGACCGGGTGCTCGCCTACGGTGACTGCGCCGTCGTCCCGGACCCGAGCTCGGAGCAGCTGGCCGATATCGCGATCTCCTCCGCGCAGACCGCCGCGCGCTTCGGCATCGACCCCAAGATCGCCATGCTGTCGTATTCCACAGGCGAATCCGGCAGCGGCGCCGACGTCGACAAGGTGCGCGTCGCGACCAAACTGGTCCGCGAGCGCGCGCCGGAACTGTTGGTGGAGGGCCCGATTCAGTACGACGCGGCGATCGAGCCGACGGTCGCCGACGCGAAGCTGCCGGATTCCGAGGTGGCCGGGCGCGCGACAGTGTTCGTGTTTCCGGATCTCAACACCGGCAACAACACCTACAAGGCGGTGCAGCGCAGCGCGGGCGCCATCGCGATCGGCCCGGTGCTGCAGGGTCTGCGCAAGCCGGTCAACGACCTCTCGCGGGGTGCGCTGGTCGCCGACATCGTCAACACCGTGGCGATCACCGCCATCCAGGCGCAGGGGCAGTGACACCGCGCACCCCACCGGAACGGAACAAACGTGCGGTGACCCGGGTTGCCGCCGGTAGGGACGTCGCTTCAGTGCGGGGTTTCGAGCAGACGCAGGAGGCATGATGAGCAACGACGACCTTGTGCTGGTGATCAACTCCGGCTCCTCGTCCATCAAGTACCAGCTGCTCGACCCGGAGACGGGCGCGGTCGCGGCCTCCGGACTGGTGGAGCGGATCGGGGAGCGCGAGGGCGCCGTCGAGCATCGCGCTGGCGAGCGCACCGTGCGGCGCACCGAGCCGATCGCCGACCACAAGGCCGGGTTGCAGCTGGTCTTCGACATTTTCGCCGAGACGGGCCACGATCTGGCCGGTGCGGGTGTGCGCGCGGTCGGGCATCGAGTGGTGCACGGCGGCGAGGTGTTCTACCAGCCGACGCTGATCACCGACGATGTGGTCGAGGAGATCTCGAAGCTGTCCGCCCTTGCGCCGCTGCACAATCCGGCCAACGTCACCGGCATCGAGAGCACAAGGGAGCTGCTGCCCGGCGTGCCGCAGGTCGCCGTCTTCGACACCGCGTTCTTCCACGGCCTGCCTGAGGCGGCGCGGACCTACGCCATCGACGCGAAAGTCGCCGCCGCGCATGGCATTCGCAGGTACGGCTTCCACGGCACCTCGCACGAATACGTGTCAGGGCGGGTCGCCGAGGTGCTCGATCGTGACCCGAAGACCTTGCGCCAGATCGTCTTCCACCTCGGCAACGGCGCGTCCGCGTCGGCGATCCGCGGCGGGCATCCGATCGACACCAGCATGGGGCTGACCCCGCTGGAGGGCTTGGTGATGGGCACCAGGGGCGGCGACCTCGACCCGGGCATCATCGGCCACCTGGTGCGCTCTGCCCACTTCGACGCCGACCGGATCGAGGAACTGCTCAACCGCAATTCCGGCATCAAGGGGCTCTCCGGCGTCAACGACTTCCGCGAGCTGCGACGGCTGATCGACGCGGGCGACGCCGCGGCCCGGCTGGCCTACGACGTCTACATCCACCGGCTGCGCCGCTACCTCGGCGCGTACCTGATCGAACTCGGCGGCGTCGACGCCATCACCTTCACCGCCGGTGTCGGCGAGAACAGCGCCCAGGTCCGCGCCGACGCACTGGCCGGCCTGTCCGGTTTCGGCATCGAGGTCGACCCGGCGCGCAACACCGCCGCCGACCGCACCGCCCGCCTCATCTCACCGCCGGACGCCCCCGTCGCGGTCCTCGTGGTGCCGACCAACGAGGAACTCGCCATCGCCCGCGCCGCCCGGCAGGTCGTTTCGGACTAGAGATCCGGCCCGGCCCGGTCTTTCAGAACCAGGTTTTGGCGCGGATGGAGTTGGCCAGGTCGACGAGGGCGTAGCGGTGTTGGCGGCCGGGGGCGTGGCGGGCGAGGGCGCGTAGGCCCGATTCGGTGCCGTCGCGGAGGTCGCGTTCGGTGAAGGCGGCGCCCAAGAGCTTGGCGTTCGGGCGTTTCGGGGTGTTGCCCGCTTGCAGCCAGGCCAAGGCGGCACCGAGGACGAGCACTCGTAGCTGAAGTGCGCGGCTCTCACCGGCGGGCAGTGCCTGCACTCGCGAGGCCGCCACGTGCAGGGTCGATTCGTCGAGCTCGGCGACGGGAGAAGCGGTGAGCAGCAACAGGACCGCGGTCATCCGCGCGACGGTGTAGCAGCGCGCGGAGGTAGCCACCTCGTCCAGCGCGTCGACCGCGGCCTCGACCCGGCCCGCGGCGGCGAGCTGCCTGGCCAGCCCGAAAGCCGCGCTGACCACCGCGCGATCGGTGCGCCAGACGGTGCCGTAGAACTTCTCCGCGTAGGCCCGCCACTGCTCGGGGTCCGGTGAATCCCACTGCTGCAGAACGAGTTCGGCGGTAGCGGCGAGGGCGAGCTTGGGCGCGATCTCGCCGGGCAGCACGTGCAGCACGGCCTCGAACGCCGCGAAGGCCCGCTCGTAGTTCTGCTCACGCAGCTCCGCGAGACCGGTGTACCAGTCGATGCGCCAATCGTAGGTTCGGATGCGGGACAACTGGTAGAGCACCGTCGCCGACTCGCCCATGTCCAGCCGCAGCCGCGCCTCGGCCAGCGAGAGCTCCAGATCCAAAGTCTCGGGGGCGTTCTCGGGGTCGGTGGCGGCCCGATCTCGCGCCTCTTGGAGGGCGTCGAGCGCCTGGCGTGGCTCCGGGTGGACCGCGGCGGCGAGCAGGGGTGCGGAGGGGTCGGCGGGATCCATCAGCGGAATCGGCAGCGCGGCAGCGATTTCGGACGCTTGCAGTTGCGGGCTTCGGCCGATGCCGTCGGCGTACGCGTCTGTCTGTCTGATCAGCTCGTCGGTGCCGAAGCTGCTGCGCTGTGGACTGAACACTGTGGACAACTGTGGATGCTCCGCGCCGGTGTCCAGCGCGAGGATCTCGCGAAGCACGCCCGCCAGCTGCGCGGCCATCGCGCGGGCCGAGCCGAACCGGCGCGCCGGGTCCGGATCGGTGGCGCTGAGCAGCAACCGGTGGAAGAACTCGTAGCGTCGCAACACGGGATGCTCGGCGGGATCGGGGATTCCGTCCCGGTAGCGGCCGTGCTCCATGGGCATGTTCAAGGTGAGCACGGCCAGCGTGCGGCCGACCGTGTAGATGTCGGTGGCCACCGTCGGGCCGGTCTTGGCGATCTCGGGAGCCTGAAAGCCCCTGGTGCCGTAGAGGTTTCCGTACGCCTCGATCGTGGAGACGGCACCGAGGTCGATCAGTTTGACCTGGTCCTCGGTGAGCATGATGTTGTCCGGCTTGAGGTCGTTGTAGGTCAGGCCGATCGAGTGCAGGTAGTCCAGTGCGGGCAGGACCTCCAGCACATACGCGATCGCCTCGGCGACCGGCATCCGCGCTGGCCGTTCGTAGGTGTCCAGCACTGCGCGCAGCGACTGCCCGCCGACGTACTCCATCACGATGTAGCCGATAGGCGAGCCGTCCGGGCCGGGATGCTCGACGAAGTTGTGGATCTTGACGATGCTGGGATGGGCGACCTCGGCGAGGAATTGGCGCTCGGCCACCGCAACGGCCTGCGCGTCGGCATCGCCGGCGTGCAGCAAGCCTTTGAGCACCACCCACCGGTCGCTGACGTTGCGGTCGATGGCGAGGTAGATCCAGCCGAGCCCGCCGTGCGCCAGACAACCCTGGATCTCGTACTGGCCGGACACCATGTCGCCCGGATGCAGCGACGGACGGAAATCGTAAGGCGCCTCGCAGGTCTCGCAAGTGCCGACCGTAGTCGCCGGACGCACGGCGGTTGACCGGCCGACGGGATTGCCGCAGCGCCAACAGAAGCGCCTGCCCTCGGACACCACCGGATCGGTGAGCACGGCCGCCATCGGATCCGCCGGCGGCACCGTCGGAATGGGCACAAGACCGCCACCGAGCCTGCGCACCGAAGGCCGAGACCGTGCCGTGCGCACACTTCGACCCGAAGTACGCGATGCCCCACCGGAATCCGGCTCCGAGCGCCGGGTCTCGTCCGGGACGGGGGCGGCCATCGTGCCCGCCGGTCCAGGAGCGGCCGCCACGGTGCCGGGCGGCTCCGGAGCAACCGCCATCGTGCCCGGCGGTTCCGGTGGGACCGCCATGGTGTCGGGTGGTTCTGGAGCGGCGGCCGTGGTGTCGGGTGGTTCCGGGGTGGCGGCCATGGTGCCGGGCGGCTCGTCCGATCGGTTCGGCTCTCCGCCAGGCGAGCTCGCTCTGGCAGTCTCTCCACTGTCGCTGGACGCACTTTCCCACTCCCCGTGCGGGGCAACCGGATCGGACCAGCGAACGGTCGGCGGCGCTTCGTGTGCCTCCGCCCCGTAAGGCACCGAACCGCCAGCGGGCCGGTCGTCCTCCGGTCGGGGGAAGGGGTGGTATCGCGTCGTCATCGCCCTCAGTCCTCGTACGTGGGAGCGGGCGGATCCGGCGTCGGACCGAGGGAGGCCAGCCACTGCTGGTACAGCCTGGTCCAGGTGCCGTCGGTGCGCAGCCGTTCCAGCGTGCCGTTCACGAACCGCACCAAATCGTCTGCGTCCTTGGGGATTCCGATACCGTACGGCTCGGCGCTGATGCTGTCGCCGACCAACTCGGTATACGGATCCTGCCCGGCGAGACCGGCCAGGATCGCGTCGTCGGTGCTCACCGCGTCGACCTGCCGCTGTTGCAGGACGACGAGGCAATCGGCCCAGGTCGGCACGGTCAGGATGGTCGCGGCGGGCTGTTCGCGGCGGACGCGGTCCAGCGAGGTGGTGCCGCTCACCACGCACACCCGCTTGCCCGCGAGATCGGTGATGCCGGTGATGCCGGAGTTCTTCATGGCAAGCACCCGATGGTCGGCGCGCAGATAGACGGTCGAGAACGCCACCTTCTTGCGGCGTTCGCAGGTGATGGTCATTGTCTTGGCGACCACGTCCACCGTGCGCTCCTGGAGCGCCTTCTCCCGGTCGGCCGAGGCGAGGCTGCGGAATTCGATCAGATCAGGGCTGCCGAGCAGGTCGCGCGCGATCTCGCGGGCGATGTCGGCGTCGAAGCCGACGATGGCGCCGCTGACCGGATCGCGGAAGCTGAACAGGTTGCTTCCGGTGTCCAGGCCGACGAGCAACCTGCCGCGGGCCCGGATGGCATCGATGTTCGGCCCGCGGGCGGCGCGGCCGGAACCGGTGGGGCGCAGGCTTGCAGTCGGGTCGCCGCACTCCGGTTCGGTGCCGCTCGGCAGCGGCGCATCGGTGTGCACCGGACTGGCGTTCGCGGGAAGCGGCGGTTCGGTGTAGGTGCCGATCGTGGCGTGGTCGGCGGGGTCGGGTCCAGCCGCACAACCACCGAGGAAGGCGGTGGCGGCGAGCGCGGCGGCCAACAGGCCGCGCGCTGTGCTCATCGGTGCCGTGTTCATCGATATTCTCGCAATCGAGGCCAGAGACCGAGACCGACGTAGGCGGCGGCGACGATGCCGAGCGCCATGGCGCCGGTCGCGAGGTAGTCGAGCACCCGAACGGCCTGGGAGATGTCGTCGCGCAAGGTGTTTCGCGTCTCGGTGATGCCGGTGCCGAGCGAGCGGTCCAGTGCGTCGACGTGCGCGGTCGACTGTGCCGCGCCGGGTCCGGTGGCCACCGCGGCCGCGCCGATGAAGTCGCCGCGCGCGAGCGCCTCGTTCATCCGCTGGTGCGACGCACGCCAACGGTCAAGCGCGGCACGGGCATTCGCGACACTCTCGGTCGCGGGCGCGCCATGGGGATAGCCGACGAGCAACTCGTCGAGGCGGGTGATGCCCGCGTCGAAGGTGCGGTCGTAGTCGCCGGTCGCGTCGCGGCGCACCAGTTTCAGTGTCTCCGCGGCGCGGGCCTGCTGGGCGAGGATGCGGCCCTCGATCAGCCGGGAGGCGGGCACGGCGCCGTCGTCGCGTCCGCTGATCATCGAAGTCGCCGACACCGATCCGGCGATCACCGTCCACGCCAACAGAATCAGCATCGCGGCGGAGGCGAGCAGCAGACCGGCGTTGAAGGTGCGCCGCCACCGCCGCGCCAGCTGGATCTGCGCCCAGACCAGCACGGCCAGCGCGAGAATCAACAGGCCGATGGCCGTCCACGGCGGGCGGACGTGCGCGCGCTGCGCGGCGTTCACGGCCTCCGCGCGATGGTCTTGGAGCTCCTCGGCCATCGGAAGCACTGTGGTCTGCATCTGATTCGACGCTTCGCTCAAATAGGCCGCTCCGACGGGATACCCGCTGCGGTTGTTGGCGCGCGCGGACTCGATCAGCCCGGTGTACACCGGCAGCGCGGTCGCGATGCCGGTCCGCAGCCGCGTATCCGCGCCCGGGTCGGGGTGGCCGACGGCGTACCCGGACTGGGCCACCAGCTCGGCCGCCGCCTCGCCGACCGCCTGGGAGTATCTGTCGCGCACCGCTTCCGGCTCCACGCCGCCCGCGATGAAAGCGGTGCTCGCGGCCGCGTCGGCGATGGACAGCGACGTGTAGAGGCGGTGCGCGGAGTGCGCGTCGGGCTCGGTGTCGTCGAGCAGAATGCGCAGCGACTCTTGGCGATCGCTCACCGTCGACGCCGTCACCGCGCCTGCGGTCAGGCACAGGCCGATGAGGAGCAATCCGATGGCAATCAGACGGCCGGGGGACGAATTCGCGAAGGACCGCAGGTTGGCGGGATCGAGGTGCTCGCGGACCGCGGCGGCGGACGCGGCGCCGAACGGTGCGCGCGCGGGCTCGGCGACGGCCGACGGCGGCCGCCCGGCCGCCAGCTGCTCGGTCCGAGCCATCGTCCACCTCCGGGTCCGCGCCCCACCTGTGCGCCTGCGTCGCAGTTTATTGTGGTCCTACCGGTGCCGTGGCGTGTGAAACACCCCCTGCTGGATGCTCTGCGGTGCGAACACGACAACGGTTGGATGAGGATGGTCAGTGATGCGCGGTGACGGCGACGGGTGGTCGCGAGGGCCGGACGGCCTGAAGCATTGGGGTCGGTTCGGCGCTGCCGGATTGTTGCTGCGCGCGCCGCTCGCGGCGGGTGGTTCGGCGGTGCTGCTCCAGCATCGCGCCCTGTGGAGTCACCAGGGCGGCACCTGGGCGCTGCCCGGCGGCGCCCGCGACAGCCACGAGACCCCGGTGCACGCGGCGGTGCGCGAAGCATGGGAGGAGGCGGGGATCCACCCCATCGACGTCCGGGTGCGCGGCGAACGAATCACGGCGTCCGCGCTCAGCGGCTGGACCTACACCACGGTGATCGCCGACGCGGTGATGACCTTGCCGACCAACGCCAACCGGGAGAGCACCGAACTGGCCTGGGTGCCCGAGGACGAGGTCGAGGCTCGGCCGCTGCACCCCGGTTTCGCCGTCGCCTGGCCCGCATTGCGCGCGGTCCCGGCCCGCGCCGATCTCACCGAGCTGAACGACTCGCGTGCCCTCGCCGCGGCCCTTCCGCGCACCGTCGACCTCGCCGACCAGGGATTCATCTGGTTGCACTCGGATCCCGAAGGGCCGGGCGGCGTCGCGCGAATCGTCGAGACGGCGGAACCCGCTGCCGAAGAACTACCGTCCCCGGTCGCGGTCCTCTCGCTGACCAGGGGACAGATCCTGGGCTGACTACGTCCTGCTGTTGGCGAGCAGCGCGGACTTCAGTTCGCGGGCCGCTGCCTCGGGATCGCGGGCCTCGGTGATCGCCCGCACCACCACGATCCGGTCGGCGCCCGCCGCGAGCAACTCCGGCAGCCGCTGCTGATCGATGCCACCGATGGCGAACCAGGGCCGCGTCGGGTGGGCGTCCGCGGTGGAACGGATCAGCTCGATGCCTGCGGCCTGGCGGCCAGGCTTGGTCGGCGTCGACCACACCGGACCGGTGCAGAAGTAGTCGATGTGCTCGTCGATGGCGGCGAGACCGGCCTGCGCCCGGTTGTGCGTCGAGCGGCCGATCACCACGTCCGGCCCGAGGATGCGGCGCGCGTACCAGGGCGGCAGGTCGCCCTGACCGAGATGCAGCACGTCGGCGTTCGCGGCGAGCGCGATGTCGGCGCGGTCGTTCACCGCGAGCAGCGCGCCGTGTCTGCGGGTGGCGGCCTTCAGCTCCGCGAGCGCGCCGAGTTCCGCCTTGGCCTCCATCGGCCCGAACTTGGCCTCGCCCGGTGAGCCCTTGTCTCTGAGCTGGATGATGTCGACCCCGCCCGCGAGCGCGGCTTCGGCGAACTTGGCCAGATCGCCCTTCTCGCGCCGGGCGTCGGTGCACAGATAGAGCCGCGCGGTGGCCAGGCGCTCCCGTGGCGGCAGCGTTCGGTTCGGAAGGGAGGGTTGCACGCCTTCGACGGTAGCCGCGCTACCGTGGGGATGCGAACAGGACGCGGACCGAGCACGGTTGCCGCGGTGCGCCGACACGGCGCGCGCGTCCCGCGCGGATGAGAATTGTAGGTGGAAAGAATGCGGACTCTCGCCGTCGTCGGTGGCGGCGCCATCGGGCTGGCGGTGGCGTGGCGGGCCGCCGAGGCGGGATGGCAGGTCACGCTGTTCGATCCCGCGGTGGGATCGGGTGCCTCGTGGGTAGCCGGGGGGATGCTCGCTCCGCTGTCGGAGGGCTGGCCCGGTGAGGATCGCGTTCTGGAATTCGGCGCCGCCGCGCTGGCCCGCTGGCCGGAGTTCGCGGCCCGGCTGGAGTCCGCCTCCGGAGCAGAGGTCTTCGTCGCCGACGAGACCTTGACCGTCGCGCTGGACGGCGCCGACGCCGCCGATCTGCGCACCGTCGCCGATTGGGTCGGCGGACACGGTCACGAACTGCGCGTGCTCGACCGCGCGGGCGTCCGCGAACTGGAACCGGCACTCGCTCGCACCGTGCGCGCGGGTTTGCTGGCGGCGGCCGAACCCGCCATCGACAACCGGCGGCTGCTCGACGGCCTGCGGCACGCTGTGGCCGTCGCGGGCGTCGAACTGCGCGCCGAGGAGGTCACCGACCTCGACGCGCTCGCCTTCGATCAGATCGTGCTCGCCGCGGGCGCCGCCTCGGCGCGGCTGTGGCCCGGACTTCCGGTGCGGCCCGTCAAGGGGGAGATCCTGCGCCTGCGCCACCGGCCGGGCGCTGCGCCCGCGCCGCGGCGGGTGATCCGGGCCAGGGTGCACGGCAGGCCGGTGTATCTGGTCCCGCGCCGGGACGGAATCGTCGTCGGCGCAACGCAATACGAGGCGGGATTCGACACAGCGGTGACCGTGGCCGGCGTCCGCGACCTGATCGCCGACGCCGAGGCCGTGCTGCCCGGCATCGGCGAATACGAACTTGCCGAGGCCGCCGCGGGTTCCAGGCCGGGCAGCCCCGACAATCTGCCGCTGATCGGCAGACTCACCGACCGGGTGATCGCCGCCACCGGGCACGGCCGCAACGGCATGCTCACCGTGCCGCTGACCGTCGACGCGGTACTCAGCCTGTTGTCCGGAGCAGTGCTGCCGGAAGCGGAAGCCGCCGACCCGCAACGCTTTTCGACGACGCCGGAAGCGCCGTCCCTATCCACCGCAGGAGGAGTTCGATGACCGCGACATCCGTTCCCATCGGCGTCACAGTGAACGGGCAGGATCACGAATTCGCCGAACCGCTCACCGTCCGTGAGCTTTTGGCCCGCCTCGACCTGCCGTGCCAGGGCGTCGCGCTCGCGGTGGATGGCGCGGTGTTCCCGAAGTCGCGCTGGAACGAGCCGGTCGGCCGCGGCTGGAGCATCGAGGTCCTGACGGCGGTTCAAGGTGGGTAACGCTCCGCTCCGCATCGCCGACCGCGAGTTCGGTTCCCGGCTCATCATGGGCACCGGCGGCGCCGAAAGCCTCGCCGTGCTCGAGGAGGCGCTGGTCGCCTCCGGCACCGAGCTGACCACCGTCGCCATGCGCAGGGTGGACGCCGCGGGCGGGACCGGTGTGCTCGACCTGCTCAAGCGCCTTGACATCGCGCCGCTGCCCAATACGGCGGGCTGCCGCACCGCCGCCGAGGCCGTGCTCACCGCGCAGCTGGCCGCCGAGGCGCTCGACACCAACTGGGTGAAGCTCGAGGTCGTCGCCGACGAGCGGACGCTGCTGCCCGATCCGATCGAATTGCTCAGCGCCGCCGAGCAATTGGTGGACGCCGGCTTCGTCGTGCTGCCCTACACCTCCGACGACCCGGTGTTGGCCCGGCGCCTGGAGGACGCCGGCTGTGCCGCCGTCATGCCGCTCGGCGCCCCGATCGGCACCGGTCTCGGCATCGGCAACCCGCACAACATCGAGATGATCGTGGCCGCCGCTGGCGTCCCGGTGATCCTGGACGCGGGCATCGGCACCGCGAGCGACGCCGCCCTGGCCATGGAGCTCGGCTGCTCCGCGGTGCTGCTCGCCACCGCCGTCACCCGCGCGCGGCACCCCGAGCTGATGGCCGCCGCGATGGCCGACGCCGTCCGCGCGGGGTACCTGGCCAGGCAGGCGGGCCGCATCCCCAAGCGCTTCTGGGCGCAGGCGTCCTCCCCGGAGCTCTGACAACCGCGACTCAGGGGCCGACTCATCCGCAAGGATGACGCGATTGACCCCTTTGTAGTGACGCGCGAGGCGCGGTTTTGCGGAATGCTGGACGGCATGATCGAACTGAGGGGCCTGACCAAACATTACGGCCAGACCGCCGCGGTTCAGGATCTGTCCTTCACCGTGCGACCCGGACAGGTGACGGGCTTCCTGGGACCGAACGGTGCGGGCAAGTCCACGACGATGCGGATGATCCTGGGCCTCGACAAGCCGACCGCGGGTACCGCGCTCATCAAGGGCAAGCCGTACCACGACCTGGACCATCCGCTGCGGACCGTCGGCGCGCTGCTGGACGCCAAGTGGGTGCATCCGAACCGTTCGGCGCGCTCGCACCTGCAATGGCTCGCGGCGTCCAACGGTATCGCCAAGTCACGGGTGGACGAGGTGCTGCGGCTGGTTGGACTCTCCGAGGTCGCAGGCAAGAACGCGGGCGGTTTCTCGCTCGGCATGTCGCAGCGGCTCGGCCTGGCGGGCGCGCTGCTCGGCGATCCCGAGGTGCTGCTGTTCGACGAGCCGGTGAACGGCCTCGACCCGGAGGGCATCCTGTGGATCCGCCGGTTCATGCAGCGGCTTGCGGCCGAGGGGCGCACGGTACTGGTCTCCAGCCACCTGCTCTCCGAGATGGCGCAGACGGCCGAGCACCTGGTGGTGATCGGGCGCGGTCAGTTGATCGCCGACACCACCACGCGGGAGTTCATCGAGCGCGCCTCCGAGCAGTCGGTGCGGGTGCGCAGCCCGCAGCTGGACCAGCTGCGCAGCCTGCTCACCTCCAACGGCATGACCGTCCGTGAGGACGGCGCGGGTTCGGACGGACCCGCACTGTTGGTGGCGGGCGTTCCGAGCGACGCGGTCGGCAAGCTGGCAGGCGCGAACGACATCACGCTGTTCGAGCTCTCGCCGCAGCGGGCCTCGCTGGAGGAGGCGTTCATGCGGATGACGGGCGGTTCGGTGCAGTACCACGGCGAAGGTTTCGATCAGGTGATGGGAGGTGCGCTCTGATGGGCGTGTTGGCAGCGGAACGAATCAAACTCACCTCGACCAGGTCGCCCTGGTGGTGCGCGGCCCTGACGGTGGTCTTCGCCCTCGGCATCACCGCGCTGTTCAGCCTGCTGCTGAACGTGTCGATGAACGCCTACCAAGACGATCCGACGATCGCGCCGGAACCGCCGTACGCGGAGAACGTGATGGCGGGCCTCGGCATCACCGGCGTCTCGTTCATCCCCGGCTTCGGCTACATCCTGATCATGATCCTGGCCGCGTTGGCGGTGACAAGCGAATATCGCTTCGGCACCATCAAGGCCACCTTCCTCGCTGCGCCGCACCGTTCCACGGTGCTGGTCACCAAGGCGAGCATGATCGCGGTCGGCGCCGCGGTGCTCTCCGCGATCCTGACCTTCCTCAGCTTCCTCATCCTGAAGGCGCTGACCGACAGCGATGTCGGCAGCAAGCTCAGCCTGACCGACGGCGACCTGAAGGTCTTCTACGCGGTCCCGATCTTCGCCGCGCTTGTCGTGTTCCTTTCGGTGGGTGTCGGCGCCCTGGTCCGCCAGTCGGCGGGCGCGCTGTCGCTGCTGATCGTCTGGCCGGTGCTGATCGAGCCGATCATCGGCGCGTTCGGCAAGTACGGCCGCAACATCCAGGTGTTCCTCCCCTTCCAGAACGCGAACCGCTTCCTCGGTCTCGAGGACACCGGGTTGCCGTGGCACTGGGGCGCCTGGCCCGCGTTGCTCTACTTCGCGGCCTTCGTCGCCATCGTGTTCGGCGCGGCCCTGGTCGTGGTGAACAAGCGCGACGCCTGAGACAACCGAAGACTGCCCGAGCTGCCCTCCCTCGCCGCTCGGGCTCGGGGGACGCGACCTTGTCGGGAGGTCCGCGAACCCGGTAGCACTGCCCGCCACTGCCCGGCGGACTGTGCGGGCCACCGGCCCGGCGCCCGAAGCAATCCCCCTTCGGCGCCGGGCCGGTGGTGCTTGTGTACCGGGCTCGGTCGTGCGATGGAGCGGTCCGGTCGGCTTTTCGTGTGCCCGCCGTCACTGCCGAAATGCTGATACCGGCAGTAGCATTAACTTGGATTCGGCAACCATCTCGCTATCGGTCGGCAAACTAGTCGGGATGGTCGCTCCGTCCGATCGGGAGGCGGCGGGAGGTGTCGGGTGGCGATCTCGAGTAGGCAGCAGAGCGCCGCATGGCTGAGATACGCTCGGGGCGTGAGTGATACACCTTCCGGCGGTGCCGAGCGAGGGTCGCGGCCGGAGGACAACGGCGGTGTCGAACCCGAGGTCGTGATTCCGCTGGTGCCCGCCGAGGAGGCGGGTGGCGCCCGGCGTTCGGGGCCGGGTCTTCGCAAGGCGCAGATCTCCGCGCTGATGAACGCGGCGAACCAGCGGCCGGACCTGATCGGGGTGCTGCGCAAAGCGCGCGAACAACTTCCCGGCGATCCGTCCTTCGGCGATCCGCTGTCGGTCAGCGGGCCAGGCGGCGCCCGCGCGGTCGCGCGGGCCGCCGACAAGCTGGTCGGCGACACCCCGAGCGCGGCGCGCGAGATCGGCTTCGGCGCGCTTCAGGTCTGGCAGGCCATGCTGGAGCGGGTCGGCCGCGGCAAAGGTAGCGAAGAAATAACTGTCATGTTCACCGACCTGGTGGCCTTCTCCAGCTGGTCACTCACGGCGGGCGACGAGGCGACCCTCGAACTGCTCCGCGAGGTCGCCAAGGCCATCGAACCGCCGATCGCCGAACGCGGCGGCCGGGTGGTGAAGCGCATGGGCGACGGCCTCATGGCCGTGTTCCCCTCCGCCGACCGTGCCGTGCGCGCCGCGATCCAAGCCAAGCGCAACCTCGCCGACATCGATTTGCGCGGCTATCGCCCACGGATGCGCATGGGCCTGCACACCGGCTCACCCCGCGAGATCGGCGGCGACTGGCTCGGCGTCGACGTCACCATCGCCGCGCGCGTCATGGAGGCGGGCGGCAACGGCAACACCATGATCTCCGAGGCCACCCTCCAGTCCCTGGAGCCCGAAACACTCGCCGAACTCGGCTTGACCGTCAAGCCCTACCGACGCAGCTTCTTCGCGGCCCCCCTCAGCGGCGTCCCCGAAGACCTCCGCATCTATCGCCTCTCCCGAAACGGTTAGGACCTTCCCGCGCACCTTTCACACGCTTCGCATAGGCGGTGCCTATGTGAACCGTGTGCACGGTTTGTGGCAGCGGTGGACACTCAGATGAAGCCCCAGGCGATGGCGCCGCCCGCGGCCAGGACGGCGCAGACCGCGAGGGAGATGGCGAGCGGGCGGGAGGTCTTCCAGGTGGAGTACGCGCCGCCGAGGAGGAAGCCGGAGAGGGCGAGGAGCAGGATCACGGTGACGTCGGTGGACATGGGTTCATTGTGCTGGGTTGGCGGGGTGCGCCGGTTCGCAGCCCCCGAGCGTGGGCCGCTGACCTGCTCCAACTATTAACAAGCACGCGAGCTTGATTTTTTCGCGGGTGGATGTGATGCTGAATTCCGGAACGCGAACTCCACCGCAAGGGAGGCCTCCGGCTGATGAGTAAGTTGGCCGCCGATCCGGATGTCATCCGCATCGGCAACTGTTCCGGGTTCTATGGTGATCGGCTCAGCGCCATGCGCGAGATGCTCGAAGGCGGGCAGCTCGACGTGCTCACCGGCGACTATCTCGCCGAGCTCACCATGTTGATCCTGGGCAGGGACCGGATGAAGGACCCGAGCCTCGGCTACGCCAAGACCTTCGTCAAGCAGATCGAGGACTGCCTCGGGCTCGCGCTGGAGCGCAACGTGCAGATCGTCGCCAACGCGGGCGGTCTGAACCCGGCCGGGCTGGCCGAGAAGCTGCGCAAGGTGGCCGCCGATCTCGGGCTGGACGCGAAGATCGCGCACGTCGAGGGTGACGATCTGCTCTCGCGCGCAAGCGAACTCGGCCTCGGCAGCCCGCTCACGGCGAACGCCTACCTCGGCGCGTGGGGCATCGTCGAATGCCTGAACGCGGGCGCCGATATCGTCGTCACCGGCCGGGTCACCGACGCTTCGGTGATCGTCGGCCCGGCCGCCGCGCACTTCGGTTGGGGCCGAACGGATTACGACGCGCTCGCGGGAGCGGTCGTCGCGGGTCACGTCATCGAGTGCAGCACCCAGGCGACCGGCGGCAACTACGCCTTCTTCACCGAGCTCGCCGATCTCGGCAGGCCCGGCTTCCCGATCGCCGAGATCCGCCGCGACGGCAGCAGCGTGATCACCAAGCACGAGGGTACCGGCGGCGCAGTCACGGTCGACACGGTCGAGGCGCAGTTGATGTACGAGATCCAGGGCGCGCGCTACGCGGGCCCTGACGTCACGACGCGGCTCGACACCATCCGGCTGACCCAGGAAGCCCCCGACCGCGTGCTGATCACCGGCGTCGTGGGCGAGGCGCCGCCGCCGCAGCTCAAGGTCTCGCTGAACACCCTCGGCGGCTTCCGCAACGAGATGGAATTCATCCTCACCGGCCTGGACATCGAGGCGAAAGCCGCACTGGCGCAACGTCAGCTGGAATCCTGGCTGCCCGTGCGCCCGGCCGAGCTGGAGTGGACCCTTGCCCGGCTGGACCGGCCGGACGCCGACACCGAGGAGCAGGCCAGCGCGCTGCTGCGCTGCGTGGTCCGCGATCCGGACCCGAACAAGGTCGGCCGCGCGTTCTCCAGCGTCGCGGTGGAACTGGCCCTGGCCAGCTACCCGGGGTGCAGCTTCACCGCCGTGCCTGGCAACGGCTCGCCGTACGGCGTGTACACCCCTGGCTTCGTGGACGCCACCGAGGTGCCGCACACCGCCGTGCTTGCGGATGGGTCGCGCATCGAGATTGCACCCGCAGCGGAAACAAAAGCACTGGAAGATGTTTCGGTACCTGATCTGCCGGAGCCTCTGCCCGCCAGCGAGACTCGCCGCGCGCCACTCGGTGCTGTCGCATTGGCCCGCAGTGGTGACAAGGGCGGTGACGCGAACATCGGCGTCTGGGTGCGCACCGACGAGCAGTGGCGCTGGCTGGTGCACACGCTCACCGTTGACCGCATCAAGGAACTGCTGCCGGAGGCCGCGCCGCTCACCGTCACCAGGCATGTGCTGCCGAACCTGCGCGCCGTGAACTTCATCATCTCCGGCCTGCTCGGCAAAGGCGTGGCCTACCAGGCCCGCTTCGACCCGCAGGCCAAGGGGCTCGGCGAATGGCTGCGCTCCCGTCACCTCGATATCCCCGTGGAGCTGCTCTCATGACCGTAGTCAGTCCGTGGAACACGCCGGAGCGGCGCGAATTGCGCGCCACCGTGCGCGGTTTCGTCGAGCGCGAGATCCTGCCGTACCTCGACCAGTGGGAGCGTGACGGCGAGATCCCGCGCGAGCTGCACAAGAAGGCGGGCGCTCTCGGCCTGCTCGGCGTCCAATTCCCCGAATCCGCGGGCGGTTCCGGCGGTGACGGTGTCGACGCCATGATCGTCTGCGAGGAGATACACCAGGCGGGCGCCTCCGGCGGCCTGTTCGCCTCGCTGTTCACCTGCGGCATCTCGGTGCCGCACATCATCGCCTCCGGCAACGAGGACCTGATCGAGCGCTTCGCCCGCCCGACCCTGGCCGGTGAGAAGATCGGCTCGCTGGCCATCACCGAGCCGGGCGGCGGCTCCGACGTCGGCCACCTCACCACCACCGCGCGCCGCGACGGCGACCACTACATCGTCAACGGCGCGAAGACCTACATCACCTCCGGTGTCCGCGCCGACTTCGTGGTCACCGCCGTGCGGACCGGCGGCGCCGGCTCGGGCGGTATCTCGCTGCTGGTGGTGGAGAAGGGCACGCCCGGTTTCACTGTCAGCCGCAAGCTGGACAAGATGGGCTGGCGCGCCTCCGACACCGCGGAACTGTCCTACGTGGACGTGCGGGTGCCGGTGGAAAACCTGGTGGGCCCGGAGAATTCCGGCTTCTATCAGATCGCGGGCGCGTTCGTCAGCGAGCGGGTCGGCCTCGCGGTGCAGGCGTATTCGCAGGCGCAGCGCTGCCTGGAGCTGACCCTCGAGTGGGTGCGCAACCGCGAGACCTTCGGCCGCCCGTTGATCAGCAGGCAGGCCGTGCAGAACACGGTGACCGAGATGGCGCGACGCATCGACGTCGCCCGCGTCTACACCCGAGATGTGGTGCAGCGCAGCGCCAATGGCGAAACCGACCTGATCGCCGAGGTGTGCTTCGCCAAGAACACCGCCGTCGAGGCGGGCGAGTGGGTGGCCAACCAGGCCGTTCAGCTCTTCGGCGGGCTCGGCTATATGAGCGAGTCCGAGGTGGAGCGCCAGTACCGTGACATCCGCATTCTGGGCATCGGCGGTGGCACCACCGAGATCCTGACCGCACTCGCCGCCAAACGATTGGGGTACCAGTCATGACGACTCTGCGCAGCACTCTCGACAGCGGCTCGGCGGAGTACGCCGCCGCCGCCGAGGCGATGAACACCAAGCTCGCCGAGATCGGCGCCGAGTTCGCCAAGAACGTCGCGGGCGGCGGCCCGGACAAGATGGCGCGGCACCGCAAGCGCGGCAAGCTGACCGCGCGCGAACGCATCGAACTGCTCATCGACGAGGACTCGCCGTTCCTCGAGCTGTGCCCGCTCGCCGCGTGGGGCAGCGACTTCCACGTGGGCGGCAGCGTCATCGCGGGCATCGGCATCGTCGAGGGCGTCGAATGCATGATCGTCGCACCGGATCCCACGGTCCGCGGCGGCACCTCCAACCCGTGGACGTTGCGCAAGAACCTGCGCATGAACGACATCGCGATGGAGAACCGGCTGCCGGTGATCGGACTCGTGGAGTCGGGCGGCGCCGACTTGCCAACGCAGAAAGAGGTTTTCGTCCCCGGCGGCCGGATGTTCCGCGACCTGACGAAGCTCTCCGCGATGGGCATCCCGACCATCGCGCTGGTGTTCGGCAACTCCACGGCGGGCGGCGCGTACGTCCCCGGCATGTCCGACTACACCGTGATGATCAAGGAGCGCTCCAAGGTGTTCCTCGGCGGTCCGCCGCTGGTGAAGATGGCCACGGGCGAGGAGTCCGACGACGAATCCCTCGGCGGTGCCGAAATGCACGCTCGGACTTCCGGTCTCGCGGACTACCTGGCCGTCGACGAGCAGGACGCGATCCGCATCGGCCGCTCCATCGTCAAGCGCCTGAACTGGAAGAAGCAGGGTCCCGCGCCGCGCGCGGAAGTGATCGAGCCGCTGTTCGACCAAGAGGAACTGCTCGGCATCGTCCCGTCGGATCTGAAGATTCCGTTCGACCCGCGCGAGGTGATCGCGCGCGTCGTGGACGGCTCCGATTTCGACGAGTTCAAGCCGCTGTACGGCAGCAGCCTGGTCACCGGTTGGGCCGAGCTGCACGGCTATCCGGTCGGCATCCTTGCCAACGCCCGCGGTGTGCTGTTCTCCGAGGAGGCGCAGAAGGCGGCGCAGTTCATCCAGCTGGCCAACCAGTCGGACACGCCACTGTTGTTCCTGCACAACACCACCGGCTACATGGTCGGCAAGGAATTCGAGCAGAAGGGCATCATCAAGCACGGCGCGATGATGATCAACGCCGTCTCCAACTCGAAGGTGCCGCACATCTCGCTGCTGATGGGCGCCTCCTACGGCGCGGGCCACTACGGCATGTGCGGACGCGCCTACGATCCGCGCTTCGTCTTCGCTTGGCCCAGTGCGAAATCCGCGGTCATGGGCGGTGCGCAGCTGGCCGGTGTCATCTCGATCGTCGGCCGCGCCGCCGCCGAGGCCAAGGGCATGCCGTTTAACGAGGAGGCCGACGCGGGCATGCGCGCCATGATCGAGGCGCAGATCGAGGCAGAGTCGCTGCCGATGTTCATGTCGGGCAGGCTCTACGACGACGGCGTCATCGACCCCCGCGACACCCGCACGGTATTGGGCATGGCCCTCTCGGCCATCCACAATGCCCCGATCAAGGGCGCCGAGGGCTTCGGCGTCTTCCGGATGTGAGGCCGACCATGACTGCCAGTGATTCGACGAGCCTCGTTGCGGGCGGGACGATTACGACCGTGCTGGTCGCCAACCGCGGCGAGATCGCCCGCCGCGTGTTCGCCACTTGTCGGCGAATGGGACTCGGGACCGTCGCCGTGTACTCCGACGCGGACGCCGCCGCCCCGCACGTCGGCGAGGCCGACGCCGCGGTCCGGCTGCCAGGCAACACGCCCGCCGAGACCTATCTGCGCGGTGAGTTGATCGTCGAAGCCGCGCTGTCGGCCGGTGCCGACGCGATCCACCCGGGCTACGGATTCCTTTCGGAGAACGCCGAATTCGCGCGTGCCGTGCAGGCGGCCGGGCTGGTCTGGATCGGACCGCCGATCGAGGCCATCGAGCAGATGGGCTCGAAGGTCGCGTCCAAGAAGATGATGGACGCCGCGGGCGTGCCGGTGCTCGCCGAACTCGACCCGGCCGAGGTCACCGAGGCGCACCTGCCGGTGCTGATCAAGGCCTCCGCCGGTGGCGGCGGGCGCGGCATGCGGGTGGTGCGCGAACTCGCCGACCTGGAACCGCAGATCGCGGCGGCCCGGCGCGAGGCCGAGTCGGCGTTCGGCGACCCGACCGTGTTCTGTGAGCGCTACCTGGAGACAGGTCGGCACATCGAAGTCCAGGTCATGGCCGATACGCACGGCACGATCTGGTCGGTCGGCGAGCGCGAGTGCTCTATTCAGCGCCGTCACCAGAAGGTCGTCGAGGAGGCGCCGTCGCCGCTGGTCGAGCGCGTCGACGGGATGCGTGCGTCAGGCCCGGAGGTGGTAGCGCAGCGTAGCCACGGAGGGCCCGCGCGCATGGCCGATGGGCAGAGCATGCGTGACCGGTTGTTCGAGGCGGCTAGGCTTGCCGCGAATGCGATCGGTTACACCGGTGCGGGCACCGTCGAGTTCCTCGCCGACGAGCAGGGCGACTTCTTCTTCCTGGAGATGAACACCCGTCTCCAGGTGGAGCATCCGGTCACCGAATGCACTACGGGTCTGGATCTCGTTCGCCTGCAACTGGAGGTGGCCTCCGGCGCGGCGCTGCCCGCCGAACCGCCAGCCATGCGCGGACATTCCATCGAGGTCCGGCTCTACGCCGAGGACCCGGCGCACGACTGGCAGCCGCAGAGCGGCACCGTGCACCGCCTCGACATCCCTTCGGTGACAGCGGAATTCGATCTGCTCGACCGCGCGGGCGTGCGCTTGGATACCGGTGTCGTGGATGGATCGGTGGTTGGCGTGCACTACGACCCGATGCTGTCCAAGGTCATCTCCTACGCCGAGACCCGCACGGAGGCGGCGCGTCTGCTCGCCTCGGCATTGCAGCGGGCCCGCATCCACGGCCTTGTCACCAACCGCGACCTGCTGGTGCGGGTGCTGCGCCACCCGGCCTTCCTGGCGGGCGACACCGACACGGCGTTCTTCGAGACGCATGGAATGGACACGCTCGCAGCGCCTTTGGTGTCCGAGGCGGACGAGGCGCTGTCGATCGTCGCCGCCGCCCTCGCGGACGCCGCGGCCAACCGTGCGACGGCGCGAGTCGGCGGAGGGCTGCCGAGCGGCTGGCGGAACCTGCCCTCGCAGTCGCAGCGCAAGTCCTACGAGAGCCGCACCAGCGGCGTGCACGAGGTCGGCTACCGGTTCACCCGCACCGGCGTACAGGTGGACGGCCACGAGGGCGTCGAGCTTGTCGAACTCGCCCCCGAGCGGGTGGTGCTGAGCGTGCCTGGCGAACGCGGCCCGGTGCGGCGGGTGTTCACCGTCGCGCGCTACGGCGATCTGGTCTGCGTCGACTCGCCGCTCGGTCCGGTGAGCGCGCGCAGGCTGCCGCGGTTCAGCGATCCGGCCGACCAGGTGGCCACCGGCTCGCTGCTCGCGCCCATGCCGGGCAGTGTGATTCGGCTCGGCGCCGAGGTCGGCAGCCGGGTTGACGCGGGTCAGCCGATTCTGTGGCTGGAGGCGATGAAGATGGAACACACCATCGCCGCGCCCACCGCGGGCGTGCTGAGCGCGCTCAATGTCACCGTCGGCCAGCAGGTCGACATCGGCGCCGTCCTTGCCGTCGTGGATCCCGACGACGCGGTCAACGAGAACCAGGAGCAGTAATCAAATGTCCTTCATCGAATCCGACGAGCGCAAGCAGCTGCGGGCCGCGGTGGCCGCGCTCGCCGCCAAGTACACCTACCGCGACTACGTGCTGCCCAAGGCGCGCAAGAACGAGCCGCTCACCGAATTGTGGGACGAGGCAGGCAAACTCGGCTTCCTCGGGGTCAACCTGCCGGAGGAGTACGGCGGCGGTGGCGCCGGCATGTACGAGCTGGCGCTGGTGATGGAGGAGCTGTCCGCGCAGGGCGCCGGCCTGCTGCTGATGGTGGTCTCCCCGGCCATCTGCGGCACCATCATCACCAAGTACGGCACCGACGAGCAGAAGCAGCACTGGCTGCCCAAGCTCGCCGACGGCTCCGGCAAGATGGTCTTCGGCATCACCGAGCCCGACGCCGGGTCCAACTCGCACCAGATCACCACCACCGCCCGCCGCGACGGTGACGACTGGATCCTCAACGGCCGCAAGATCTTCATCTCCGGCGTCGACCAGGCCGAGGCGGTGCTGATCGTGTCGCGCACCGAGGACCACAAGACCGGCAAGCTCAAGCCCGCCCTGTTCATCGTGCCCACCGACGCGCCCGGCTTCACCAAGGTGGCGCAGGAGATGGACATCATCGAGCCGGACCACCAGTACAACCTGTTCCTCGACGACGTCCGCCTGCCGTCCGATGCCTTGGTCGGCAAGGAGGACGCGGCGCTCATGCAGCTGTTCGCCGGCCTCAACCCGGAGCGCATCATGGGCGCCGCGATGGCCGTCGGGCTCGGCCGCTACGCCATCGACCGCGCCGTGGAATACGCCAAGGAGCGCACGGTGTGGAAGACGCCGATCGGTGCGCACCAAGGCATTTCGCATCCGCTGGCGCAGGTGAAGATCGAGCTGGAAATGGCCAAGCTGATGATGCAGAAGGCCGCGACCCTCTACGACGCAGGCGAGGAGATGGGCGCGGCCGAGGCCGCGAACATGGCCAAGTACGCGGCGGCCGAGGCCAGCATCAAGGCGCTGGACCAAGCGATCCAGACGCACGGCGGCGCTGGCCTCACCGCGGACTACGGTCTGGCGGCCATGCTCGCCGCGTCCCGCATCGGCCGGATCGCGCCGGTGAGCCGCGAGATGGTGCTCAACTTCGTCGCCCAGTTCTCGCTCGGTCTGCCGAAGTCCTACTGACACAGCCGATTCCGCCCCGGCCGGACGTTGCCGGGGCGGGATTCCCTGATCGACGAATCCTATGGAGACCCGATGACCGACACTTCCACCGCGCCGCTCGTTCGCTACGAGATCCGCGACGGCTTCGCGGTCCTCACCTTCGACTCACCGCACAACCGCAACGCGCTGTCCTCGCGTCTGGTCACCGAGCTGCTGCGCGGCTTGGACGACGCGGCCGCCGACCCCGCGGTGCGCGGCATCGTGCTCACCCACATCGGCAACACCTTCTGCGCGGGCGCGGATCTCAGCGAGGCCAGCGACGCCGACCCGGCGGTGGCCGCCGACCAGCGCACCCGCGTGATGATCGGCGTGCTGCGCAGGCTGGTGGAGGTGCCCAAGCCGGTGATCGCGCAGATCGACGGCAATGTGCGCGCGGGCGGCATGGGCATCGTCGGGGCCTGCGACCTGGTGGTGGCCGGGCCGGGCAGTTCTTTCGCGCTCACCGAGGTGCGAATCGGGTTGGCGCCGTTCATGATCTCGCTCACCCTGCTGCCGCGGCTGAGCCCGCGCGCCGCGAGCCGCTACTACCTGACCGGCGAGAAGTTCGGCGCCGACGTCGCCACCGAGATCGGGCTGGTCACGGTCACGGCCGAGGACCCGGCGGCCGAGGTCGCGCGGCTGATCGGCGAGCTGTGCAAGGGGTCGCCGCAGGGTCTGGCCGAGGCGAAGCGTCTGGTCAACGCGGACATCCTCGCCGGGTTCGACGCCTCCGCCGAAGAGCTGGCGCGGCGTTCGGCGAGTTTCTTCGGCACGCCGGAGGTGCACGAGGGCATGCTGGCCTTCCTGCAGCGGCGCGCACCGAGCTGGGCAGAATAGCGCCATGGCGACACCCCACGAACCCAAGCAGGACCGCAGCCGAGCGACGAGGCAGCGCCTGCTCGAGGCGACCATCGACTGCCTGGCCGAGATGGGCTGGGCCGCCGCGACGGTCGCCGTGGTCGCCGAGCGGGCGGGGGTGTCGCGCGGTGCGGCCCAGCACCACTTCCCGACCAGGGAAGACCTGATCACGGGCGCGCTGGAGTACATGTTCGACACCCGCATGGACCAGGCGAAAGCCGAGGCGGTGACGATCGCCGGGGTGGCCGAGGGCGTCGGCCGGACCCAGGCCGTCGTCGCGGGTCTCGTCGAGTCCTACACGTCTCCGCTGTTCAAGGCGGCGTTGCAGGTGTGGACGCACGCGGCCGCCGACCCGGTGCTGCGCGAACGCATCGTGCCGCTGGAGGCGAAGTTCGGTCGGATCGCGCACCGAAGGGCCGTCGAGGCGCTCGGTGTAGACGACTCCGATCCCGTCGCCCACCACCTGGTGCAGGCCACGCTCGATCTCGCCCGCGGCCTCGGGCTCGCCGACGTCCTCACCGACGACTCGGCCCGCCGCAAGGAGATCGTCCAGCAGTGGTCGGCGACACTGCATTCGGCGCTCACCGCGCCGCGCTGAAACGCAGTTCGACCTGCGCGTTCGATGCGATGTCACACTCGCGCGTCCGGCGCCGTCCTCTCTGTGAACGCGGAACACCGCAGCGTCGCAGAAGGAGCAGACATGAACGCCAGCAAGAAGATCGCCGTCGCCGGAGCCACCGGACGCCTCGGCCGCCACGTCGTCGACGTGCTGAACGAGCAGGGCCACGAGGTGGTGGCCTTCTCCCGCGCCAACGGCGTTGACATCGAGACCGGCGCGGGCCTCGCCGAGGCGCTGGCGGGCGTCGACGTGGTGATCGACGCTTCCAGCACGCCCTCCGCGGACAAGGACATCGCCACCGAGTTCTTCACCGCGTCCGCGCGCAACTTGCACGAGGCGGGCAGCGAGGCGGGCGTCGAGCGGCTGGTCGTGGTGTCCATCATCGGCATCGACGACTCCGTCGCGGGCTACAACGCGGCGAAGCTGGTGCACGAGCGGGAGCTCGCCAAGGGCCCGCTGCCGGTGCAGGTCCTGCGGGCCGCGCAGTTCCACGAGCTGGTCGAGGTGATGATGATGTGGGGCACCCAGGGCGACGTCGCCTACCTGCCGAACATGCGCACCCAGCTGGTCGCGGCCCGCACCGTGGCCGAGAAGCTCGTCGAGTTGGCCGTGAACCCGGCCCCGGAGACCACCGACGGACCGTTCCCGGAGATCGCCGGACCCCAGCCGGAGACGATGGCGGGCGCGGCCGCACTGCTCGCCGCCCGCCGCGGCGACGCGATCCGCGTCCAAGAAATGAGCGACCCGGCCAACCCGGACCGCGAGCAGTTCGAGAACGGCACCCTGCTCCCCGGCTCGCACGCCACCCTCGCGGGCCCGACCTTCGCCGAGTGGATCGAAGCGACCTACACCGCAGCAAGCTGAACATCCACCGTCGCCGCGCACCGGATCTCGAAAGAGCCGGTGCGCGGCGGCGTTTCAGCGATCAGCCGGGTGGTGCGGTACGCGATCGACCGGGCGGTCCCACAGAGGTTTGGTACTCCTCACACAGGCGGTGCCTATGTGACGCGTACGAACGCTTTGTGGCAGCAGCTCAGCGCAGGCGGCGGATGCGGAGGACCGTGTCTTCCCTGCGGCCCTCCTGGCCCTCGGGGCCGATCCATTCGCGTTCGGCGAGATCCTGGGTTTCGACCCGCCATTCGTCGGGCGGCAGTGCGAGTGCGGCGAGAGTCCCTGGGATCGTGGGGAATTCGAAGAAGGGTGGCTCGATCATCCAGGTCGGCCACCCCGCGTGCGCCACGATCAGCAGCGTGCCGCCCGGGGCGACGGCATCGGCGGCGTGGCGCAGGATCTTGTCGCGCTCACCGTCCCCCGCGACCGGCGAGTGCAGGAACTGTGCCGAAACGAGGTCGTAGGAGCCCTCGGGGAAGGAGTGCGCGAGGTCGTGCCGCGCCCAGGTGATGCGATCGGCGACGCCCGCGGCCGCGGCGTGCTCGGCGCCGCGCGCCAACGCGATGGTCGACACGTCGACGGCGTGCACCCGCCAGCCGCGCTCGGCCAGCCAGAGTGCGTCCCCGCCCTCGCCGCAGCCGAGATCGAGCGCGGTGCCCGGCGCGAGATCGGCGACTTCGCGAACCAGCAACGCGTTCGGTTTGCCGGTCCAGGCCCGCTCGCGCTCGCGGTAGAAGTCTTCCCAGTACTCCTCAGCGGTGGTTTCGGTCATCGAACGCCTCTCCTGACCTGCGTATGCCTCGTGATGGTCGAGCGGGTAACCCGCACAAGGCATGGTGCGCCCAGGCCGCCGCCCCGCGCCAGTTCCGGTGCCGTTTCGGCAAACGATCACCGGCAAGTGATCTTGTGCGGAGTCGGCCCACCATCAGGCCAAGCCATTTCCGTTGGCAGGCGCTCGTGCGGAGAACCACATGAGGAGCAGGCACACCCGCCCCCGCTGTTCCGGCAACGTGATTACTGATCGAAGTCGACGCGCACGTGGTCGGAGACGGGAACGGTTTGGCACGCGAGGGTCAGGCCGAGCGCGAGATCGGCGTCGACCAGCGTCTCGTTGCGCAGCATCCGCACCTCGCCCGCCCGAACCGTGCAGGCGCACGCGCTGCACTCGCCCGCCCGGCAGGAGAACGGCGCGTCGTAGCCGTTGGCGAGCAGCACCTCGAGCAGGGTGCGGTAACGCGGCCACGGCAACTCCAGCGTGCGTCCGTCGAGGGTGATCGTGGCGGTGGCCGCGCCGGATTCGGCGTCCGTGCCCGAGAGTTCTATGTCCGCGAACGGGTCGCCGGTCAGCGATTGGAACTTCTCGTGGTGGATGTGCGACTCCGGCATGCCGATCGCCCGCAGTGCCGCGGTGCACGTCGCCATGAAAGATGCTGGGCCGCAGACGAATGCGTCGTAGCGCGGGTACGGGATCAACAGCTCGCGCAGGGCGGGCACCGTCGGAAGGCCGCGCTCGTCCACCAGCCAGTGCACCACGGTGAACCGATCCGGGAACTCGACCGCCATCTCCTCGAGTTCCGCGCCGAAGATCACCGCGTCCGCGTCGTCGTTGGCGTAGACCAGCAGCACCGTGCCGGTACCAGCGATCAGCGCCGACTTGGCGATGGACATGATCGGCGTGCTGCCGCTGCCCGCCGCGAGCAGGAGCAGGTCGGCGTCGAGCGACTTCGGCACGAACACACCGGACGGCGCGAGTACGCGCAGCCGCATTCCGACGGAAGCGTTGTCGCACAGCCAATTCGACGCGTATCCGCCGGGCATGCGCTTGACCGTCACGATGGCGTCGTCGTCCAGATATGGTGAGCTGGAGAGTGAATAGCAGCGCGCGACCGACCCCGTGCGTTCGCTCGGTACCTCCAGCGTCAGGAATTGCCCTGGGTGGTAACGGAATCGGTGGACCAACGCGTCGGGAATCTCGAAGACCAGCGAGATCGCCGCGTCCGTCTCCTTGATCACCTCCACCACTTCCAGGGTGTGCACGTGGGAATCGGCCTGCGCCATCGCCCCTCCTACAGTTCGATGCCGAGACGGCCTGCTGCCCGCTTGCCCAGCCGGTACAGCGGAACGCCGAGATCCTCGTAGCGCGGCCCGAGCAGCCGCGGCACCAGGTCGAAGCCGCGCGCGTCCGGCCCGATCAGCACCCGCGCCTTGTTCTTGCGCACGCCGCGCAGGATGATCTTTGCCGCGGCTTCCGGGCTGGTCATCGTGATCAGCTCGAAGCCGCGCCGCACCGTTTCCCGATCGACCCCGTCCGAAAGGCCGCGCGCGTTGACGGCGATGTCGGTCGATACGCCGCCGGGATGCACGCAGGTGACCCCGACCGGGTGCCCGGCGATGCGCATCTCCTGCCGCAGCGCCTCGGTGAAGCCGCGTACCGCGAATTTCGCGGCATTGTAGGCACTTTGGGACGGTATGCCCATCAGGCCGAACACCGAGGACACGTTGACGACGTGCCCGTCGCCGGAGGCGATCAGGTCGGGCAGGAAGGCCTTGGTGCCGTGCGCGACGCCCCAGAAGTCGATGTTCATCAACCAGTCGAAATCGTCCCATTCCATGTCGATCACATCGGCGCTGAGCGCGACACCGGCGTTGTTGATCACCAGGTCGACGCCGCCGAACTCGGCGCGCACGGCCTCGGCGTGCGCGTAGACGGCGGCCCGCTGCGCCACGTCCAGTTGGTACGGAACGGCGGTGGCGCCGAGCTTTTCGCAGCGACCCGCGGTGTCGGCGACCGCGCCGGTGTCGATGTCGGACAGCGCCAGACGGCTGCCGTGCCGCGCCAGCTCCAGCGCGAGCGCCCGGCCGATGCCGGAGCCCGCGCCCGTGATGACGGCGACCTTGTTGTCGAAGTGGCGCACGGGATCCCCCTCAGTTGCCTGCGAGCGTGGTCGGAAAGCGCTGGGCGGGCCGGTCTTCCAGCACGACGGTCGGTCGGACCGGCACGCTCGGCGCCGGACCGATGAACTCGTACTCGTCCGGTCGCAGCCGCCTCGTCTGCAACCAGTACTGCCAGGTGAAGCCGGACCACAGCGTCCGGTTGTTGCCGTGCTCGTCCAGGTACCAGCTGCGGCAGCCGCCGGTGTTCCACACCGAATGCGCCAGCCTGCGTTGGAGTTCGGCGTTGTACCGGTCCTGCGCCGGTCGTCGCGGGACAAGCGCTACCGCGCCGCGCGCCCGGACCTGCCGGATCGCGTCGAGCACGTAGTGGATCTGCGACTCGATCATGAAGATGATCGAGTTGTGGCCGAGCCCGGTGTTCGGACCGAGCAGGAAGAAGGCGTTGGGCATGTCGGCGACGGTGATGCCACGATGCGCCTGTACGCCCTCGATGGTCCATCGCGCGGCGAGGTCGACGCCGTCGCGTCCGGTGATCGACAGGTTGGTGAACGAGTCGATGACGTGGAAGCCGGTGCCGTACAGGATCACATCGGCCGGATGCTCGACGCCGTCGGCGGTGACGATGCCCGCGGCGGTGAAGTGGTCGATGCGGTCGGTGACCAGGGTCGTCTTCGGGTCGGCCAGCGCCGGATAGTAGGTGTCCGAGCCGAGCAGGCGTTTGCAGCCCGCCCGATAGTCCGGCGTCACGGCGGCGCGCAGCGCGGGATCGTCGATCTGGCGCGCGATGTGCCGTCGACCGACCCATTCCACCGCTTTCAACAGGTCGGGTCTGCGTGTCATCCCGTAGGCGGCGACCTCCGCGCCCCAGTAGATGCCGTTGCGCAGCGCGAACCGCAGTCCGGGCACCCGCCGCAGCGCGGTGCGGAAACGCTCGGAGAAGACCACGTCGGCGCGCGGCAGCACCCACGGCGCGGTGCGCTGGAACACCGTCAGCGCGCCCACTTCGTCGATGATCTCCGGCACGAACTGGATCGCACTGGCGCCGGTGCCGATCACCGCGACCTTCTTGCCGCGCAGCTCGACATCGTGATCCCACTGAGCGGAATGGAAAGCAGCGCCGCCGAATTCGGTGCGACCGGGGAATTCGGGAATGCTCGGGACATGCAGCGCCCCGATGGCCGAGACGATGAACCGCGCGATGTACTCCCGCCCGTCGGCGCTGAACGCGTGCCAGCGGCGCTCGTCCTCGTCCCAGTAGCCGCGAACCATGTGCTGGCCGAACCGAATTCGCTCGCGTAGCCGGTACTTGGCGACGACTTCCTTCAGGTAGCCGAAGATCTCCGGCTGCCCGGAGAACAGCCGCCGCCAATTCGACCGCGGCTCGAAGGAATACGAGTACAGGTGCGTCGGCACATCGCAGGCGCAGCCCGGATAGGTGTTGTCGCGCCAGGTGCCGCCGATCTCGTCGGCCTTCTCCACGATCAAGTAGTCGCCGAGACCCGCCTTGTCCAGCGCGATTCCCATGCCGAGGCCGGAGAACCCGCTGCCGATGATCAGCACCCTGGTGTGTACCGGGGCCGAGGATTGCGCTGCCATCGCGTCACTTCCGATCGGATCACGCCGCCGCGCGGCGCTCGAGTTCGTCGAGGATGTCCTGCGGCACGCTGCGCGAGAGGCGGTACAGCCGCCGCGTCACGGCGCCGTCGAGCATGCCCACTTCGTGCGCGAAGCGGAGCAGCGGTTCGCCTGCGAAGGTCGCGTTCACCTGGAAGTTCGGCGAGGTGAAGGCCGCGAAGAACCCGACGAGCGGATCGATGCCCACCGAGCGGTACACGCGCGGATTGATCAGCACCGGGTACACACCGAGCACCATCACCGCGAACACCAGCCGGTGGAAGGCGTTGGACACCTTGCCGCGCTCCTCGATGGCGCGCACCAATTCCTCACGGGCGTAGGTGATGTGGCGCGCCTCCTCCAGCACGTGGATCTTCATCAGTTGGCGCACATGGGGTTGCAGGTCCGGATCGTTCATCGCCTCGCGCTGCAACCGGTCCAGGATCTCCTCGATCAACAGGGTGCCCGCGTAGGCCGAAGGGCCGAGCGGGATGAACGTGGCGAGTCGGGTGAGCTTGCGCGCGGTCTTCGGCAGCAGGTACGGCCGCAGCCCGGTGAGGTTCACCAGGCGGCTGAACATGGTGGAATGCCTTGTTTCCTCGCCGATTTCGGCAAGGGCGTAGCGGGTGTGGTCGTCCACCAGCCGCTCGCTCTCCAGCACGGTGCGCAAGAGCATCGTGCTCAGCCCGGCCTCCGCGAAGATGCCGAAGCTGAGCACACTGACCAGCTCGTGCAGGCCGAGCTCGGTGCGCTGCTCAGGGGTGAGCCGCTCCCACAGCGCGGTGCCGTACAGCGATTGCCGGTGTTCGGGTATCCAGTGTTTGCCGGGCTCGATCGGTGCGTCCCAATCGATGTCGAGCTCACCGTCGTAGGCGCGTTCGGCGGAGGAACGCAGCAGCCGCTGAGCGGTCTTCTGTCGATCGCCGACCGTCTTGCGGCGCACCGTCGATGCGCCCGCGGTGGTGACGACGGGTCCGGTGGTCTCGGTGGTCATCGCACCGCTCTCCTGTTCCTGATCGAGCGAACGCCCGGTGTGCCATGCGTTTCGCGGAGGAAGTCACGCACGGTCGCGGTCGCGGCGCGTGCGTTGCGTCGGTAGGCGCCGGTGGTCAGCGCGGCGGCTGCGCCCGCGATGGGGTGGATCCCGACGGCCCGGTACACGGCCGGATGCACGAGCGCCGCATAAGCGACGGCGGCCACGGCGCTCAACGCCCACCGGTGCAGTGCGGCGCGGATCGGACCGCGAGAGTCGATGGCGCGCAACAACTCCGCGCGCGTCGCCTCGACGTGCCGCGCGCTGGAGGCGGCGTGCAGCAAGGCCAGCTGACGCAGGTGCGGCTGGATGTGCGGATCGGTGGTCAGCTCGCGCAACAGCTGCGCCGCCATCTCCTCGATGAGCAGGCGGAAGCCGAGCGCGGTCGGCCCGTCGGGGATCCAGAGGGTCAGCTTGGTCAGCGCGCGCAGCGGCGCGGGCAGCCGATAGGGCGGGAGGCCGGTGGCGTTGATCAGCCTGCTGTACATGGTGGAGTTGCGGCTCTCGTCGTGAACCGCCGCCAGGGTGAACCTGGTGTGATCGTCGACGGGGTCGCGGCTTTCGATGACGTCGCGGAACATCAGCATGGACAGCATCGATTGCGCGTAGATGCCCACGCTGAGCATGCTGACCAGCTCGTGCTTGCCGAGTTCACGCCGCTGCTCGGGGCTCAGCCGCTCCCACAGCCTGCTGCCGTACAGCGAAACACGCTCGGGCGGCAGCCAATTCAGCGCCGGGTCGGGCGGCGCGTCCCAATCGATGTCGAGGTCTGGATCGTAGGCCGCCTCGGCGACGCCGGCGAACAGCAGCCGTCGGGCGGTGCTCTGCCGGTCGCCGATGTGGCGACGACGGCGCACGGCCGCGCCGGACGGCGTGGTGGCAGGCCGAAAGCCATGGTTGTGGCTGGACGTCATTGTCCCCACCAGCTCTCTGTGTGAATGCGGAACTTCTAGTACCCAATACCATCGGTTCCGTGTACATTCACGAGTGTGTCCCACGTCTCACTCGATGTCAACGGTCGAGGTGAGGCGGGGTTTCGAGGAGTCGAGATGAACAGCGACAGTCCGCACGCGCGGTCCGATTACCTGGGCGCGGCAACCCTCGTCGTGCACGGCCGCGAGATTCCGGTGCAGGTCGAGTTGCGCGGCTATCGGGAACCGATCGACGGCGTCTACCGGTGGTTCGGCCGGATCCGTCCGAACGACGATCTCGCGGCCGCGCTCGGTGACGAGCCGCGCACCAAGGTCACCATTCGCACCGAGCACGGCGCCCGCGAGGGCTACGTCGGCGACCCCGATCCGTGGCGGCGGTTCCGGATAACCGGCAAGAGCACGCCACCGTTTCCGGTGCCGACCGAGTTGACCGAGGTGGAGTGAAGAATTGGTACGGTCGGATTCGTGATGCACAGCCGCCGGGAAGTCGACCAGGCGCGGCCCAAGCGGGTCGACGCCCGGACCGAGCGGTGGCGCGCGCACCGGGTGAAGGTGCGCGACGAGTTCGTCGACGCCGCGTTCCGCGCGCTGGACAAGTTCGGTCCGGAAGTCAGCATGGGCGATATCGCCAAGGAGGCGGGCGCCGCGAAGCCGAAGCTGTACCGGCACTTCGAGGACAAGACCGACCTCTACAACGCGATCGTCGACCGGGTGCGCGACATGCTGTGGGAACGGATCATCTCCAGCATCGATCTGAGCAACGACTCGGCGCGCGAACTGGTTCGGCGCGGCGCCGCGGAATACGCGCTGGTGGTCACCGAGCACCCGAACGTCTTCCGCTTCATGCTGCACAGCCACTTCACCCAGCAGGCCGACGAGTCCGAGCGAGCGCTGCAATCGGCTCGGCAGTCGGCGCGGCGGGCCGCCGAGATGTTCGCCGGGCTTGTCGAGGACGAGTCGATCGACGTGGCCAGCATCGAGCTCGTCAACTATTCGATATTCGGCGCGGTCGCCTCGGCCACCGACTGGTGGCTCGGCGCGAACCGTCTCCAGGGCAATGCGATGCCGATCGAGAAGTTCGTGGCCTACATCGCCGAGATCGTCTCGGCGCTCGCCGAGGCGAATGCTCGCCTCAACGGCATCGTCATCAACGCCGATCTACCCCTGCACTCTGCCTTTTCGACGATCTGAGCCTGTTCGACGAGCGACAACTTGAGCGCCTTTCGAACACTTGGCTGTGCATCGGCCTACTGCGCCTTTCGACCAACTGCGCCTTTCGGCCTACTGGGCGTCTCGGCCCCGGCGGTGCCGCCCGAGGGCGGCACGGGGGCGTAAGCCAGCGCTGGACGTGATCCGTCGTCAGCCGCGCATGGCCAGAGCGAAGGCGGAAGTCCGCATGACATGCGCTGCCGGACGAAGTACGTCTAGCCGCGCACGGCCGGTGCGGAGGTACGCCTTGTCGCGTCCACTGCGAACGCCGTTGTTCTCAGCCGAGCCGCGCCGTTGAGGCCGGCCGTGTTCGCGACATCCCCAGTATGGACCTGCCCACCGACAAGTTTCGGCGCCAGGCTCGATGGTCAGGAGTGCAGCCGCCACAGCGGGGAGACCGGGCCGTGGCCTGCGCCGAGATCATAGGAGGCGGCCAGGCAGCGGCGGGTCCATTCCTTGGCGAACTCGACCGCCTCTGGCACCGGATACCCGTGCGCGAGGGCGCACGCGATGGCCGCGGCGAGGGTGTCGCCGCCTCCGTGGTCGTTGCCGGTGGTGATGCGCGGCGCGGGGAACTCGTAGAAGTTCTCGCCGTCGAAGAGGAGGTCGGTGCTCAGCTCGGAGGAGCGCATATGTCCGCCCTTCACGATCGCCCAGCGCGGGCCGAGTGCGTGCAGGGCCTCGGCGGCGCGTCGCGCCTCGGCATCGTCGGTGACCGTGATCCCGGTGATCAGCCTGACCTCGTCGAGGTTGGGCGTCACGATCGTCGCCAGCGGAATCAGCGTGTGGCGCACCGCGTCCAGCGCCTCGGCGTGCAGCAGCGGGTCGCCGTGCATGGAGGCGGCCACGGGGTCGACGACCAGCGGAATCTCGCCGTCACGCCCGATGCCCACTTCCCGGCAGACCTCGGCGACCGCCTCGATGATGGCCGTCGAGGCGAGCATGCCGGTCTTGGCCGCGCCGACGCCGATGTCGCCGACCACCGACCGCACCTGATCGGCGACGATCTGCGGCGGAATCTCGTGGAAGCCGCTCACGCCCACCGAGTTCTGCACCGTCACCGCCGCCACCGCGACGCACGCGTGCACGCCGCACATCGCCATGGTGCGCGAGTCGGCCTGGATTCCGGCGCCGCCGCCGGAGTCGGTGCCTGCGATGGTGAGGACGCGGACCGGGGTCTGCCCGTCGGCGGGAAGGGGGAGCAGTTTCACAGGCCGACCCTAACCGGCGCGGTCGGAAGCAAGTTGGTCGACAGGTGAGCGTGAGTCTCCGTGATGGGTGTCGCCGGGCTGCCGTACGTGTGCGGAGTGTCGGGTCGGCCGAGGCCCGCCGTGCGTCATGTAAATGAAAACCATTACCATTAACTCGTGACCACTTCTCCGCGCTCCGACCTGCTTCCCGTCACCGTGCTGTCCGGCTTCCTCGGGGCGGGCAAGACCACGCTGCTCAACCACATCCTGGCCAACCGTGAGGGCCGCCGGGTCGCGGTCATCGTCAACGACATGAGCGAGGTGAACATCGACGCCGCGCTGGTCGCGGGCCAAGGGCACCTGGACCGCACCGAAGAGAAACTGGTCGAGCTCACCAACGGCTGCATCTGCTGCACGCTGCGCGAGGACCTCATCGAGGCGGTCGGCAGGCTGGCTCGCGAGGGGCGCTTCGACCAGCTGGTCATCGAGTCGACCGGCATCTCGGAGCCGATGCCGGTCGCGGCGACCTTCGACTGGGAGTTCGAGGACGGCTTCCGGCTCGGCGACATCGCCCGGCTGGACACCATGGTGACGGTGGTGGACGCCTCCACCTTCCTCGGCGAGGTGGTGCGCGGCCAGGCGTTGGCGGAACGGAAATTGGAGGCAGGCGAGGGTGACGAGCGCACCATCGCCGATCTGCTTGTCGACCAAGTGGAATTCGCCGACGTGTTGCTGATCAACAAGACCGATCTGGTGAGCGCGAATGCCGCGGGGACGGTGGAAGCCACGGTGCGGCGGCTCAATCCGCGTGCGCGGGTATTGCGCACCTCGCGCGGGGTGGTGGAGCTCGACGAGGTGCTCGATACCGGTCGCTACGACCCGGTGGTGGCATCGGGCGCCGAGGGGTGGGCCGAAGAGCTTGCGGGCGGCCATGTTCCGGAGACCGAGGAGTACGGCATTCGGAGCATCACCTATACCGCTTCGCGCCCATTTCACCCGGGACGGTTGGCAGGGGTGTTGAAAGAGTTGCGACGGGTATTGCGCAGCAAGGGTTTGTGTTGGATTGCCAGTCGTCCGGGTTTGGCGGCTGTTTGGTCGCAGGCCGGGCCGAACTTGAGCTTCGAGCCTGCGGCGTGGTGGTCGTCGTTGGAAGTTCCCGCGGGGCAGGAGATTGTTTTCATCGGGGTGAAGTTGGATGGGGAGCGGGTTCGGGCGTTGCTGGATGGTGCGCTGTTGACCGATGCGGAATATGCGGCTGGGCCTGATATTTGGGCTGAGTTCGATGATCCGTTTCCGGTGTGGGGGGAGTTGCATGAGCACGTGTGAGTTCGGTTGACCACGGTGGTGTTTGGGGCCTGCGGTCAGGTTGTTGGGTTATGTGTTTCCGGGGCCGGACTTGCCAGTTCATGCGCGGTTGTCCCATGGGCTGAACGGTGCGGGTGTCGTTGGTTGCGTTGGGTGACGTGGTTACGGGGGTAGGCCTTGGTAGTTCACGCGCGGTTGTCCACGGGCCGAACGGTGCTGGTGTCGTTGGTTGCGTTGGGCGACGTGGTTCCGGGGGATCGGGCCTGCTCGTTCATGCGCGGTTGGCCCAGGTTTGCCTCGAACGGTGCTGGGCGCGTTGGGTGCCGTACCCGGCTTACCTCCCGCTGTTGGTGAGCGTGGGTGTGGCTTCCGGCATGGTCATCTGGCTGTGGTTGCGTCTAGGGAGGGCAGCGAGCGGGAGTTGGTGGGTGGAGCTGCGGTGTTGGGTTGTCGTCGCGTGCAGGTCGCGTGCAGTTGTGCACAGTGCTCGCACGAGTACTGGCGCTGTGTGGCGTGGGCAGCGGTCGCGAGCTGGTCCGATGCGGCGGCGGTGCGCCCGATGCGGGCGCAGGGGGTGCCCGCGAAAATCGACGGTAGTCAAATGG
>NZ_OBEG01000002.1:1219840-1295812 GCF_900215415.1 Nocardia amikacinitolerans | reverse complement strand
ACCTCGAAAGCCAGCGCCCACCCGATAGGCCTGCCACCGGTCCCTGTCGCCCAACCGAGCCACCTCGAAAGTCAGCGCCCACCCGGTCAGGCCCGCCCCGGTCTCCGTAGCGGATTCGGAAATCAGCGCCTACCTGAAAGGCGTGCCCCGGGTCCCCGTCGCTCAACCGGGCACTTCGAAAGTCGGCGCTCACCCGGCCAGACCTGGCACCGGTCCCGCAGCGAAGACCCACAACCTCGGACGCCGACCCGACAGGCCTGCCACCCGCACCCGTAGCGGAAGCCGACAACCTCGAAAGCCAGCGCCGACCCGGCAGGCCTGCCACCTGTCCAGGTGGCGGAAGCCGACGACCTCGAAAAGCCAGCGCCCACCCGGCAGGCCCGCCTCCGGTTCCCGTCGCGAAAGCCGACGACCTCGAAAAGCCAGCGCCCACCCGGCAGGCCCGCCACCGGTCCCCGTAGCGAAAGCCGAAACCTCGCAAAGTCGGCACTCGCACCCTCAGTGCGAGATCCCCGGCGCTTGGTGCAGGTAGGTCGAGTCGGTCAGTTGCTCCAGCAGGAACTCGGCGATGTCCGCCCGGGCGATCTTCAAGGTCAGCCCGCGCTCGGAGCCGGGGAATGCCCGCCGGTAGCTGCCGGTCCGCGGCCCGTCGGTGAAGGCGCTGGGGCGCACGATGGTCCAGTCCAAACCGCTGGACCGCACGTACGCCTCCTGCTGGACGTGGTCGTTGTAGGCGCGGCGCAGCAGCATGCCGAAGAGCACGTGCTTCCACAGGAAGTTGAGATTGTCGCGGCTGTCGCCGATGCCGAGCGTGCTCTGGCAGATCAGCCGCTGCACGCCGGTGCGGTGCATCGCGTCCACGACCGCCTTGGTTCCGCCGAAGCGGACCTTGCCCTTGCGGCCGTCGCCGAGCGCGATCACCACCGCGTCCTGGCCGGCGACCGCCTTCTCGGCCTGGTGCGTGTCGAAGACGTCGCCCTCCACCACGCGCAGCCGCTCGTGCCGCTGGGTGACGCCCGCGGCGTTGCGGGTGAACGCGGTGACCTCGTGGCCCTGCTCGAGCGCCTGCTCGACGACCAGTCGGCCGACGCTGCCGGTGGCTCCGAAGACTGCGATTTTCATGGTGTTCTCCTTGCGATGAAAGCTGGTGTGCCGTTGGTGAATCCAGTACATCAACGCGAGGCGAGACGAACCATGGCCGTGACTCTCGATGGCATAAGCGAACGTCCACAGGAAGACGTCGCGGTCCACCCCTGTCGGTGCGGGGCGGACCGCGACGCCTCGCTTCGGGTCAGGCGAGTCCGCCGAAGAATCGACGGATATCGCCGACCAGCACCTCGGGTGCCTCATGGGCGGCGTAGTGACCCGCCGCGTCGTTGGCTCCGTCCGAGTCGGTCGCGGTGTCGTAGGAGTTCCAGCTGACGATGTTCTTGTGGTCGCGCTCGGCGAACCGGCGGATCGACTGGAAGTCGCCCTTGAACATGGCCAGTGCGGTCGGCGCCGTGGTCGGCTCCTTGGGGTGCTCGGCTGTGTGGGCGTCCTCGTAGTAGAACCGCAGCGACGAGCCTGCTGTGCCGGTCAGCCAGTAGATCGCCACGTTGCCGACGACGAATTCCGCGTCCAGTGATTCGCCGAACAGCTGCGCGTTCCAGCCGAGGAGACCGACTGGGGAGTCGGTGAGCGCGAACGCCAGCGTCTGCGGCTGCTGGCTGTGCAACGCGTTGAAGGCCATCTTGTTCTCGTGGAACCACTGCAGGTGCTGAAGCGCGGCCATGTCCTGCTCGGACAGTCCGTCGAACTCCGCGGGATCGCCGGACGGGAACGAATACAGCTGCGTGACGTGCACGCCGATGACCTGCTCCGGCGCGAGCCGCCCGATTTCGGGCGAGACGAATGAGCCACCGTCGTTGCCGATGGCACCGAAGCGCTCGTAGCCGAGCAGGCTCATCAGCTCGACCCAGGCTTTCGCCGTGCGGTAGCGGTTCCAGCCGGTGCTGCGGGTGGGGCCGGAGAACCCGAAGCCGGGCAATGAAGGGATCACCACGTGGAAGGCGGGCGCATCGGTCGACTCCGGCTCGGTGAGCAGCTCGATCACATCCAGGTATTCGAGGATCGAGCCGGGCCAGCCGTGGGTGAGGATCACCGGGGTCGCGTCCGGCCGCGACGACTCGATGTGCAGGAAGTGGATGTCCTCGCCGTCGATGTCGGCGGTGAACTGGGGGTACGAGTTGAGCTTCGCCTCCAGCGCTCGCCAGTCGAACGTTTCGAGCCAGTACTGCGCGAGTGTGCGCACTCGAGCGTTGGGCACGCCGTAGGCGTCGCCCACGCCGGCCAGCTCGTTCGGCCACAGTGCCCGGCGCAGTCGATCGGCCAGATCGTCGAGCTGGGCCTGAGGGATGTCGATCCGGAAGGGCTTGATGGTGGCCACGGGAATCTCCTTTTTGAAACGGAATGCTTCGTTCTGTTCAAGACAGTAGCAGAACGGATCATTCCGTTTCAAGTGCTACCCTGAACTCATGCCGAAGACATCCGAAGTCCCAGCTCGCAAGGGTCTGCCCGGCCGCAAGGCGCAGGCCGCCCGCAACGACGGGCTGATCCTGGAGGCGGCGCGGGCCGTGTTCCTCGCCGATGCCAACGCGCCGATCGCCGCTGTCGCCGAACGCGCGGGCGTCGGTATCAGCGCGCTCTATCGCCGCTACCCGAGCAAGGAGGTGCTGCTGCGCACTCTCTGCCACGAGGGACTACGCCGCTACAACGCCGAAGCCGATGCGGCACTGGAGGATTCGGACGGTTGGCGCGGACTGGTCGGCTTCCTGGAGCGCGTGGTCGACGCCGACGTCCACTCGCTCACCGTCCACCTGGCGGGCACCTTCACCCCCGACGAGGCGATGCTGCCCGACGTCGTGCACGCGGGCGAGGTCAACGAAGAACTCATCCGCCGCGCCCACGCTTCCGGACGGCTGCGAGCGGAAGTGAATCCGCTGGATCTCGGCCTGATCCTGGAGGCATGCGCCGCCATCACCATGCCGGACCCGGAACGCACCGCCCAGCTCCGCCGCCGCACCCTCGCCCTGCTCATCGCCGGCCTCGCCGCCGACGGCGAACTCCCCGGTCCACCACCGCAGCCCGGTGAATTCGCCTGGCGCTGGCAGCCGCGGGTTTGATGCGGGCCAAGCGGGCTGCTGTCCGCCGCGTGGCGCGCTGACCAGCACGCCTGTGCCGGACGGTCCAATGGACGCGTTCCGCTGCCCGTACGTCTCTGCCCGCGCCTGATCGAGACCGCGCGGGCCTGAATTTGGAGAGCTTCCGACGTACCGCCACGGATCGAGTCGCCGTCGTAACCCTCGCGGGTGCCGTGCTCGGTACCCGATGCGCGGTTCGTCACCGAGCGAAATCGCGAATGGGCGCGAAGTCCGCCTATGGGCTGGTAGGAACGAAGAAACCGTGCGACGCGAAGGGGATCGGGATGAATTGGACGCTCGAAGTCGTCGTGGTCCCGGTGTCGGATATCGACCGCGCCAAAGCGTTCTACTCGGAGCGACTGGGTTTCGCGGTCGACCACGACACCGTGATCGGCGACGACATCCGCATCGTGCAGCTGACCCCACCGGGCTCCGGCTGCTCGATCGTGATCGGCAAGGGCGCGGTGCCGTCGATGACGCCCGGTTCGCTGCAAGGCTTGCAGCTGGTGGTTCCCGATCTGCACAAGGCGCGCGCCGAATTGGTCGAGCGGGGTGTGGAAGTCGGCGACATCCAGATCCTGGGCGAAAGCCCGACGAAGATGCCCGACCCCCTCGACAACGTCGGTTTCCTCTTCTTCTCGGACCCCGACGGCAACGGCTGGGCGATCCAGCAGATCTCGACCCGGGCGTAGCTCAGCGCACGCCGAGGTAGAGGGTTTGGGTGCTGCGGCCGAGGGGGCCTTTCTCGTCGAAGAGGGCCGATTCGGCGAGGCCGATGCCGTGCGGCTGCGGGTAGGTGACCGCGTCGAGGCAGACCCATTCGCCCACCGGCTGGCGGTGCAGGGTGACGGTGAGGTCGGTGTTGATGAAGAGGTAGCGGTTCCAGTCGAGGACCGCGCTCACGCCGTTGCCGGAGTCGGCGGCGGCAAGGGTGCGCTCCAGCGGGCTCGGTGTGGTGCCCGCGACGATCGGATACTTCAGCCGAATCCAGCAGATCGCCGGGCCGGGCTCACCGAAAGCCCCTGTGACGAAACGGTATTCGATCGCGGTGTGGAAGCCGACCTCTTGTGCCGTCGGGAACGGCGTCGGTGCGGGCGCGTGGTCGGGACCGGGACGCGCGCCCACCGGATGGAACTCCTCGGGCAGCGCGAGCTCGGGCTCGGCAAGCTTGAACCGCCAGGCATTGGCCTTCATGACCGGACCGCGCTCGGTCGAGAGCGTCGCCTCCAGCAACTCGACGCTGCGCCCGGGCCGCGTCACCCGCGCCTCGGCGAACAGCGGCTGCAACGGCACGGGCCCGAGAATCTCCACCGCGACCCGCCCGACCTGAAACCCCTCGCGCGGCTCACACCGCTCGATGACGTGCCCGAGCAACGCCGACGGCGGCCCCGCGTGCTGAGCATCCGGCGACCACGGCCCGCGCGTGAGCTCGGTGGAGATGAACCGCTTCGGGTCGTCCGGATCCGGGAGGTAGAAGGCATCGCTCACGTCATCGTCCGTCCCTCGGACCGGCCCCGCTGCCGGTCGTCGAATAGTTCGTCCGGTTAACGATTCTGCCACGCGCGGGTGGAGGCGGTCGCCGGGCTGTGGTGGGTGGTTCACGCACGCCCGAAGGTGAGGGCCACGTTGTGTCCCCCGAAACCGAAGGAGTTGTTGACGGCGTAGTCGATCCGTTGCCTGCGGGGTGTGCCCGCGACGATGTCGAGGTCGATGTCGGGGGACTGGTTGTCGAGGTTGAGGGTGGGTGGGACGGTCTGGTCGCGGAGGGTCAGCACCGTGAGGATGGATTCGAGCGCGCCGACCGCGCCGATGGAATGGCCGAGCGCGGATTTCGGGGCGTAAACCGAGGCCTGCGGCGTGACCGCCGCGATGGCGTTCGCCTCGGAGGCGTCGCCGATGGGCGTCGAGGTGGCGTGCGCGTTGACGTGGGCGATGTCCGAAGCTCCGAGGCCCGCGGTCTCGATGGCCTTGCGCATGGCGCGCGCCGCACCGATGCCTTCCGGGTCGGAGGCGACGATGTGGAAGGCGTCGGAGGTGATGCCCGCGCCGAGTACGCGGGCGTGGATCGCGGCGCCGCGCGCCCTGGCGTGCCGCTCGGATTCGAGCACCATGAGCGCGCCCGCCTCGCCGAAGACGAAGCCGTCGCGGTCCCGGTCGAAGGGGCGCGAGGCGCGTTCGGGTTCCTCGTTGCGGGTGCTCATCGCGCGCATCATGGCGAAGCCCGCGATCGGCACGGCGTGGATGTGGCCCTCGACGCCACCCGTCACCACCACGTCGGCCTCACCGGAGCGAATCAGCCGCCAGGCGTGTGCGATCGCCTCGGAACCCGAGGAGCACGCCGAGACGGGCGCGAAAACCCCTGCCTTGGCGCCGATTTCGAGACCGACCGTCGCGGCGGGCCCGTTCGGCATCACCATCGGCACCGCCATCGGCGACACCTTCCGATAGCCGCCCGCCCGCATGGCGTCGACCGCGTCGATCAGCGCGTCGCCGCCACCGAGTCCGGTGCCGATGGCCACCGCCAGTCGCTCGCCCTCGACGTCCGGCGCGCCCGCCGCTTGCCACACCCGCCTGCCGAGGACCAGCGCCAGCTGCTCGACGTAGGAGTGTCTGCGCTGTTCGATCCGGGTCAGTTGCGCGGCGGGATGCGCCTTCAGCTTGCCGCCGATGCGGACCGGCAGGTCGTATTCGGCGACGAAGTCCTCGTCGAGTACGCCGATGCCCGTATCCCCTCGCAACAGCCTCGACCAGGTCGTTTCCATGTCGTCGGCGAGCGAAGTGGTGGCCGCGTAGGCGGTGACGACGACGGAGTCCGCAGTTTCTGAAGCGAGTGTTACAGTCACGGTCACCATGAATACCTGTAGCACTCGGTACAGTCAACCCATGGCCCGCCCACTCGACCACGCCAAACGCGCCGAACTCCTCGACGGCGTCGTCGACTACATCGCCGCGCACGGCCTCGCCGAACTGTCCCTTCGCCCACTCGCCGCGGAACTCGGCACCAGCTCGCGCATGCTCATCTACTACTTCGACACCAAGGAGGAGTTGCTGGTCCAAGCCCTCGCCACCCAGCGCCCGGATATCAGGGCGCTCTTCGCCGACATCGCCGACGCCGCCGCCCTCCGCGCTCGGCTGTGGGAGTTCTGGTGCGCCAACACCACCGGTGCGGGGGCGACCAGTGTGAAGGTGATGCTGCAAGTACTCGGCGCGGCTTGCGCGTCCGACGGGCCGTATGCCGCGTATGCCGTCGACGCCATCGGCACCTTCGTCGCCGCGCTCGCGGACGGTTTGCGCCGATTCGGCGTGGAGGACGCGGAAGCTATTGCGACAATGCTTGTTTCGGGGCTGCGAGGGATACTTCAGGATCGCATGATCACCGGTGACGTCGCGCGGACCGATAGGGCGGCTCGGCGGCTCATCGACAGCACTGTTCGTTAGGTTCGAACGCAAAGCGGCCACCCTCTCCGAAGAGAGGATGGCCGCCCGCGACAACTTCTACGAAACCACCGGCAGGTAAACCTTTTTCCCCGCCCCGGCGAACTCAGCGGACTTCTCCGCCATGCCCGCCTCGATGGCCTCCACGTCGGTCAGGTTGTTCTTCTCCGCGTACTCCCGCACATCGGCGGAAATCCGCATCGAGCAGAACTTCGGCCCGCACATCGAACAGAAGTGCGCGGTCTTCGCCGGTTCCGCGGGCAGCGTCTCGTCGTGGTACTCGCGCGCCGTGTCGGGATCGAGCGAGAGCGCGAACTGGTCCCGCCAGCGGAATTCGAAACGCGCCTTGGACAATTCGTCGTCGCGCTGCTGGGCGTGCGGGTGGCCCTTGGCCAGGTCGGCGGCGTGGGCGGCGATCTTGTAGGTGATCACGCCGACCTTGACGTCGTCGCGGTTGGGCAGGCCGAGGTGTTCCTTCGGCGTGACGTAGCAGAGCATGGCGGTGCCCGCCTGGGCGATGATCGCGGCGCCGATGGCCGAGGTGATGTGGTCGTAGGCGGGCGCGATGTCGGTGGCCAGCGGGCCGAGGGTGTAGAACGGCGCCTCCTCGCACAGTTCTTCCTCGAGCCGCACGTTCTCCACGATCTTGTGCATCGGCACGTGGCCGGGGCCTTCGATCATCACCTGCACGCCATGGGATTTCGCGATCTTCGTCAGCTCGCCGAGGGTACGCAGCTCGGCGAACTGGGCCTCGTCGTTGGCATCCGCGATGGAGCCGGGGCGCAGGCCGTCGCCGAGGGAGAAGGTGACGTCGTACTTCGCCAGGATCTCGCAGAGTTCCTCGAAGTGGGTGTACAGGAACGATTCCTGGTGGTGCGCCAGACACCACGCGGCCATGATGGAGCCGCCGCGCGAGACGATGCCGGTGACCCGCTTGGCCGTCAGCGGGATGTAGCGCAGCAGCACGCCCGCGTGCACGGTCATGTAGTCCACGCCCTGCTCGCACTGCTCGATGACGGTGTCGCGGTAGATCTCCCAGGTCAGCTGGGTCGGATCACCGTTCACCTTCTCCAGCGCCTGGTAGATCGGCACGGTGCCGACCGGGACGGGCGAGTTGCGCATGATCCACTCGCGGGTCTCGTGGATGTTCTTGCCGGTGGACAGGTCCATGATGGTGTCCGCGCCCCAGCGGGTGGCCCACACCATCTTCTCCACCTCCTCCGCGATCGAGGAGGACACCGCCGAATTGCCGATATTGGCGTTGATCTTCACCAGGAACTTCTTGCCGATGATCGTCGGCTCCAGCTCCGGGTGCTTGTGGTTGGCCGGGATCACCGCGCGCCCGGCCGCGACCTCGTCGCGCACCAGCTCGGGCTCGACGCCCTCGCGCGCCGCGATGAACCGCATCTCCGGCGTGATGATGCCCTGCCGCGCCCAGGCCAGCTGGGTCGGCGGACCGTCCACCTGCGGCTTGGTCCAGGTGTCGCGCAGCTTCGGCAGCCCGGCCTCGAGGTCGATGGTCGCGTTGTCGTCGGTGTACGGGCCCGAGGTGTCGTAGACGTCGAAATGTTCGCCGGTGGTGAGATTGATACGCCGCACCGGAATGCGCAGCTCGTCGACTTCCTTGTAGGCCTTGACGCTGCCCTCGATGGGGCCGGTGGTCACGGTGTCGACGGCGGCGCCGTTGGCGGTGGCCATGGTTCTCCTCCCTACGCCGGCATTACCCGGTCAGGTTCATACGGTCGACGGCCCTTACCGCCCTCTCGGGCTAGCCGTCCTCTCAGCCCGCTGGTGCGAGCCCCCGTTGGCGATGTGAATTTTCCCGCCCGACCATACCTGCCCGCTCCGCGGACACGCCCGGCGATGACCCGAACCCGCGCGTGATCGGGCAGGCGGCGCCCGCACAGCGACCGCCTCGGAGGAGTGAGGCTGTCGAGGAAAGTGACCGGCCTGCTCGTACGTGGCGTTCGACTCAGACCGCTTCGTAGGCGTCCCGCATGGCCTGCACGTCGATCTTCTTCATGCCGAGCATGGCCTTGGTCGCGCGGGTGACGGCGGCGGGATCGCCTTTGAGCAGCTCGTTGGCCTGCACCGGCCAGATCTGCCATGGGATGCCGTACTTGTCGTTGAGCCAGCCGCACTCGATCTCCTGGCCGCCGTCGGCGAGCAGCGCCAGCCACAGGCGGTCGACCTCCTCTTGGCTCTCGCAGTTGACCAGCAGCGACATGGCGTGCGTGTAGTGGTACTCGCCGCCTCCGTTGATCGCGGTGAACTTCTGACCGTTCAATTCGAAGTCGACGACCATGACGAGCCCGGCCTCGCGCGGCCCCGCCTCGTTGTAGTACTGGATGTCGGTGATCTTGGAGTCCGGGAAGAGCGAACAGTAGAAGTTCGCGGCCTCCTCGGCCTGGGTGTCGTACCAGAGGTTCGTGACGATCTTCTGCATGGCCATCTCCTGACGTGGGGTAGGTCCTCGCGTGTGCAGACTTCCCAACCCCGCCGAATTCATCGCACCCAGGGCGGAAAATGTGCCGCCCCAACCGGCCCGGCGCCGGTCGCGGCGGTGATCAGCGTTCGCGGGGGCCGATCGGGAACCCGAGCGCGCCGAAGGTGGCGTTGAGGTTGATCTCGATCTGGCTCAGCAGCGCGTTGACGTCGGCGAGCATGGAGACGACGTTCTCGGTCCGGCAGCCGACCTGTTCCGGCGCGTTCGGCGCGAGTCTGCCCTTCAGCCAGTTGAAGGTGTCGGCCATGCCGAGGGAGGGCAGCGTCAGGTGCTCGCTCAGGTGGTCGCGCTTGTAGACGACCGACGCACCTGACGCGCAATACCGTTGCGCCAGAGTGTCGTTCGTCCACACGGGCACCGCCTCATCGAAGACGCCTTGGTACAGGTGGATCGGCATCGTCGGTGTGTTGCCGCCGAGCACCGTCGCGTCGAACACTTCCCGAATCTCCGGAAGGGCAAGGTATTCCGCGATCGGAATCGTCAGCAGCCGTTGGTAATCCACGAACATCTGGGTGAGCGCGTTGCGCGGGAGGCACTGCGCGTTGGTGCGGTCCATCAGTGCCCGGCCCTCCGGCGTGAGGTGCCGGTAGGTCACCTCCTTGAACGCCGGATACGCGTTGGACAGGGAAGCGATGCCGATCCCGATCAGGCTGGAGAACATGGAACCGTTGACGTGCAGCAACGATTCGACATCCGAGACCGGCGCGCCCAGCGCGGCGCCCTTGACGTTCAGCTCCGGCGCGTAGCTCGGCTGCATCTCGGCCGCCCAGCCGGTGGCCATGCCGCCGCCGGAGTAACCCCACAGCGCCACAGGGGTATTCGCGTCCAGACCCATCGGCTCGAAACGTTGCGCCGCCCTGATTCCGTCCAGGGTCATGTACCCAGGCTCTTTGGCGACCGCGAGATGACCTTGCGGGCCCTCGTAGTCCGGGATCGACACCGCCCAACCCTGGCTGATCAGGGCGGCCAGCGCGATCAGCTCGCTGTTGGAGTGGATGCCCTCGACGCCGGGCAGCCCCGCACCCTGCCGGAGCACGTACGACGGCGCGCAGGACGGGCTGGCGCTGTCGTAATAGAACTGGAGCGAGACCAGCGGGCGGGGACGATTCGGGTCGGCGCCCGCGGGAAGGATCACGGTCGTGACCGCGACCGCGGGCTCGTCGAACAGGTCGGTCGTGCGGTACAGCAACTGCCAGGACCGCACGTTCAGCGGCAGCAGGGTGAGCACCGCGAGCCGCACCTCGCGCGAGCGCAGGATGGTCCCCGGCTCGGCGCTCGCGAAGTCGGCGGGCGGCTCGTAGAACGAATCGTGTTGCGGTAGCGGCATCGCCGATGCCGGACTCGCCACCAGTCCGCTCGCCAGAACGGTCGCCGCGACGATCATCGCCGCCACGACTGCGCGCACGAACGCTGGGCTTCTTCCGGCCGGATCGCCTTTGATCACTGACACCTCGGTCCCTTCCTCATCGGTGCAGCGATTACAGCACGAGTTCGTGTTACCAACAAGAACTCTTTCTGAAACGAGTACCGCTATCGTCGTGACATGACCCGCAGCAAATCCGCCGCGCGGCCGGCCCCGGCTCCGGCTCGGCGCCGGATCCGCGGCCTCGACGCCGAGCAGCGCAGCGCGCAGCGACGCAGTCAACTGCTGGACGCCGCCACCGAACTGTTTGCCGAACAGAGCTTTTCGGGGACGTCGATCGAACAGATCTGCCAGCGCGCCTACGTCGGGACGAAGGGGTTCTACGACCACTTCGACAGCAAGGAGGCGTGCTACATCGCGCTGCTCGAGCAGATCACGGCGCAGATCCAGCAACGCGTGGCCGAGGTGGCGACGGAAGTATCCGGACGGGACTGGGGGCAGCGCGCGGCCGCGGTCATCGACGCGTTCGTGCACGCCATCGCCGACGACCCGCGCCTGGCGAAGGTGACTTTCGGTGAGGCGGGCGGTATTTCGCCGGCGGTGGAGAAGCAGCGTCGCGGCAACCGGCGCTGGGCGGCGGCGTTCCTGGACAGCCAGTGGTCATCGGGTCCCGCGCCGGACGAGCGCGCGCAACGCAGGCGGCTTGCGTTGGCGCTCGCGACCATCGGCGGGATGTTCGAGCTGGTCGCGGACTGGTTGCACCATCACGACGACGGGGGTGCGCGTGATGATGTGCAGACGCTGATCGATGATCTGGTCGAGTTCGTCGGAGTGGTCTACGCCGGTCGGGATACGCTCTCGTAATCGTCTGTGGTGCAACGCTATTCGTCCCAGATGGCAAAGCTATTCGCGGACCGAGTTCGCGACCTTGTCGACGCGCACACGTGATGCGGCGGCGTCCGTCATGGCCGGCGGTGTTGGACCGTCCGTTTCCTCGGTCAGACCGAACCTGCGGTGCAGCGCGGCAAGGGGTTTGGGCGCCCACCAATTGGCGGTGCCCATCACGCGCATCAGCGCGGGCGCCAGCAGAGCGCGGATCACCGTCGCATCGCTGAGCACCGCGAGTGCGCACCCGATGCCGAACAGCTTCATGGCGGCGACGCCGGAGCTGGCCAGCGCGAGGAAGACGATGCTCATCAACAGCGCCGCGGCGGTGAAGATCCGGCCCGTTCTGGCGACGCCCATGGCGACGGCGTGGGTGTTGCCCGCGGCGGTCTTCTCGCCCGCCAGCCACTCCTCCCTGATTCGGGAGAGCAGGAACACCTCGTAGTCCATCGAGGCGCCGAACGCGAGGCTGAACATGAGGATCGGCATCGCGAGGTCGAGTTTCCCGGTCGGCGTGAAGCCGAGCAGCCCGGACAGGTGCCCGTCCTGGAAGATCCACACCATCGCGCCGAACGTCGCGGCCAGCGAAAGAATGTTCAGCAGAAGCGCTTTCACCGGGAGGAGCAGGCTGCCGGTGAACAAGAACAGCAGGATCAATGTGGTCACGGCGATGAGGGCGGCGGCGAGCGGCAGCCGATCCGCTATCGCCGAGACCGAGTCCTGGTTCAGCGCGGCGGCTCCGCCGAACAGCACGTCGCCGGGCGCGGGAATCGCCCTGATCTCGGCGAGCTGATCCTTGCCCGCCGACGAATAAGGATCCAGGCGCGTGCCGATCGAGAGGAAAGCGCCCGCCGGACCGGACATCTCCGGCGGGGCGGCGGCAGCGCGCAGACCGTTGACGTAGACGCCGTCGCTGGACAGCACCGCGGGCACGTCGGCCACCTTCGACAGCGCGGCCGCGTACGCGCCGATCTCGCCTTGGCCACCGCGGAAGTCGGGTAGCACGGCGTAGGCGCTCGCGCCGAGGTCGGCGGAGAAGTCGCTGCGCAGGGTGTCGCCGACCTGACGGCTCGGCGCGGACTGCGTCAGCGCGCGATCGTCGGGATAGCCGAAATGCGCGGACAGGAAGGGCGATCCGAGCAAGAGCAGCGCGATCGTCGTGACCACCGCGACCGGCGCGGCGCGCTTCATCACGCCGACGACCCAGCGATACCAGAGGCTCCGTTCCGGTTCCGGCTCGGCGGGTGCGGGCCGACCGAGCATGCGGCGCAGCGGAACCCGCAGATCCAGCGCATTCACCCGATCGCCGACCAGCACCAGAATCGCGGGCAGCACGATGACCGCGGCGCCTGCGGCAGCGGCGACCACCGCCATGCCCGCATAGGCGAACGACTTGAAGAAGTACTGCGGGAACACGGCGAGCGCGGCCAGCGAGAGCGCGACCACCAGCGCCGAATACACCACGGTCCGTCCGGCGGTCTGGATCGAGCGCACCACGGCCGCTTGGGAATCCAGACCGTTGGCCAGTTCCTCCCGGTACCGGCTGACGATGAACAGGCTGTAGTCGATGGCCAGCGCGAGACCGAGTGCGGTGGTCATGTTCAGCGCGTACATCGAGACGTCGGTGACCGCCGTCAGCGCCCGCAGAATGCCGAGCGCGGCGGCGATGGCGAACAGGCCGATCGCGATCGGCAGCGCGGCTGCGACCACACTGCCGAACACCAGGATCAGCAAGAGCCCGGTCAACGGCACCGCGATGGCCTCCGCGACGATCAGGTCCTCGCTGATCTGGGCGTTCATGTCCGCGAAAACGGCGGCCAGCCCGCCCGCGCGGACGGTGACGCCATCGCCGCTGGTCTGCACCGTCTCGCTGATCTTCGCGGCGCGCTCGCTCAGCTCACCGTCGTCGCCCTCGATGCTGGCCACGACGATCCCGCTGCGACCGTCCCTGCCGCGCAGCGCCTGCGCCAGGTCGGGCCGCGCCGACCAGTACGACTGAACCCCGCTGACCTCGGGATACGTGCGCAGCTGATCGGTGACCCGTTGCGCGGCGGCCTTCGCCGCAGCACTGTCCACACCGTCCTCGGCCCGGATGAGCAGCACGTAGTTCGGATCCCCACCGGTGAAGTGGTCCGCGATGAACTCGCTGGCCCGCACCGACTCCAAGTCCTCGGTGACGAACCCACCGGACTTCATGTGCGCCTGCGCCGTCGACCCGAACAGGCCACACAGCACCATGAACAGGAGCGCGACGCCGAGAACAACACGAGGGCGCACGGCGGCGAACCGTGCGAGGGTGGTCAGCATTGACGCGGGCTCCCGTCCGATGGGGTGATCCCCCGAACGGTAAACCGGCCGGTCACCCGAACTGAATCGGCTGAGACGGTGATGCTGACCACGTGTGTACGAGAAAGTGTGCGGCGTCACTATCTAACAGGCGGGCTATCTCCGCCCACAAGTCCGAGTGTTCGAGGCCGGGCCAAAATCGACGGTAGTCAAATGGTTGCTATTCGATCTTGATAAGCCCCCATTTGACTACCGTCGAATCCATTTCTCTATCGACGGTAGTCAAATGGTGGTTGGGGCCTTGACGGGCAGAGCTCTTCTCAGGGATTTCCCCGATTGCCCGCTCTCTGGACGCAACCAGAGCCGGTCGACCACGCCGGAAGCCGAACCCCGCGCACCCGACTGCGGGAGGTAAGCCGGGTACGGCACACGACGCGCCCAGCACTGCTCCGAGGCAAACCTGGGTAGGCCCAACCTCCCCGGAAAACGCCAACATTGGGAACCGTCACCCCAACGCAACCTCCGCACAAATCCCAGCCCAAAACCTGCCGCAAGGCGAACCCTCTCGACGCCCGCAACATTGGGACCAGTAAACGCAACCCAACCACCGAAATCGGCTCCCACACACCCACCACACGCCTCACATAGCCACCGCCTATGTGGCGCGTACACAGGGTGTGTGGCACCCGCCGCTACTTACCGTGCGCGGGCAGAATTCGGCCCCGCACTTCTCCGAGGCCGATGCGGTTCACTCCGACGCCCGGTGCTGCGGCCGTGATCACCACCTCGTCGCCGTCCTCCAGAAACGTCCGATTGTCGCCATCGAGCAACACCGGTTCCGTTCCATTCCAGGACAATTCGATGAACGACCCGCGCTGCCCCGGCTCGGGTCCGGAGATGGTGCCCGATGCGAACAAGTCGCCGGTGCGCGTGGCGGCTCCGTTGGCGGTCAGGTGTGCCAGCATCTGCGCCGGCGACCAGTACATCCGGGCGTAGGGAGGGTGCGCGACGGTGTGGCCATTCCAGTGGACGGTCAGCTCGATGTCCAGGCCCCACGGCTGTTCAGCGGTGAGATAGGGCAGTGGTGGCGGCGACTGTTCCGGCAGGGGTATCCGTGCCGAGTCGAGTGCGGCCAACGGTGTCACCCAAGCGGACAGCGAAGTGGCGAACGACTTTCCGAGGAAAGGCCCGAGCGGCTGATACTCCCAGGCCTGGATGTCCCGCGCCGACCAGTCGTTTACCAAAGCCACGCCGAACAGGTGGGATTCCACGTCGGCGATGTCGATCGGAGTGCCGAGTGAAGAGCCGACACCGACGACGAAGCCGAGTTCGGCCTCGATGTCCAACCGTCGTGACGGACCGAAATCCGGTGCGCCCGAATCCGTTCTGCGCTGCCCCTGCGGCCGAACGACCTCGGTGCCCGAAACGACGACGGTTCCGGCCCTACCGTGGTAGCCAACCGGTAGATGGCGCCAATTCGGTAGCAGCGGTTCGGCATCCGGGCGGAACAAACGTCCGAGATTGGTGGCGTGATCGATGCTCGCGTAGAAGTCCACATAGTCGCCGATGCGAATCGGCAGCGCCAGGCTCACGTCCGCCAGCGAATGCACCGCGTCGGTCGGGATGTCCGACGAGACCAACTCGCGCACCCGGTCGCGTACCTCCCGCCAGCGCGCGGGACCTTGCGCTAGGAACGGATTGAGGACTGGCCCTGCGAACACCGAATCCTCCAGCACCGCAGCCAGATCGATGACGAACGCACCGAAGCGCACCCCGACCCGATACTCGCCACCGCGCGGCGCGAACACCCCGTACGGCAGATTGTCCGCCCCGAACAGCGAATCCTCCGGAACCTCGAGCCGCGTCCTCACCGCGGGCCCCGCCCGGACCACGTCCACGCGTAGGCAGGATCCTCACAGGCCAGCGCACCCTCGCCGAGTTCGAGCGGGCGGAAAGTGTCGACCATGACTGCCAACTCGTCGAAGAACTCGATGCCGATGCTGCGCTCGTACGCTCCCGGCTGCGGTCCGTGCGCGTAGCCGCCGGGATGCACCGACACCGAACCCTGCCCGATACCGGAACCCTTGCGCGCCTCGTAGTTTCCGCCGCAGTAGAACATGATCTCGTCGGAGTCGACGTTGGAGTGGTAGTACGGCACCGGGATGGACAGCGGGTGGTAGTCGACCTTGCGCGGCACGAAGTTGCAGATCACGAAGTTGATCCCCTCGAACGCCTGGTGGACCGGCGGCGGCTGGTGCACGCGGCCGGTGATCGGCTCGAAGTCGGCGATGTTGAACGTGATCGGGTACAGGCACCCGTCCCAACCGACCACGTCGAACGGGTGCGTCGCGTAGACCATCCGCGTACCCACCACCCGCGCGCCCGCGCGATGCTTAACCAGAACCTCGACATCGGTACCGGATTCGAGCAGCGGTTCGCCGGGGCCGTGCAGATCTCGTTCGCAGTACGGCGAATTCTCCAGCAGCTGACCGAATTTCGACAGGTATCGCTTCGGCGGCGTGATGTGACTGGAAGCCTCGATGACGTACGCGCGCAACGGATCCGCCCCGGCGGGCAACCAGCGGTGCGTGGTGGCGCGCGGAATGAGGACTTGGTCGCCTTGCCGGGCGGCAAGCTTGCCGAACACGGTCTCGACGGTGGCCTCGCCCGCCTCCACGTACACCAGCTCGTCGCCGATCGCGTTGCGGTACAACGGAGAAGCGCCCTTGGCGGCGACGTAGGAGATCCGCACGTCGGCGTTGGCGAGCAGCAGCCGCCTGCCGGTCACCGGATCGGTGCCCGCGGCGGTGTCGCCGGGAAAGAGATCGTGCAGGCGCAGATGCCGGTGGCGCAGTGGATGGTTCGGCGTCGTCGTCTGGTCCGGTAGGTCCCAGACCGTGGAGTCGACGATCGCGGGCGGCAGACCGCGGTGATAGAGCAACGAGGAATCGCCGGAGAAGCCTTCCTCGCCCATCAGCTCCTCGTAGTAGAGCCGCCCGAGGTCGTCGCGGTGCTGGGTGTGCCGTTTCGGCGGCACCGCGCCTACCTGCCGATAGAACGCCATGCTCGCACCTCCCGCCAGATCGTGGTCGGATCGGTCGATCTCCATCGTAATGATCGGATGACTTCAACGACCCGGAAAACGCACCTACGCGACGGCAAATCCGCCGATGCGCCGCGCCGCTGATCGGCATTTCGCCGCCCGAAATCGGGTCTGGCCGGAGAAATGCCGGACGCGACGTGCGCGCGGTCCCCTCTCGACTTGGCGTCTGTGTGCCCCGGACCCGGCCGCAGGCGCTCGCGTCCGCCGACCGAGGGTGACCGTCACCCGGCGAGACCGACCGAATGTCACCTTCGGTCGGGTTCCGACCGTGGGCATATGGCCTTCGGCCTGGCGTACACGTGCGGTGGGCCTGGCCGCAGGCGCTCGCGGATGTCGACTGAGGGTGACCGCCATCCGGCGAGACCGGCTGAATGTCACCTTCGGTCGGGTTGCGGCCGCGGGCGTATGGCCTCAGGCCTGGCGCAGCGCCCGATAGACCGCGGCGCCGACGAAGGCGCCGAGCGTCTGCGGCGTCCAGTCGCCCTCGTCGGCGAGCAGTGAACGCACCGCCCCTTCGCCCGCCGACACCCACTGCTCGACCAGAATCGGCAGCTTCCGCTCGGCGTCCTCGGTGCCCCACGCGCGCAGCGTCGGCCGCAGCAGCTCGGTGCAGCGCTCGACCGCCAACTTGCGCCCGCGCCCGAACGAATCCGCAACGGCGGGATCGGGATTGCCGTACAGCAGCCGCCACGAGTCGGGTCGCGCGGCGGCGATCTCCAGCAGCGTCTGGAAGCCCTCCACGAAGACCGTCTCGCCCGCGTCTACCGCGCGGCGCGGTGTCGCCTCGAGCAGGCCCTCGACGAGGTGGTTCTCCTCGCGGCGGATCAGTTCCTGGATGAGTTCGACGCGATCGGCGAAGCAGGCGTAGACGACCGGCCGGGTGACGTTCATCCGCTCGGCGACGGCGGCGATGGTGACGGCCGCGACGCCGTGTTCGACGGCGATGGCCAGCGCGGTGTCGAGCACCTGCGGGCGGCGGCGTTCCGGTCCGAGGTGCCGCGCCCGCTGACGCGGTTGCACGGCCTGCTCGGTACTCATGGGCACCAACATTAGCAGCGACCTCCTCCGGTTCTCCCAGGTCGGGCGGCCCTTGCTGAATTTCCTACACTGCTGAACAATAATGCTACAGTCGCGAATGAAGTGGCCCGGCCGGATGCCGGGCGTCGTCCCGACGGCCGAGGAGTCACCGATGCCCGAAACCCTGTTCAACCCGAAGACCTGCGAGTTCGCCGAGTTCGACGCCGAGACCCGGCGGCTGCTGCGCGCCACGGTCGACTGGTTCGAGACGCGCGGCAAGGCGGCGCTCAAGCGGGACGACCGGGAGCGCGTCTGGTACTCCGATTTCCTCGACTTCGTCAAGCGCGAGCGGATCTTCGCGATCTTCCTCACTCCCACCGCCGAGGCCAACGGCGATCCGAACAAGCGCTGGGACACCGGCCGCATCGCGATGATGAGCAAGGTGCTCGGCTTCTACGGCATGTCCTACTGGTACGTCTGGCAGGTCACCATCCTCGGCCTCGGCCCGATCTGGCAGAGCGACAACAAGGCCGCCAAGCAGCGCGCGGCGGCGCTGCTCGACTCCGGCGAGATCTTCGCGTTCGGGCTGTCGGAGAAGGAGCACGGCGCCGACGTGTACTCCACCGACATGGTGTTGGAGCCCAAGCGCGGCGGCGGTTTCACCGCGACCGGTAGTAAGCACTACATCGGCAACGGCAACCTCGCCGGGATGGTCTCGGTGTTCGGCCGCCGCGCCGACAAGCCGATCATCGACAGCGCCAAGGCGCTGAATGCCAAACCGGCGCAGGAGGATTACGAGGGGTATCTGTTCTTCGTCGCGGACAGCAAGCACAAGAACTACAAGCTGAGCCGCAACGTCGTGGACAGCCAGATGTACGTAGCCGCTTTCGATCTGGAGAAGTACCCGGTCGCCGAAGAGGACGTCTTGCACCGCGGTGAGGCCGCGTTCCACGCCGCGATGAACACCGTTAACGTGGGCAAGTTCAACCTCGGCTTCGGCGCCGTCGGCGCGTGCGAACACGCCTTCTACGAATCGATCACGCACGCGGAGAACCGAATCCTGTTCGGACACAGGGTGACCGAGTTCCCGCAGGTGCGCACGTTGCTGACCGACTCCTACGCGCGGCTGATCGGCATGAAGCTCTACAGCGAGCGCGCCATCGACTACCTGCGGTCGGCGTCCGCAGAAGACCGGCGCTACCTGCTGTTCAACGCCATCGAGAAGATGACCGTGACGCGGCAGGGTCAGCGCGTCATCGAGGACCTCGCCGACGTGATCGCCGCCCGCGGCTTCGAGAACGACATGTACTTCCCGATGGCCATGCTCGGCCTGTTCGGGCTGCCGCGGCTGGAAGGCACCGTGCACGTGAACATGGCGCTGTCGCTGAAGTTCATGGCCAACTACATGTTTCACCCGTCCGACGCCGGACTCGCCGCGCTGCGCGTGCTGCCGGAGGCCGCGCCGAGGACCGCGGTGCGGGCGGTGTCCTCTGCGCTGAGCTGGTCCAGCCGCAAGCTCGCCCCGCGGGCGGGTGCGGCGGTGCCCAAGCTGCGGGCTGAGCTGGCCGCCGCGCGCTACCCGGAGGTGCCGACCCGCCGCGACGCCGCCGACGACGAATTCCTGTTCCGGCAGGGCCCGAGCGCGGGCCTCGGCCGCATTCGGTTCACCGACTGGCGTCCGGTGTTCGAGAAGTTCGCGCACGTGCCGAACGTCGCGATCTTCCTGGACCAGGCCCTCGCCTTCCAGACGCTGCTCGCCGCCGCCCCGCCCACCGCCGACCAGCAGCGCGACGTGGACTTCCTGTTCGCCATCGGCGAGCTCTTCACCGCGATCCCGTACGCGCAACTCATCCTCGAACAGGCCGCGATCGAGGGCACCGACACCGCCGTACTCGACCAGCTCTTCGACGTCTTCGTGCGGGAATTCGCCAAGAACGCCCTCGCCCTGCACAGCAAGCCGACCGCGACCAAAGCGCAGCAGACCAGGGCGCTGGACCTGGTCCGCCGCCCCGCGGCCGACGCCACCCGCTTCGACAACGTGCTCACCAAGGCCCGCTCACACGCCGGCGCCTATGAAATGAACCCGTAGTCGCGCGTCGCAGCTGCGGATACACGTCACCGGCTGGCACTCGGTGCCGCCCGCGACGCGTCGGCGGGCTGATTCAGGCGCTCGGCGACGCCGCGTCGGTGGGCTGAACCCGCCGCCGCACGTTCGCCATCGGCACGCTGCGGCGCGCTGTCAGCCTGGTCGGTGCGCGTCGAACGCAGCCGACGAGCGGGCCGCACCGTAGCGCACTGTCGGCGTGCGGGACCCGACCACTGGCGGCCGCCGCCTTCAGCTGGGCTCTAAGGGAATATCGAACTCCGCGACAACCGGCGCATGATCACTGGCGCCCTTGCCTTTTCGCTCCTCACGGTCGACACCCGCGTCCGTCGTCGCGGCGGCGAGCGCAGGCGAAGCGAGGACGAAATCGATGCGCATGCCTTCCTTGCGCGGAAACCGCAGCTGCGTGTAGTCCCAGTAGGTGTACACCCCGGGCCCCGGCGCGAACGGCCGCATCACGTCGGCGAAGCCGGTGTCGACGATGGCGTCGAAGGCGTCGCGTTCGGGCTGGGAGGTGTGCGTCTTGCCTTCGAAGAACGCGGGGGACCACACGTCGTCGTCGGTCGGCGCGATGTTCCAGTCGCCGACCAGCGCGATCTTGGCCTGCGGGTCCTCGGTCAGCCAGTTCGCGGCGTTGGCGCGCAGCGTCTCCAGCCACTCGAGTTTGTAGGCGTAGTGCGGGTCGGCGAGGGCGCGGCCGTTGGGCACGTACAGGCTCCAAACACGCACGCCGCCGCAGGTCGCGCCGAGCGCGCGCGACTCCACGATCGGTGTGCTGATGAGGGATTCGCCCGCGTCCTTGTCGAAACCGGGCTGGTTGGGGAAGCCGAGTTCGACGTCCTCCAGGCCGACCCTGGACGCGATGGCCACGCCGTTCCACTGGTTGATGCCGAGGTGGGCCACCTCGTAGCCGAGCTCCTCGAAGCGCTCGAACGGGAACTGGTCGTCGCGGCACTTGGTTTCCTGCATGGCGAGCACGTCGATGTCCTGGCGGTCGAGCCAGGCAGCAACCCGGTCGAGCCGGGAGCGGATCGAGTTGACGTTCCAAGTCGCCAGACGCACGAAATGCCTTCCTTCTGCGGTCTTCGTCTATTCTCCGCCGTGCGGAGCGGCGTAGCGATAGCCGTGGTGGTCCAGGAAGCCGAGGCCGCGGTAGAGCTCGAGCGCCGCTGTGTTGTCCGCCTCGACCTGGACGTATGCGTGCGTCGCCCCGCGCTCGTGCCCCCAGCGGATCAGCTCGGCGCACACCAGGGTGGCCAGGCCGTGCCTGCGGTGCTCGGCGGCCACCGCGACGCAGGTGAGCCCGATCCAGCGGCGCCCGTCCGGCGCGGTGGTGCACGCGCCGCGTCCGATGGCGATCGGGTCGGGCAGCCCGAGCGAGGCGAAACCCAGCTCGCCATCGCGCACCGCTGTGAGCACCTCGGTCACCGGAACAGGCTGCGCCGCAGGGGCTTCGCCGCGATAGCGGTGCAGCCGCAGCCACGCCTCGTCTGGCCGCTGCGCGATCCGGACCATCGGGGGACCTTGCGGCAGTACGAAATTGGTGATGTCGATGCCTAGCACCAGGGTTTCGTTCCAGGTGCGCCAGCCGGGTGGCGCCGGTGCGAGCCGGTCGGGCAGCAGCAGTTGCAGCGGCAGGCCGTGTGCGGTGTACCACGCGCCGATGCGGTGCAGGGTGTCGGTGGACAGCTCGGCCGGGCGTCCCGGTTCGCCCAGCGGCACAGCGGAATTGGCGCGGTTGGTGTAGCCGTCGCCAGCGCGCAACAGCCAGCCGTCGAGCCATTCGCTCTCGACGCCGGGCCACGCGTCCGCCGCGGCCGCCTCCAGCGCCCTGATCTCCCTGGTGCGAATCGGCCTCGGCCCGATGGCTTTCAGTGCGATCACCCGATCCGGCGTCACCGAGACCATCTGCCCGTCGGCGTCGCGCACCGTCGGCGGGTCGAGCGAAATCAGTTCGCCGATCACGTCGGTCAGCGGCTGCGGATATCCGGGCGGCAGCTGATAACGCATCACCACCCGGCGGCCGAGCGGAATCCCCGCGGGCGCCGGCTCAGTCGTCATGCCCGAAGGGATCGGGAACGGTGCCCGGCACCCAGCTCAAACCCGCTTTGCCCCAACCGTTTCGCTTGATCGCCTTCTTCGCCGCGCGGGCGTTGCGGCCGATCAGTACGTCGACGTAGAGGAATCCGTCGAGGTGGCCGACCTCGTGCTGCAACATGCGGGCGAAGAAGCCGTTGCCCTCGATCGAGACCGGCTCGCCGTGCTCGTCGGTGCCGGTGACCCGCGCCCAGTCGGCCCGGCCGGTGGGGAACTGTTCGCCGGGCACCGAGAGGCAGCCCTCTTCGTCGTCGTCGGGGTCCGGCATGGTCTCCGGTAGCTCGGAGGTCTCCAGCACGGGGTTGATCACCGCGCCGCGACGCCGGACGGCCGTGCCGTCGGGTCCGAAGTCCGGGCAGTCGTAGACGAACAGCCGTAGCGGCACGCCCACCTGGTTGGCGGCCAGCCCGACGCCGTTGGCGGCGTCCAGGGTCTCGTACATGTCCGCGATCAGCGGGGCCAGCTCCTCCGGCGAATCGGTGACCGGCTTGGTCGGGTTGTGCAGCACGGGGTCACCGACGATCACGATGGGGAGGATTGCCATGGAAAGCAAGCCTACCGGCCGCTCAGCGGAGGCGAATGGCCGCCGCCCGGCGCAGGTGGGACGCGCGTACCTGGGCGTAATCAACACGCCGGACCGAAGGCGAATCATCCCCGTTGCCCCGTGGTTGAATGATCCGCGACGTACAAGCACCATTTTTCGTCTGGTGGCAACTCGGCGAGGGAGCGAGATGGACGGCGCAGCGGCACGGAATATTTCCGCGATCCAAGACGACCCTTCCGCGAGCGAAGAGACGACGGCGGGCGCATCGGCCAAGGCCGAGGCGGGCGAAGGCAGTGGCCTCAGCCGCCGCGAACTCGACATTCTGGCCTTCGAACGACAGTGGTGGAAGTACGCGGGCGCCAAGGAAGAGGCCATCCGCGAGCTGTTCGGCATGTCGCCGACCAGGTACTACCAGGTGCTCAACGCCGTGGTGGACCGGCAGGAGGCCCTCGCCGTCGACCCGATGCTGGTGAAGCGGCTGCGCAGGCTCCGCGCGAGCAGGCAGAAGGCCAGAGCCGCACGGCGTCTCGGTTTCCAGGTATGACACGTCTTCGGATCGTGATGCGGGCATCCCGGCCGGATGTGCGACTAGGGTCGACAGCGTGAGTCAAACCAATCCCACCTCCGGCGGGCCGCCGTTGCGCGCGCTGGCGATGGTTTTGATCGCGCTGGCCATCGTGTTCGCGGGTCTCGGTGCGATGTCGTTGTCGAGTTCCGATTCCGACGCCACGAACGCCGAGGAGTCGTCGACCGCGGCCCAGCAGGTCACCTCGGCCGCGCCCGTGACGACGGCCGCGACCACCACGGTGGCGACGACGACAGTGGCGCCGACCACCACCGCCGCGCCGACGACCACCGCTGCTGCGCCCGCGGCGGGCGTGAACCGGGCCGTGCCGGTCCGTGTACTGAACAACAGTCTGGTCGCCGGTCTGGCCGCCCGTACCGCCGAGGAATTGACGGCGAGCGGCTGGACGAACGTCTCGCCGGGCAACTACGCGGGCGGCACCATCGCGAAAACGACTGTGTACTACGGGAATACGGCCGGTGAGCGGGAGGCGGCGGTGGCGATCGCCGCGCAGCTCGGCGCGACCGCCGAACCCAAGTCGGCGGGAATCGGGGACAGCGCTCCGGGTGTGGTCGTCATCTTGACGGGTAACTGAAAACCGAGACCGGCGCGCACGGCCCCTTGGCGGCGCGACACGGCGCTCGTGGCATCATCTTGTCCGGTAACGACAGTGTCCACCCAGCTTTACTCGTAAACTCGGTACTCGTAAAGGAGTTCCCCCGATGGCCCCGTCCACAACTCGTCGCCCGTCCTGGCGGACTGTGACCCCGGTGCTTGCGGTCGCGGTCTTCGGCCTCGCTGCCTGCACGAACAGCCAGGAGTCGAGTGACGTCAAGGGAACGACCCCGCCGGTGTGGACCGGTGCCTCCGCTCCGGCCGAGGGACACGGGACCGGTACCGAGCACGGCAGCCCGGCCGCCGACCCCGGCACCAAGGTCGAGCTGAAGGACGCGTCCGGCAGCTCGGTCGCCACCGCGAACATCGCCAAGGACGGCGATCACCTCGTGATCACCGTCGATGCGCACGGCCTCAAGCCCGGTTTCCACGGTCTGCACTTCCACCAGGTCGGCAAGTGCGAGCCCAACTCCGTGGCGCCCACCGGCGGTGCGGCCGGTGACTTCCTCTCGGCGGGCGGCCACCTCCAGGTTGGCAACGCCAACGCCCACCCGGCCAGCGGCGACCTCACCTCGTTGCAGGTCCGCTCGGACGGCCAGGGCAAGCTGGTCACCACCACCGACACGGTGACCCTCGACGACCTGAAGAATCGCGCGCTGATCATCCACGCCGATGCCGACAACTTCGGCAACATTCCCAACCGTTACGTCCGTGCCGACGGCGTGGCAGGCCCGGACGACAACACACTGGCGACCGGTGACGCGGGCGGCCGCGTCGCCTGCGGTGTAGTCCAGTAGACAAGGTGCCGATATGGGCGGGGCAATCGAGAACGTTCCATTTCCAGGTTCGCCCCGGCCGACCATCGGCATCGAATGGGAGGTCGCGCTCGTCGACAAGGTGACGCGCGATCTCTCCAACACCGCGGCCGCGGTCTTCGATGCCGTCGGTGACCTGCGCGCCTGGGACGGCACTCCGCAGGTCACCAAGGAGCTGCTGCGCAACACCGTCGAGATCGTCACCGGCGTGCACGACACCGTCGGCGCGGCGGTGGACGATCTGAGCGGCACGATGGACACCGTGCGCCGCGCCGCCGACCCGCTCGGCGTCGACCTGTTCTGCGCGGGCACCCACCCCTTCGCCCAGTGGTCGGCCCAGCAGCTGACCCGCTCGCCGCACTACGACGAGTTGATCGAGCGCACCCAGTGGTGGGGCCGCCAGATGATGATCTGGGGCGTGCACGTGCACGTGGGAGTCTCGCACCGGGAGAAGGTCTTTCCGATCCTGAACGCGCTGCTGTTCACCTACCCGCACCTGCTCGCGCTCTCGGCCTCCTCGCCGATGTGGGCCGGTTCCGACACCGGGTACGCGAGCAACCGCACGCTGATGTTCCAGCAGCTGCCCACCGCGGGTCTGCCGTTCCAGTTCGAGAACTGGGGCCAGTTCGAGCGTTTCGTGCACGACCAGATGCAGACCGGCGTCATCGAACAGCTCGGCGGCATGCACTGGGACATCAGGCCCGCGCCCAAGTGGGGCACCATCGAGGTGCGCATCTGCGACGGCATCTCGACCAGGGCCGAATTGGCCGCGCTCGCGGCGTTCATCCACTGCCTGATCGTGGATCTGGACCGTCGCATCGACGAGGGCGAGGATCTCGGGACTTTGCCGCCGTGGCACGTCCAGGAGAACAAGTGGCGGGCCGCACGCTACGGGCTGGATGCGATCGTCATCACAGACTCCGACAACAGCGAGCGGCTGGTCACCGACGACCTGATGGACGTGCTGAACCGGCTCGAGCCGACGGCCAAGCGGCTCGGCTGCTCCGACGAATTGTCCTATGTCGCCGAGATTCCCCAGCGTGGAGCGTCGTATCAGCGCCAGCGCAAGGTGGCCGCTGCGACCCAGGGCGACCTGATCGCGGTGGTGGACGCGCTGGTCCAGGAGCTCTACAAGTAGCGCGAGCGGTCGTCTGCCGTTCAGCTGGCCAGGGGGATGTCGTTCATCCCCCGTTTACTATGGTCGTCGTGCTTGTCGAAGACCCGGGTTCCAGCGTAGGAAGTGCGGTGTGGCGGTTGAAGATACCGCCGTCCCGGGTCTGGGTGACCGCCGCCGTCGCGGCAGTGCCCCTATTGCTGATCGTGCTCCAGATCGTCGCGTTCCAGCAGGATTTCGAAGGTCCGCTGGAAAGCCTGATGCGCGACTACGTCGGTACGCCGAAATCGATGTCGGTGCCGTGGGCCGGGCTGGTCCTCGCGCTGGTCGGTATCCCCATGCGGCGCAGGCTCGTCGCGCTCGGTGCGGCGGTGGCCATCGACCTGGTGTGCGCGGGGGCGCGGCTGCTCGCCGGTGATCCGCCGACGGTCGGCAACGGTCCTGTACTCGTGCTCACCGCGCTCGCCCTGATCGCCTGGCTGCGCTGGAGCGGCGACGAGCGGCGCAACGCGTTGCGTGCCGCCGCGCTCGGCGCACTGCTGATCCTGGCGACCAAGGTGGGCGACGTCTGGTTGCACATCACTGTGCTGAGCAGTCCCGACGTACTCGACGAGTACGTGATGCTCGCCGATCACGCGCTCGGCGACCCGTCGTGGGTGATGGGGCGGGTGATCGACGCGCTCGGACCGGTGGTCTACGCGGTGCTGCACTGGGTCTACATCGAGTTGCCGGTGGCCGCGATCGTCGTCGCGGTGTGGCAGCTGCGCCGGGTGGTCGATTCGGGGCGGTGGCCGAGCCACTACCTGGTGCGGACCTTCCTGGTGCTCGGGCTGGTCGGACCGATCGTCTACGTGTTCTTCCCGGTGGTCGGTCCGATGTTCGCCTTCGGCGCCGACGGCAACGGACTCCAGATCGGCAACTACTGGCCCGGCGTACTCCCGCCGATCGACCGCAGTCCCGAGCCGCTGCCCTTCGACACGGCGACGCCGCGCAACTGCATGCCGTCCATGCACACCGCCTGGGCGCTGTCGGTCTTCCTGCACACCCGCCGCGATATCGACGGGTCGCGGGCGCCGCGCTGGCTGCGCTGGGGCGGCACCTTCTGGCTGCTTGCCACGCTGGCCGCGACGCTCGGGTTCGGCTACCACTACGGCGTCGACCTGGTCGCGGGCGCGGTGCTGTGCCTGACCGTGGAATCCGCGCTGCGTGAGCCGGAACGCGGTTGGGGTTGGTTCCGTATCCGCCTGGTCGCGGGCGGTGCCGCGGTGCTGGTGGTCCTGCTGGTCTCCTACCGCTATCTGGCGGCGCCGATGGCGGAGTACGCCGTCCCTGCCGGGACCATCGTGCTCGCGCTGTTGGCGGGCATGGCGGCCGCGTTCCATGCCACGTGGTTCGCGGGGGAGCGGGAGCCGGTGGTCGAGGTGCGGGAGACCGAGTCGGCCGACCGCTGAGTTCGACGAGTGCCGAGTCGACTGGCCGCTGAGTTCGGCAGGAGAGCCGACTGGCCGCTGAGCCGGGCGACCGGGTAGCCCATCGGCCACCGAGTCCGACGAGTGTCGAGTCGAGTGGTCGCTGAGTCGGGTGAGCGCTGAGCAGACCCGCCCCGAGTCCAGCGCACGCGGCGGTGGGACCGCTCGCGCTCAGTCGATCTCGTCGCCGAGTTCGTTGACGCGCAGCAGTCCGTCGCGGTGCCGCTGTTCGCGGTAGGCGGTGCGGCCGATCAGGTGCGCGATCACCGGCGCGGTGAACAGCGTGAACAGCCCGACCAGCGCGAGCAGCCAGACATTGCCCTGGCCGCGCAGCTCGATCGCCGCGCCCCCGAGCACCAGCAGCAGCCCGACCACTTGCGGCTTGGTGGCGGCGTGCATGCGGGTCAGGGTGTCGGGGAAGCGGACGATGGCGATCGCGGCGGTGCACGCCAGCGCAGCGCCGCTGAGGATCAGCGCGGCCGATGCCCACTGCCAACCCGTCATCGGTCGTCCCTGACGCGGAAGCGGGAGACGGCGGCCGAACCGAGGAACCCGACCAGCGCCAGCGCGACGATGGCGGGTAGCACCGTGGTGTCCCCGCTGTGGGCGGCCCACACGGCGAGCCCCGCCATGGCGATGGCCATCAGCGAATCGATGCCGACCACCCGGTCGAGCGTGTTCGGCCCGGCCAGGATGCGGTAGCTGGTGATGACAGCGGCGGCCGCGAGCAGGCAGCCCGCGAGCACGACGACGACGGTCATGCGTTCACCTCCGAACGGATTTCGGTACGGGCCGCTCGAGGGCGGAGATCAGCAGCCGTTCCAGGCGGCGGGTCTGTTGGTAGAACCGCGCCACCGCGGCCTCGCTGCCGACGTCGAGCACGTGCACGTAGACCAGGCAGCGGTTGCGGTCGATCTCGAGCACCATCGTGCCGGGGATCAGATTCAGCAGGTCGGTGGTCAGCACGAGCACCAGGTCCGACTTGGTGCTGAGGTTGACCCGCAGCACGCCGGAGACCGGCGGCGGCGCGAGCCGAACCGCGAACCACGCGATCTGCAGGCTGGATTGGAGCGCGTAGTAGGAGCTCACCCACATCACCTCGGCGAGCGCGACCAGGTTGAGCCGCCCGCTCACCGGGATCCGTGGCAGCGGCAGCGCCACCATGATCAGCGCGCCGATCACCGATCCGGCCAGCAGGTTGCCGATGCTGAGATCGCCCCACAGCACCATGTAGACGGCGGCCAGCCAGAGCAGCACGCCGAGGCGGACCGCGCTGTCCTTGCCGACACGCCGCGCCTTGGATTCGTCCGACGCGCTCGGGAACTCGTCGTTGACACTCATCGGTACGCCTCCGGTTCGCCGAGCACCGCGCCGACGTACACCGCCGGATCGTGCAGGTCGGCCGCGGCGCGCTCGGCGATGCCGAGGATCGGCCCGGCCAGCACGGTGAGACTTAGGCCGACCGCGGCAAGCGCCGCGGTCGGTAGCAGCATGAGCGGCGGTATGCGGCCCGGGTCGGTGCGTTCGTCGTAGTGCACGACGGTCGAATCCTCGGTCAGGGTCGGTGGTTTCGCGGCGGTCAGGTGCCCCTCCGGTGCGTCCGCTCTCGGCCGCCAGAAAGCCTTGGCCCAGACCCGCGCCACGGCGTACAGCGTGAGCAGACTGGTCACCACCGCGCCGCCGACCAGCACCCAGGCCAGCACGCTGCCGTCGGACGCGCCCGCTTGGAGCAGCGCGACCTTGCCGATGAATCCCGAGAAGGGCGGTATCCCGCCCAGATTCAGCGCGGGCACCAGGAAGAGCAGGCCGAGCACCGGGCTCGCGGTAGCCAGTCCGCCCAGCCTGCGCAGCGAGGTGGATCCCGCCTGGCGCTCGATCAGACCGACCACCAGGAACAGCGTGGTCTGGACCAGAATGTGGTGCGCCACATAGAACACCGCGCCCGCGAGCCCGGCCGCCGTCGCCAGACCCACGCCGAACACCATGTAGCCGATATGGCTGACGAGGGTGAACGAGAGCAGCCGCCGGATATCGTGCTGCGCGATCGCGCCCAGAATGCCGATGACCATGGTGAGCAAGCCGCAGACCAGCAGGATGTTGGTGAAGCCGCCGTCCGGGAACAGCAGCGTCTGCGTCCGGATGATCGCGTACACACCGACTTTCGTCAGCAAGCCGGCGAAGACCGCGGTGACCGGTGCTGGCGCGGTCGGGTAGGAGTCGGGCAGCCAGTTGGACAGCGGGAAGACCGCCGCCTTGATACCGAACGCCACGAGCAGCACCGCGTAGATCGCCGTGCGCACTCCCTCGGGCGCCGCGCCGAGACGGAGCGAGATCTGGGCGAGGTTCAGCGTCCCGGTGGTCGCGTAGACCAGCCCGATGCCGGTAAGGAAGATCAGCGACGCGAGCATCGACACCATCACGTACGCCACGCCCGCCCGGATGCGTTCGGCCGTCGCTCCGACGGTGAGCAGCACGAACGACGCGGCGAGCAAGATCTCGAAGCCGACGAACAGGTTGAACAGGTCACCGGCGAGGAACGCGGCCGAAACACCCGCCGTGAGAACGAGATAGGTGGGGCGGTAGATGGAGGTCGGCTGACGTTCGTCGCCGTCGCGAATGTTCTGGCCCGCACCGTAGACCGACACGGCGAGCAGCACGATGGCCGAGACGAGCAGCATCGCGGCGGAGAGCCGGTCCACGACGAGGGTGATGCCGATCGGGGTCTCCCATCCGCCGACCTGGATCGCGGTGGTGCCGTCCCGGTCGACGAGGTACAGCAGCAGACCTGTGATGGCGACGACCGCGGAGAGCACGACGAGGGCGACCGTGCGCTGGATGCGCGGCCGACGGCCGAACACCAGCGTCGCGGCGGCGCCGAGCAGCGGGACGAGCACGGGCAGCGGAGCCAGCGCGGGCAGCAGGCCGGGCGAGAGGTTCAATCTTCCAGGTCCTCTCGGTCGCGCCTGGCGGCCACCTCTGCGTCGCTCGGTTCGTTCTGCACGTCGTCGGTGGTGGTGAGTATGTACGACCGATAGGCGAGTGCCAGCACGAAGGCCGCGAAGCCCATGGTGATGACGATCGCGGTCAGCACCATGGCCTGGGCGAGGGGGTCTGCCATGCCCTCGTGCGCGCGGTCGTCCGTGGCGCCGATGGGCGGGTCGCCGTCCGGCCCGCCAACGGTGAGGATCAGCAGGTTCACCGCGTTGCCGAACAGGATCATGCCCAGCATCATCTTGGAGACGGCGCGCTCCAGGATCAGGTACACCCCGCACGCGGTGAGAACTCCGATGAGGACGAGCAGGGTCAGATTCGAGGTCATGTCTCCACCTCGCCTGCGCACGGCTTCGGCATGCCCGCAGCGGGCCTGCGCATGTTTCGCTCACCGCGTTCCCTCATGGGCGACCACCTCGTGGGGCGGGGGAGGTCTCGTCGCTCGGGGCGTCGCCGAGTTCGCTGTCCAGACGGGCGCCGAGGCTGCGCAGCACATCGAGGACCAGGCCGACCACGATCAGGTAGACACCGAGGTCGAAGAACAGCGACGTGACCAGCTTGACGTGCCCGAACAACGGTAGCGTCACCTCGATGATCGCCGAGGACAGCGGCGGCGCGCCGAGCAGCAGCGAGGTGGCCGCGGTGCCCGCCGCCAGCGTGAGCCCGGCGCCGAGCACGTGGCCCGCTTCCACCGGCAGCGCCTCGCCGAGTTCGTAGCGGCCGCCGGCGAGATAGCGCAGGGTCAGCGCCAGACCCGCCGTGAGACCGCCCGCGAAGCCCCCGCCGGGTGCGTTGTGGCCGGCGAAGAAGAAGTAGATCGAGAGCACCATGATCGTCGGGAAGAGCAGGCGCGTGGTGATTTGCAGGACCATCGAGCGTTCCCGGCGACCCACCAGCCGCCCGGCGGGCAGCCAGCTGATCAGGTCCGGGTTGTAGTCGGGAGAGTCGGCGGCGCGCGGTGCGGCGCCGAAACGCCTGGTGCGGAACACCATCGAGGCGACGCCGGTGGCGGCGACGATGAGCACCGAGATCTCGCCGAGGGTGTCCCAGGCCCTGATGTCGACCAGCAATACGTTGACCGCGTTCTTGCCCCCGCCGAATCGATAGGCGGCCTCCGGAATTCGGCGCCAGATGGGTTCGGTGCCGCGGGCCGCCGTCGCGAAGGCGGCCAGTACCGCGACCGTCGCTCCGACAGCCGTGGCCAGCATGGCGCGCCGGACTTTGAACGCGGCGGTGCGGCTCGCCTCGATCTCCGCGGGGAAGGCCCGCAGCACCAGCACGAAGACCACCAGTGTCAGCGTCTCGACGAGGAACTGGGTCAGCGCCAGGTCCGGCGCGCCGTGCAGCGCGAAGATCACACCGCAGCCGTAGCCGGTGACGCCGACGACCAGCACGCTGGCGAGCCGGTTGCGCAGCACGGTGGCCGCGAACGCCATGGCTGCCATGATCCCGGCGATCGCCAGCTGCAACGGCGAATCCCACAGGCGCAGTTCGACTCCCGTCCTGGTGCCCACGGCGAGCAGGACCGAGGGCAGCACGATCAGGGTGGCGAGGATGGTGGCCTGGCTCAGTGGCAGCGAACCGCGCTGCACCGATCCCGTCATCCGCAGCGAGAGCCGATCCATCGCGTGCAGGGTGGCGTCGTAGGCGCGGTCGGCGTTGCCGAGGCGCGGATGCGCGGTTTCGCCGAATCGGTTGCGCACCAGGAAAAGCGCCGATCCCGCAGCGATGATCGAGACCGACAGCACGAGCGGCAGGGTGAATCCGTGCCACAGCGCCAGATGCGAAACCAGCTCTCCCGGAACCGTTTCCGGGTAGCCGCGGAGCAACTCGTCCAGCCACTGCGCGCCGACGCCCGCGGCAAGGCCGGCGACGGCGAGCGTGGCGGGTGGCCCGAGGAACAGCGGCCCCGGCGGATGCCACGACGGTTCCTCGTCGAGTTTCCTGTCCCCGAACGCGCCCCAGACGAAACGGGCGCTGTACCCGACGGTCAGCATGGAGCCGAGCACGATCGCCGCGCACAACGCGATGCGCACCGGAACCGTCAACGTGCCCGCGTCCAGGATCGCGCCGAGCGCGCTCTCCTTGCCGACGAACCCGAGCAGCACCGGAATGCCCGCCATGCTCAGCGCCCCGAGCACCGCGACCCCGCACAGCACCGGAGCCCGCCGGCCGAGCCCGGACAACTCGCGCAGATCGCGGGTGCCCGCCCCGTGGTCCACGATCCCGACCACCATGAACAGGCACGCCTTGAACAGCGCGTGCGCCACGATCAGCGTCGTCCCGGCCAGCGCCGCGTCCGGTGTGCCGATGCCGAGCAGCACGATCAGGAAACCCAGCTGGCTCACCGTGCCGAAGGCGAGCAGCAGCTTCAGATCGGTCACCCGCAGCGCGCGAAGGCCCGCGAGCAGCATGGTCACCGAGCCGAGGACGAGCACCATCGGATGCCACGGCGGACTGCTCGCGAAGACCGGCGCGAGCCGCGCCACCAGATACACGCCCGCCTTCACCATGGCCGCGGCGTGCAGGTACGCGCTCACCGGGGTGGGCGCGGCCATCGCGCCGGGGAGCCAGAAGTGCACTGGAACGATCGCGGACTTGCTCAGCGCGCCGACGAGCACGAGCGCCACCGCCACCGATACCGCGATCCCGCCCGGCAGGCGATCCATGGCCAGCAGTTCCGACAGCAGGTAGGTGTCGCAGGTTTGTCCGAGGATTACGATGCCTGCCAGCATGGCCAGTCCGCCCGCGCCGGTGACCAACAGCGCTTGCAGTGCCGCGCGCCTGCTGATCGCCCGCTCGGCGTAATGGCCGACGAGCAGGAACGACAGCACCGTCGTCGTCTCCCAGAAGACGTAGAGCAGCAGCATGTTGTCGCTGATGACCAGCCCGAACATGGCGCCGGCGAAGCCGACGAACTGGGCGGCGAAGACGCCGAGCCGCGGTTCGTCGTCGGTGAAATAGCGGGTGCAGTAGAGCAGGATCAGCGTGCCGATGCCGAGCACCAGCGCGGCCATGACGGCCGCCAGCGAATCGAAGCGCAGCTCGATGTTCATCGCGATCGCGGGCGCCCAGGTCACTCGAACCTGCTGTGTGTTATCCCAATTCGCGATCACCCAGCCGAAACCGGCCAGCGGAGCGAGCGCGAGCACCGCGAACGCGTTGCGCCCCAACACCCGTACGCACCACGGCGCTGCCAGCGCGGCGAGCGCGTGCGCGAGCAGGATTACGAGCAAACTGCACTCCGTCAGGTCGTGGCGGGCGGTGGTGCGGTTCCACCCTACGTGGAGCCAGGGTTTTTCGGGGACGCGACGGCTATGGCGTCAGCCATGTCGCGGCGGCTCGGCTATATGTCCGCTACCTCGTCCCGCTGTGCGGGCGGCGCGGGTTTGCGGTAGGCGCGCGGCCGCAGCCGGTAGAGCAGGAGCAAGGCGATCGTGCACCCGAACACGATCATCAGCGCCACCCGGCCGGGCGTGGTGGCGTGCGCCATGTTGTCCCGCGGCGGCCACGTCTCGTTCTCCACCGGCAGCGCGGTGACGATGCTCGGCAGGTAGATCGCGCCGAGGGCGAGCACGGCGCTCGGGCCGTAGTGGGGGCGGGCGGCGCCACCGCAGAATCCGGCGGTCAGCGCGAGCAGCACCGTCGCGACGGAGTAGTAGACCGTGCCGTCGCCGTGCGCGTCGACCCACGCGAACACCGTGACGCCCATCAGCGCCAGCAGTGCAAGGAACGGCGACGGCGCGCGCAGACCGGCGAACAAGCCGAGCGCGGTGAGCGCGATCACCACGAAGACGCTCCACCATGGCCGGGGCGCGTAACCGAGCGCGTCGGCGGTCGCGACCAGACTCACCGCGAGCAGTACGCCGATCCCGTCACGGCCGGGCAACAGCATGGCCGCGATGAGCGCGGCGCTGATCGTGGCCGCGACGGCGATCGCGATCTCCAGCCGGTTGTCGCCGGGCGCGGAGACATTGTTGTATTGGGCGGCCAGCCATTCGGTCGCCGCGAGGACGATCATGCCGAGCACGATCGCCGCGAGTATCGGCGTGATCGGCAGATCGATGGGCACGGTCGAGTCGCTCTCCGGTCCAGTCCGGTCGCGATTGCGCGCGATGGCGACGAACAGCAGCACCACCGTGAGGCCGATCATCCAGAACGGCGGCGTCTCCAGCACCGACCACGGGTCCTGATCGGGCAGGTCGAGCAGGTCGGCGAGATCGCCGAAGACGAAGAAGCTCGTCGCGCCGAGCACGTAGCCGATCGCCGAGGCAGGCCTGCGCAGCGCGGCGGCGCCCAACGCGCCCAACAGGATTCCGCCGCATACCGCGTCGATGTAGTTCTGCGTGGTGAGCAGATCGGCGGAAGAGACGTCGCGGCCCGCGAAGTGGTTGACGTACATGCCGAGCGCGCCGCCGAACGCCACGACCCAGCCGACCACCGGCCTGGCGAAGGTGGTGATCAGCACCGCGACCGTGACCGCGACGACCACGCCGATCGTCGCGCCGCGCGGCACGCTGTTGATCAGGCTGGCGATCTGGTACGGGTCGCTCTGCGAGGTCCAGGCGAAGGTGGTCGGCAGGAACAGCGCGACCCCCGCGACCGCGGCCCCGAGGAAGGCCGTGACCACGTCGACTCCGTCGCCGATCCATCGCCGCACCCAGGCAACATACCCGCGCGACCGTGCCGAGCCGGTGATTACCGACTCATCGCCGCCGCATGTCGACCGTCGATCAGCTGCGGTTTTCCGCGTACTTGCGCAGCGCTTCGACCTGGTCCGGATCCAGCGAAGGACGCACCACCGCGCGGGCGGCGGCGAGATCGGCGGCGGTGACGTCGGCGGCCGCCACGTCGCGCCGCATCGCCGCGAGCGCGGCCTCGCGCAGCAGCGCGGCGCAGTCGGCGGCGGAGTAGCCGTCCAGGTCGGCGGCCAGCGCGGTCAGGTCGACGTCGGCGGCCAGCGGCACCGAACGACCCGCGGTCCGCAGGATCTCCAGCCGTGCCGCGGCCTCCGGCGGCGGCACGAACACCAGGCGCTCCAACCGGCCGGGACGCAGCAGCGCGGGATCGATCAGCTCGGGCCGGTTCGTCGCGCCGAGCACCACCACGTCGCGCAGCGGCTCGACGCCGTCGAGTTCGGTGAGCAGCGCGGCGACGACACGATCGCCGACACCGGAGTCGGTGCTCTGCCCGCGTCGCGGCGCGAGCGCGTCGACCTCGTCGAGGAAGATCAACGACGGAGCGGAATCCCTTGCCCGCTGGAACAATTCGCGCACCGCTCGCTCGGACGCGCCGACCCACTTGTCCAGCAGCTCCGCGCCCTTGACCGCGTGCACGCTGAGCTGGCCCGTGCCGGCGAGCGCGCGCACCAGGAAGGTTTTTCCGCAACCGGGCGGGCCGTAGAGCAGCACGCCGCGCGGCGGATCGATGCCGAGCCTGGCGAAGGAATCCGGATGGCGCAGCGGCCAGAGCACCGTTTCGGTGAGCGCCTGTTTCGTCTCGATCATGTCGCCGACGTCGTCCAAGCCGAGGCTGCCGATCGCCAATTCCTCCATGCCGGAACGCGACAGCGGACGGATCACCTCCAGCGCGCCGACCAGGTCCTGCTGGGTCAGGTGCGGTTCGGCCTGCTCCTTGCTGACCCGCGACGCCGCGCGCAGCGCCGCCTCGCGACACAGCGCCGCGAGATCGGACACCACGAAACCCGGTGTGCGCGCGGCGATCTCGTCGAGCTTCAGCTCACCGGTCGGCACCTTGCGCAACAGCTGCTCCAGCAGCGCCTTGCGCATCGCCGACGTGGGCAGCGGCAGCGCGAGTTCCCGATCGCACAGGTCCGGCGCGCGCAGCCGCGCGTCCACGCCGGCCGGATGCGCGGTCGTCGCGATGAACGCCACGCTGGTCTCGGCCATGGCCGCGCGCAACTGGTCCAGGATGAGCGTCGCGACCGGCTCCGGGTCGGCGGGCAGCAGCGCGTCGATGTCGGTGACGAGCAGGATGCCGCCGCGCCCGGACGCGACATCGGCGACCGCCTCGGCCACCTCGCGCAGCCGGGCGCCGCCCTCCTGCGCGCCGACCGAGGGGCCATCCAATTCGACGAGGCGCCGCGGGGCGGTCACCGACCTGGCCAGGGTGGCCTTGCCGACGCCGGCTGGTCCGGTGATCAGCACCCCGAGATGCGGTGTCGCGCCGAGTGTTCTGAGCAGTTCGGGTTCGTCGAGCGCGAGGCTGAGCCATTCGGTCAGCTTCGAGGCCTGGGCGTGCACGCCGACCAGTTCCTCCGCGGGAACGCGCGGCGGTGCGCTGCGCACCGCGGTCGCGCCGTTGGTGCCCGCGACAGCCTCGATCACCGCGCGGGAGGTATGGCCACCGGCTGCCGCGCGTTCGGCGGCGTCCATCGCCGCGACCGCTCCCGCGCCCCAGGCGACGGCCGTGTTGGGCTGCACGCTCACCGGACCGCGCACCGGATCGGTGGCGGTGACGGTCAGCAGTTCGGTGGTCCACGCGATGCCGAAGGTGCGCGACAGCGCCTGGCTCGCCGCCGACGAGGGAATGTCCGGCCCCAGATCGCGCGGCAGCAGCGACACCGCGTCGCCCACCGTGACGACCTTGCCGAGCAGCGCCTGCCGCAGCGTGGCGGCCGGAATGCTGCGGCAGGCGTGCACCGAGCCGCTGACCGAGATCTGTTTGGCGCCGAACACCGTGGCGGGGGAGACCACCACGGTGGCGTTCTCACGCAGTCCCGCGTTCGACAGGGTTACGTCGTCCAGCAGCGCGACGCCCGCCGGAGTGCCCGCTGGCGCGATGCCGACCACCGCCGCGGTGCGTCGCGATCCCGCGAGCGCGACTCCGTCCCACTCGCGCAGGCCGAGTGCCGTCAACGCCTCCGGATGCAGGCGCACGACCCCGCGTCTCGCGTCGGCGGCGGACGTGTTCAGTCGAGCGGTGAGCGCCAGTTCTGCCACTGTGCCATTCTGCCCGCGTTGGGGCGGTGGTGGACAGGGCTCCGCATTCGCCGCGTGGACGGCGTCCCGCTATGGCCCCTAGATGATCCGCGCGGCGACGGCCACCGGCTTTTCCGCGTTGCTCGGCGACAAGCAGACCAGCTTGGCGGTGCCGAGCGCGACGTTCGGGCTGCCCGCGAACGAGCTGTCCGGGTTCTCGGCGAGGATCTGCTCGATCACCCGCTTCTCCGCTTCGCTGTCGAGTTCCTTGAACTCACCGCACGTGGTGCGCGAGGCCGGACCGAGGCCGGAGGTGTCGGGCGACTCGGTGGTCGCCGGAGCACTGTCGGGAGTGGTCGGCGCCGAAACGGTCGTGGTCGGTGCCTGCGTCGCGCTGGTGCTGGTGCCCGTGCTGCCCTTGCGTAGGCCGCTCGCATCGGAGGACTCGTCCGACCCGCCGCAGCCGGTCGCCGCCAGAGCCACGGCTCCCGCGGCGAGGACGATGACGGAAATTCGCTTCATTTGGTGCTTTCCCGGGTGCCACAGAGCGCTGGAGCCTCCAGCGCGTGGGCAGCAGTGTATTTGGCGCGCTGGCGCGCGCAAGTTCGCGGCCCCTCTTGTCTCGCTTCCGAGCGGTCGAGACTCGCGACTTCTGCCCGATCAGTGGATGTGCGCCTGCCAGTCCTCGGGGACTCGCCCGCGCGGTCCTGGCACGCCCTGATCCGCGGGATGGCTGTGCGGGGGAGCGAGCTCGGGTCCGCCGCCGTACATCTCCTCGCTGCGGGAATCCCAGAACCAGTCCTCACCCGGCTCGAAGCTCTGGATGAAGGGGTGACCGGTGTCCTTGGCGTGCTTGCTCGCGTGCTGGGCAGGGGAGGTGTCGCAGCAGCCGATGTGACCGCATTCGGCGCAGCGGCGCAGGTGCACCCACCAGCCCTGCTCGGCCTCGCACTCGAGGCAGCCGGGGCCGCTGGGCGGGACAGCGGGGTTGATGCCTTCGATGGCTTCCGTCATGGATCGCCTCCTGTGTTGTCGGCGCTGGCACGAACGGCTCGCAAAGATTCGCCGTCAGGGTGCCTGGCCGCGCGTGGATGGGGCTTTCGGATCGATCGTCGGGGCTAGGGGGCTTCCAGTGCGTCCTCATTCTGCTCCGGCCGATGCAGGGGCAGGCGGACCGTGAAGCGGGTGTTGCCCGGTTCGGATTCGACGCGGATGTCGCCGTTGTGCTTGTTGACGACGATGCGGAAGGAGATGTCGAGGCCGAGGCCGGTGCCTTCGCCTACCGGTTTGGTGGTGAAGAACGGTTCGAAGACGCGGCGTAGGACGTCCGCGGGGATGCCGGGGCCGGTGTCGCCGATCTCGACGACGGCGCAGTCGTTCTCCTTGCCGGTGCGCACCGTGAGGGTGCCTTCGCCGCGCATGGCGTAGACCGCGTTGTCGATCAGGTTCGTCCACACCTGGTTCAGCTCGGCGGCGTAGCAGGGCAGCGGCGGCAAGCCGCGGTCGTACTCCTTGACCACTTTCACGCCGTCGCCGAGCTTCCTGTTCAACATGACCAGGGTGCTGTCGAGCAGTTCGTGCAAGTCGACCACCTGGAACGGGGCGCGGTCCATCTGCGAGTACTGCTTGGCGGCGTCGACCAGCGTGGAGATCCTTGCGGTCGAGTCCGCGATCTCGTTCATCAGCAGCTCGGTCTCGATGGTGTAGTTGAGCCAGCGGATCGCGCCCTCGAACACCTTGCTCGGGCAGTCCGCCAAGGTGCCGTGCACCCGCTCCAACCAGTCCACGTCGAACCCCGCCTGCACGAAGTTCGGTGCCAGCGCCCAGCCGTCGCCGATCTCGTGGTCCTCGAGCCATTCGCCGAGCATGTCCTCCCGGTCGGCGGCCTCCATCGGAGTCAGCTCGGGCGCCTTGGCGACCTGGGCCGCCGCCTCCTCCTGCAACCGAACCAGGGTGACGAGCACCTCCGGCTGGAACTTGCCGTCGGCCATCATGGCCAGCTTGTGCCGCATACCCGCGACCCGCTCGCGCAGGCCGGAGGTGGCGCGCACGGCCGCGGCGGCGGGGTTGTTCAGCTCGTGGGTCAGGCCCGCCGAGAGCGAACCGAGGGCGAGCAGGCGTTCCCGTTCCGCGACGCGCTGGGCGGTGTTGCGGTTGCCGAAGAACGCGCCCTCCAACAGGTGCACCGCCATCGGGAACCACTCGTGCATCATCCGCGCGAAGGTGCCCGCGTCCAGCACGTAGAACCTGGACTTGCGGGTGACGTACATCGACCCGGTGTAGTTCGGATCGGCCTTGTCGCCCAGGTACGCGCTCCACGCGCCCGCGTAGGCGCCCTTGTGGTCGGTGCGGTTCAGCTCGATCTCGGTGCCGCCGGAGAGTTTGGTCAGCCGCACCTCGCCGTCCATCAGGACGTAGAAGCAGGTGGCTGGATCGCCCTCGCGGAAGACGAGTCCCGGCTCTATGTACTCGATGCGCCCGTCCGCGCACAGCCAGGCCAGCTGGTCGTCGTCGAGCTTCTCGAACAGGAACAGGGTGCGCAGCTCGGCGGGGTCGCAGACGAGATGCGAACGGCGCGCCGCGTTTTCGATGGTCACAACTGCCCTCCTGAGATCACGCCAGGTACCGGTGCACGAGCATGACCGCCATCGCGCCCTCGCCGACCGCCGAGGCGACCCGCTTGGCGGACTCGGCGTGCACGTCGCCCGCGACGAACACGCCTGGCACGCTGGTTTCCAAATGGTGTGGCGGCCGGGGCAATTCCCAGCCGGCGGGCCGCGCGCCGTCGACCATGAGATCCGGCCCGGCCAGCACGTAGCCGTCCTCGTCGCGCTTGACGACGCCGTCGAGCCAGTCGGTCTGCGGCGCCGCGCCGATGAAGAGGAAGAGGCGCTCGGCCTCGGCCTTCTCCTCCGCGCCCGTGGTGTTGTCGCGCAACACGATTCGCTCCAGGTGATCGCTGCCGTCGGCGGCGGTCACCTCGGTGTTGGTGTGCACCTTGATATTCGGGATCTGCCCGATCTGCTGGATCAGGTAGTGCGACATCGACTTCTCCAGCGAGTCCCCGCGCACCACCAGGTGCACCGTGCGGGCGTTGCGGGACAGGAAGACCGCCGCCTGCCCGGCCGAGTTTGCCCCGCCGACGATGTAGACCTCGTGGTCGGCGCATTCGGACGCCTCGGTCATCGCCGAGCCGTAATACACTCCGCGACCGGTGAATTCGTCGACACCGGGCGCGGGGTGCCGTCGATAGTCGACGCCCGTCGCGATGATCACGGTGTGCCCGCACAGCGTGCCGCCGTCGGCGAAACGCACAGTGCGAGCGGAACCGTTGACCTCGAGACCCACCACCTCGCGCGTGGTGATCACCTCGGCGCCGAACTTGGCGGCCTGCCGTCGCGCCCGGTCGGCCAGCTGCGCGCCGGACACACCGTCGGGGAAACCGAGGTAGTTCTCGATGCGGGAACTCTGCCCGGCCTGCCCGCCGGTGGCGGTGCGTTCGACGAGTACCGTGCGCAGGCCCTCGGACGCGCCGTAGACCGCGGCCCCGAGCCCGGCGGGTCCGCCGCCGACCACGATCAGATCGTAGAAATCGCCGGTGGGGGTGACGTTGAGTCCGACGCTCTCGGCCAGCGCGCTGTCGGTCGGCTGGACCAGCGCGTCACCGGCTGCGGTGATCACCACCGGACATCGGTCCGGTTCGGCGCCCGCGGCCTCCAGCAACCGGACGCCCTCCGGCTCGTCGGCCAGGTACCAGCGGTAGGGCAACTGGTTGCGGGCCAGGAATTCGCGCACCTGCGAGGAGCGCGGCGACCAGCGGTTGCCGACCACCTTGGTCTCGAACACCGGCCGGTTTTCGCTGCTGCGCCAGGCGTCGAGCAGGCCGTCCAGGACCGGATAGAGCTTCTCCTCCGGCGGATCCCACGGCTTGAGCAGGTAGTGGTCCAGGTCGACGACATTGATCGCGTCGATCGCGGCGTTGGTGTCGGCGTAGGCGGTCAGCAGCACGCGCCGCGCGTACGGGTGCAGGTCCATGGCCTGCTCCAGGAATTCGATGCCGTCCATGCCGGGCATCCGGAAGTCGGCGATCAGCACGGCGACCGGCTGGCCGCGCAATTTCATCTCACGCAGGGCCTCGAGCGCCTGCGGGCCGGATTCCGCGCGCAGAATCCGGTAGTCGGCGCCGTAGCGGCGGCGCAGGTCGCGTACGACCGCGCGGGAGACGCCCGGATCGTCGTCGACGCTCAGGATTGCCGGTTTCGTAGCAGCGGGTGCAGTCACCACAAAAGTATGTCGCCTCGACGTCGGGTGTGTCGCCGAAGATTCCCGTCCCCCGGATCACCCCCGAGGTGTGTGTCACACCCGGTGTTGGAGCACCATTTCGAGTTCGCTCGGCGTGAGCAGCCGCTCCAGCCGTTCCTCTTGGGCGAGCGCCTTCGCGGCTCGGCGCGATATGGAACCGGGCGCCGCGGGCCCGTCGTCGGGTTCTAGCGAGGGAAGCAGGGGGACTTGGTCCGGCTGCCGACGATGAAGAAGCGAGCGAAGTTTCACGGCCGATCACCTCACGCTGGACGGGAAAGTTGGTGGCTGTGCTTGTGCTTCGTCTATCCGCCATTGTGCGCGGCCCATTACGACGGGCGGTAACCAAAAAGCCAAAATGTGACACAGTTGTCTTCCAAGGGCGCCCGTTTAGGATGTCTGTTACTCGTCGTACACATGTGTCCGGTTTGTCCGGACCGCGCAACACCGGAGGCAGCGTTGCCCAACCACCTCGAAGCGACCGTCGACATCGCCGCACCGCCGGAGCGGGTCTGGCAGATCGTCTCGGACCTGAAGCGCATGCCCGAGTTCAGCCCGATGACGGTCCGGATGGTTCCGCTCGGCACGCCGAAGGCGGGCACCTGGACGGTGAACTGGAACAAGGACGGCTGGAAGCGCTGGCCGACGACGTCCCGCATCGTGCGGTTCGAGCCGAACCAGGCCTTCGCCTTCCGGATGAACGAGAACCGCACGGTCTGGAGCTACACGCTGGAGCCGACCGCGACCGGCACCCGGCTGATCGAGCGCCGCGATGTGTCCAACGGCGTCACCTGGGCGGTGCGCAAGGCCATCGACACCGTGCTCGGCGGCGAGCAGGCGTTCGAGGCCAACCTGGTTCGCGGGATGAACGCGACGCTCGCCAAGATCAAGGCCACCGCCGAGACGGGCGCCTGAGCTTCGATCGGCAGCCAGGCACGCCGACGCCCTCACCCCGAGTTGCGGGACGAGGGCGTATAGGCACACTTGGCAGGCGCTGCTGGACGTCGATCGCCCGCGCATGGCCGGAGCGAAGGCGGAGGTACGCCTTACTTCCAGCTCGGCAGCTTGACGACCTGCGCCGCGTAGGAAAGCCCGGCGCCGAAGGCGATGAGCAGCGCGGTGTCACCCGGCTTCGACTCGCCGTTGCGTAGCAACGCCTCCATGGCGAGCGGAATGGACGCGGCCGAGGTGTTGCCGGTCTCCTCGATGTCGTGGGCGAGCGCGCAGTTCTCCGGCAGCTTGAGCACCCGCGCCATGATCTCGATGATCCGGCCGTTGGCCTGGTGCGGGATCATCGCCTGCATGTCGTCGGTGGAGAGTCCGGCGCGGTCGATCGCGTCGCGGCACACCTTCTCCAGCGAGTGGGCGGCCCACCGGAAGACGGCGGTGCCCTCCATGGTCAGGTACGGCCGGACCGCGTCGAGGCCCTTCTCATCGATCTCGGCGAAGTACTCCATCCAGTCCTTGTCCTGGCGGATCGCGTGGTGCTGGGTGCCGTCCGAGCCCCAAACGGTCGGGCCGATGCCCGGCTCTTCGGAGGGACCGACCACCACGGCGCCCGCGCCGTCGGCGAACAGGAAGGCCGTCGAGCGGTCGGTCATGTTGATGGTGTTGGTCAACTTCTCCACACCGATCACCAGCACGTTCTTCGAGGTGCCGCACCGCACGAGGTCCGACGCCAGCGCCAGCGCGTGACAGAAACCCGCGCAGCCCGCGGAGACGTCGAACGCGGCTACGCCGTTCATGCCGAGCTCGGTGGCGATGCGCGGGGCGGCCGCGGGTGTCAGCAGCAGATGCGTCGACGTGGCGACGATGACGCAGTCGACCTCGTCGTAATCCACGCCCGCCGCTGCCAGCGCGTTCTGCGCGGCCGCCACGCTCATGCTTTGAATCGTTTCGTCCTCGGAGGCGAAACGTCGGGTCTTGATGCCCGACCGGGTCTGGATCCACTCGTCGCTGGAGTTGATCGGTCCCGCAACTTCGTCATTGGTGACCACACGGGCCGGGCGATAGACGCCGAGCCCGAGGATCGCGGTGTGCTCAGCCCCGGTGGTCTGGGCGATTCGAGCAGACATGATGCGTCTCCTAATACCTGCGGCGCTGCTGCCGGGGATCCGGCGGAGCCTCGAACTCCTCATCGGTTTGCCATGGCTACGAAACTTAGACATGAGGCTCCCTCATATTACCCGAGGGTTGCCGGGCGAGTGCGTATTCTCACAATCGCCGGGTATATCGCCGAAAGCACGTCCTTCTACTGCTCGGCGTGCATCCCAACTAGTGATGCGAGGTCACCATGCTCGGTCTCGGGATTATCGGCTGGATCATCATCGGCGGTCTTGCCGGCTGGATCGCAAGCAAGATCATGAAAACAGACGCCCAGCAGGGCATCTTGCTGAACATCGTCGTCGGCATCATCGGCGGCCTGCTCGGCGGATTCCTGCTCAAGCTGCTCGGCGTCGACGTCGAAGGTGGCGGGCTGTGGTTCAGCTTCTTCACCTGCCTGGGTGGCGCGGTGATTCTGCTGTTCCTGGTCGGACTGGTCACCGGCCGCAGGGCATTGCGCTGACCGGACGCGTCACAGGCTCCTCCCGTAAGGTGTGATCGCTTGCGCCCGACCTATCGTTGAAGGGCGCAACCGACTGCATCTAGCACGAAAGAGGAGCCTGTGGCACGCCGTCCCACCCCGCCCGGCACGCCCGAAACCACCGGAGTCGGCCACGTCGTCGACTTGGTACGGGCCGCCATTCCCCCGCTGCATCCCGCGGGGCTGCCCTTCGTCGCCGCGCCGCTCGCGGTCGCGGTGGTGGGCGGCAAGCGCAAATGGGTGCGCCGGACGGGTCTGGTCGCCGCGGCGGCCTGCGCCACCTTCTTCCGGCACCCGAAGCGGGTTCCGCCGAACCGGGTTGGCGCGGTCGTCGCCCCGGCCGACGGTGAGATCGCGCTGGTCGACACGGCCGCGCCGCCAGCGGAGCTCGGGCTCGGCGATCAGCCGCTGCCCCGGGTGAGCATCTTCCTCTCGGTGCTGGACGTGCACGTGCAGCGCACCCCGGTCTCCGGCACCGTCCGCGCCGTGCACCACCAGGCGGGTCAGTTCCGCTCGGCCGATCTGCCCGAGGCCAGCTCGGTCAACGAGCGCAACAGCATGCTGCTGGAGACCCCGGCGGGCAAGCAGCTCGTCGTGGTGCAGATCGCCGGTCTGCTCGCCCGGCGCATCGTGTGCGACGCGCAGGTCGGCGACGTGCTCACCATCGGCGACACCTACGGTTTGATCCGCTTCGGCTCCCGGGTCGACACCTACTTCCCCGCGGGGACCGAGCTGCTGGTGCAGCCGGGCCAGCGCACCATCGGGGGCGAGACCGTTCTGGCCGTGTTGTCATGATGGAAGCGGCTGTGCCCAACCAACGGCGCAGGCGCCGCAGCGTCCGGCTGCTTCCGAGCATCGTGACGATCCTGGCGCTGGCCTCGGGTCTGTCCGCGGTGAAGTTCGCGCTGGACGGCGAACTCGACATCGCGCTGGCCATGGTCGGCGCCGCCGCGGTGCTCGACACCCTCGACGGCCGCTTGGCCAGGATGCTCGACGCGACCACCAAGATGGGCGCGGAACTCGATTCGCTGTCCGACGCGATCTCGTTCGGCGTCGCGCCCGCATTGGTGCTGTACATCGCGCTGCTCGACCAGAACAGCGCGGGCTGGATCATCGCGCTGCTGTTCGCGGTGAGCATCGTGCTGCGCCTCGCCAGGTTCAACACCCTGATGGACGACGACACCAGACCCGATTGGGCGCGTGAGTATTTCGTCGGCGTGCCCGCTCCGGCTGGCGCGCTGATCGCGCTCGTGCCGATCGCGCTGCTCGTGCAGTTCGGCGACGGCTGGTGGGTCGGCTTCTACGAGGTCGCGGCCTGGACGGTGTTCGCGGGAGCCTTGTGCGTCAGCACGATTCCGACGCTGGCGATGAAGTCGGTGTCGGTGGCGCCGCAGGCGGCGGCCGGACTGCTGGTGCTCGTCGCGGTGGCGGCGGCCCTGCTGGTGACCTATCCGATCATTCTGCTGCTGATCCTCGTCGCGCTGTACCTGGGCCACATTCCGTTCGCCTGGCATTCGCAGCGCTGGGTGGCGGCGCGGCCGGAGACCTGGCAGCACAAGCCCGCCGAACGCCGGGCGCAGCGCCGGGCACAACGGCGTCGTCCGGCGATCCCTTCCGGTTTCCGCGGTTCGACCGCGCGGCTGCGCCTGCGCAGGCCCGGTGGACGCCGGGAACAGGCGGACGACCGTGTGCGCTGACACAGGCACCGCGCGCTGACCGAATTCTGAGGACGCGGACGGCGAGCACGGAGGAAGGTGACTGTGGAACCCGACGGACTGTGCGAATTCCAGGCGCATCGCCCTCGGTTGTTCGCGCTCGCCTACCGCATGCTCGGCTCGGCCACCGAGGCCGAGGACGCGGTGCAGGAGACCTACCTGCGCTGGGACGGCACCGACCGGGCCACCATCCGCTCCGCGGAGGCCTGGCTCACCACCGCCGTCGTGAATCTCTGCCGCACCTGGCTTGTTTCGGCGCGGGCGCGGCGCGAGACCTACGTCGGCCCGTGGCTGCCCGAGCCGGTGCCCACCGCGGACGGTGAACTCGGTCCGCTGGAGACCGTCGAGGAACGCGAGCTGGTCTCGTTGGCGCTGCTCACCGCGCTGGAGCGGCTGAATCCGGTGGAGCGCGCCGTCTTCGTGCTGCGCGAGGCGTTCGGGTACGCGCACCGCGAGATCGCCGACATGCTCGACCTCACCGAAGCGGCGTCCCAGCAGACCTACCGCAGGGCCGGTCAGCGCGTCCGCGACGGCCGGACCCGCTTCGCGATCGAACCCGCCCACGCGAGAGCGCTGATCCAGCGTTTCCTGGACGCGGCGCGTTCCGGTGAGATCGATGAGCTCGGCCGGATGCTCGCCGCCGACGTCACCGCCACGGCGGACGGCGGCGGCCGGATCAACGCCGCGCGGCGTCCGGTACACGGTGCGGACCGGGTCGCGCGCTACCTCGCCGGTCTGTTCCGCTGGGCGGTCCCCGGCATGGAATTCGGGATCGAAGAGGTCAACGCCGCCTTGGCGATGGTCGTGCGGGTCGCCGAGAATCCCGTGCTGATGGTCGGTTTCGAGCTCGACGGCGAGCTCGTCGACGAGCTGTACCTCGTCGTCAATCCCGACAAGCTGGCCTACCTCGCCGCCGCTCGGGCGTAGCTGTCCCCGGTGTGACGCGGCTCATGCCGCGGACTGTCAGGAAACTGGGGCCTATCCGGTCTGAGTGGTATCGGCCAACGAGAGGAGCCACCATCATGACCGGGAATCAGCACATCGTCGTTCTTGGCGCCGGGTACGCGGGACTGGCCGCGGCCAAGCGGCTGGCTGGGCACGCTGGGGACGCGCGCGTCACGGTTGTCGACGCGCGGGCCGAGTTCGTGGAGCGGGTGCGGTTGCACCAGCAGGTCGCCGGGCAGCGGGTGCGCCGCTGGGACTTGGCGGAACTCTTGGAGCGCAAGGGTATTCGATTCGTTCGGGCGCGGGCGACGGACATCGACACCGTTGGCAAGCGGGTCGAGCTGGACGGCGGTGCTTCCATCGACTACGACGTCCTGATCTACGCCCTGGGCAGTCTCGCCGATCCCGTCGGCGTCCCCGGTGTCACCGAGTTCGCCAGAACCGTTGCGACGCCCGAGGATTCGGTATGGACGGCGAAGGGAACCGTCGCCGTCGTCGGCGCGGGCGCCACCGGCATCGAGCTGGCCGCGGAACTCGCCGAGTCCCAGCCGGATTCGCGCGTGCTGCTGCTCAGTCCCGACGAGCCGGGCGCTTGGCTGTCGGCGACGGCGGTCGCGCACATCCGGAAAGTGTTGGAGCGCTTGGGCGTCGAGATCCGCTCGGACGCGAAGGTGGTCGAGGTGACCGCGGACGGCGTCCGACTGGCGAACGGTGAATTCGTCGCGGCCGACACGACGGTGTGGACCACCGGGTTCGGCGTGCCTGATCTCGCCGCCCGCGCCGGTCTCGAGGTGGACGGCGCTGGCCGGGTGCTGACGGACGAGTCGCTGCGCTCGCTCTCGCATCCGGACATCTACGCCGCGGGCGACAGCGCGGTGGTCGCCGGTCCCGGCGAGCGGTCGCTGCGGATGGCCTGCGCGACGGCGCTGCCGACCGGCAAGTACGCGGCCGACGCGGCCACGGCGCGGATGCGCGGGCGGGACCCGCGTGACCTGCGGTTCCGTTACGTCTTCCAGTGCATCAGCCTCGGGCGGCGGGACGCGGTCATCCAGTTCCTGCACGCCGACGACACCCCCGCGCGGACCGTGCTGCGCGGGTGGGTCGGGGCGCGAGTCAAGGAGCTCGTCGTGCGCGGTGCGGCTGCGGCTGCGGGGTTGCGGTAGGGGCGGTGGTCGACGAGCTCGTGCGCTGAGCGGCGGCTGCGGTAGCTGCGGTGGTCAACGAGCTCGTCGTGCGCGGTGCGGCGGCCGACGCGAGGTCGGGGTAGGGCCGCTGGGCTGGTTCTTCGACCGCCGTGCTCGCACCCGGCTTCCACCATGCGGCAGTCGTCGCCATCGCCGGATGCGGCGACGGGCGGCCTGACTGGCGACCGGCCCACGACGGACCGACGCTGGTGGGGATCAGGATCAGTCGGGCGATCAAGATCGTCAACCAGCGGTTGACGCAAGGATGTCGTCAACCTATGGTTGACGCATGACTTCTTCGATTCGTCTCGACGACCTCATCTTCGCCATAAAGAAGGCTCGGCCGGACAACGTGCTCGAGCAGCTCTCCGACGCGGTCATCGCCGCCGGTCACCTCGGCGAAGTGGCCGATCACCTGATCGGCCACTTCGTGGACCAGGCCCGCCGCTCCGGCGCGTCCTGGACCGATATCGGCGCCAGCATGGGCGTCACCAAGCAGGCCGCGCAGAAGCGGTTCGTCGCGAAGGGTCCCGGTGACCCGGCCGACGCGGCCGCGATGGATCCGAACGCGGGATTCGCCAAGTTCACCCCCCGCGCCCGCGCGGCGGTGATGGCCTCCCAGCAGGCCGCGCTCACCGCGGGCAACAAGCTCATCGGGCTGCCGCACCTGGTGCTCGGTCTGCTGAGCGAGCCGGAAGGCCTTGCCGCCAAAGAGATGCAGACCGCGAAGCTCGATCTGGAGGAGGTGCGCGCCGCCGCGACCGCCGCGCTGCCGCCCGTCGAATCCGGCGACGAGGCGCCCACCGGTCTGGTGCCCTTCGACCCCGAGGCCAAGAAGGCGCTCGAGCTGACCTTCCGCGAGGCACTTCGCCTCGGCCACAACTACATCGGCACCGAACACATCCTGCTCGCCATCCTCGAACAGGAGAACGGCGCCGGGCTCCTGACCGACCTCGGCATGGACAAGGCCAAAACCGAAGCGCACCTGCTGGAACTGCTTTCGGTGATCGCCGCCCAAAAGCCGTGAGGGGGTGGCGGCACGGCGGCCGGATCGCAACGGCCGCCCTCGTCGCCGCGGCACTCCTCGCGGTCGTGCGGGAGCGCGATTCGCGTCGGAGCCGGGTGTCCTTGTCGCTGAGGGCTTTTCGTTACGCGCATGCCGCACGTGCGCGCCGCCGCCGCGTCGCGCGTGCGGCGCTCCGCCGTGCTCGGAACGCGTCGAACTCGTGCGACCGGGCGGCGTTCGCGGGACCTACGCCCGCCCGCGCAAGCCGCCGCCCCACCGCGGCCACTGCGCCTGCGGTTTGGGGGCGGCGACCAGCGATTCCCGGTCGATATCGGTGACGAACAGCGGGAGCCGCGGCGCGAGACCGTCCAGCAGCGTGAGCAGCTTCCCGCCGAGCGCGGCCTGGTATTCGGTCATCGTCAGGCCGACGATTTGCAAGAAAGCGACCCGGCCGTTGGGGGTCGCGATGGTGCCGAGCTCCGGATCGGCGACGAAGCCGACGGCTTGAATCGCCGAGTCCGGCCGGTCCGCGGCGAGCGGGCCGTTCGCCTTGATGGTGTGGCCGGGCTCGAACCACTTGCCCGACTGGAAGACGTACCTGGCGAGGTTCTGCAAGAAGTGCGCGGGCCAGATCGGCGCCTGCGTCTCGGCGGGATCGCCCGCCAGCCGGAACGTGAACTCGAACCCCCACCCTGAGACCTCCGGATCGTCCCATTCCTTTTGGCCGAGCTCGCTCATGCCGTACCCGATGTAATGCCAGTGCGGGACCGGATCGGTGCGCGGGTACGCGCTGACCCCCTCCAGCGGGTCCGGCCCGCCCAGTGACCAGGGGTGCCCGACCGTCCAGTGCACCGGTTGTAGCTCGCCGTACAGCTGTGCCAGGGCGCCATCGATCGCATCCCGGCCGGGTCCAACACTCACCCGGTCACTTTAGGCGCACCTCCGCGGGCGGAAATCTCCGCAGACTCGGCCCCCAGCCGCCGATCCGCGCCGACGTGGGCGGGGTGCGGTGTGCTGGCCGATTGCTCGACCGAGGCGCGTCACCGCCGACCGCTAAGCTATAGCGATGGCGGATGAATCGGCTGATACGGATTCCGACCTAGTCGCGGGCGAACGCCGCGCCGACTTGTTGCGCGCTCTGTCCTATGTGTCGACCGAATCCGGACCCGACGGCGAATACATCGTGAACGGTGACCTGCCGCCCGAAGTGGCGCCCCCGTTCATCCGGGCCATCATGCGCGTGGAGGCCGAACTGCTGCTGCACGACGCCGAGCTCGTCACCGTGGACAACGAGGAACCGAGGACGCCGGACGAGCGCCGGACCGATGCGTTCGTCGCGCTGGTCCTGCGCATCGACGACCGGCACTGAGCCGCGAGCCGCGCGGCCGCCGTCCCGGCCCGGACCTTGCACTCGCCACCCTCGAGTGCTAGAAATGGCTTTGGCACTCTCGACCTGTGAGTGCCAGGGTCGGGACGGTGAGACCGGGTTTCATCGACACCCTCGGTCGTCCGTCGCGGGCACCGAACCTGGCCAGCGTAAATGGGGCGATCCGAAAGGGGTCGTCCTGTGTGTCAGCCCCATTACTAATGGAGGATTCCAACGCAATGGCCAAGACAATTGCGTACGACGAAGAGGCCCGTCGCGGTCTCGAGCGGGGTCTGAACAGCCTCGCCGACGCGGTCAAGGTGACGCTGGGCCCCAAGGGTCGCAACGTCGTCCTGGAGAAGAAGTGGGGCGCCCCCACGATCACCAACGATGGTGTTTCCATCGCCAAGGAGATCGAGCTGGAGGACCCGTACGAGAAGATCGGCGCCGAGCTGGTCAAGGAAGTCGCCAAGAAGACCGACGACGTCGCGGGCGACGGCACCACCACCGCCACCGTCCTGGCTCAGGCGCTGGTGCGCGAGGGCCTGCGCAACGTCGCGGCCGGCGCGAACCCGCTGGGTCTGAAGCGCGGCATCGAGAAGGCCGTCGAGGCCGTCACCGCCAAGCTGCTCGACACCGCCAAGGAGGTCGAGACCAAGGAGCAGATCGCCGCCACCGCCGGTATCTCGGCCGGCGACGCGTCCATCGGTGAGCTGATCGCCGAGGCCATGGACAAGGTCGGCAAGGAAGGCGTCATCACCGTCGAGGAGAGCAACACCTTCGGCCTCCAGCTGGAGCTGACCGAGGGCATGCGCTTCGACAAGGGCTACATCTCCGGTTACTTCGTGACCGACCCCGAGCGTCAGGAAGCGGTCCTCGAGGACCCGTACATCCTGCTGGTCGGCTCGAAGGTTTCGACCGTCAAGGACCTGCTGCCGCTGCTGGAGAAGGTCATCCAGGCAGGCAAGCCGCTGCTGATCATCGCCGAGGACGTCGAGGGCGAGGCCCTGTCGACCCTGGTGGTCAACAAGATCCGCGGCACCTTCAAGTCCGTCGCCGTCAAGGCCCCGGGCTTCGGTGACCGCCGCAAGGCTCAGCTCGCCGACATCGCCATCCTGACCGGTGGCGAGGTCATCAGCGAAGAGGTCGGCCTCTCGCTGGAGACCGCCGGTGTCGAGCTGCTCGGCCAGGCGCGCAAGGTCGTCGTCACCAAGGACGAGACCACCATCGTCGAGGGCGCGGGCGACGCGGAGGCCATCAAGGGCCGCGTCGCGCAGATCCGCACCGAGATCGAGAACTCCGACTCGGACTACGACCGTGAGAAGCTGCAGGAGCGTCTGGCCAAGCTGGCAGGCGGTGTCGCGGTGATCAAGGCGGGCGCGGCCACCGAGGTGGAGCTCAAGGAGCGCAAGCACCGCATCGAGGACGCCGTCCGCAACGCGAAGGCCGCCGTCGAAGAGGGCATCGTCGCCGGTGGTGGCGTGGCCCTGCTGCAGTCGGCTCCGGCGCTGGACGCGCTGAACCTGACCGGTGACGAGGCCACCGGCGCGAACATCGTCAAGGTCGCGCTGTCGGCTCCGCTGAAGCAGATCGCCTTCAACGCCGGCCTCGAGCCCGGCGTGGTCGCCGAGAAGGTCGCCAACCTGCCCGCGGGCAGCGGCCTGAACGCCGACTCCGGCGAGTACGAGGACCTGCTGGCCGCCGGCGTCGCCGACCCGGTCAAGGTCACCCGTTCGGCCCTGCAGAACGCGGCCTCCATCGCGGCCCTGTTCCTCACCACCGAGGCCGTCGTCGCCGACAAGCCGGAGAAGGCCGCCGCTCCCGCCGGCGACCCGACCGGTGGCATGGGCGGCATGGACTTCTGATCCCCGGATCAGCGAGTTCCCGCTAGTCACGAAGGCCGGTCCACCCTCGGGTGGACCGGCCTTCCGCATAAGATGTGCGGTGCCGCCTGCTCGAGAGCGAGGACTCCATGACCACATTGCCCGCCTGGGCGAACGATCCGGAGATGCTGCTCATCACCGAGGACGGCTACGACGCGCTGCCCGACGAGGTGCAGAAGCAGATCGAAGTCATCGACGGCCGAGTGATCTTCTGCCGCAGTGGAAGTTCGGAGCACAACATCGTGGCCCGCAGGCTGGCCAATGCGTTCGAAGCGGCCCGTCCGCAAGAGCCGTGCATTCGCGTCGTCACCGATTTCGAGATGCACTATCAGAGAATTCGGCCGCATACCCCTGGGTTCTCGTTCCGTAGGCCTGATGTCGTGGTTCACCGATGCATCGAGCGGGGCCACAAGCTGAGCACCGACAGTGTGTTGTTGGTCGTCGAGGTGGTCTCACCCGGATCCGAGTACGTCGACACCGTCGACAAGCGAGCCGAATACGCGGCCGAAGGAATACCCGTCTACTTGGTCGTGCATCTCGATGACGAACTGCGGGTGAAGATCATTCAGGAATACCGCCTCGACTGGGCGAGCGCGGCCTACCGCCGCGCGGAGCCACACCAAGAGGTGCTCGTCCTGAATGAGCCCTATCCCCTGAAGGTCGAGTTCAGCGCGCTCGACGCCTGAGACCGCTGTCGGGCGCTGTCGATCTGTCCGACGCCCAGATGCCGGTCAGCGACGTCAGTACCTCCGACGCTTTTGCGGCATCGGTCTCATCGTCCGGGGCGGAAACCTCGGGTAGGTCTGGGTCTTCCGACACGAGCAACCGTAGATGCCGCGCTTGCGCGGGAGTCAGTCGGCCGACGAGGTGATGAAGTTCCTCGTAGTCGTGTGCGGATGTCATGGTCGCAAGTTTAGAGCGCTGACCACCTGCGAGGCACTGCCAGATGACAACCAACGGTACGCAGGTCGAGGACGGATGCCCCGACAGAACCCTTCAGGTGGTGGCGGGGAGGCGGAGGCGTTCGGCTAGTTCGTTGAAGATGTAGAAGTTGGGGATGGCGGCGACGGGGGCGAGGGAGATCCAGGTGCCGTCGACCTTGATGCGGACCAGTCCGCTGCGGGCGTCGATGAGTTGGATGCGGTCCCAGGGGTAGACCTGATTGCGGAAGCTGAGGGCGACCAAGTCGAGGCCGATATCGCCGAAGTGGACGGTTTCGCCGTTGTCGATTTTGAGGACAGCGCGCGGCAATTGCGTGCCGGTGATGGCGGACTGGATCGCCCTGCCCCATTCGCGCGCGTCGGCGAACTCGGTGTCGTCGAAAGCCGCGTGCGCGCCGTTGGGTCCGCTCATCTCCAGCGAATACTCGACTCGCGAGGTGTTCTGGAACGGAATGACCTGTTGGCGCACTTCGGCGGTGTCCCAGCGGAATCCGGCGATCTGCTCACCGGATCGGTACACGGTCATGCCGTTATCGAACAGATCGAGCCGCGCCGAACGGTTCTGCTGGTTCTGCCGTCCGCGCACCGACGCCAGCGTGGCAGGCAGCAGCGCGACGACGCCGACAGCGACTCCGCCCGCGAAGGATCCGACCGCAGCACAGATCACACCGACGGCCGCGAGTCCGCCCGCGACGATTCCGCACCCGCGCACGAAGGTGTCGCTCACCGGTGCGGGGAGAAATGTTTGGCGGTGTGTGCCGAGCTTTTCGTACTCGGCCATCAGGTGTATCAGCTGCGACAACGGTATGGTGCGCCGGACGCCGGTTCCGCCTTCACCGTCCTCCGGCATGCTCGGAGTGGTCAATAGTCCCTCCATGAGGCGGTTTTCATCCGCGCGAAGCGTATTCCACCGGACCGGATATCGCTACCGCAACCCCCGGTGAATTCGCGCGTCGGTGTCACCGCGTATTCACCCCTGCAGCACGAAGGCGACCAGAAAACCTGCCGCCGTGGCCATTCCGACCCACCAGCCGCCTTCGCGATAGGCCTCCGGCATGAGTGAATCGGCCAGAACGGCGATGGTCGCGCCGCCCGCGAAAGCCTGCACGGTGCTGATATGGGTGTCGGAGAGATTGTCCGAGAGACTGTTTCCCAGCACCGTGACGAGCACCAGAACCGCACCGGTCGCCGCCCACAGCCCGAATGCGCGAGCGTGCTTCAATCCGTGCTCGCTGCGCATCAGTGCGGCGCCGCCGATGGCCTCCGGCAGGTTGCCCACCGCGACCGCCACCAGCAGCACCAGCCCGCCGCCCGAGGTCAGCGAGACGCCGAGCGCGAGGTTCTCGGGAACGCCGTCCAGGATGGTGCCGAGCATCAGCGCCCAACCGATGGCCGCCGCGCCCAATTTCGTCTCGATCAGATGATTGGCGACCACATACACCCCGGCGCCCGCGAACAGCGCCGCACCGGCGATCACCGCGCCCGCCTGATGAAAGGCCGGTTCGAACAGTTCCGAGGACACCGCCGCGATCATGGTGCCCGCGCCGAACGCCATCAGCGACGCGAGCAGCGGCCTCGGCAACGACCAGCGCAGGCCGATGGCCGCGCCGACCAGCAGCGGTACCGCGGTGCCGAGACCGTAGAGCAGTGCCTTCAGCATGCGGCTCACCCTAATGGGCGCCCGCAACTCGCTCAGATGCCCGCGACAGATACGACGCGGAAGGCGCTAGGAGTGCCGGGACCCATCGGCCCACCCTTGTCGAACTGCGACGCGACCACCAGCGTGCGCTCGCCGTCGCGCACCAAAGTGGTTGGAATGCTCAGGGTCTCGTCGGTGAGTCGTTCGTCCAGCCGCGCGGACGCGCCGTCCTCGGTCAGCGTCCAGCGCGAGATGGAGTTGGTGGTGTTGTGCACCGCCCACAGCGTGTCGCCGCGCAGCTCGAGGCCGTCGCCGTTGGTCAGGTCGCCGCCGTGCAGTTCGACTTTCCTGATCGGCGCGTCGGCGGTGAGATCGACGCGATAGAGGTCGCCGCCGACCATGTCGACCACAAGCAGGTACCGCCCGGACGGGTCCGCGACCAGGCCGTTGAGGTTGAAACTCCCCGGCTCGCGCGGTTCGATGACGCCGCCGAGCTCGAATCGCGGTGTCAGCTCGCCACGTCCGCCCTGCGCGGCGACCGCACGCACCTGCTCGGGCGTGACCCGGTAGACCACGGCGCGCACGCTGTCGGTGAGGTAGGCGGTGCCGTCCTGCGTGATGGCGACGTCGTTGACGAAGCGCGGTTCGGCGCCGGGCACGTCGAAGCGGGCGATCAGTGCGCGAGAGGCCGTGTCGTACACAGCGACTCCCGCGGTCGAGTCGGTCACCCACAGCCGACCCGACCCGTCGACCTTCAGTCCGTTCGCGGTCTTCCGCCCGTCGGCGCCCTCGGGCAGGAACACCTCCGCCCGCTCGGCGTCGGCTGTGGCGCGGTAGATCGCGCCGGTGCTGTAGGAGCCGACGTAGGTGTCGCCGGTGCGGGTGTCCAGCGCGATGCCCTCGGGATAGGCGCGCTCGCCTGGCAATTCGTAGGCGGTGGTCACCCGCGGTGCTTCGCCGGGGGAGCCGCAGGCCGTCAGCGCGGCGAGCGTGAGGAGGGCGATCGGAAGGGTGCGCGTGCGGGACATGCCGTGACCTTTCGAATGTGATCGTATCGAAGAACGTCCACGAACGTAGATTAGAGTTCTAATAATCGTCAAGACTCGAACGGCAAGACGAGCGGATACCATGCCAGGCATGACCCCTATGCCCGCCGCCGAACGCATCGGCTCCTATGTCAAGCGCGCGGAGCAGGCTCTGGCGACGGCGAAGAACGTCGCGCTCAAGCCCGCGGGGGTCACCGTCGCCCAGTACTCCGCGCTGCTTTTCCTCGCCGAGAACCCGGGCATCTCGGCGGCGGCCTTGGCGCGCCTGTGCGGCGTCACCCCGCCGACCATGAACACCGTGCTCACCAACCTCCAGGAGCGCGGCCTCATCGAACGAACCCCGCACGCCTGGCACAAGAACGTCCTGGAGACCCGTCTCACCGAGCGCGGCGAGTCGGTGATGAAGGACGCCGACGCCCGCGCGATCCGGGTCGAGCGTTCGGTGGCGGCCGCGTTCACCGCCGCCGAGCGCGACACCCTCGTCGAGCTGCTGACCCGCTGCGCGGACGCCTTCGACGCCGCTCGACACGAGGACGAGTCCACGGCGAACAAATAGGCCCGCCTGAACCGAGGCTTCCGCCAGAGCGCGCTGTCCAGCAAGCAGGGGGCTGGTGTGGACACGCGGTGCCGACGGCCTGGTGTCCGCGACGCGGGGCGGTTCGTCGGCGCTCGCTTCCGTATGCGGGGGCGGAGCGGCGCGGGATCGCGAACGTCCGCGGCACTCCGGGCGACGTCGGTAGTCTGCGGTGATGGCGCACCTGCATGCGATCGGATTCGCGCTGGTCGCCGCGCTGTGCATCGCGTTGAGCGCGGTCATGCGGCACTGGGAGGCGGCGCGGGTGCCTGATCTGGATCTCGGGCGACTCGGCGCGATCGGCAGCCTGGTTCATCGGCCGCTGTGGTGGTTCGGCACAGCGGTCGGCGCGGGCGGTTACGTCTTCCAGGCGATGGCGCTCGGTCGCGGATCGGTGCTTCTGGTCCAGTCGCTTCTGGTGAGTTCCCTGCTGTTCGCCTTGCCACTGGCGGCGACTCTCTCCGGCCGCGCGATTCGGCGTTCGGAATGGTTGTGGGCTTTGGTGCTCAGCGTCGCCATCGTGGTGCTACTGATCGTCGGCGATCCACGGCAGGGGAAACAGCATGTGGCGGCCTGGCATTGGGCGTTGACCGCCGCGATCGGCGTCCCCCTCTTCGTGGCCTGCCTGCTCGGCGCGCGACAGCCGGGCAGGCGGCGGGCGCTGCTGCTCGGCATCGCGGCGGGCGCGCTGTTCGGCTTGGCGGCGGTGCTCACCAAAGGCGTGGTCACGTTGATCGGGGAGGGTGCCGCCGCGGTGTTCGGTTCCGCGGAGACCTACGCCCTCGTCGTGGTGGGCGTCGCCGCGGTGGTCCTCCAACAGGACTCCTACCAGGCGGGGGCGCTGCAAGCCTCACTGCCCGCCGCGACGGTGACCGAACCCGTCGTCGCCGCGGCTCTCGGCATCCTGCTGCTGGACGAGTACTTCGACGTCGACGGCGCCCACGTCATCCTGCTCGCCCTCGCCCTCACCGCGATGACCGCCGCCACCCTCGCCCTGGCCCGCTCGGCCGCATCCGAACCCGCCCCGGCCCCCACTCCGATTCGCTGACCCAGTTCGATGCGCCCAGGCATTCGGCCGAATCCGGCCCCGCGGTCAGTCGGTGGTGATGCGGGCGTGTAGGTGCAGGTCGTGCCACCGCTGGGTCGCCGGATCGGCGAACGCGGCGAACACCGCCGAGGCATCACCGGCGAGCCACGGCCGTAGGACGAGGCCGTCACCGGTCGTGATCGTCGGCTGGTCGGCATCCCAGAACCGTTGCACCACATCGGGAGTCGAAAGCGCCATGGTCGAATTCTCCGCCGGTCGATCGATCGTCGCGCGACTCGCGTTCCGGCGCCACCGGCGCCTGATGATCGGACGCAACCGGGCGGCCCGATGTAAGCACCTTGTCTGACCGTTCCACGGGCGCACCACCCACTCCGGTCGTAGGCTGAATCCATGTCGCGCGGCGAGATCAAGGGCGTGCTCTACGACATCGACGGCGTGCTGGTTACCTCATGGCACGAGATCGAGGGAGCGCGCGACGCCGTGCGGGAATTGCGCGAAAAGGGTTTGCGCCGAGCATTTCTCACCAACACCACCTCGAGGACTTGCGCCGAGATCGGCAGTCGTTTGAAGTCGGAGGGATTCGAGATCGATACCGAGGAAATCGTCACGGCGGCCAGGCTGACCGCTGAATTCCTGCGGCGCCGCTATCCGGATTCCCGTGTCTGGCTGTTGAATCACGGCGACATCGAAGCGGATCTGGCCGGATTGGAACTGGTCGAGAAGGACCCCGATGTGGTCGTGATCGGCGGCGCGGGAACGGAATTCACACACCGCGCGCTCAGCAGGGTGGTCGAGCTGATGCTGGACGGCGTGCCGGTCGTCGCGATGCAGGGCGGTCTCACCTGGGCCACCGACGAGGGCCTCCGTATCGACGCGGGCGCGTATCTCCCCGGCCTCTCGGCGGCGGGCAACGCGGAGATCGAGGTGATCGGCAAACCCGCCCCGACGGGGTTTCGCACCTGCGCGCAGCTCATGGAACTCGAGCCCGCCGAGATCGTGATGGTCGGCGACGACCTGCATTCCGACGTGCTGGCCGCGCAAGCCGTCGGCATGACGGGCGTACTCGTCCGCACCGGAAAGTTCCGCCCCGGCGTACTCGCCGCCGCCGACGTCGCGCCGGACCACGTGATCGACTCGGTGGCCGCGCTGCCGGAACTGCTGTCGACCAGCGGCGTCGCCGGGTGAAGGATCGGAACCGGTCCGTTCGAAAAAAGTTCTACGAAATTCCTCCAAAAGCCTTCCTGTGCGGCGGATTGCTCGGTATCGTCCGTGTCGGCAAACAGCCAGTGACAACGGAGTTGCGATGGTCGGATCGGAGGAATGTTTGATCTAGCTACCAGGCTGCCAACTTTCGGCTAACGCGCGGTCGGTCGAAGGTTGAGACGAAGGGCCCGATCCATGACGAGGGGATCGGGCCCTTCGGTATTGTCTGCCCCAATGTCACAGGATGCGAATACGGGACGAATGTATGCCGGGCAACCCGTAGAGGACCGGCAACGCCAGCGGCGTGCGCGTTTTCTGGAATCGGGCCTGACGGTCTTTGCGCGCGACGGATACGCCAATAGTTCGGTGGGCGCCATCTGTAAAGACGCCGGGCTCTCCTCGCGACAGTTCTACGAGGAGTTCACCGGGCGCGAGTCACTCCTACTAGAGCTCTACGAGCAAATCGACAAGGAGTCGCGCGAAGCGGTGACCGCCGCGCTCGACAAGAAGACCGACGCGTCCGCGCTGGAGATCATCGACGCCGCGGTGCGCGCCTACGTCGAGTCCATCGGCGCCGATCCGCGCAAGGCGCGCGTCGCGCTCGTCGAGGTGGTCGGCGCCGGGCCGAAGGTGGAGAAATTCCGCCTGGAGCTGCGCCGGGTGTGGGGCTCGCTACTCGCGAGCGCCGCGGAGGACGCGGCCATGCACGGCGAAATCCCGCCGGGTGACTACGAAATGCGGGTGCTGGCGATCATCGGCGCGGTGAACTACGTGGTGGATTCGTGGAGCGGCTCGGATCCGCGCCCGCCGCTTGACGATGTGATCCGCGTGCTGAGCCGGGTGATCATGGGCGCGGTCGGCGCGTAGCGGACCGGCTGGTCGGCTGCCCGCGCGGCGGCGCCCGAGGCCGCGCGGTAGCGTGCGCAGCATGGAGACAGTTCCGATCCAGGTGCCGGACGGCAGCACCATTCCGGTGCGGTTGATTCCGGCCGAGGGTCAGCACCGGCATCCGGTGACGCCCGACGCGCCGCGCCCCGTCGTGGTGATCGTGCCGGGGCTCGGCGTGCCGGGCGCGTACTACGAACTGGTCGCCCAGCAGCTCGCCGCGCGCGGATTCGACGCGGCCATCGGCGAATTGCGCGGCAACGGCGACAGCCGCCCGCGGCCGAGCCCGACCAGCACCTACGGCTACCACGAACTGGTGTCGGTCGACTTCCCTGCCATCTTCCAGGTGGTGCGCGATCGGTTCCCGTCGAGCACGCCGTACCTGCTCGGGCACAGCATGGGCGGTCAGCTCGCCGTCATGTACGCGGCGCGGGTCCGCGGCAGGCTCGGCGGGCTGATCCTGGTCGCCTCGGGCACGCCGTATTACCGCGGCTATCGCGGATTGTTCAGTCCCGGCATGCTGTTCGGCACCGCCGCCGCCTCGCTGACCGCGAGCCTCGCCGGTTTCTGGCCCGGCGACCGGATCACCGTCGGCGGCTTCGGACCCCAGTCGAAGGTGCTTATCTCCGACTGGGCGCGGCTGGCCCGCACCGGCCGTTTCGTTCCGGTCGGCGCCGATATCGACTACGAGGAGCGCATCGCCCGGCTGAAGCTTCCGGTCCTGTCGATCACCATCGCGGGCGACGAACTCACCCCGCGCGGGTCGGCCGAACATCTGCTGAGCAAAATGCCCGCCGCCGACCTGACCACCTGGCATCAGCCGGAACGCTTGGGGCATAACGGCTGGATCCCGGATCCGAATTCGACCGTCGACCGCATCGAGAAATGGTTGCGCGACCGCTGAGTGCTCCAGCGACCCAGCGGCTCAGCGGCAGCGCACCTCAGCGGCTCGTCGCCAACCGGCCCGCGAACCCGTCGAGCATCGCCTCGATGCCGACCTCGAAGTGATCGCCGCCCGCCGCGGCGCTGACCAACGTGTCGTTCTCGGGCACAACGGATTTGCGGCCGCGCCGCATCGCATCGCCGTCACGCACCGCGGCGACGGCTTGGCCGAGGATGTGGCCGATCACGTAGTCGCGTAGGCACTGGGTCAGTTGGCGGGCATGGTCGGGCTCGAAACCCGTGCCCTGCAACCGTTCGATCATCCAGTTCCCGGTCTCGATCGCGGCCGGGCTGCGTACCGGCCGGGTCGCGAAGACCGGCACCGCGTTCGGATGCCTACGCAACGTCGACCGCAGCCTGCGCGCGTACGCACGCAGCAGTTCACGCCAATCTTCCTGCCACGGTAGGCTTTCCATCTCCAGCTCGGCGAACATGGCCGCCGCGATCCCGTCGAACAGATCCTGCTGATCGGAGAAATGCCGGTTCGCCGCCATCGGATCGGCGCCCAGCGCGGCGCCGAGCTTGCGCATGGAGAACCCGTCGAGCCCGGTCTCGTCGATGACAGTCAGCGCGACCGCCGCGATGTAGTCGCGGTTCAGCGCGGTGCGGGTGGGCGGTGTCCGCTTGCGCGACGTCATCCGGCGACCAGCCGCCGCGGGTCCGCCTGCCGGACGACAACGCACGCCGGTAACCGCCGCGTGCCGTGCGCCGGGGCGGCTGGAAAGGACGACATGCGGGCATGGTAGCCGCCACCGCTTTGCGGCTACGCTGTAGATCTCATCTACGACGTAGATGTTTGCCGCGCGATGACCGCGAACACGCGACGGTGGAGCCGAATCCGGCCGACCGGCGCGGGCGAAGCGGTACATTTCTTCGACTCGGGTTCGGCAAGGGACGGGCACATGGTCGAGTTGATATCTCCACCCGACGCGATCTTCCTGGTGAACGAGTCGCGGGAACACCCGATGCACGTCGGTTCGCTCCAGCTGTTCCAGCCGCCGGACGACGCCGGTCCCGACTTCGCCAGAACCATCCACGAACAGATGCTCGCGATGCCGGTGCGCAAGCGCCTGTTCCGCAAACGTCCTGGCACGCTGCTCGGCGGCATCTCCAGCCTCACCTGGTCCTACGACGACGAGGTCGATCTGGACTATCACCTGCGCCGCTCCGCGCTCCCCTCGCCGGGTCGGGTGCGGGAACTGCTCGACCTCACCTCCCGGCTGCACAGCAGCTTGCTCGACCGGCACCGCCCGCTGTGGGAGCAGCGTTTGATCGAGGGACTCGACGACGGTCGCCTCGCGGTCTACACGAAGGTGCACCACGCGCTGATCGACGGCGTCTCGGCGCAACTGCTGCTCCAGCGCACGCTGAGCACCGACCCGAACGCGACCGACGTCCAGGTGCCGTGGAGTTCCTCCGGCGAGGGCCGACGCGGTGGGGGGCCGTCGCTGGCCGGGCGCGCGGTGGGCGCGTTGCGCGGCATCGGCGGCATCGCGCCGTCGACCCTGGCGCTGGCCAAACAGGCGCTCGCCGAACACCGGCTCGCCCTCCCGTTCGACGCGCCGGACTCGATGTTCAACGTGCGAATCGGGGGAGCGCGGCGTTGCGCGGCGCAGTCCTGGCCGCTGGCGCGGATCAGGGCGGTGAAGGCGGCGGCCGACGTCACCGTCAACGACGTGGTCCTCGCGATGTGCTCGGCCGCGCTGCGCTGCTATCTGCTCGAGCACGACGCGCTGCCGGATCGGTCGCTCATCGCGATGGTCCCGGTGTCGCTGCGGCACGACGGCGCCGACGAGGGGAGCGGCAACAGCGTCGGCACGATCCTGTGCAACCTCGGCACCCATCTGCCCGACCCCGCCGTGCGACTGCGGACGATCAGCGAGTCCATGAGCGAGGGCAAGCGGTTGTTCGCGCGGATGCCCAAGACGCAGGCACTCGCGGTGTCGGCGTTGATGATCGCGCCGCTGGGCCTGTCGACCGTGCCGGGCTTCGTCTCGATGACGCGCCCGCCGTTCAACATCGTGATCTCCAACGTGCCAGGCCCGCGCGAACCGATGTACTGGAACGGCGCGCGGCTGGACGGCAACTACCCGATGTCGATCGTGCTGGACGGCCAGGCGCTCAACATCACCGTGACGTCCAACGCCGACAACCTCGATTTCGGAGTGGTCGGCTGCCGCCGCAGCGTGCCCCACCTCCAGCGGATCCTCCGGCACCTGGAGGCGGGGCTGGCCGAGCTGGAGCACGCCACAGCGTGAGTCCTATTCGCCCTTCTCCATGAGCATTTGGGTGAAGAACTCGTAGATGAGCGCGGCCTGGAACGCCATCTGCTTGTTGTCCGCGGCGCCGCCGTGCCCGCCCTCGATGTTCTCGTGGTACCAGAACGTGTGTCCCTGCTCCTCCAGCAGCGCCGCCATCTTGCGCGCGTGCCCGGGGTGGACGCGGTCGTCGCGGGTGGAGGTGGTGAGCAGGATGGGCGGGTACTCCGCGTCGGCGCGCACGTTCTGGTACGGCGAGTACTTGCCGATGTACTCCCACTCCTCCGGCTTGTCCGGATCGCCGTACTCCGCCATCCACGATGCGCCGGCCAGCAGCAGGTGGTAGCGCTTCATGTCGAGCAGCGGGACCTGACAGACGATGGCGCCGAACAGCTCCGGGTACCTGGTCAGCATCACGCCCATCAGCAGGCCGCCGTTGCTGCCGCCTACCGCGCCGAGCTGCCGCGGTGTGGTGATGCCGCGGTCGACGAGATCCCTTGCGATGGCGGCGAAATCCTCGTACACCTTGTGGCGGTTGGCCTTCTGCACCGAGGTGTGCCACTCCGGGCCGTACTCGCCGCCGCCGCGGATGTTGGTCATCACCCAGGTGCCGCCGCGCTCGAGCCAGCCCATGCCGGACGCGCCGCTGTAGGCGGGCGTACGGGACACCTCGAAACCGCCGTAGCCGGACATGACCGTCGGGCCCGGCTCGTCGGTGCGGTCGTGGTGCCGAATCACGAAGTACGGCACCATCGTTCCGTCGTCGGAGCGGGCGAAGAACTGCTCGGTCTGCACGCCTTCGGCGTCGAAGAACGCGGGCTCCTGCTTGAGCTGTTCGGTGCTGCCGCCGACCGCGCTGGCAAGCAGCGTGGCCGGGGTGGTGAAACCGCTTGTGGTGAGCATGAACTCGTCGCCGCCCTCCAGCGGGTCCAGGTTCATGACGCTGGTCGTCGCCATCGGGGGCGTGTCGGCCAGCGGCTCGACGGACCACCCGTCGGGGCCCGGGGTGAGTACGTGCAGCTTGGTCTGCACGTCCTGAAGGGTGATGAGCAGCAGGTGGTTCTCGGTCCAGCCGTAGCCGTGCAGCGAGGTGTGCGCGTCGGGGGTGAACAGCGCCTCGAATTCCCGTGCGCCGGAAAGGAAGCTCTCGAAATCGGTGGCCAGCAGCGCACCGGCCGGATAGGTCACGCCGCCCACCTCCCACGGCGACTTCAAGCGAACCAGCAGCCAGTCCTTGTACCAGGATTCGCTGGCGTCGGTCGGCACGTCGATGTGGCGCAGCGTGCCGTCGTCCTCGATGAGGTAGACCTCTTCGTTGAAGAAGTCGGTGGCGCGGCCGACGAAATGGCGTTCGTAGCCGGGGGTGCGGTCGTAGCCTGCGGAGACCGCGACGTCTTCCTCGGCGCCCTCGAAAACCGTTTCGGCGTCGGCGAGTTCGGTGCCGCGCCGCCAGCGCTTGGCGATGCGTGGGTATCCGGATTCGGTCAGCGAACCGGGGCCGAAATCGGTGCCGACATACACCGAGTCGACATCGATCCAGCGGATCTCCGATTTCGCCTCGGGCAGGAAGTAACCGCCGTCCGTCGGTTCGATGAATTCTCTTCGTTCGATGTCGAATTCGCGAACCACCTTGGCGTCGGCGCCGCCGCGGGACAGGCTGACGAGCGCACGCGACTGTTCCGGCCGCAGCACCGCGGCACCGCCCCACACCCAGTTCTCGCCTTCGGTGGCGGCCAGCGCGTCCAGGTCGATCAGGACGTCCCAGTCCGGTGACTCCTTGGCGTACTCGGCGAACGTGGTGCGCCGCCACAGGCCGCGCGGGTGCTCGGCGTCGCGCCAGAAGTTGTACAGCCAGCGCCCGCGACGGCCCGGGTAGGCGATCTTGGTGTCGGTGTCGAGCATGTCGAGGATGCGGCGCTCCAGCTCGGTGAACCGCTCGGTCGAGGCGAAGCGTTGTCCGACGACCTCGTTGTGGGCGCGCGCCCACGCCAGTGGCCGTTCGCCGGTCACCTCTTCCAGCCACAAGTAGGGATCGTTCACGTTCTGCTCGACGCCGCTCATGTCAACTATTGTTGCTGAGCGGCGTCCTCCCTGCGTGCGCGGTTACCAGAAGTGTGCGACGTCGATCACGACCCGCGATCCGCCGCCGGGTCCGTCCAGCGTGAACACCCGGAACGGCAGCCGCGCGCGCACGCCGACGCCCAAGGTGGTCTGGCCTTCGAACGACCCGGCCCAGGCGACCTGCCGGAGGGTTCGATAGCCGGCGACTCTCGCCAGTTCGCCCCGATCGGCCGGGTTGTAGGTGGGGTTGCCCGCGTTGTCGTAGGCAGGAGCGTGCACCGTCACGCTCAGGAAGGCGCCGCCGCGCAGCGGCACGGGTGCGCCGGAGGCGTCCATGCTCACCGAGCCGACATAGGTCGCCCGGTAGCCGGTGACCGGACCTGCGACGTCGATGACGAGCCGGTCGAAACACTGGTGGCGACCGGAGCGCACGCTCGTGACGGGCGCGGTCGAGTGGTTCGGCTCGGTCTTCTCGAGCGAACCCCAGACCAAACCGCAATAGGAAGGGGTCGCGTCGGCGGAGCCGGGAAAGATCAGGAGTACGATTCCGGCGGCCAGCGCGGAAATCAGAACGAGGAAGCGACGCACGTCGCACCGCCTTGGGGCAGTTGGGATGAAGCACACGGGAAATCGGTCGAATCCGACAGTTCGTTAGCCACCGTTGTGTCGCGGATTCGTCTCGAATTCGTCGCTGCCCGCGCTCATTAAGATCGAACTTCCGCACCGAGCGACAGGAGTTCGAATTTGGCCGCCTTCCTGTGGGAGCAGCACTGTTGTCTGCCGCTGCTGCCCTCCGCCGACATCACGGAGCTGGCCAGGTATCCGCTCGGTTCCTACCTGTCGCTGAACATCGGCTACTCCAGTCAGAGCACCGCCGATTCGCTGGCGCTGGTGCGGCAGTTCCGCCGGGATGCGCTGGCGGACGGCCGGTTTCGATTGGTCAGCGGTCTGGACGACCTCGGCGATCCGGAACGGATCGCGCTCGCCTTCGATCTGGAGGACTCCGAGCCGCTCGGCGGCGACCTGGACAACGTCGAGGTGTTCCACGAACTCGGCGTGCGCTCGCTGCTGCCGACCTACAACTATGCCAACGCCGCGGGCTGCGGTTGTCTCGACACCGAGGACACCGGACTCACCGCCTACGGTAGGGATTTGGTGCGCAAGCTCAACGAGGTCGGCGTGTTCGTCGACGGCGCGCATTGTTCGCGGCGTACCGGGCTGGACCTCGCCGCGTCGACCGCCGTGCCGATGATCTACAGCCACGCCAATTTCGCCGCGCTGTGGGATCACCCGCGCAACATCACCGACGAGCAGGCCATGGCGTGCGCCGAGACCGGCGGTGTCATCGGTATCAACGGCGTCGGAATCTTCCTGGGGCACAACGAGCCCGACGAACGAGCCCGGCGCGTCGCGGCCATGGCCGACCACGTCCAATACGGTGCGGAACTCGTCGGCGTGCAGCACATCGGCATCGGCTCGGACTACTCCTTCGACGCCGACGATTTCAACGCCGAGTTGTTCGCCAATCCGGACGCGTTCTCGGAGTCGTATACCAAATATGGTCCACTGCAATGGGTTCCGCCGGAGGACCTGCTCGGCGTCGGCGTCGGTCCAGGGCTGGACGCCGAGCTGGCCGCGCGCGGATTCACCGAGGACGAGCGGGCAGCGGTGTTCGGTGGGAACTTCCGCAGGGTCGCCGAACAGGTCTGGCGGGACTGAGCGGGCTTCGGCTTGCGCGGCTGTGGCCCGGGCTCACTCGTCCTCGGCCGTGCGGTTGGCACAGGACAGGACGTTGACAAGGGCGGAGGGTGCTTGCGCAACCCCCCCGTGAGCGGTCTGCTGGGTGTGCCGTCGGGCCAGACGGTGTGGTCGGCGCAGGACAGGACGCCGACAAGGGCGGCGGGTGCTTGCGCCAACCCCCGTGAGCGGTCTGCCGGTTGTGCCGTCGGGCAGGCGGTGTGGTCGGCGCTGACCGGTGCGTTCATCCCAGACGCACGAGCATCTTGCCGGTGTTGGCACCCGACAGCACGCCGAGGAACGCGGCGGGTGCCTGCTCCAGCCCTTCGTAGACGGTCTCTCTTGTGCGCAGGGTGCCGTCGGCCAGCCAGGCGGCGGCCTTGGCGATGTACTCGCCGAAGATCGGGAAGTAGCTGCTCACCAACATGCCGCGCAGCGAAACCTCTTTGGTGGCAGCCAGATACAGGTCGGGTCCTTGCTCGCCGGTCGCGCCGTTGTATCCGCTGATCGCGCCGACGAGCGCGACCCGGCCCTTCGGCCGCATGGCCGCCACCGCGACGCGCAGGTGCTCACCGCCGACGCTGTCCAGGTAGACGTCGATGCCCTCCGGAGCTGCCTCCGCGAGCTGCCCCGCCAAGTCGCCCGCGCGGTAGTCGATCGCGGCGTCGAAACCGAATTCCTCCAGCAGCAGAGCGGTTTTCGCCGGACCGCCCGCCGAGCCGACGACCCGGCCCGCACCGAGCGCCTTCGCGATCTGACCCGCGACACTACCCACCGCGCCCGCCGCCGCCGAGACGAAGACGGTGTCGTCGGGCCGGACCGGCGACACATCGGTGAGCGCGGCGTACGCGGTGAGCCCGGTGGTGCCGAGCGCGCCGAGGAAGTGCTGCGGCTCGGCCGCGGACGTATCGATCGGCGTCGCGAGCTCGTCATCGACCACCGAGTGTTCCCGCCACCCCGCGAAGTGGGTCACCGTGGCGCCCACGGGAATCCGCGCCGACCGCGAGGCGATCACCTCGCCGACCGCGGACCCCTCCAACGCCGCGCCGACCTGAAACGGTGCGATGTAGGACGGACGATCGTCCATCCGACCGCGCATGTAGGGGTCGACCGACATCCAGGTGTTGCGCACCAGGATCTGCCCTTCGGCGAGTTCGGGGATCTGTCGGGTCACCAGCGCGAAGTTCGCCTGGGTAGGCGCACCCTCGGGCCGGGCCGCCAAGTGAATCTCCCTGGTTGTGACCGTGTTCGAAACCGCCTGTGTAGTCATCTGTTTCGCACTTCCTCCGAGAACGTTCCGGACCGTTCCATCCGGCACGAATCACGTTATGGGCGCCCCAACCGACTTCCCAGGTCCTCCGCCGCCACCAACCGGTCCGAACACGCCACCATCCTGGCGCGCCCCGCTGCAACTTCGCGCCGTGCAGAGAGAGGGGACTTCGCAGACGCTTTGTACCCTTCGCAAGAGTTGCACGGTCTGCGAAGCGTGTGCACGGCCTGCGAGGACATGCGTCCCGCTCGACGGTGTCAGCTGCGCCGACGGGTGGATGGCGAGGTGCCGGTCCAGCGCCGGAAGGCCTTGCGTAGCGCGCGGTCGTCGGCGAAGCCGAGGCGGTCGGCGACGGACGCGGTGGTAAGTCCTTGGTCGAGAAAGGCTTTCGCGCGTTCGTAGCGGGCCAGGTCGACCTCGTGCCGCCATCCGGTGTCGTGCTCGGCGAGTTGACGTTGCAAGGTCCGCGGGCTCACGGCCAAGCGGTGGGCGACCGCGGCGAGGGAGGGTTCGCCCTGGTCGAGGATGGCGTCCAGGGCAGTGCGGAAGGCCTCCAGCGGGCCGGGGACCGGCTTGGCCGTGGCGAGCACCAAGTCGGCGTGGCTGCGGAGCAGGTCGGCGAGCATGGGGTCGGCGCGGGGGAGCGGTGCGGCGGCGTCGGCGGCGGTGAAGGTGATGGTGTCGGCCGGTGCGTCGAATTCGATGCGGTCGGTGCCGAAGGCGGTGGTCAACACCTCGTGGGACGCCGGGGCGGCGCGGCTGAAGGTGAGCCGGGCGGGGACGACGGGTCGACCGGTCGCCTCGCGGGCGCGGCGCAGGTAGTAGGCCAGCACGTACTCGTTGACCACCGCGGAGACGTCGGGATCGCCCGCGGTGGTGCGGTAGCCGACCGTGAGTTCGCCGGGGTGGTCCAGCTCGAAGCCTTCGGCGGCGGCGGTCACCACCCGGTGGTAGGGCTGTGCCGCCCGCAGCGCGTCGGCCAGCGTCGGGCCGGTGGTGACGAGATAGTCCCAGGTGGTCAGTGTCCCGAGCGGCGCGGCCCGCGCCACGGCAAGTCCAGCTCCCGGCTCCGGCCTCGCCCGCGCGAGCAACTCCCACAGGTCGACCAGCGAGCGCAGCGGAATCCGGTTGAGTTCACCGGCCAGCGCGGCGTCATCGATCGAGGGAATGCGGGCCAGCCGCGCCGGATCGACATTCGATAGCCGAACGACATCACGGACCAGGCGGACGAGGTGCGTCGAGGTGGTGCCGTCGATCGGATCGAGCGGCCGGACGCCGTCCGCACCGCTCGATCCGCCGTTTGTCACCAGCTCACCGTAGTGCTCACGCGGCCGATCCCGTCCAGGTCGGCGCGGCCTCGGCGGCGCTCGTCCGTCCCCCTGTGCTCGGCATCTCACCGAACCGGGACCACGGTGGGTGAACTCCCGGCAACGGAGTTAGGCTCGGTGGCGTGACTTCCCACTACGATGTCGTCGTTCTCGGCGCTGGTCCCGGCGGTTATGTCGCCGCGATCCGTGCCGCTCAACTCGGCCTGCGAACAGCGATCGTCGAGCAGAAATACTGGGGCGGTGTGTGCCTGAACGTGGGCTGCATCCCGTCGAAGGCGTTGCTGCGCAATGCCGAACTCGCGCACATTTTCACCAAGGAGGCCAAGACCTTCGGCATCACCGGTGAGGCGAGCTTCGACTTCGGCGCGGCGTTCGACCGCAGCCGCAAGGTGGCGGACGGCCGGGTCAAGGGCGTCCACTTCCTGATGAAGAAGAACAAGATCGACGAGTTCGACGGCAAGGGCACTTTCGTCGACGCGAACACGCTCTCGGTCGAGCTGTCCAAGGGCGGCACCGAGACCGTCACGTTCGACAACGTGATCATCGCGACGGGCACCGTCACCAAGCTGCTGCCCGGCACCCAGCTCAGCGCCAACGTGGTCACCTACGAAGAGCAGATCATGACCCGGGACCTGCCCGGTTCGGTCCTCATCGTCGGCGCGGGCGCGATCGGCATGGAGTTCGGCTACGTCCTGAAGAACTACGGCGTCGACGTGCGCATCGTGGAGTTCCTGGACCGCGCGCTGCCCAACGAGGACGCCGACGTCTCCAAGGAGATCACCAAGGCGTACAAGAAGCTCGGCATCACCATCACCACCGGTGCGGCCGTGCAGTCCATCGACGACGACGGGTCCAAGGTCACCGTCTCGATCAAGGACAACAAGTCCGGCTCGGTGGAGACCGTCACCGTCGACAAGGTGCTGCAGGCCGTCGGCTTCGCGCCGCGGGTGGAGGGCTACGGCCTGGAGAACACCGGCGTGCAGCTCGAGCGCGGCGCCATCGCCATCGACGACTACATGCGCACCAACGTGCCGCACATCTACGCCATCGGTGACGTCACCGGGAAGCTGCAGCTCGCGCACGTCGCGGAGGCGCAGGGCGTGGTCGCGGCCGAGACCATCGGCGGCGCGGAGACCGTCACCCTCGGTGACTACCGCATGATGCCGCGCGCCACCTTCTGCCAGCCGCAGGTGGCCAGCTTCGGCCTCACCGAGGAGCAGGCGCGCGCCGAGGGCTACGACGTGAAGGTCGCGACCTTCCCGTTCACCGCCAACGGCAAGGCGCACGGCCTCGGCGACGCGACCGGTTTCGTGAAGCTGATCTCCGACAACAAGTACGGGGAGCTGATCGGCGGCCACCTGATCGGACCGGACGTCTCGGAGCTGCTGCCCGAGCTGACCCTGGCCCAGAAGTGGGACCTGACGGTCAACGAGCTGGCGCGCAACGTGCACACCCACCCGACGCTCAGCGAGGCGCTGCAGGAGGCCATCCACGGTCTCGCGGGCCACATGATCAACTTCTGAGCGGTGTTTTCGGCGCGCTAGCGCGCGGGTTCGCGGCCCCCCTGATGTCTCGTTTCCGAGCGTTCGAGTCTCGCACCTTCGGTGCATGCGTCTCGAACGCTCGGAAGCGAGACGGGCCGCGAACGGGCTCGTAAGACTCGCCCTCGGGGTGGCTGGTAGGGCGCGGAGGATGCGTTCGCCCGAATATGGTTCTCGCCGAGGGGGTTCGGTCGCGACTTCTGATATACAGCGAAGATGCTTCGCCGAATGCTGACCGGGGCCGCGCTCGCCCTCGTCCTCGTCGTGCTGCTGGGCGTCGGCACCTATTTCCTGATGAACTCGCGCACCTATCAGGTGGCGGGGCGGCTGGTCGATCGGGTCGACACCGCGGACAAAGTGGTCGCGCTGACGCTCGACGACGGTCCCTCCGACAACGCACCCGAAGTGCTGAAAGTCCTTGCGGACGCGGGCGTTCCGGCTACGTTCTACCTGAACGGGCGTGATCTCGCCGCGCGACCCGAGGCCGGTAGGGCGATCGCCGCCGCCGGTCACGAGATCGGCAACCACACCTACAACCACCGCCGCATGGTGTTCGTCTCCGACGAGACCGTGCGCGCCGAGATCGAGGACACCGACGCCGAGATCGCGAAGACCGGCTACCGCGGACCCATCACCTTCCGCCCGCCCTACGGCAAGAAGCTCTGGTCGCTGCCCCGATACCTCGCCGACCACGACCGCACCACCGTCATGTGGGACGTCGAACCGGACTCCGGCAAGGTCGCCACCACCGACCAGATCGTCGGCGAAACCCTCGCGAACGTCCGCCCCGGTTCCATCATCCTGCTGCACGTCATGAGCAACCCGGACTCCCTCGCCGCCATCCCCCGCATAGTCACCGAACTACGCGCCGACGGCTACACCTTCCTCCCCGTCACCCAACTCCTCACCCGTTGAGCGAAAGTCCCACTCCCGGTGGTGCTTTCGAAGTAGAACGTGCTCGTGGAGGGCGCTCGGCGCTGGCTCGTCGAGGGCGCCCGGCGCCGTAGCATCGCGGCCATGGACGGTTTCCTGCTGTTCGTGCTGTCGGTCGGTCCCATCGTCGGGGTCACGGCCGGTTTCGCGTGGGCAGCGACGCGGGCTCGTCGCCGCGGTCTCGGTGGTTCGCTGGTCGGTCCGTTCCAAGAGATGTGGGATCCCGGCGCGGCGCGAACCCGGATCGAGATCGAAATTCGAGCCGAGCAGCGGGCACCGGCGCCGTCGCCGGGCGATCCGCCGGACACGGACGGTGTTCGACCGGACACCGACGCCAGCCGTCGAGTTCGCGCGGAATCCGAGGCTTGTGAGCCCGGTCAGAGCATTCCGTAGGCGCGGTCGGGGGTGAAGCGGGCGATGACGCGGTGGTCTTCGACCATGGAGCGGCGGTAGTCGGACCAGTCGGGGTGTTCGCCGGAGGCGGCGCGGTAGTAGGCGACGAGTTCGTCGACGGTGGGGTCGTCGGGGTCGGCGGCGACGGGGGTGAGTTCGACGGTGCCTTCGAGGACGGCGTAGGCGAAGAAATCGTCGCGGGTGACGTGCAGCGCGGCCCACGGGTCACGGCGCAGGTTGTGGTATTTCGCGCGGTCGGCGGTGATGGAGATGCGGATGATGTCGTCGTCGCCGACGACGTGCAGCACATTGGACAGCTGGGGCCTGCCGTTGCGGCGGATGGTGGTCAGCACGGAACGGCGAGCGGAGCGAGCGAAATCGACGGCTTCGGAGAGTTCCATGTCTCCTGCAACCGCTCGGCGGGCGCGGTCGTTCCCGATCACTCGCGGTGGTAGGCGGCTTGGGCCTCCTGCACCCGCGGCATGTTCTTCTCCACCAGCTGAATGAGCCCCTCGAGCTGGGCGGCCACCTCGGCGCCGAGTTCGGTCAGGGTGTACTCGACGCGCGGCGGAATCGTCTCCTGCACCTCGCGGTGCACCATGCCGTCGCGCTCCAGCGCCTGAAGAGTCTGCGAGAGCATGCGTTCGCTCACACCGTCGACCCGCCTGCGCAGCGCGCTGAAGCGGTACGGCCCCTCTCGCAGCGCCACCAGCGCGAGAATGCCCCACCGGCTCGCAATATTCTGCAAAACCGGCCGTGACGTGCAGTTTCGCGCGAAGACGTCGGCTTCCAGCGTCGCGTCGTCGACCTCGGCCGACGGGATGGGCTGGGTGTCCATGGGGTCGATGGTACCCGCCTTGACGGCAGTGGCATCAGAATGCATAGTGCTTACTAATAGTTAGTACATGCAGATCTGACACTTGGAGGAATCATGACCGTCGCCGTCGCGGGAGCAAGCGGACAACTGGGCAGGCTCGTCGTCGAGGAACTGTTGCGCGCGGGCGTTTCGCCCGTGGCGATCGTGCGCGATTCGGGCAAGGTGGCCGATCTGGCCGACCGCGGCGTCGACGTGCGTGAAGCCGACTATGGCGACGCCGCCGCACTCGACCGCGCGCTCGCGGGCGTCGACCGGCTGCTGCTGATCTCCGGCAACGAGTTCGGACAGCGAATTGTCCAGCACACCAACGTGATTCGCGCGGCCGAGCGCGCGGGTGTCGGGCTGCTCGCGTACACCAGCATTCCCCGTGCCACCGAGAACCCGCTGATCCTCGCGCAGGAGCATCGCGGCACCGAGGCCGTGTTGACCGAGTCCGCCGTGCCATACGTACTGCTGCGCAACGGCTGGTACTGGGAGAACTACCTCGGCGGCCTCGCGCACGCGGTGGAATCCGGTGTGCTGCACGGCGCGGCGGGCGAAGGTCGAGTGGCCGGTGCGGCCCGCGCCGACTACGCCGCGGCCGCCGCGCGCGTGCTCACCACCGACGGCCACGAGGGTCGCGTCTACGAGCTCGGCGGCGACGAGCGGCTCACGTATGACGAACTGGCACAGTCGATCTCGGAGGCAGCGGGCAAGCCGGTCCGCTACCAGAACCTCGCCGAGGCGGACTACGCCGCCGCGCTGGAGCAGGCCGGGCTGCCCACCGCCTACGCGAAGGCGCTGGCCGACGCGGACACCGGCATTGCCGCGGGCTACCTCGACGTCGACTCCGGCGACCTGCAAAAACTCCTCGGCCGCCCGTCCACCCCGGCCGTCGAGGTCTTCCGCGCCGCCCTCGGCTGACTGGGAAACCGCTGCCACACACCTTTCGTACGCCTCACACAGTCATCGGCTGTGTGAGGCGTACACGCGGTGTGTGGCAGCGGACTAGGGGGTTAGACCCACTGGACGAGTTGGAGGATGATTCCGTTCGGGTCGGACATTTGGAAGTAGCGCTCGCCCCATTCCTCGGTCTCGATGGGCGTCACGATCGGTACGCCCTCGCCCTGGAGGCGGGCGTACTCCGCGTCGATGTCGTCGACCACGAACACCACGAGCAACCCGTCGCCCGCGCTACCCGCCGCCCTCGCCGGTTTGAAGGACTTCAGCCCGGTGCGCAGGTAGATGAGGTTCATCCCGGCGTCGGGCCGCTCCAGCGAGACGAACCCGTCGGCGGACATCTTCTCGGTGAACCCGAGGTGGTCGATGACGAACTTGGCCGAGGACTGCGGGTCGGCGACATTGAGCGAAATGGCGGAAGTGGTGATATTCATACATCCTCCTCGGAAAACTCTCTACTTAGTACGCTGTACTTTGTAGAGAAATTTCCGGTCGTCTGCATTATGAACTGAATCACAGTCGGCTGCCAATGCACGCCCGGGACGACGCCGCTCCAGGAGCCACTGCCCAGACGCTGCACAACCTGCGCCGCACCCCTGTGACTTTGCCCTGTGTTGCCCGGCACGGCCTCGAGCTACAAGCCCCGGCCCGGATCGGAGCTGCCCCGGACTGTCCGGCACGGCGTTGCCCGGCAACGCACCGCGCGGCCTGGGCTGCACGCCGGCCAGGCTCGGCCTTGCACTGCATGGTTCGGCGCTGCATAGTGCCGCTCGGATCTGCGTTGCCCGACCAGACCCGGCTCGGCTCGGCCCCGCACCGCATGGCTCGGCGCTACCCAGCCCGGCGCTGCCCAGCCCGACCCGGCTCGGCTCGGCTCGGCTCGGCGGTGTATGGCACGGCTCGGCTCACAGCCGCCCCACACTGACCGGCGCCGCGTTGCGCGGCCCGACCCGGCTCCACTCGTTCCGCACTGCATGGCTCGGCGCGACCGGCCGCTGCCCGCCCCGGCTCAGCCCGGCGTTGTATGACACGGCTCGGCTCAGCTTCGAGCCATCCGGCTCCAAGCTGCCTCACCTCGCGGCGTTGAGTTGTCCGGTCCCGCACTGCGCTGCCCGGCGTTGCACGGGCTGACCCGGCCAGCGTTCCACGGCTCGGCGCCGCAAAGTTCCGGCACCGCACCGTCCGGCGCTCCGCCGCACAGCCTTGCCACCGCATGGCTCGGCGCTGCACTTCGCCGCTCGGCCCGGCGTTGCCCGACTTGGGTCGGCGCGGCGATGTCCGGCTCGGAGCTGCCTCACCTCGCGGCGTGGAGTTGTCCGGTCCCGCACTGCGCTGCCCGGCGTTGCACGGGTCGACCCGGCGAGCGTTGCACGACTCGGCGCTGCAAGGTTCCGCCGCCGCCCGGTTAGGCGCTCCACGGCTCGGCCTTGCTACCGCATGGCGCTGCACTTCGCCGCTCGGCCCGGCGTTGCCGACCCGGGTCGCCGCGGCGATACCCGGCTCGGCCTCGGGTGCATGGCTCAGAGTTGCACGACCAGGTGCTGCACATTACTGCTCGGCCCTGTGTTGCACCGCTCGGCTCTGCATTACTCTGGGCGGCTGGCCGGACCCGGCTCGGCCCGGCGGTGTATGGCACGACTCGGCTCGCAGCCGCCCGGCTCGGAGCTCCCTCACCCCCCGCGTGGTGTTGTCCGGTCCCGCACTGCGCGGCCGGCGTTGCACGGCCCGACCCGGCCAGCGTTGTACGGCTCGGCGCTGCAAGGTGCCGGCGCCGCGGTCCGGCACTGAACGGTTGGCACGCTTCTTCGGATCCCGTTGCTGAACACATAGCGCGGTGATGGTCGACGCCAACCCCTCATATCGGCGCTGCACGGCTCGCGTTGCAGGGCCCTGCGCTGCCCGGCCCGGTGCTGCCCGACCCGGCTCGGCTCGGCCTCGCATTGCACGGCGCGCGCCGCTCGGCCCGGCGTTGCCGACCCGGCATTACCCGGGTCGGCCTCGGATCGCATGGTTCGGCGCTGCACGACCAGGCTGCACGGCCCGCGCTGCACAGCATGCCGCGCGTTGTACGGCTCGGCGCTGCAAGGCCCCGGCGCAGCGCGGTCCGGCGCTGAACGGCGTGGCACGCTGCAGATTCCGTCGCGCTGAACAGCGTTGTGATGGTCGACGCCAACACTCGTATCGGTACTGCCCCGGCTCGCGCTGCGCGGCGCCGCTCGGCCAGGCCTTGCGCGCATGACTCGGCGCTGCGCGGCCTTTGCTGCACGGCGTTGCCGGCAAGCACTGTGCGGCCCGGCAAGCACTGTGCGGCCCGGCAAGCACTGTGCGGCCCGGCAAGCACTG